>DASXZB010000014.1:0-6605 GCA_036502145.1 Solirubrobacteraceae bacterium | reverse complement strand
CCGGGGGTTACCCGGGCGCGCCCCCGCTCGCTTCACGAGGTGCCTCGCTGTGGTCTCTTCCGCGAGCGGTCGCCGGACCGGCGACTAGAGATTCAACAAACCCGGCGTGTTGCCAAGCTGCTGGAAGATGTTGAGCAGTCCCGCCAACTGCTGGGACAGAACGGTGTTCTGGTCGAGCAGGCCAGCCACCGAGCACAACAGATTCCCGAGCAGATTGCCGGGACCCGAATGCGCCGTGATGTCGAGCACCACCTGATTGAGATGAACCGTCAACCCCAGCAGGTTGAGCTTCAGCGGTCCGAGTGTCAGGTGAAGAATCGGACACGCCGCTGCCACACCGGCAGCCGCGGTGTGCGGGATCTGCGCCGGGAGCGAGACATTCGTGCTCTTGACGGTGCGGTTCCCGATCTTGCCGGTGAGCGTGCCCACCGCATAAGGCTTGCCGTGGCGGGTGACGAACTGCGTCACCATGTAACGGCCGGTGAAGGTCTTGCCGTTACTGGCCTTTCCGGTCACCGGAACGCTGTTGAACGATGTGGCGTGAGTGGTCTGAGTGGTCTGCGCACCGGCCGCAACGGGCACGGCGAGAACCGCCGCGCACACGACGGCGAGCGCGGTCGCTACCTTACGTACAGTCATTGATCCCCCTTGAGAGTTGACAGATTGTTTTGAACGGTCTGCTTGCCCGGGGCAGTCCTTCATATCCCGGGCGTGTGTTGGACGCTCGCCTGGCCGAAGGAGCGACAGGCGCTCCACGAGCGCATCGTCCACCTACATCTCTACCTCCCTTTCCTACCTCGTGAACCTGCCGGTTACCCCGGGAGGAGGGGCGATTACATAAAGATTCGGCGCGGCGGGTTTTTGCGGCCGTTCAGGCGGTGCTGGGCCCCGCTACGTGGTAATCATGGGTCGACGGCCACATAGTGTCATCACAGGTTGACGCGACGTACTGTCATCACAGGTTGACGCCGCGTACTGTCATCACAGGTTGACGGCCACGTACTTCGTCTCGAGGTACTCCTCGATCCCTTCCGGTCCGCCCTCACGTCCGAAGCCCGACTGCTTGATGCCGCCGAAGGGAGCCGAGGCGTTTGAGACCATGCCCTGGTTGAGTCCCACCATCCCGGTCTCGAGCTTCTCGACCACCCGCAGCGCCCGCTTGAGATCGCTGGTGTACACGTAGGCGACGAGCCCGTACTCGGTGTCGTTGGCGGCCGCCACCGCCTCGTCCTCGTCGGCGAAGCCCTTCACGGGCGCCACCGGGCCGAAGATCTCCTCGGTCAGCAGCTCGGCGTCGGCGGGGATGTCGGTTAGCACCGTGGGCTCGTAGAAATAGCCGGCGCCGTCGCGGGCGTGGCCCCCGACGACCGCGTTCGCTCCGCGGCCCAGAGCGTCGGAGACCAGGTCGGCGACCTTGCTGCGCTGCTTGTCGTCGATCAGCGGCCCAACCTCGACGTCGTCCTCGGTGCCGCGGCCGATCTTCATCGCGCCCATCTTGGCGGCCAGCTTGTCCGCGAACTCGTCGGCCACCGATCCGGCGACGTGGAACCGGTTGGCGGCGGTGCAGGCTTCGCCGATGTTGCGCATCTTGGCGACCATCGCCCCCTGGACGGCGGCATCGACGTCGGCGTCGTCGAAGACGATGAACGGCGCGTTGCCGCCGAGCTCCATCGACAGCCGCAGCAGCTGCTCGGAGGCCTGCTGCATGAGCTTGCGCCCGACCTCCGTAGAGCCGGTGAACGACAGCTTGCGCAGCCGCGGGTCGGAGATCAGCGGCCCGGCGGTTTCGCCGGAGGACGATGCCGTGATCAGGTTGACCACCCCCTCGGGCAATCCGGCGTCCTCGAGGATCTTGACCAGCATCAGCATCGACAGCGGGGTCTGCTGGGCGGGCTTTACGACCACCGTGCAGCCGGCGGCGATCGCCGGCCCGATCTTGCGCGTGCCCATCGCCAGCGGGAAGTTCCAGGGAGTGATGAGCAGGCACGGTCCCACCGGCTGCTGCATCGTCAGCAGCCGGCCCTGGCCGTTGGCGGCCACCGCGTAGCGGCCCTCGATCCGCACCGCCTGCTCGGAGTACCAGCGCAGGAACTCGGCCCCGTAGGCGATCTCGGCCTTCGATTCCTTGAGCGGCTTGCCCATTTCGAGCGTCATCAGCAGCGCCAGGTCGTCGGCGCGGCCGATGATCGCCTCGAAGGCGCGGCGCAGGATCTCTCCGCGCTCTCGGGGGGGATGAGAGGCAAAGTCGGGTCCGGCCTGCACGGCCGCGTCGAGGGCCGCGCGGGCGTCGTCGACCGAGGCGTCGGCGACGTCGCACAGCGGCTCGCCGGTGGACGGGTCCTCGACGGCCAGGGTGCCCTTGGCGCCGTCGCGCCACTCGCCCCCGATGTACAGCTGCTTGGGGACTTCGTCGAGGATCTGCTGCTCTTGAGTGGGGGTGATCGTGGTCATGCCCTTCAAGCTACCCCACCCGCGGCGCTCTACCGCTCGGGTTCTTGTCCCGCGGCGCTCTACCGCTCGGGTTCTTCTCCTGCGGCGGCGCGGCGCGCACGTGCCAGGTCGCGGATCCCGGCCGGGGCGTGCCACAGCAGCCAGAAGGGACGGCCTAGGTAGGCACCGACCAAGCCCCGCTTCCCTCGGCGGGCGATCGAGCTCCAGATCCGCACGAACTCGGGGCTGGGGAGCACTTCCCCTTTGGCAAGCTGCAGGGCGGACCGGAGCGAGCGCTCCTCGAGCAGGCGCATCCAGCCCAGAGATGTAGGGTCTGGCGTGCTCGACAGAAGGTGCGCCTCCACCGACGACGATGGCCCCAGCGCGAGACGGTCCGCGAGCACGATGCCCTTTGGGACCAAGCGCAGACCGACGGCGAGCACGCCGTCGACACCGAGTCGTCGGGAGAGTCTCGCCGCCTCAGACCACGTTGGCTCGTCGACGCGCGCCACCGCTCGCTCGAGGTCACGTATCGACTTGGGCCAGCCGATCCCGTGCTGCGCCGCATGCAGCGCCAGCATCATCGCCCGTGCGTGAGGAGCGAGGGTGTCGACTCCGACTTGGCCGATCTTCAGCGTGTCGACGTCAGCACTCAGTGCCGACCAGGAGGTCAGATCGCCGCGGATCCAGTGCAGCCGCCAGTGAAGATCTATCTCTGCGGGAGCGGGCTTCTGGCGTCGCCAGATCGACGAGTGGCCGAGGTGACCTGGCTCATGGACGGTGAAGTCGCGGTACCCGAGTCCCTGGAGCATCCGCGCCGCGCGGTTGTGGTTGTCGGGTGCGACAAGTAGGTCGATGTCCCCGTAGGGCCTTTGCCAGGGCTCGTCGTAGAGCCAGTCCGCGATCACTGGGCCCTTGAGGAGGATGCTCTGGATGCCAGCGGCGCGCAGCGCGTTTGATGCCTCCGCGGCGGCGGCATCGAGGGCCATTTGACGGAGGACGGTCTGAACCCGGGGATCCTCCGATCGCGTCAGCATGGCGCTGATCGTGCTGGCCCGTCGCGGCGGTGTCAAATCGACCTGTTTCCGGGCGTGCTCGGAGCACGCCCGGAAACCGTGTCGTCTTCTGACGCCCTAGGCCGCGGCGGCGGGATGGATCGCGGCCGGCTCCAGCGCGACGCCCAGGACCTCGTCGATTGTCATCGCGAAGTGGAAGTGCATCTGGTCGCGCACCTCCTCGGGGACATCGTCCAGATCGCCTCGGTTGCGCTCCGGGAGGACCACGTCGGTGAGCCCGGCGGCGTGAGCCGCCAGCACCTTCTGCTTGACACCGCCGATCGGCAGCACCCGGCCCTGGAGCGTCACCTCGCCGGTCATCCCGACGGTGTGCCTGACCGGTCGGTCCGAGAGCAGCGAGGTGAGCGCGGTGACCATCGTCACCCCGGCGCTGGGACCGTCCTTGGGGATCGCTCCCGCCGGGACGTGCACGTGGAACGAGCGCTCATCGAATTGATTGGGCTCGATCGAGAGATCGCCGGCGTGTCCGCGGACGTAGGAGAGCGCGATCTGCGCCGACTCCTTCATCACGTCGCCGAGCTGGCCGGTGAGGGTCAGCCCCGGCTTGCCGGGCATCCCGGTGGCCTCGACGAACAGCACGTCGCCGCCGGCTCCGGTGACCGCCAGTCCAGTGGCCACGCCCGGCACCGCGGTGCGGATCGCCGACTCCTGGAAGTGGCGCTGGCGCCCGAGGGCATCGCGGACCAGTTCCAGGTCGAGGGTGACCGGCGCGGTGGCCTGGTTGGCGGCGATTCTGGTCGCGGTCTTACGCAGCAGCGTCCCCAGGTCACGCTCCAGCTGGCGGACGCCCGCCTCGCGGGTGTACTCGGTGGTCACGGTCGTCAGCAGCTCGTCGGAGATCTCGACCTCCTCGGGCCGCAGGCCGTTGCGCTCCAGCTGGCGCGGCCACAGGTAGCCCCGCGCGATCGCGACCTTCTCGGAGGTCGTATAGCCGTCGAAGCGGATCACTTCCATGCGGTCGAGCAACGGGCCGGGAATCGTGTCCGCCACGTTGCCGGTGGCGATGAACATGACCCCGCTGAGGTCGAGCTCGAGATCCAGGTAGTGGTCGCGGAACGAGTGGTTCTGCGCCGGGTCGAGCACCTCGAGCAGGGCCGCGCTGGGGTCGCCGCGCCAGTCGGCGCCGACCTTGTCGACCTCGTCGAGCATGATCACGGGGTTCATCGTCCCGGCGTCTCTCAGGGCCCTGACCAAGCGGCCGGGGAGCGCGCCGATGTAGGTGCGCCGGTGGCCACGGATCTCGGCCTCGTCGTGGACGCCGCCGAGCGACATCCTGACGAACTTGCGACCGGTTGCACGCGCAATCGACTCGCCGATCGAGGTCTTGCCGGTCCCGGGCGGTCCGATCAGGGTCAGGATCGCGCCGGAGCGCTTGTCCTCTGTTATTCCGCGATCGACACGCAGCTTCTTGACCGCGATGTACTCGACGATCCGGTCCTTGACGTCCTCCAGGCCGGCGTGGTCCTCGTCGAGGATCGTCCGAGCGTGCTCGGGATCGAGCTTCTCCTCGGAGGTGGTGCTCCACGGCACCGCGATCAGCCAGTCCAGGTAGGTCCGGATCACGCTGGATTCGGCGCTCTGCTCGCCCATCCGCTCGAGCCGGCCCAGCTCCTTGACGGCCTGCTCGCGGACCTGCTCGGGCATGCCGGCCTCCTCGATCTTGGTCCGGTACTCCTCCACGATCGAGGCGTCGTCCTCGTCGAGCTCCTTGCGGATCGAGTCCATCTGCTTGCGCAGGAAGTACTCGCGCTGCTGCTTCTCGGCGCCGGACTCGACGTCCTCGCGGATGCGCTTGCGCACCTGCAGCTCGGCCAGCCGCTCGCGCTGGTAGCCCAGGGCGAGCTCCAGCCTTTCCGTTACATCGACGGTCAGCAGCAGGTTGACCTTCTGCTCGTAGTTGAGGTCCGGGCTGTAGCCGCTGGTGTCGGCCAGCGTCCCCGGCTCGGAGATGCTGCGCAAGAAGGCGGAGATGCGTCCGTCGTCGCCGCGGACCTCGAGGATCTCCTCCACCACGGCGCGATACTCGCGCTCCAGGTTCCGGGTCTTGCCGTCCACCGGGACGGGATCGGGCCGCTCTTCGACGTCGACGAACAGACGGCCGTCGGGAAGCGTCTGAGCGGCGCCGGCGACGCCACGATGGAGCCCTTGCAGCGCGTAGGCGCGGCCACCGCCGGGCAGACGGACACGGTCCGTGACCTCGGCGACGGTACCCACGGCTGCGAATTCCTGCTCATGACGGGGCACGAGCAGCACTCGCTCTTCATCGCCGGCGTCGATCGCCAGCGTGAGCGACATGCCCGGGAAGACGACGACGTCGTCCAGCGGGACCAAAAGAAGGCGACTCATCAAGTCTTCACTTTCGCTAGTTGCTTACCAGAGATAAGCAAATGATACCACTCGGTCCGCTTCCCGTGGTAACAGATCTCAGTCTCCGTGACTGAGATTATCAGAGTGGCTGGTGCTGGCCGGCGGAGGCGGTGGATGGCGTTGGCCGTCGGGGGGCGGCGTTGGCCGTGGGGGCGGCCTCGAAGGCAGCGTTGGCGGCCGCGTAGGGCTCGCGGCCCTCGGTACGCCCCTGGCGGCTGCCGCCGTCGGCGGGGATTTGGGATCATCTGGGCGGCAGATGCCTTCCAAGCGCGCGACGGAACAGGGCGGGGCTCATGATGTGCTGGCGGCCGAGGAGTTCGGCGTCCCGGCGCGCGATCCCGACCTGTCGCAGCAGCGCGAGCGCGACCAAGCCCATGACGTCCTCGCGGCCGAGGAGTTCGGGGTGCCGGCGCCTGATCCGGCGCTTCACCACGGGCCGGTGAGGCTCCCCTCGGACCCCACCGGGATCGCCGAGGCCCACGACGTTCTGGCCGCCGAGGAGTTCGCGATGCCGGCCCCCCCGCCGGTCGGCGGCGAGGCGAGGGACCGGAGAGGCCGGGGAGGGCGGGTGTCGCGCCGGGCGGTGGTGGCGTTGGGGGCGCTGGTGGTGATCGTCGCGCGGCGTCGGCGTGAGCGGCGCCGCAAACGTTTCACTTAATCCACGCGCAGCGCGCAATACGGCACGTTTCGGGCGTCATCCTGGGACGTGATGCATTCTGGTTCGGCTCACCA
>DASXZB010000013.1:0-120880 GCA_036502145.1 Solirubrobacteraceae bacterium | reverse complement strand
AATCGACCATGAAGAGCAGTCTGGAGATCGCACAGGAGGCGGTGCTCGAGCCGATCGAGACGATTGCCACCGAGGCCGGACTGGAGCCCGACGAGATCGAGCCCTACGGTCGCTACAAGGCCAAGGTCGCGCTGTCGGTGCTCGAGCGGCTGGCCGACCGCCCCGACGGCAAGCTGATCTGCGTCACCGGGATGACCCCGACCAAGGCCGGCGAGGGCAAGACGACGACTCTGGTCGGGCTCACCCAGGGCCTGGGCGTGATCGGCAAGAACCCGGTCGCCTGCCTGCGCGAGGCCTCGGTGGGCCCGGTGTTCGGGATCAAGGGCGGCGCCGCCGGCGGCGGGCTGACCCAGGTGGTGCCGATGGAGGACCTCAACCTGCACTTCACCGGCGACATCCACGCCATCGGCGCCGCCAACAACCTGCTGGCGGCGATGATCGACGCCTCGATCCTGCACGGCAACCCGCACAAGATCGACGCCCTGCGGATCGGCTGGCGGCGCGCCGTGGACATGAACGACCGGGCGCTGCGCCAGATCGCGGTCGGCCTCGGCGGGCGCGCCAACGGCTACCCGCGCGAGACCGGCTTTGACATCACGGCGGCGTCCGAGGTGATGGCGATCCTGGCGGTGGCCCGTGACCTTCAGGACCTGCGCCGGCGGATCGCCGGGATCACCGCCGCCTACTCGTTCGACGGGGCCAAGGCGATCACGGCCGAGGACCTCGGCGCGGCCGGGGCGATGACGGTGCTGCTCAAGGACGCCATCAAGCCCAATCTGGTCCAGACGCTGGAGGGCCAGCCGGTGCTGATGCACTGCGGGCCGTTCGCCAACATCGCCCACGGCAACAGCTCGCTGATCGCCGACATGATCGGGATGAAGCTCGGCGACTACGTGGTCACCGAGTCCGGGTTCGGCTCCGACATGGGGATGGAGAAGTTCTTCGACATCGTGTGCCGGTTCGGCAAGCTGACGCCGTCGGCGGCCGTGCTGGTCACGACGATCCGCGCGATCAAGCACCACAGTGGGATCGCCGACGACCCCCGGATCGACCGCGCGGCCAGCCTGCAGGCGATCGAGGTGGGCTTCGCCAACGTCCGGCGCCACCTGAACACGATCCAAACCTTCGGCGTCCCGGCGGTGGTGGCGGTCAACCGGCGGCCCGGCGACACCAACGAGGAGGTGGAGCTGGTCAAGCGGCTGTCGCTGGAGGCGGGCGCGTTCGCCGCCGAGGCCAACGAGGGCTTCACCAAGGGTGGAGCGGGAGCGGCCGACCTGGCCCACGCCGTGGTGGAGGCGTGCGACCAGCCCAACACCTTCCACCAGCTCTACCAGGACGACGAGCCGATCCAGGACAAGATCGAGGCCATCGCCAAGCAGGTGTACGGCGCCCGGGACGTGTACTTCTATCCCGAGGCGGACGCCAAGATCGGTCAGTTCACGCGCGAGGGGCTCAGTCACTTCCCGGTCTGCATGGCCAAGACCCACCTCTCGCTGTCGGCCGATCCCCAGCTGCTCAACGCCCCGGAGCACTTCACGCTGCCGATTCGGGACATCCGTGCGTATACGGGTGCCGGCTGGCTAGTCCCATTGTGTGGAGACATCACCCAGATGCCGGGCCTGGGCAAGACCCCGGCCGCGCTCAACATCGACATCGACGATGAGGGGCGGACGGTCGGCCTGTTCTGAGTCGATGGACCGAGCACTGGTCAATCTGCGATTGGCCGAGCTGACGGACCAGCTCGCGGCGAGGACCCCGGCACCCGGCGGGGGTACCGCGATCGCCGTGACCT
Organism: Solirubrobacteraceae bacterium; assembly: GCA_036502145.1. Lineage (GTDB taxonomy): Bacteria > Actinomycetota > Thermoleophilia > Solirubrobacterales > Solirubrobacteraceae > Palsa-465. Next base: position 119,088 of record DASXZB010000013.1, on the reverse strand, counting down.
GTGCGCTGGCGGCAGGATTGGTGGAGATGGCGGCGGCGTTCTCGCCCGCCGCCGAGGCCGGTGCGGTGATGGCGAGAGCCGGTGAGCTGCGCGCCCAGGCGCTGGCGCTGGCCGAGCAGGAGCTCGACTCCTACCGCCCGGTGCTGGAGGCGCTGCAGATCCCGAAATCGGAGCCGAGCCGCGCCGACGCGTTGACGGCGGCACGGTCGAGCGCCTCGGAGCCGCCGTTCAAGCTCGCCGAGACCGGCGCCGAGCTGGCCGAGCTGGCCGCCGACGCCGCCCGCGCGGGCAGCCCGCACCTCGCCGGGGACGCGATCGCGGCGACGCTGCTGGCCGAGGGGGCGTGCCGGGCGGCCACCCAGCTGGTGGCCATCAACCTCGCCGATGCCGACAACGACCCGCGTCCGCGGCAGGCCGGTCAGCTGGCTCGCCGGGCCGCCGCGGCCAGAGATCGAGCCCTGGCGAATGGTTTTTGATCAAAACGGGCAGGAACACGACCGATAGCGCTACTAACCTGTTTAACACTACGGAGCCGATAAGTTCAAGATGAACGTTAAAGGAGGACCGATGCGCCGCATATCAACGCTGTTCTCGCGCCGGACGCAGCGAGCACAGCCGGCCGCGCCGCCGCGCAAGTCGACGATCGAAGAGACGATCTGCGCGCCCAAGCCCGAGCCGAAGCGGTGTCTCAACGAGGGCGGGCACAAGGCCGTTCGCTGATATCGCGGGTTTGATCTCCCCACCGGCGCCGAGCCGGGACCGGGTTGGGGGATCGCTGCGCGCTTTTGCCCAGACCGAGCTGGGGGCTGGTGCCTGGCCGAGGGCCGCCACGCGCGCGGCCGGGTGCCTCAACGGGCCTCGGGAGCCAGTCCCGTCGCTGACCGGTGCCGCCGGGTGCCGAGCGGTAAAATTGGGGCCTGCACCTATTGGTTCAACGGAGGAGAACAGATGCCCGCTCGAACTCGACTGACCACACCGCTCGTGCGTCGCGACGGAGAGCTCCGCCCAGCCTCCTGGGACGAGGCGCTGGACCGCGCCGCCGCGGGCCTGGAGCGCGCCCGCACGGCCGCGAATCCCCAACACTCGTCGGGGATCTTCTCGTGCTCGAAGTCGACCAACGAGATGAACTTCCTGGCCCAGAAGTTCGCGCGCCAGGCGATGCTCACCAACAACATCGACTCCTGTAACCGAACTTGACACGCTCCTAGCGTCGTCGGTCTGGCGACGGTATTCGGTGCGGGCGGCGGAACGACGTCCTACAGAGAAGTAGAGGAAACCGATCTGATCGTGCTGTGGGGCTCGAACGCCCGCGAGACGCATCCGATCTTCTTTCACCACGTCCTCAAGGCGGTGCGTCGCGGCGCCAAGCTGATGGTCGTCGACCCCCGGCGGACCTCGTCGGCGAAATGGGCCGACCTGTGGCTGGGGATCGACGTGGGCTCAGACGTCGCGCTGGCCAACACGATCGCTCGTGAGCTGATCTATGCCGACCTCCTGGACGGGCGCTTCATCGACCGCGCCACCACCGGCTACGACGCGCTGGCCGAGTCGGTCGAGCCGTTCACGCTCGAGGAGGGGGAGCGGCTGACCGGGGTCCCGGCGGCGGCGATCAAGGAGCTGGCCCACAGCTACGGTCGCGCCGACCGCGCCGTGATCTGCTGGACGCTGGGGATCACCGAGCACCACAACGCCGTCGACAACGTGCTGGCGCTGATCAACCTCGCGCTGCTGACTGGGCACGTCGGCAAGTACGGCTCCGGCTTGAGTCCGCTGCGCGGCCAGAACAACGTCCAGGGCGGCGGCGACATGGGCGCGATCCCCAACAAGCTGCCCGGCTTCCAGGACATCGAGTCAGACGCCGCGGCGCGCGAGAAGTTCGGAGCCGCCTGGGGCGTGGAGATCCCGGCCAAGTATGGGTGGCATCTCACCCAGATGTTCGAAGGCATCGAGCGCGGCGAGCTGCGCACGCTGTACGTGATCGGGGAGAACCCGGCGCAATCGGAGGCCGACCAGACCCGGGCGCTCAGGCTGCTGTCCAGTCTGGACTGCCTGATCGTCCAGGACCTCTATCTGACCAAGACCGCGGAGATGGCCGATGTCGTGTTCCCGGGATCGGCCTCTTGGGTCGAGGCAAGCGGCACCGTGACCAACTCCGAGCGGCGGGTGCAGCTGGTGCGAAAGGCCCTGGACCCCCCCGGTGACGCCCGCGACGACAACTGGATCATCACCGAGCTGGCCCGGCGGCTGGGCCACGACTGGGAGGCACCGGAGGCCGAGCGGATCTGGGACGAGCTGCGCTCGCTGAGCCCGATGCACGCCGGGATGACCTACCAGCGGCTGGCCGACAACGACGGGCTGCAGTGGCCCTGCACCAGCGAGGACGATCCCGGTTCCGAGTTCCTGCACGGCCGGCTGTGGAAGGACCCGATCGAAGGGCCGCCGGCTCCGCTCAGCGTCACCCCGCACAGTCCCCCGGTGGAGTCGCTGGACGACGAGTACCCGATCCGGCTCACCACCGGGCGGCGGCTGGAGTCCTACAACACCGGCGCCCAGTCGAACCTGTACCGCTCGCCGCTGCACGCGGGCGGCGATGCGATCATGCTGTCGCCGGAGGACGCGCACCATCTCGAGCTCGGCGAGGGCGACACCGCACGCGTGTTCTCACGCCGCGGGTCGGTGAACGCGCCGGTCCGGATCGATCGCGGTCTGCGGCGGGGGCTGGCGTTCATGACCTTCCACTTCCCTGAGCTGGTGGAGACCAACGTGCTCACGATTGACGCCACCGACCCCAAGTCCGGCACCGCCGAGTTCAAGGCGGCGGCGATCCGGGTGGAGAAGGTCACGGCGGCCACGCTGGCTGCAGACGGCGACGGGGCCAAGCTGGCCTCGGCGACCAACGGCGCGCCCGGCACCGGCGCACCGAGCAACGGCGCGCCCGGCGACGGCCGCCGGCAGGCCCCGGACGTTCGCGAGACTGAGGTCGTGCAACCCTCAGGGACGGGCGACTGATGGATCTACGGCTGCTGCTCGCCGTCGCCACCGAGGATGAGAAGGCAGCGGTCGATGCGGTGCTGGGCCCCCCGGCCTCAGGCTGGGACGGCGGCACCCACGACGAGCTGGTCGACGGACGCATGGCCCACAGCGGCCACGACGCGCGCGGCCGGCGCCACCTGCTGCTGCCGGCGTTGCACGGAGTGCAGTCGCGGGTCGGCTGGATCAGCCAGGGCGCCCTGAACTACATCTGCGAGCGGCTCACGATCCCGCCCGCCGATGCCTTCGGGGTGGCCACGTTCTACGGGCTGCTGTCGGTCAACCCCCGCCCGGGGCGGGTCCTGCACGTCTGCGAGGACATCGCCTGCAAGTGCGTCGGCTCAGATGAGCTGATCGCCCAGCTCGAGGAGAGCTTCGGTCCCGAGGAGGAGGAACGTGACGGCGCCGCCTGGCTCCGCAGCCCCTGCCTGGGCCAGTGCGACCGCGGGCCGGCGACGATGCTGACGATCGCCGGCGAATCTCCGACCGAGGACGTGATGGCACCGGCCGACGCCGCCCAGGCGCTGGCGGCCCTGAACGGCGGGCGACCCGATCCGATCCGCGCCGCCGAGGTGCGCCAGCGGGGCGAGGCCGGGCTACGGCTGCTGGGCCGAGTGGGAGTGGTCGATCCCCGCAGCCTGCACGACTACCGCGCCGCCGGCGGCTACGAGGCGCTGCGCCGCGCGATCGAGCTCGGTCCCGAGCAGGTGATCCGTGAGGTCAAGGACTCCCGTCTGATGGGACGCGGCGGCGCCGCCTTCCCCACCGGCGTCAAATGGGAGGCGGTGGCCCAGCAGGCGGTGCGCCCCCACTACATGGTCTGCAACGCCGACGAGTCAGAGCCGGGGACGTTCAAGGACCGGGTGCTGCTGGAGGGGGATCCGTTCGCGATGATCGAGGCGATGACGATCGCCGCCTACGCGACCGGCTGCGAGCGCGGCTACCTGTACCTGCGCGGCGAGTACCCGGTGGCCCACGAGCGCCTGGACCACGCGATCGAGACCGCCCGCCACCACGGCTACCTGGGGTCGGACATCCTCGACCACGGCTTCTCGTTCGAGATCGAGATCCGCAGCGGCGCCGGGGCCTACATCTGCGGTGAGGAGACCGCGATCTTCAACTCGATCGAGGGGTTCCGCGGCGAGCCGCGCTCCAAGCCGCCGTTCCCGGTCGCGGTGGGGCTGTTCGGCAAGCCGACGGTGGTCAACAACGTGGAGACGCTCTACAACGTGATCCCGATGATGCTCGAGGGCGGACCGGCGTTCGCCCAGGTCGGCACCGAGAAGTCGACCGGGTCAAAGCTGTTCTGCGTGTCGGGCAACGTGGTCCGGGCGGGCGTGTACGAGGTTCCCTTCGGTACGACGTTGCGCGAGCTGCTGGAGCGGGCCGGCGGCATCGTCGGCGATCGCAAGCTGCAGGGCGTGCTGCTCGGCGGCGCCGCGGGATCGTTCGTGGCGCCCGACCAGCTCGATCTGCCGCTCACCTTCGAGGCGGTCCGCGACGCCGGGACCACGCTGGGCTCCGGCGTGGTGATCGCGTTCGACGAAACGGTGTCGATGCCCGAGATCCTGGTCCGGATCGCGGCCTTCTTCCGCGACGAGTCCTGCGGCCAATGCACGCCGTGCCGCGTGGGCACGGTGCGCCAGGAAGAGGCGCTGGCTCGCCTGCGCTCCGGGGAGCTGCGGGGCTCGCTCGAGCAGGAGCTGGCGCTGCTGCGCGACGTGGGGGCCTGCATGGGCGACTCCTCGATCTGCGGGCTGGGCCAGACCGCGGCCACCGCGATCGCCTCTGCCGTGGAGCGCCTGGGAACATTCTCCGAGTTGGAGGCGACGCGATGAGTCAGCGAACTATCGAGCTCAAGGTCGACGACCGCGCGGTCACCGTGCCCGAGGGGGCCACGCTGCTCGACGCCTGCCGGGCGCTCGAGGTCGACACGCCGACCCTGTGCTGGGGCGAGACGCTGAGCCCGGCCAACGCCTGCCGGGTCTGCATGGTCGAGCTGGAGGGCGCGCGGACGCTGGTGCCGGCGTGCTCGCGGCGGGCCGAGGACGGGATGTCGATCAAGACCGATTCCGAGCGGGTGCGACTCAACCGCCGCATGGTGCTCGAGTTCCTGGCGTCCTCGGTCGACCTGTCGACGACGCCGGGGATCGAGGTCTACCTCGAGCGCTACGACGCCGAGCCTGAGCGCTACGGCCCGCCGGCGCCTCCGGACGCCGACCGCGGTCACCAGCAGGCCGGCCGCCACAAGGTGCCCGACGGCCGGACCGCGGCCACCGTGGCCGGACCCCCGGAGATCGACAACGAGCTCTACATGCGCGACTACTCCAAGTGCGTGCTGTGTTACAAGTGCGTCGACGCCTGCGGCGACCAGCACCAGAACACGTTCGCGATCACCGTCGCCGGGCGGGGCTTCGACGCCCACATCTCGACCGAGTACGCCAACCCGCTGCCGGAGTCGGCCTGCGTGTACTGCGGCAACTGCATCGGCGTGTGCCCCACCGGGGCCCTGATGCCGATGTCGGAGTACGAGCTGCGGCAGGCCGGCGAGTGGGACGAGTCGCGACAGACCGAGACCGAGACCATCTGCGCCTTCTGCGGCGTCGGCTGCAGCCTGACGCTGCACGTCCAGGACGAGCGGATCGTCAAGGTCACCTCGCCCGCCGATCACGACGTGACGTACGGCAACCTGTGCGTCAAGGGGCGCTTTGGCTTCGAGCACGTGCAGCCCCGAGACAGCGATCAGGCGGCGGTGGGGGCGGCGCCGGCGGACTCTGCATACGACCCGGACCAGGCGCGCCGGGAGGGCGAATCGAAATAGAGCGCTGCCGCTGCCGGTCGCGGCAATAGGATTGCCCCTGGTGAGGAGTGGCTGAGATCGCGAGGGGTGGGTCAGGTGGACGGGGCAAGCGCTCGTCCTCGGCCGAGACCGCTCCCGACCCGGTGGAGGGCGGCGCCGGGCGCCCGTCGCTGGTCGACGGCGCCGAGCGAGCCCTGCGCAACTGGCTGGCCCCGGGCCGTTACCGCCCGGGCGACCGGCTCCCGCCTGAGCACGAGGTGGCGGCGATGCTCGGCGTGTCACGGGGAACGCTGCGCAGCGCCCTGGGGCGCCTGGAGGAGAGCGGCGAGATCGTCCGCCGCCAGGGCAGCGGGACGTTCGTGGGGCGGATGGCGGTGCCGACGGCGTTCGGCGAGCGCCTGGAGCGGTTGGAGCCGTACTCGTCGGTGGCCCAGCGGCGCGGCCTCGAGCTCAGCGCGGCCGATCTGAAGATCGAGCACCGCGCGGTCGGCGGTGAGGCTGCCGATGCGCTGGGACTCGAGCCGGAGGCCAAGGCCACGGCGATCTCGCGGACGCTGGTGGCCAGCGGCGCGCCGGTCGCGGTGATGTTCGACGTGGTGCATCCGGCGATCGAGCTCCCCGACGAGCGGCTGCTGTCGGCGCTGGAGCGCGGCCAGATGGTGCTCGACGTGCTGATCGAGCTGGGGGTCGCGGTGACGTTCGCCCGCACCCGGGTGATGCCGGCGCTGCTGACCCCGCGCGAGCGGGCCGGCAAGGCGCTGGGCATCCGGCGCACCACCGCCGGGCTGGAGCTCGAGGAGCTGATCTTCGCCGGGCGCGACGACCGGGTGGCCTATTCGCGTGACCTGTTCGCGCCCGGCGGGATCGAGGTGATGGTGATGCGCTCGCTGGACTCGCCCCAGCCGGCGCGGATCGCCGGCGCCGGCGACGGCTCGCGCAGCGGGCGCGCGCGCCGCGCGTCGCGCAGCGAGCGATAGGCGGGCGCGGGCGTGGCCGGCGACGGCGCTGGGCCCCGGCGCTCGGTGGGCTCGGTGGCCCGCGCCGCGGCGCTGCTGGACGTGCTGGGAGCCAGCGAGTCCGGGCTGGGGGTCAACGAGCTGGCGCGGCGGATCGGCGTCAACGCCAGCACGGCGTCGCGGCTGCTGGGAACGCTGGAGCAGGCCGGTCTGGTCGAGCGTTCGGCCGGGGCTGGCCCGTACCGGCTGGGGCTGAAGCTGGTGGCCCTGTCCGATCGCGTCCTGGCCCAGCTCGACGTGCGCGCCGTGGCCCGCCCGCTGCTGGCCCAGCTGGTCGCCGCCACCGGGGAGACCGCGACCCTGTCGGTGCCGGGCGGCGCGGAGGCGATCACTGTCGACTTCGTGCCCTCGCCGTCGAGCGTGGTCAGCATGGCGCGGGTGGGGCGGCCGAGCGTGCCCCACGCCACCGCGGCGGGGAAGGTGATGCTGGCGTTCTCAGGTGGGGCCGGGACTGAGGCCGGAGTCGGGGCCGGGACTGAGGCCGGAGTCGGGGCCGGGGCTGAGGCCGGGGGCAGGGCGGAGGCCCGGGCCGAGCTCACCCCGTTCACCGATCGCACGATCACCGATCCGGACGTGCTGGCGGCGGAGCTGGAGGCCGTGCGCGAGCGCGGCTACGCCGAAGCCGCCGGGGAGCGCGAGCCGGACCTGGCGGCGCTGGCGGCGCCGGTGTTCGGCCGCGCCGGTGAGTTGGCGGCGATCCTCGGCATCCAAGGGCCGGCGTCACGGCTACCGGCGGCCACGCGCAAGGCGCTGCGCGAGCCGCTGCTGGAGGCGGCCGCGGCGCTCACCCGGGGCCTTGGGGGCTCGCCGGGCCCTAGGGGCTCAGCGGGCGTCGGGGGCTCAGCGGGCGTTGGGGGCTCCGCGGGTGTTGGGGGGTCAGCGGGCGTTGGGGGCTCCGAGGCCCCGGGCGCCTGAGCGCCACCGCGGCGCTCACCTCCCGAGCGCGCTCAGCTCCAGGGGTACGGGCTGTGCGAGACCGGGTGCAGGTCCCCGGTGGCGAAGCGCTCGTAGCGGAACGGGTGCAGCAGCGCCGAGTGCTCGCCGGTCAGGACCCGCGCAATCTCCCGCCCCACGGCGATCATCTTGTAGCCGTGGTTGGAGTCGGCGGCCACGAACACATTGGGGCGCATGTAGTCGAACACCGGGAAGTTGTCGACGGTGAACGCCCCCACGCCGCCCGACCGGGTCTGGCGGTAGCGGTCCCGCGCGCCGTGGAAGCGCTGCAGGCAGTGCGACAGCGCCGCCGACCACATCCCGGGGAACTCTGGGTCGACGGTGCCCGTGGGGTACGGGTCGACCTCGAACTTGTTGCCGACCTTCAGCGGCTGCGCTCCGCCCTGGATGCTCGAGCGATCGGGCTTGAAGTAGACGCCCCAGGGCTGCTCGGTGATCAGCTCGCCGTCGTCGGCGCGCAGCGGCTGGTCTGAGTCGACGTGCAGCACCGGCGACGGGGCGCCGGCGTCGGTGACGAAGGTCCGGGGATCGAACTCGACCTCGCCCTCCTGCAGGTACCAGTAGGTCCACATCGGCTGGTCGGCGACGACCGTGCTGTCGGGCTGGCGGACGTCGAGCCGGTCCGGCAGGCCCAGCTCGCGCCACAGCGAGGCGATCCACGGTCCGACCGCGACCACCACCTGGTCGACGTCGATCGTGCCGGCATCCGTGTCCACCGACTTCACGGCCCCTGAGCCATCGAACTGAAAGCCCGTCACCTGGACCCCGGTGACGATCTCGGCGCCGGCGGCGCGGGCCTTGTCGGCCAGGCCGTTCATCGACTCATGGTTGAAGGCGAATCCGCCGGCGTGCTCGTGCAGGCAGACGGTCAGCCCGGGCGCCCGCCAGTCCCCGTACAGGGAGCGCATGTGCCGCGACACCTCAGCCTCGCCGCTGTGCAGCTCGGAGGGGTAGCCGATCCGCTGCTGGCGCTCGTAGACCTCGGCCAGGTCCGATTCCTGGGCCGGCGGCCCGAGCGCCAGGTAGCCGCTGCCGTGGTAGTGAAAGGCCTCGGGATCGGACTCCCAGACCTCGACGCAGGCCGCCATCAGCTCCGACATCGCGGGCTGGAAGTAGTTGTTGCGGATCACCCCGCAGGCGATCCCCGAGGCCCCGGCCGCGACGGCGGTCTTGTCGACGACCAGTACCCGCTGCCCCTGTCGGGCCAGATGCCAGGCGGTGGACAGGCCGTGGACCCCGGCGCCGATGACCAGCGTGGGGACGGAGGAGGGGAGGCGGTCGGGCATGGGGGCTCCTGGGGGGAGAAGGGATGGCTCGGCGTGGCGCTCGCCGATAGCCTAGCGTTGCCAATTACGCAATAGAGTTGGGAAGGACGCAACAGCGTATCGGACCCAACCGGTTCCCGTCAAGCGCTTGGCTTGCGGTGGTGTCGGGGGCTTGGTATAACGCGACCTGTACCAATTTGTTCAGTCCGGGGCGTGCGCGTACGACCATCGCTGCTCGCGGCGTAGCGGCAGCAACGAGAGGAGTGGAGATGGCGACAGCAGTGGAAGGCAGCGCGGGGGGACCGCAGTTCGGCGGAACGGTGGACACGGTGCTCGCCTCGCCGCGGATCGAGCCCGCCCCGGCGACGCTCGAGGAGGCGCGCAGCGCGCCGGGCCGCCGCGAGAAGATCGAGGCCCTGACCCAGCGGATCGAGGCCGAGCAGATCAAGTACGTCTTCTTCCAGCAGGTCTCGGTCACCGGCCGGGTGATGGGCAAGGGCGTGGTGTCCACGTTCTTTCCGCAGGTCGCCGAGCGCGGCTACCAGCTGGTCTACGGCGCGGTGGCGAACCTGTTCACCGACCGGGCCGGCAACTACATCGGCTTCGGTCCCGAGGAGTCCGAGCTGGCGGCGGTCGCCGACCTCGACACGTTCGCGGTGCTGCCCTGGGACTCCCGCGTGGCGCGCGTGTACTGCGACTGCTACGACACCGAGACCGGCGAGCTGATGGACGCCGACCCGCGCCAGAACCTCAAGCGCGTGGCCCACGAGTTCGAGCAGGAGCTCGGCTACCAGTTCTTGATCGGGATCGAGCCCGAGATGATGTGGCTCAAGCGCCCCGAGCCCGGCCACGAGCCCGAAGGCGTCACCAAGCCGTACTGCTACCACATCCATCAGTTCGAGGAGCTCCGTCCGGTGCTGCTCGACGTCGTCGCCTACGGCCAGGCACTGGGCCTCGACATGAGCTACGGCGATCACGAGGACGCCCCGGGTCAGCTGGAGCTCAACTTCCGCTTCGATCGGCCGGTGCGCACCGCCGACAACATCACCACCTATCGCCAGGTCTGCGCGGCGGTCGGGCGTAAGCACGGGCTGCTGCCCAGCTTCATGCCCAAGCCCTTCACCGGGGTTTCGGCCAACGGTCACCACCACCACTTCACGCTGATCGACGACGACGGCAACAACGTGTTCTACGACCCGGACGGGCCGGCGCGGCTGTCGGAGTTCGCCCGCCACTTCCTGGGCGGGATGCTCGAGCACTTCCCGGCGCTGATGTGCGTCGGCAACCCGACCGTGAACTCCTATTGCCGCATGTGGGACACCGGCTTCTGGGCCCCGATCTACAAGAACTGGGGCTGGCAGAACCGGACCACCACCGTGCGCGTGGCCTCGGGGGGGCGGTTCGAGTATCGCGGCGTCGACTCCTCGTGCAACCCCTATCTGACCGTGGCCACGCTGCTGCGGGCCGGCCTCGACGGCGTCCGCCGGGAGCTGGATCCCGGGCCGCCCCAGCAGGGCAACACCTACGACCTGCTGCAGGAGGGTCAGGAGATCGAGAAGGTCCCCGACAGCCTGGGGGCGGCGCTCGACGCGTTGGCCTCCGACGAGGTGATCCGCAGCGCGATGCCGGGTCGCCTCTACAAGGTCTTCAACCATTACAAGCGCGATGAATGGGAGCGCTACCTGGCGGCGGTCACCGACTGGGAGCGCGACGAGTACCTGGAGGTGCTGCCCTAGCCATGTGCGGAATCGCTGGAATCATCTACAAGAACGGCAACGGTGCGCACCGCATCGGCCGCGACATGACGAGCATGCTGCAGTCGATGAAGCACCGCGGGCCGGACTCGACCGGGTACGCGCTCTACCACGCGCCGAGCCACGAGCTGACGGTCCGGATCAAGCTCGCCGACTCCACGGCGCCGCGCGATCTGGAGTTCGCCGATGCAATCAAGCGCCGCCGGCGCGAGGTGGAGGCGCGGCTGAAGGGCGCCGGGGCCCAGCTCAAGTCCACCGAGGACGTGAACGAGTACACGTTCAGCGCGAACCTGGACTACCACGGCGAGCTCAAGCGGCTGGCCGACTACGTCGAGTCGGTCCCGCACGCCGAGGTGCTATCGCTGGGGCACTCGCTGGAGATCGTCAAGGACCTCGGCGACGCCCGCAGCGTCGCCGGCGCCTACCGGCTCGAGGACTACTTCGGATCGCACGGCATCGGCCACGTGCGGATGGCCACCGAGTCAGACGTCGACATCGCCAACGCCCATCCCTACTGGGCCTATCCGTTCTCCGACGTGGCGGTGGTCCACAACGGCCAACTCACCAACTACCACCAGTGGCGGCGCCGGCTCGAGTCCCACGGGCACCGGTTCGCGTCGATGTGCGACTCGGAGATCATCGCCGTCTACCTGGCCGACCGGATGGCCAACGGCGACTCGCTCGAGGACGCGATGCACCACAGCCTGGAGGACCTCGACGGCGTGTTCACCTACATCTGCGTCTCCGAGGACTCGCTCGGCGTCGCCAAGGATGAGCTCGCGGCCAAGCCGCTGGTCCTCTACGAGGGCGACGACATGGTGGCGCTGGCGTCTGAGGAGATGGCGATCCGCGCCGTGATCGACAGAGAGATAGAAACTTACGATCCTTATGAATCGACGGTGATGGTATGGACACGGTGAACTCGTCCGCGCCCGGGGTGGCCGGGCCAGAATCTGAGCCCCAGTTCGATCCGCGGGGGCTGGTCGAGCTCGACGCCCGGATCCCCAAGGTCTCGGAGATCGACGGAGACCGCGCCACCCTGGATGCCCGCGACCTGACCACGCGGCGGATCAACCTCGAGTTGCGGTGGCTGCTCTACGAGCAGGGGGTGCGCGAGGTCACCGTGCTCAACCCGGGCGCGCGCCACTCGCTGGGCGCCGGGCTGCTGACCCGCTGCAAGATCAACTTCGGCGGCAGCCTGGGGTACTTCGCGCTGGGGATGATTGACGGCCCGGAGGTCCACATCGCCGGCCGCGTCGGCTGGTCGGCGTGCGAGAACATGATGTCCGGGGTGGTGGTGATCGAATCCAACGCGGGTTCGCTGACCGGAGCGGCGATCCGCGGCGGCGACCTGGTGGTCAAGGGACAGGTCGGTGCCCGGACCGGGATCGACCAGAAGGGCGGGACGATCATCGCGCTGGGCGACGCCGGCTCGATGACCGGCTTCATGATGCAGCGGGGCCGCCAGATTCTCTGCGGCAACGTGGGTCCCGGCCTCGGCGACTCGATGTACGACGGCGTGCTGTACGTCGGCGGGAAGGTGAAATCGCTCGGCGTCGATTGCGTGGAGGGCGAATGGACCGACGCCGACACCGAGCTCATCGAGAGGAAATTCAGGATCTACGGGCTGGGCTCCCCGCCGCAGTTTCAGAAGTTCGTGTGTGGCAAGAAGCTCTACAACTACGACTCGCTCGAGCCATCCGAGCGCAAGCTCGTCCTTTAGCAGGAGGTGACGGCACCCATGGCTGACGAGAACTCACCCTCGGCCCGCAACGTGCTCGGACAGTCGAGCATCTTCACGCCCGAGGTCATCGACGACATCCACGTCAAGTCCGAGCTCGGTCGCTACCGGATGCGCGGCTTCTCGATGTTCAAGAAGATCCCGCACTGGGACGAGCTGATGTTCATGCCGGGCACGCTCACCCGGTTCGTGATCGAGGGCTATCGCGAGAAGTGCCTGACCAGGACGGTGCTCGGCGCCCGCTTCGCCTCCAAGCCGATCGAGCTCGACATCCCCATCTACATCACCGGCATGTCCTTCGGGGCGCTGTCGCTGGAGGCCAAGATGGCGCTGGCCAAGGGCGCCTCGATGGCCGGGACCGCGACCTGCTCCGGCGAGGGCGGGATGATCCCACCCGAGCGCGACCTGTCGACCAAGTGGTACTACCAGGTCATCCAGAGCCGATACGGCTTCAATCCCCACCACCTGATGCTCGCCGATGGTGTCGAATTCTTCATCGGGCAGGGGTGCAAGGTCGGGCTGGGCGGCCACCTGATGGGCCAGAAGGTCACCGAGCAGGTGGCCGAGATGCGCTCGCTGCCGGCCGGGATCGATCAGCGCTCCCCGGCTCGCCATCCCGACTGGCTGGGCCCGGACGACCTGTCGCTGAAGATCCAGGAGGTCCGCGAGGCCACCAACTACGAGATCCCGATCCAGCTCAAGCTGGGCGCCGCCCGGGTCTACGACGACGTGCGGATGGCGGCCAAGTGCGGCCCGGACATCATCTACCTCGACGGCGCCGAGGGCGGCACCGGAGCCGGTCCTCACACGGCGTCCGAGGAGACCGGGATCCCGCTGATGTCGGCGATCCCGGAGGCGCGCCGGGCGCTCGAGGACGTCGGCCTGGTCGACGAGATCGACCTGGTCGTGGCCGGGGGCATCCGCAACGGCGGCGACGTCGCCAAGTGCCTGGCGCTTGGCGCCAACGCCATCGCCCTGGGCCACTCGGCGCTGATGGCGCTCAACTGCAACAAGGAGATCCCGGGCGTCACCGACTACGAGGGGACGATCGGCGTTCCGGCCGGGCGGTGCTACCACTGCCACACCGGCCGCTGCCCGGTCGGGATCACCACCCAGGACCCCGAGCTGCGCAAGCGCCTGGTCGTCGACGAGGCCGCCAACCGCGTCTACAACTTCCTGCACACCCTGACGCTGGAGTGCCAGATGCTGGCCCGGGCCTGCGGCAAGACCGACGTTCACAGCCTGGAGCCCGAGGACCTGTGCGCTCTGACCGTCGAGGCCTCGGCGATGGCCCGGGTCCCGCTGGCCGGGACCGACTACATCCCGGGTGTCTCCGAGGAGCGCGCGCTGTCGCGGATCGAGCGCCTGCTGGAGCGCCACGTCGAGAATCCGATCGACTACCTGGCCAGCTCCGAACAGGCCGGCGTGGGGTCAGGAGGACAGCCATGAGCGACGTGCGACAGCTCCCCGCCGAGCCCCAGAAGGTGTTCGCGATCGACTCCGAGTACCTGTCGGGCAAGCGCTTTGACTACCAGGAGGACATCAGCCTGGTCGACGATGTCGACCTGGTGGCCGCCACACCCGGCGAGGACATCAACTGGCTCGAGGACATCACGCTGCTCGCCGAGGAGGGCGTTCCGGCCGTGTTCGACCGCTACTCGAACTCGTTCATCAAGATCTACTTCGAGATCCCGCCGGGCCGTGAGGACGAGATCGCGCGCAAGGTGCTGATCAAGCACCTGCAGGCGGGAAACTCCTACGGGATCGCGCTCAAGGAGCGCTACTGCAAGTTCCCGCAGCCCGAGCTGGGGCCCTGGGTCCCGGACTCCAAGACCGTCGGCACGGATTGGAAGCCGGCGGTGCTGGAGGGTTGGGAGCCCGCGCCCCACTAATGTCGCGTTGACATGGCCTCCGGCGACGATGCGGCGACGCTGCCCCGGTCGGTTCGGCGTGGCCCGCCGATCACGCTGACCTGCGACTGCGGCGAGAAGCGCCAGGTGCGCTACGGGGAGCGGTGGACGTGTGAGAAGTGCGGACGGGCCTGGAACACCAACCGGATCCCGCTCGACCAGTACGCCGCGATCCGCCGGACCCAGCTTCGCTTCCGGCGCGTCCCGATGGTGATCTCGATCGTGGCGCTGGTCTGCGTGGTGGCGTTCATCATCGTCGGCAAGGCGCTGGGCGGCCTGGTCCTGGTGGCGGTGGCTGCGACCAGCTGGAGCATGTTCTTCCGCCCCCTGCACCGGCGGCGATACCGGCAGGCGCTGGCCGAGCTGCCGACCTGGAAGATCGAGCCGGACTAGCGGACCGCCGGGCCTTAGTGGCTGCAGCGCCACGGCGTGGGCCGGGCGCTCGTTTTCTCCATCGTTAGGCCACAACTGTTGACACGCGCTCCGCCGGTTTGAGACGATCGCCGCGGGTCACAACCGGGGAAAGGGAAAGGACGTGGGGGTGACACCGGCGGACGACGTGCAGCGTGCCGAGCCAGTCGGCGACGAGCGCCGCCTTCGGCGTGCCGCACGCGCGTGAACGCAAAGCTCGATCCGAGGTTGAACCAGGAGCTGCTCGAGCTGGGGCGGACCCAGCGCGCACTCGGCGAGGACCGCGACCCCGGGCTCGAGGCCAGGCGCGTGGGCGTGTGGGTTCGCTTCCACGGAGATCTCGAAGCGGCCCAGCGCGCCGGCCTGCAGGTCGACCTGGTGGCGGGCGAGATCGCCAGCGGGACCATCGCGTTGGGTGATCTGGAGCGGGTGGCCGAGTGCGACGAGGTGCTGTCGATCCGGGCCGAGCGCGAGCAGCACCCGCACATCAACAACAGCGTCCCGGCGATCCACGCCGACCACGCCCACGTCGGGACAACCGGGGGAACCGGGGTGGTCGTGGGGATCGTGGACGGCGGGATCGACGTCTTTCACCACAACTTCGTAAAGCCGGACGGAACGACGAGGATCCTCTGGCTCCTGGACCTGACGCTCAGACAGACCATTTCGATCGGCGGCTCACCGACCGGTGGGACGTTCACGCTGTTCTGGCAGGGGCCCGTGGCCGGGCCGGCGCCGAGCCCCATCCCGTCAACCGCGCCGATCCCGTTCAACGCCACCGCGGCTGCGGTGCAGACCGCGCTTCAGGCGATGCCGGGCGGGATCATCACCGCGACCGACATCGCCGTGGCCGGAGGGCCGCTGCCCGGCACGCCGGTGACGGTCGACTTCGTGGGCCGCTATGCCGGCGTCGAGGTCGCCCTCATGTTCGGGTCGTGGTCTTTGAGTGGCGACCCGGCGGCCGCGCTCAGCATCCTCAACGGACGCGAATTCAATGCCGCCAACATCAACGACGCGCTGCCCCACCCCGATCAGGGATTCCCATCCATCGATCCGGCCACTTCAGGGCACGGTACGCACGTCGCCGGCATCGCCGCCGGCAACGGGTCGCAAGCGGGCAACTGCAGCGGCGCCAACACCTTCGTGGGCGTGGCGCCGGACGCCGATCTGGTGATCGTCAAGACCACGTTCACCGACCGCGACAACACTCGGGGCGTCAGCTACGTATTCGCACAGGCTCAGGCGGCGGGCAAGCCGGCGGTGGTGAACCTGAGCCTGGGCGGCCAGTCCGGACCGCACGACGGCACCTACGAGGACGAGCTGGCGCTGAACAGCCTGCTCGTCGACGGCGCCGGCGCCGGGGTCCCCGGCCGGGCGATCGTCGTCGCAGCCGGCAACGACGGCGGGCTGACCGATCCCACGCTGCCCAGCGAGACGGAGGTGGGGATGCACACACGCAAGCATGTCGCGGCCAACGGCTCGGCGACGTTCAGCTTCGTCGTCGCCGCCGGGGACGTCAGACCGGACCAAATCGACATCTGGTACGAGGGAGCGGCGCGGCTTGCGTTCACACTGACACCGCCCGCGGGCTGGGCGGCGGGTGCCCTGGTCGCGCCGCCCGCCGCGGCCGGCACTCCCGTTCACAGCACGCTGGTGCTCACCGCCACCGCTCCCGGTCAACCGCAGGCGGCCACCGCCGACGTGTTGTCCTACATCGAGCAGCCGCCGGCCACGTGGCCCTACCCGCCCAACAACCCGCGCCACAAGCACGAGGTCTTCCTCCAGCTCGCCCCGCCGGCACCGGTTAACCCGCCGCCGGCGGGGACCACGCCGCCGCCGCTCCCGATCGCCGCCGGAACCTGGACCGTCACCCTCACCGAGACGGCGGGGACCGACACCGACGTGGACGCCTGGATCAGCCTGGACCCCGCTGACAAGCAGCCGACGTTCGCCGTCGCCGACCAGGACGGCACGATCACGATTGCCCACCCGGCCGCGGCAGCCAACGTGATAACCGTCGGCGCCTACGACTATCGCCACAACACGCTGGCGAGCTTCTCGAGCCGGGGCCCGACCACCGACACCGACACGCGGCCGAACAAGCTCGGCAAGCCGGATCTGTGCGCACCCGGGGTCAAGATCGCATCGGTCAAGAACAGGTTCCGCGACCCGGGCTGCTGGTGTGACTGCTGTTACTCGTTCTACATCGACATGGACGGGACGAGCATGGCGGCGCCGCACGTCACCGGGATCGTCGCGCTGATGCTGGAAACCAATGCTCAGCTGGACTTCAACGCCATCCGCCAGTTCCTGGTCACCAACTGCGTGCCTCCGGATCCGATAACCGCTCCCACGCTGCCGAACACCGACTGGGGGGCCGGGATCGTCGACGGCGCCAACGCGGTAGGTGCCGTCAGCGGTCACGCGGACGGCAGCGACTCGCGGTTGCGCGTCGTCTCGCTGCCCCCGGCGGCGACCTGGCCTGCCGAGATCCCCACGCGGCGGCGGATCGCCGCGCTCCGCGCCCAGGCCGCGGCCAGCCCGGTCGGCTCGCTGCTGGCGGCGCTGGCCAGCACCCACTACGACGAGGTCAAGCGGTTGGTCAACAGCAACCGACGGATCCTGATCGTGTGGCACCGCGCCCACGGGCCCGATCTGCTGCGCCAGGCGATGCGATTCGCCGACGGCCAGCCGGTGCAGCTGGCGCCGGTGGTCTCAGGGCGGCCGCTGATCGAGTGGCTGGAGCGGATGCTCGAGCTGCTCCACGATCACGGCAGCGCCGCGCTGCGCGAGGACGTCGAGCGCTACCGCCCGCTGGCGCTCGAGCTGGCCGGCGCGGTCCTGGCCCAATCCGGCCAACGGCGACTGGCGGGGTAGGCGGCGTGGCCGGTGAAGCCGGAACTCTGGAGCTGCTGGCGCGCGAGCTGGCCACCGCGCTGCAGCCCTTGGAGGACCGGCTGGCCTCGGGCAACGCCGAGGCATTCATCACCGAGCTGGGGCTGCGGCTCCCGCCCCCGATCGCCGCCGATGCTCAGCTCGCCGCCGCGATATCGACCACCGCCACCGCGGCCGGAGCGCTGGAGCCGGCGATCGAGCAGCTGATCAACGCGATCACCGCCGATGACGCAGCTCAGATCGTGTCGGCCGGGCTCAGCCTGATCGGCAAGCTCCGGGACGTCCTGACCGGCGGCGCCGCGATCGGCACCGACCTCAGCGCGGCGCTGGCCGCCGCCGGCGGACTGACGCCAGCCCAGCAGGCGGAGCTCGAGAGCTTCGCCGCCGGGCTTCCGCGCAAGCTGCTCGACTTCACGCTGGTCGAGTACCTGCGCGCCAAGGGGCCGACGATCATGCCGACGCTGACGCTGCTGGGCGTGGTCGACGACCGGCCGGTCCCCGGGGATCCCGCCGATCCGGTCGCACCGCCGGCCCAGCTGCGGGCGGTGCATCTGGATCGCCTGGTCAACGCGCTGCTCAGTCCGCAGACCTACCTCGAGGCGGCATTCGGCTTCGGAACCCCGGCCTTCGACGGGAGCCAGCTGTTCGCGCTCCTGCAGGGCTATCTGCAGGAGATGAAGCTCCCGGTCGACGTGATCGCGGCTCCCGGGCAGCCGCTGATCCTGGAGGCCTATCTGCTGCGCCTCAGCGTGGATCCCACGGCGAGCCCACCCAAGCTGACCTTTCGGCTGCGCTTCGACGCGATCGAGGACTTCGAGCGCACATATCCGCTGGGCTCGCTGTGGAACCTTGCGCTCAGCGCCAAGGCGCGGTTTGACGCCGGCCTCGAGGGCACCGTCGCCGCTCCGCTGCAGATCGGCTTCGCGCCGCCGACGGGGACCGTGACCGTCGATCTCGAGATCGGGCTGGCCGCGCAGCGGACCGGCGGCACCGTGGTCCTGTTCGCCGAGGCGGGCGCGACCAAGCTCGAGGCGCAGCAGATCAGCTTCACGGTAGGCGTGACCGCCTTGGCGGGCACCGGCGGAGTCAGCGCCGAGCCGTCGGTCTCAGGTGCGTTCACCGGCGGCCACCTGAAGATCGACATGTCCGGCGGCGACGGCTTCATCTCGACGATCACCGGCGGGACGAACATCGACGCCAACCTCGACTTCAAGCTGCAGTGGTCGCCGAGCTCCGGGTTTCAGATCGAGGGCAGCTCAGCGATCCAGATCGCGATCCCCAGCCATCTCAGCCTCGGCCCGATCGAGGTCGACAAGCTCTACCTGCAGCTCGGTCTGAGCGGCGGTGCGCTCCCCGCCGAGCTGTCGGGCGCCTTCTCCGCCAACCTGGGACCGCTGACCGCCTCGGTCGATCGGATCGGGCTCAGCGTGAACACGACGTTCCCCGACCACGGCGGGAACCTTGGCCCCGCGGACGTCTCGCTGGCCTTCAAACCGCCCAACGGAGTGGGGCTGTCGGTCGACGCCGGGATCGTCAGCGGCGGGGGCTTCTTGTACATCGACGCCGAGCACGGGCAGTACGCCGGCGCGCTGCAGCTCAAGTTCGCAGATTTCCTGGATCTCAGCGCGATCGGGCTGATCGACACCCGGCTGCCCGACGGGTCGTCCGGGTTCTCGCTGCTGATCATCATCACGGCGGACTTCGGCGCGGGCATCCAGCTCGGATTCGGCTTTACCCTGAACGCGGTCGGCGGGCTGATCGGGCTCAACCGGGCGATGCTGTTCGGACCGCTGATGGACGGGGTTCGCAGCGGCTCGATCGACAGCATCATGTTCCCGCAGGACGTGGTCGCCAATGCGCCGCGGATCATCAGCGACCTGCGGGCCATCTTCCCGCCCCAAGATGGCACGTTCCTGATCGGGCCGATGGCGAAGCTGGGATGGGGCGAGCCGACGCTGGTCAGCCTGTCACTGGGCGTGATCATCGAGATTCCACCCGGCGACATCGCGATCCTGGGTGTGCTCAAGGTGGCACTGCCGGCCGACGAGCTGGAGATCCTGCTGCTGCAGGTGAACTTCGCCGGGGCCCTGGAGTTCGACAAGCAGCGGGGCTACTTCTTCGCCTCGCTGTATGACTCGCACATCCTGTTCATCACCATCGAGGGTGAGATGGGGCTGCTGTTCGGCTGGGGTGACAATGCCAACTTCGTGCTCTCGGTGGGCGGCTTTCACCCTCAGTTCAACCCTCCGCCGCTGCCGTTCCCCACGCCCCGGCGGGTTGAGGTGGACATCATCAACGAGTCCTACGCGCGGATCCGCTGTGATGGGTACTTTGCGGTGACCACGAACACGGTCCAGTTTGGGGCTCAGAGCGAGTACTTCTTCGGGTTCTCCGCGTGCTCGGTGCAGGGGAGCTCCGGATTCGACGCGCTGATCCAGTTCTCGCCGTTTCACTTCACGGTCGGCATCTCGACCTCGTTCTCGGTCAAGGTGTTCGGCATCGGGGTGTTTGGGATCGACATCGATCTCACGCTCGATGGCCCCACCCCGTGGCACGCCAGGGGCAGCGGCTCGCTGTCGTTCTTCTTCTTCTCGGTCAGCATCCCGATCGACATCACCTTTGGCGACAGCCGCGACACCACGCTGCCTCCGGTCGCGGTGATGCCGATCCTGGTCGGCGAGCTCGACAAGCGCAGCAACTGGAAGGCGGTCCTGCCCAGTGGCGCCAACCTGCTGGTGTCCCTGCGCAAGCTGGACCCCAGCGAGGCGGACTTCGTGCTGCACCCCGTGGGGACCCTGCAGATCAGCCAGCGCGCGGTCCCGCTCGACCTGACGATCAGCAAGGTCGGCAACCAGTCGGCGAGTGACGCAAACCGCTTCGCGCTGACCTCGGCCTCCCCGGACTTGATAACGCGCCGCGAGCTGCAGGAATCCTTCGCCCCCTCGCAGTTCAACGACTACGACGACGCCACCAAGCTCTCGCAGGCGGCCTTCCAGCCGCAGGACAGCGGCATCGAGCTGTCAGCGGCCGGGCACCTCTATCGCTCGGGCACGGCGATCACCCGGGTTGTCCGCTACGACCTGACGATCATTGACACCAGGCTGCTGGAGGACCACCGCCGGTTCTTCGGCCTCACCGGCGATCTGTTCGATCACTTCCTACTCGGCGCGAGCGTCGCTCGGTCCCCGCTGTCGGCATACGTACACGACCAGACGCACCCGTTCGACGGATCGATCGGACTGGGCGCGGAGCAGTTCGTGGTCGCCCACCAGGCGGACAACACGGCGTTCGCCGGCGATGCAACCTTCTCCAGCCAGGCCGCGGCGGCTGATCACCTGGCGCGAACGGTCGCCGCTGATCCCTCCCTGTCGGGGGCGCTGCACGTGTTACCGGCATTCGAGGTCGCCGTGTGAGCTCGATCGCCTCCTACTCGTTCCTGCCCTGGCTGCGTCAGGGGGTCGCGAACACGATTGCCAGCTCCGACGGCGACGCGACGGTCAAGACGCGGGCCTCGATCGACGCATCGGTGCAGCTCAGCGGCGATCCGATCGGCGGCGGCGTCGAGTTGACCCAGACGATCGCGCAGAACATCGCCCTCTACGGTCCCGGCGATGTGGTGGGCATCGACAGCCGCGCGGTCGTCAAGACCGAGCCGCTGGACTGGATCACCAACTTCGAAGCCAACTACCTGCCGGCGGTCGACTTCTACGACGAGGACTTCCCGTGGCGCTACACGCCGGCCGCACCCGACGCCAGCGGCCTGAAGCTAAGGCCGTGGATAACCCTGATCGTGCTGCAGGAGAGCGAGTTCGACCCCGGCCAGAGCGGGGCCAATCGCCCGCTGCCCTACATCACCGTCCCCGCCACCGGCTCGTTCCCGCCCGCCGACGAGCTGTGGGCCTGGGCACACGTCCACTTCAACCAGTCGCTCGCCGGCAGCGCGACCGAACTGGTCTCCCCGGACATGACCGCCGTGCTGCCACGGGTCGAGTCGATCCTGTCCGGCAATCCGGACGCCGCCTACGCCCGGCTGCTGTGCCCGCGCCGCCTGCAGGACAACACCGCCTACCAGGCGTTCGTGATCCCGACCTTCGAGACCGGGCGCCTGGCCGGCCTGGGACTCGATCCGTCCGGCGCCCCGGACGCCACCCATTCCGCCTGGGCGGCTTACTCCGGCAGGCCGGAGCCGACCAACCACCCCTTCTATCTCAGCTGGTTCTTCCGGACCGGGTCGACGGGCGATTTCGAGTACCTGGTACGCCAGCTCAAGGCCCAGCCGGTGGACCACCGCGTGGGCATGCGGAACATGGATCTCCAGGACCCCGGCTCGAACATCCCGGTGATCCCGGGCCCGGGGTTGGACGGCATCCTCCGACTGGGCGGCGCGCTCCAGGTCCCGATCCAGGACCTGACCCAGGCAGAGCAGAACGAGCGCGCCGAGTACGACAACTGGGACCAGCCCTACCCGCAGCCGTTCCAGACCGCGCTCGCCTCGTTCATCGACCTCGCCGACGACTACGCGGCCCAGGCGGCCGCGGCGGCGAATGCCGCCAGCGGGCTGGGGGCCGGCGTCGACGACGATCCCGATCCGCTGATCACGTCGCCGCTGTACGGTCGCTGGCACGCCCTGACCCAGCGACTGCTCACCAACCGCGACGGCACGCCGGCGCCGGATCGGACCAACTGGGTTCACAAGCTCAATCTCGACCCCCGCTTCCGGGTCCCGGCCGGATTCGGCGCCGACGTCGTCGAGACCAACGCCGAGCAGTACATGAACTACGCCTGGGAGCAGATCGGCGATGTGCTCGCCGCCAACCTGCTGATCCGGCGGCTCCATCTGGCAGTCGGGGTGTCCACGCGCTGGCACGTTGCCCACCTCGTGCCGCTGGCCGCGGTCAGTCCCGAGCGGGCACTTACGCTGGCCGCGCCGGTCGCCAGCCGGGTGCTGGCCAGTCCGACCA
This sequence comes from Solirubrobacteraceae bacterium, assembly GCA_036502145.1. Classification (GTDB taxonomy): domain Bacteria; phylum Actinomycetota; class Thermoleophilia; order Solirubrobacterales; family Solirubrobacteraceae; genus Palsa-465. The sequence goes on along the minus strand of DASXZB010000013.1, from coordinate 96,351 downwards.
CGATCGCCCACCAGCAGTCGCGCAGCCGGGTCCAGCCGGTCCTCACCTCGGGCGCGATGCGCCGGACCGTGAGGCGGGGCGCCCGCCTGATGCGTTCGCTGCCGTTCGACGCCTCGGCCACTCCACACAACCTGCTCACCCGGATCAATGCCGGCGAGGTCAGCGCCGCGCCGCCGAAGGTGGTGCCACCGGGCGTGGCCACCGTGGACCAGGCCGCCGGCGCCGCCGCGCCCCAGGAGGTTCCGAACTGGATCCTGTCGCTGCTGGAGAAGTACCGCTGGGCCCCGGACGCCCTGCTGGTGATCGCGGTCCTGATCGTGCTCGAGGCGCTGCTGACGCTGCCGCTGAAGCTCGCCCTCGCGCTGGTCGCCGTGTTCGGCGCCGCCGTGGCCTATGTCTACCGGCTGCTCGAGCAGTGGCAGGCGGCCGGTCAGGCCTCGGAGACGATCAGCGAGGCCGGCCAGACGCCGGCCTCCGTCGATCGGCTCCCCGACAGCCCCGACTTCGTACTCGCCCAGCCCGGCTCGGGCCTGCGACCCACCACCGGCGCCACCGACAGCCCGACCGCCGCGCGATTCAAGGACGCGCTGCGCGACTCGTTCACCCTGCTTGACGCCAGTCAGGCCGCGGCACCGAAGTTCACCCCGCAAACGCTGGACCTGTCGGCGCTGGCCGGCACGGTGGTCGACGCGATCGAGCCGGCCACGACGATCCCGGCTCGCGGCCTGTCGATGATCTCGATTCCGCCGTGGATCACCACCCAGCTCGGCGAGTCGTTTGGCGAGGTGATGGCGTACCCCAAGATCGACCTGCCGATGTACGAGCCGCTGAAGGCAATCTCGATCGAGCTGTTCCTCCCCAACATCAACCTGATCCCCGAGAACAGCATCACCCTGATCGAGACCAACCAGAAGTTCATCGAGTCCTACATGGTCGGGCTCAACCACGAGTTCGCGCGCAAGCTCCTGTGGCGCGAATACCCCACCGACCAGCGCGGCAGCTACTTCCGACAGTTCTGGGACGTACGCAGCCACATCGACCCCGAGGGCCTCAGCGGCGATCCGCTCAAGGAGAAGCTCTACGACATCCCGGAGCTTCACCGCTGGTCGCTTCAGTCCGATCTCGGCACCCACAACAACCGCGCCGTCAGCGGCCAGACCGGAGAGCAGGCGGTGCTGGTGATCCGGGGCGAGCTGTTGAAGAAGTACCCCACCGCGGTCATCTACGCGCAGCGCGCGGCCTGGGCGATGACCGACGGGCAGATCGACCTCAGCAAACCTCGAACGCTGGTCGGCGACGACAACCCGCAGCTCAACGACCCCAACGTCGTTCGCACCCCGCGATACGAGGCGAAGGCCGACCCGGATATCTACTTCTTCGGCTTCGACCTCACCGTCGCCCAGGTCAAGGGGGACAGTGGTCAGCATTCGGGCGATGACCCGGGCTGGTTCTTCGTGATCAAGCAGCGGCCCGGGGAGCCGCGCTTCGGCCTCGAGCTCGACCGCTCGGCGCTGGAGATCTTCGACGATCTGACCTGGGACGACGCGCTGCCGGGCGGCGCCCCGGGCCAGTTCCTGGCCGCCAACAGCCTGGCCACGGTGACCCTGGCGACGCCCGATCCCGAGGCCCAGGCTCAGCACGCCGACGACGTTCAAGTGAACGGGGCGGCGGTCAGCTCGGCTCGCTGGGCCTACCTCCTGTTCCGGGCGCCGATCATGGTCGCCGTCCACGCCGACGAGATGCTGGCGTAGGGGGGACCGGATTGCCGGCGGTCGACTTCGCAACTGCCCAGGGTGACCTGGCCACGGCGCGGTCCGAGCAGGTGGCGGCCACGCTGGCAGTGGCGCAGGCCGCGGCGCAGCAGGCCACCGTCGCGCGGGCCGCCCAGCAACTGGAGCGAGCCTTCGATCCGCAGTCGGAGGCGGCGCGGGCCGAGCGCGAGCGGCTCGACGAGCTGGCCAAGCAGGCCGCGGCGCAGTCGAGCGCGGCCGGCGAGCAGGCGCTGCGGGCCCAGCAGTCGCTGGCGGCTGCACTCGATGGCTTCGCGGCCTTCACCGATCCCCGCCAGAACGTGACCAGCCTGCCGGACCGCTCGCCGATGGCGCTGTTCCCGGTCCGGCTGGAGACCCGCTTCGTGACCGTCTCGGACCGGACGCGGGGCACCGGCGCCGCCGCCGGGGAGGGGGCGCGCGGGGTCCCCGAGGGCGAGCCCGCGCGAGCCGCCGCACCCCGGGAGCAGCTGTGGGTTCGCATCTACCCCGACGACTGCTCGATCGACACCTTCGAACCGACGCTGTCGGTGACCGAGCTCACGGCCGCCCAGCGGTACTGGCGCCAGATCTGGAGCGCCGGCGGGCTCGAGGACGCCGAGCGCGCCGCCTGGGGAGCCCTGGTCTCGGCGGTCGGCAGCGGCCGAGCGGGCTGGATCGTCGACAACTATTCCCCGGTCAATGTCAACAAGCGGCCGAGCAAGGCATCAGCCGACGACGAGATCCTGGTGATCGTCACGCAGACGCCGCTGGACGCTGCGCAGGCCACAGCGATTGGCGCCTACTGGGAGGCGGTGTGGCGAGCCGCTGACGATGTCGCTGCCCAGCAGGTCGCCCAGGCCGCGCTGGAGGCGGCCGTCGGCGCGGCCCAGGCCGCCCAGCTGATCGCCGAATACGCCCCCTACAACCTGGCCGACACCCCGACCCCACCTGCCTCGCGCTCCAGCGTCACGGTGCAGAGCGCATTCCTGGTATTCGGCGCGGACCCACCGGCCACGCAGCAATCGTGGTCCACCGCGCCCCACGTGGAGTGCTTCCCCGATCGCTTCGTCCTGCTCGGCTATGAGGGCGGCACCCAGACGCTCGAGGCGATCGGAAACGTCGTCGAGCTCCCGCTGTACGTGGGACCCGACCCCTCGGCCGACGCGACCACCGATCCCACCCACACCATCCACCCCGACGGCGAGGATCTGTTCGTCCCCGACGAGCTGCAGTGGATGGTCGACTTCGAGCAGGCGGTCGCCGCCGGCATGGGGATCGCTGTCGACCTGACCCCGGCCCAGGCCCGCCAGGGATTCGATCGCCTGCTGGTCCTGGGGCTGCAGCTCAGCGCCAGCGACGCCGACGGCAAGGCCGCGCTCGAGGATCTCCTGCACCACCACGCGGTCGGCCGGGCGGGACTGTCGCTGATCCCGCAGGGAACGCCGACTCACAACACGACCGGCCCGCCGGTCGGCTACACCCGGCTCGACGACGCCGACGAGAGCTTCGACGATCGCCAGAACTCGCCGCTGTTCACGACCACGACAGACCCGCTGCAGAAGCGCGACGGTCAATGGCTGGCCGAGCTGGTGGGAATCGATCCCGCGGCCCTGAGCGCGATCCACGCTGCCGGAGGCTCCGATCAGCGCCACGCCCGGGCGATGCAGCACGCGCTGTGGCCGGCGACCCTCGGCTACTGGATGGACAAGCTCCTCTCGCCGGTATTCGGCGACGACGCGGTCGACGCGACGCGCTGGTTCTTCACCGAGTTCGTAAGCGGCCGCGGCTCGGTCCCCGCAATCCAGATCGGCGGCCAGCCCTACGGGATCCTGCCGACCACCGCTTTCTCACGGATCCGTTGGCTCGATCCACGGCCACGGGGGACAGCGTCGATCAACGGGCGCCGGCCGTTCCTGGCCCGGCTGCTGGGCGTCCTGCGCACGATCGACGCCGACTGGACCGCGATGAGCGCCTCGGCGGCGTATGTCGGCAAGGCCGATGACCCCCACCAGACGCTGCTGGACATAGTCGGGCTGCACCCCAGCTCGGTCGAGTACCACTCGCGCTACGCCGAGAGCCTGGACGAGCTGTTCAACATCACCAACCTGTGGGGGCTGGGCCCCGACTTCCTGCAGGCGCTCGAGCAGCTCGGCCTGGAGGCGGCCGGCGAGCAGCTGCTGGCGCGGCTGGGGTACGCCGGCGTCCAGCCGCCTGAAATCCTCAAGCACTTCTTCCTCCGAGACGCCGGCCAGATAACGACCGTGATCGACGACCGCCCGCTGTCGGAGACCGATCCGATCCGGGCCTACACCGACTCCGGGGAGAACTACATCACCTGGCTGATCGCCGCCGCCCAGTCCTCGCTCGATGCGCTGCGCCTCGAGCAGGGGTTCACGGGCGGCGTCTCGCCGCAGGCCCTGCTGTACCTGTATCTGCGCCACGCGCTGATGCTCGGCTACTACGACACGAGCTATCAGCTGCACAAGTCGGCCGGCTTTCTGTCGGCCACGGAGCTGGAGTCGTTCAAGCCCGAGCCGTTGTTCGTGCACGTCGCCGAGGCCGCCGGCGCCAGCGCCAGCGCCAGCGAGAGCCGCTTCGCCGCGCTCTACAAGACTGAGCCGCGCATCACCTCGAGCGCGGGCCTGCTGGTCGGCGACTACATAACCGCCAACTTTTCGTCGCTGCGGGAGGCGGCCGGGCTCGCCGACCAGCTGGCGGCGCTGCGGGTGCTCGCCGACGCCCCGACCGCCGCCCTGGAGCGCGTGTTCGCCGAGCACGTCGACACCTGTTGCTATCGCTTCGACAGCTGGCTGCTGGGGCTGGTCAACCTGCAACTGCAGTCGATGCGCTACGGGGGCGGCGAGGCGGTCGCCGACGGGGTGTACGTCGGTGCCTACGCGTGGCTCGAGGACCTGCGACCGGCCGCCGCGCAGCTGGCGCCAGTGCAACTGCCGGCCGAGCTCGAGGCAAGCTTCGGGGGTCCCACTCCGCTGCGCAGCGACCCCGCCAACGGCGGCTACATTCACGCCCCGTCGCTGCCCCACGCCCGCACCGCCGCCGTGCTGCGCAGCGGCTACCTGGCCAACGCATCGGCCGCCAACCCGCAGACGATGGCCGTCGATCTGTCCTCTGACCGCGTCCGGCTCGCGCTCTCGCTGCTGGAGGGGATCCGCAACGGGCAGAGCCTCGGCGCCCTGCTCGGCTACCGGTTCGAGCGCGGCCTCCACGACGATTATCCGACGGTCGAGGTCGACAGCTTCATCTACCCGTTGCGCAAGGCCTTCCCGCTGGTCGCGGACTCGCTGGACTCGACCAAGACGCTGCCCGACGTCCCGATCGAGGCGATCGAGGCCAGCAACGTGGTCGATGGCCGGAAGCTGATCGACCAGGTTCAGGCGACGGGCGTCGCCACGTATCCGTTCGGGCTTCCGGCCGGCACCCTTCCGCCCGCATCGCCGGATGAAGCGAACGCGATCAACGCTCAGGTGAGCGCGTTGCTCGACGTCTATGACGCAGTCGCCGACCTGGCCCTCGCCGAGGGAGTCCACCAGGCCGTGCAGGGGAATTTCGAGCGGATCGCCTCGACGCTCGACGCCTACTCGAGCGGCAACTTCCCCCCCGATCCCGATGTCGTCAAGACTCCTCCCACCGGCATCGGCCTCACCCACCGGATGGCGGTCCACCTCAAGCCGGGGCTCGCCGCCCCGGCCAATTCCACGCCGCGGGCCACCGCCGAGCCCGCCGTCGACGCCTGGCTTGGGGGGGTGCTTCCGGATCTCGATCGGATCGCCTGCACCGTCTCCTACACCGACCCGGTCAGCCGCTCCGGGCGCGAGCAGCCGGTCACGCTCGGAGACCTCGGATTGCGGCCGATCGACCTGCTCGACCTCGTCAAGGCCGAGTCCGGTCAGGCGATGAGCGAGCTCGACGACCGGGTGATGCAATTCGTGTACGCCAGCGCCGCGCCGCGTCCGGACGCCCAGCTGACGATCGCCTACATGACCGCTCCGGTGGGCAAATTCAGCATCTTCCAAGCAGCTCCGCTCGTGCGGAGCCTGACCACCCTGGTACGAGGCTCGCGGCCGCTGCGCCCCACCGACGCTCTCCTCGGCGGCGACGCCACGCCGGAGCGCAACGCGGCGGTGGTGGTCCATCGCGCTCGCATCGCCGACCCGCTCGCCGATCTGCAGACGCTGATCGGCGACATCGGAACGCTGCTGGACGCGCTCGCACCGCTGCTCGCCGACACCGACACCAACCTCGACGCGATCGTCGGCGGGATCGACGGGTTCCTCGACCAGGCCATCGCGCTGCTCGAGCGGGCGGCGCGGTTCGGGCTCCCACAGTCCGGATGGGGCTTCGCCTACGACTGGCGCCGTCTGGCCGTCGCTGGCCTGCTCGACCAGGTACGCGACCTGACGGGGCGCTGGGACCAGCGGCTCGCCGACTTCGACACCCAGCTCGCGGCCTATGACGCGCTTCCGCCCGCCACCGCCGATGTCGACCGGTTCAAGGCGCTGCAGACGGCCGAGCTGCTGGTGGCGGCCAGGCTCGATCCACTCCCGGCAGATCCGGTGACGCTGCGCAGCGACCTGGATGGCAAGCGCGCCACCTTCGCGGCGCGGCGCGACGAGTTCCAGGCGCTGCTGACCGCCGTGCTGCCGACGTTCTCGGACGCGCTGGCGGCGGTCCAGGGACTGCTGCCCGTGACCGACTTCGACTCGCAGCCGTTCGACCTCAGCGACGCCCAGAACGGCGCGGTCACGCTGGCCCAGGATCTCCAGCGAATCCTCGCCGGCCAAGCCGCGCAGGCCGGCGACCGCCGCGATGGCGCCACCCAGCAGCTGGCCGTCTTCGACAACGCGGGCACCGCCGCCGCCCAGGCCCAGGCTCTGCTGGCGGCAGCGCGGGCGCTGCTCGGAGAGCAGTTCGTGGTCGTCCCGGAGTTCACGCTGGAGGCCGGGCAGGCCAGCGAGTGGGCAAACGCCGTCACCGCGGGATCCACCGGCAACCTGCTGACCTACCTGAAGACCACCGCGGCGGTCGATTTCCCCGTCGAGGAATGGCTGTGCGGCGCGGCGCGGGTGAGACCGATGGTCCACGCCTGGGAGGCGGCGGTGGCGCTCGGCGAGGCCTTCGGGGGCACCGAGCCCGAGCTGGTGCCGGCGCAGTTCCCGTATGAGGCTGAAGCGTCGTGGGTGGCGATGCAGTTCCCGCCTGACTACGTGCTCGACAGCAATCGGCTCTGCTACACCGCCCACTACTCGACGCCGTTCGATCAGAGCGCCAACCAGTGCGGGCTGCTGCTCGACGACTGGACCGAGGTGATCCCCGGCACCGACCGCGACACGGGGATCACGTTCAACTTCGACCGTCCCGACAACGAGCCGCCCCAGGCCATCCTGCTGGTGACGCCGGCATCCGCTACCGGCAGCTGGGAATGGGATGACCTCGTCGGCGCGCTGAACGAGACGCTCGATCTGGCCAAGAAGCGGGCCGTGGAGCCCGTCCAGGTCGACCAGACCGGATACACGCGGTTCCTCCCGGCGACGGTAACCGCGGCCACCCTGTACGGGATCTCGATCACCACCGCGCTGGCCGCGGCCAACAACGTGATCGCAAACATCGAGGAGGCAAGGCTTGCCTAGCGCGATCCAGGTCGTCGACATCCGCGCCGCCCTGGCCGAGCGCACGTTTCCGTCGGTGACGGTCTTCAACCGGCTGGAGGGGCGCCCACGGACGCTCAGCTTCGAGCGGGCGCTGCGCGCCGAGGTCCGCGACGCGCTGTGGATGCTGACCAAGCAGTGGCAGATGGGCGAGTTCCGCGGCAGCGACGCGGGCTCGCCGGTGTTCGCGAAGGTGCTGATCGACACCACGCGGCTGACCAAGTACCGCCCCGACGACGAAGCCACGCAGCCGTTCGAGTACGACGTGCCGTTCGAGGGCAAGGTCGAGCGCCGTCCGCTGCCGCTGCGCAGCGGCGGACGAGTGGCCTCGCTCGACATCCGCGTCGCCATGGGTCGCTACTGGCTGAGGCTGATCGCGCCGGTCGGCAGCTACGGCCCGGCGTTCGTCAAGGCCTATCCGATCGCCGCGCCCGACCCATCGCAGAAGTCAGACGCCGACCTCTGCGCGCAGCCCGAGGTGTGGGAGACGTTCGCGGCGCTGTCCGGCTTGGCGATGGACGGAGGTGCGCTGTACGAGTACCTCATCGCCGGCGCCGGCAACCACGCCTACGACGGTGTGGCCGGGATCGACCCCGGCGACCAGTCGACGATCGACGCGATCGACGACTGCGCCGCCCGCTTCCTGGCCTGGATCGAGCGTCAGTTTCTGCTGCCGCCGGTCAGCGGCGACGACGCCTGGGTCCCGCCCAAGCTCGAGTACCAGTTCGCGGCCTCGGCGCCGGACCAGAGCGGTGGCGAGCGCGTATACGTCGCCGAGGAGTACTACCAGGGCACGCTTGACTGGTACAGCCTCGACCGCGACGCCGAAACCGAAGCGCTGCCCCCGGTGGGCGGCTCGGAGGTCACCGGTCTGCCCCCGGACACGCCGCGGACGACGATCCCGGTACCGGTTTCGTTTGCCGGCATGCCCAACACCCGCTGGTGGTCATTCGAGGATCGCCGGACTAACTTCGGCGACATCGACGCCGCCACCACCGACCTCGCCAAGCTGATGTTCTTGGAGTTCGCGCTGGTGTACGCAAACGACTGGTTCGTGATCCCGCAAACGCTGTCCGCCGGCGTGATCGCGTCCATCGGCGGGCTAGCGGTCACCGACACGTTCGGCGAGCGGCTGTGGATCACCGCGGCCGGAAGCGGCGCCGACAGCGACTGGCAGCGCTGGTCGATGTTCACGATCAACGTCCAGGGCGATCCGGGCGCGCCCGCCGACACCAGCCTGGTCCTGCTGCCGACGGTGGCCAAGCTGCAGGAGAGCGACCCCACCGAGGACGTGCTGCTGATCCGCGACGAAGTGGCGAACATGGTCTGGGGCATCGAGAAGACCGTCCCGCTGGCCACCGGCGACACCACGCCCGGGATCCAGGCGGCCCGCCAGACGCTCGCCTTCTATGAGGCCCAGCTGGCCGCCGCGCTAGGCGGTCCGCCACCGCCGCCCCCACCCGCCCACGCCCCGATCCGCTACCGCGTGATGAGCACGGTGCCCGAGAACTGGATCCCGTTCATCCCGGTGCACGTCGACGGCAGCAACCGCCAGATCCAGCTCCAGCGCGCCGCGCTGCCGCGGATCCTCGAGGGCGACCCGAACCCTCCGGAGAAGGTGCAGCCGCGCACGCGGCTGCTGCGAGAAGGCCTCGACGACACGCCGGCACAGCCCTACTTCGTGTTCGAGGAGGAGGTGCCGCGCGCGGGCACCCGGGTGCTCGAGTGCTTCGAGCGAACGCGCTGGACCGACGGCCGCGTGTACCTGTGGCTGCGTGTGCGCAGGCAGACCGGGCGAGGCGAGGGCTCGAGCGGGCTGGCCTTCGACGAGCTGCTCGACGTTCCCGTCGCCGACTAGCGAACGCCGTTCTTGCCACGCAGGGCGCTGCGCTCAGCTGGTCTCCGGTCAGTGGACGATCAGCACGTCGCAGTGCGCGCCGTGGGTGACCTTGTCGGAGATGCTCTGTCCCAGCAGGCGCTGGACGATCCCGAGCTCTCGCGTCCCGATGATGATCATGTCCGCTGAGCGGTCAGCCGCCGCGGCCAGGATCGACTCGCCCGGGTATCCCACGGCCTCGACGTAGTCGGCGGTCAGCCCTTGGCCGTCGAGGTACGCGTGGGCCAGAGCCAGTTCGGCGCGATGCTCCTCCGCCGTGTCCGTCGGGTCGGCGCCGAGCGATCGCGCGGTGGCGGTGGTGGTCACCGGGGCGACGCTGGTCACCACCAGCTTTGACTCGAATGCCTTGGCCAGCGTCGCGGCGCGCTCGAGCGCCCGCCGCGACGCGTCGGAGTCGTCGTAGCCGACGACGATTGTCTTGATCACCAGCCGCCGCCTCTCACACCACCGCCGGCGCCGACGGGGAGGTCGTGGTGGGAGGCATACCGAGCTCGGCCCTCTCTTGGGCGTTGGGCACCAGCGGGACCTCCTCGCGCATGTGCACGCCCTCGCCGTCCTGGACCACACGGCGGAAGATGAACAGCACCAGCGAGCCGATCAGCACGCCGACACCGATCCAGAAGTCGGTCCAGGTGCCGTAGCCGTTCAGGTTCGGAGCCAGCGCGCCGACGACCAGGAACACCGCGTTCAGGGCGCACAGGAACGCGGCGACCGGCAGCCAGCCGCTGCCCACCTTGATCGGCCTCGGCCAGTCGGGCCGGTCGCGGCGCAGTAGCAGGAAGCCGCTGAGCGCGAACACGTGGGCCAGCACGTAGCCGATGTTGCTCAGGTACAGGATCGCCAGGTTGGACTTGATCAGCAGCACCAGCAGGATGTTGACCAACAGGTCCAGGGTCATGGCCCGCCCCGGGACGTGGAAGCGGTTGAGCACCCCGAACTGCTTGATCGTCATCCCGGCCCGGGAGATGCCGTACAGCGCCCTTCCGGCGTCGGCGGTCGAGGAGGTCATCGACAGCAGCAGGCTGCCGATGATGCAGATCGTGAAGAAGCTTGCCGCGCCGTGGCCGACGATCTGGGTCATCGCCTGGGTGTAGAACTGGCCCTCGGCGGTGGCCGACGGGACCGCTCCGGTCACGCCGCCCAGACCGAGCGGGAGCAGGATGCAGACCAGCAGCATGAACGTGGCGGCGCTGCGCAGCGCTCGATGGGTGTCCTGGATGCTCTTGTACTCGGGCGCGAAGGTGGCACAGACCTCGGTCCCGTAGGCCGACCAGGCCAGGATGAACATGTAGACCAGCGCCAGCTTGATCCCGCCCCAGGGGCCGGTGAAGGTGGCGTGGACGTTGGAGGAGTGCCAGTCGCCGGTGAAGTACGGGACCACGATGAACAGCGCCAGCGGCACCATCAACAGCGCCGCGCAGGCGTAGGTGAACCAGACCGCGGGCCGCAGACCGAAGATGTTGAAGGTCCACACGAAGATGATGCAGCCGATCGCGATGAACGAGGACAGCGTCAGGGTGTTGCCGAGGAAACCGATCGAGAGGCCGGAATTGGGCCACCACTGCCCGACGGCGAGGTCGCCGATGATCTTGCCGAAGATCGACAGCACCACCGACCAGCCGATCCAGTAGCCGAACGCCGACAGCGGCCCGACCAACGTCGTGTACTTGCGCCAGCCCTCGTGCGCGTACAGGGAGATCCCGCCGCTGCGATGACCGAACATCGTCGCGGGCTCGGAGTAGATCCAGGCCTGCAGGGTCCCGATCGCGGCCGACGCACCCCACAGGATCATCGAGCCGACCACGCCGAAGATGCCGAGCGTGAAGCCGAGGCTCCCGAGGAGGAAGCCGGGGTTGCACAACGCGATGATGAACCCGTCCCACCAGCGCAGGGTCTTGAGGAGCTGAACCTCCTCGACGGTGGCAGTAGCCAAGCCTGATCCCTCCTCAGTAATCGGCGCACCGGCCGCTCCATGCGGTGCCCGGCGCGTTGTGGCGCGGTTATACCAGTTTGTACAAAGAGGGTCAACGAGCTATGGCTAACTTTGTCCGGAGGGAGCGGGGGCGGTGTCCGCCGGAAGCGGGGCGGCTGCTCTCCGGGCCGAGCCGCCGCCACCCGGGCGTGAGATCATCTGAAAGACGGCCTCAAGTGACCACCCTGCAGCGACGCACCCGCAGCGATCCGCCCGCCCCCGCGGGGCCTGCGGTGCCGCGGCCGGTGTTGCTGGCGACGCTCTCGGTCAGGGTGGATCCGCGGGCCGAGCGGATGGCGATCGACTCGGCGCTCGAGACCCGGTCGCGGCTGATCCTGGCCAACATGCTGTGGCTGCCGCCCCACCCCACCACGCTGATGCTGGCGCGCGAGCACGCCACGCTCCCGCACGAGGAGGACCTCGACGCGGTCCGGGAGACGGCGGCCCGCGCCGCCGCGCTGGGGATCCACACCGAGCTGCTGCGGGTCTCGAGCCGGCGACCTCTGGCGGCGCTGATAGAGCTGGTGCGCGAGCGCGGCGTGGGGCTGGTGGTGCTGGGCCCAGACGTCCACAAGACCCCGCGCTGGTGGCTGAGGCTGGCCGCGCGCCGGGTCCGCCGGCAGGCAGACTGCCTGGTATGGATGCCCACGGACCTCTGAGAGGCCGTCCGTGACGGCGATTGGAGGGGCCCGCGACGGGGCGGCTGGGGCCTGTGGACAGCGCTGGGCAAATCCGCTAGAACTTCGACCTGAACCTATTTGTTCATAAGGGCCTAGGGAGGGAGAGACGTGGCGCGCGACCACAAGTACGACATCCTCTTCGAGCCGATTGACATCGGTCCGAAGACGCTCAAGAACCGCTTCTACCAGGTACCTCACTGCATCGGGGCGGGGTCGGAGAAGCCCGGGATGCAGGCCTATCACCGCGGCATGAAGGCCGAGGGCGGCTGGGGAGCGTGCTGCACCGAGTACTGCTCGATCCACCCCGAATCCGACGACACCTCCCGGGTCTCGGCGCGCATCTGGGACGAGGGCGACGTGCGCAACCTGGCCGCTATGTGCGACCGCCTGCACGAGTTCGGCGCCCTGGCCGGCATCGAGCTGTGGTACGGCGGGCCCCACGCCCCGTGCATGGAGACGCGCGCCACTCCGCGCGGGCCGTCGCAGGTGGCCTCCGACTTCGAGCTCAACATCTTCCCGCGCCACATGGACCAGGACGACATCGACACCGTCCAGCAGATGTACGTCGACGCCGCGGTCCGCGCCCGCGAAGCCGGCTTCGACATCATCTACGTCTACGGCGCCCACGCCTACCTGCCGTTCCAGTTCCTGTCGCCGTTCTACAACCGCCGGACCGACAAGTACGGCGGGTCGTTCGAGAACCGCGCGCGGTTCTGGCGCGAGTCCCTGTACAAGGTCCGCGAGGCGGTGGGCGACGATTGCGCGATCGCCTCCCGGTTCGCCGTCGACCATCTGCTGGGCCCGCAGTCGATTCAGGTCGGCGAGGACGGGATCCGGTTTGTGGAGCACTGCAACGACCTCGTCGACCTGTGGGACTTCACCGTCGGCGACATCGCCGAGTGGGGCCAGAACGCCGGTCCTTCGCGGTTCTTCGAGGAGAACCACGAGAAGCCGTACACCGGTCAGGTCAAGGCCGGCAACCACACCGACAACCCGGTCGTGGGGGTGGGGCGGATCACCAACCCCGACACCATGATCGCGATCATCAACTCCGGGCAGTACGACATCATCGGCGCCGCGCGGCCCTCGATCTCGGATCCGTTCCTGCCCAACAAGATCAACGAGGGCCGGCTCGAGGACATCCGCGAGTGCATCGGCTGCAACCAGTGCATCTCACGCTGGGAGATCGGCGGGCCACCGATGGTCTGCACCCAGAACGCCACCGCGGGCGAGGAGTACCGCCGCGGGTGGCATCCGGAGAAGTTCCACCCCGCCGCCAACCGCGACAAGGGCGTCCTGGTGGTAGGCGCCGGTCCCGCCGGCATGGAGTGCGCGATGGTGCTGGGCAAACGGGATATGTCAGCGGTGCACCTGATCGAGGGCGCCAAGGAGATCGGGGGCTCCGTCAACTGGATCTCCAAGCTCGGCCACTCCGACGGCAAGGAGAACCTGTTCCGCGGAACCGCGCGCGGCCTGGGCGAGTGGAGCCGGATCGTCAACTACCGCCAGATCCAGCTCGACAAGCTGTCAAACGTCGAGGTTCACCTCGACTCCACCCTCAGCGCCGAGGACGTGCTCAACTACGGGGCCGAGATCGTGATCGTGGCCACGGGCTGCCACTTCGCAACCGACGGGCTCAACGCCGCCACCCACGAGCCGATTCCCGGCGCCGACACGTCGCTGGACTGGCAGCTCACCCCCGACCAGGTCGTGGCCGGTGAGAAGCAGATCGGCAAGCGCGTGCTGGTGCTCGAGAACGAGGCCTACTTCATGGGCGCCTCGGTGGCCCAGAAGCTGGCCGGCGCCGGCCACGAGGTGCAGCTGCTGACCCAGGCCGGCGACATCGCCAGCTACATGGAGTACACGCTGGAGGCGCCGATGCTCCACCGTGACCTGCACCGGCTGGGGGTCGGTATCCATCCGTACACGATGGTCGAGCGGATCGAGCCGGGCGTCTGCCACGCCTACAACGTCTGGAACCCGGCCCACAAGGAGCAGTTCGAGGTCGACAGCGTGGTGCTGTGCACGGCCAGGATCTCCGACGACCAGCTCTACCGCGAGCTCAAGTCCGATCCCGACCGCTTGGCGCAGGAGGGGATCGATGCCGTCTACGTGATCGGCGACGCCTCGGCGCCGCGGATGATCGTCGACTCGATCTTCGACGGCCATCGCCTGGCCCGGGAGATCGATTCCCAGAACCCGGAGATGCCGCTCCCGTTCATCCGGGAGCGTCGCCTGTGGGGCGACAGCACCAACGAGGACTACCGCACCCAGCTGCTCAACACCGTAGATGTGGCGTAGCCCGGCGGACGCACAGCTCAGAGCCACGAGGCCGGTGTGAAGATCGTCGTCCCGGTCAAGCAGGTGGCCGCGCTCGACGACGAGTTCGAGCTGCTCGAAGACGGCTCAGGGGTCGATCCGGACTTCCTCGAGTTCGAGCTCAACGAGTGGGACGCGTTCTCGCTGGAGGCGGCGTTGACGCTGCGCGAAGGCGCCGGCGGCGACGACAGCGAGGTCGTGGTGGTCACTGTCGGCGACGAGGAGGCCGAAGAGGCGCTGCTGGGCTGCCTGGCCCGGGGGGCGGACCGCGCCCTGCGGATCTGGGACGAGGCCTTGAGCGACGCCGATCCGCTGGCCATCGCCCGGGTTCTGGCGGCCGCGGTGACCCCAGAGTCCCCGGACCTGGTGCTGTGCGGAGTGCAGTCCTCCGACGCGGTCAACGGGGCCACCGGCGTGGCGCTGGCGGGCTATCTGGAGATGCCGCACGTGGCGGTGGTGAAGCAGCTCGACTACGACCCCGCTCAGTCCACCGCGACCGTCAAGCGCGAGCTGGAGGGCGGGTTGGTGGAGGTGGTGCGCTTGCGCACGCCGGCGCTGCTCACCATCCAGACCGGGATCAATGAGCCGCGGTACGCCAACCTGCGGGCGATCAAGCAGGCGCGCGAGAAGCCGCTCGAGGTGACCGCACCGGCGCAGCTCGGCGTCGACGCCGACGCCCTGGCGGCGGCCGCCGGTTCGCGGCGGCGCGACCTGAGGCCTCCCGACCGCGGCGAGGGCGCCGAGATGATCGACGGCTCGCCCAACGAGGTGGCGAGCCGGATCGTGGAGATCGTGCGAGATCGGATGTCGGGATGAGCGGCATGTCGTCGCGAGCGAGGTGCCGCGGATGAGCGACGTGCTGGTGGTCGCCGAGGCGCGACGCGGCGAGCTGCGCGAGGTCTCGCTGGAGCTGATCGGCGCCGCGCTGGCGGTCAAGGGGCAGGCCGGCGGTCGCGTCCTGGTCGCGGTGCTGGACCCCGAGCCGGATCGCTTCGCCCCGGCCCTGTCGGCCGACGGCGTCGACGAGCTGCTGCTGGTCACCGCGCCGACCGAGCACTTCGAGGCCCACGTGTGGCAGCGGGCGCTCGAGGAGCTGATCGAAGCCGAGCGTCCCGGCCTGGTGCTGCTCGGCCACACCATCGACTCGCTCGGCTTCGGGCCGGCGGTGGCGGCCCGCCGCGGTCTGGGGTTCGCCAGCGACGTGATCTCGCTGTCGTGGGACGGCGGTCCGGTCGCCGGTCGCGGCGCCTACGGCGACAAGCTGGTGGCCCAGCTGGAGTTCCCCGGCAAGGAGTGCACGCTGTTGATGGCGCGCCCGGGTACGTTCGAACCGGTCCCGGCCGGGTCCGAAGCGGCGGCTGCGCGCAGTGTCGAGCTCGACCTCGACGGCGTGGCAGCCAGCGAGCATCTCGGCTTCGAGGAGGTACAGGAGGCCGATGTCGACATAACCAAGGCGCCGTTCCTGGTCTCGATCGGCCGGGGCGTCGAGGACCAGGACGAGATCCCGCGCTTCGAGGCGTTGGCCGACAAGCTGGGGGCCACCCTGAGCGTGTCGCGGCCGCTGGTCGATGCCGGGTGGATGCCGAGCGCCCGGCAGGTCGGCCAGTCCGGCAAGACGGTGAAGCCGCGCGTGTACCTGGCGCTGGGGATCTCCGGCGCCGTGCAGCACCTGGCCGGAATGCGCACCGCGGATACGATCATCGCCGTGAACACCGATCCGGAGGCGCCGATCTTCGGCGTCGCCCACTTCGGGGCGGTGGCCGACCTGTTCGAGGTCGCCGACGAGCTGGAGCAGGTGCTCGAGTGATGCTGGGGTCTCGCCGGCCGGCGCCCCGCCGTCGTCCCTAGGCCGCCGTGGCGCTCCTGCTCGCGGCCACCAAGACGCGGCCGGTCTTCTGGCACTTCGTCCCGTGGCTGAAGGTCATCTGGTACGCGCTGGCGGTGGCCTCGGTGATCGTCTTCCTGTACGGGGTGCTGCGGCCGATCGTGAAGTACCGCCGCGGTCACGGCGGACCCTGGCCGCCGTGTCCCTGGCGTGAGCTGCCGGGGCGCCTGGTGACCGGCGCCCGGCTGCTGCTCTCCCACAGCACGATCGAGCGGCGCGACCACACGGCCGGAGGCGCGCACGCCGCCATCTTCTACGGCTTCATCGTGCTGTTCGCGGGCACTGTGATCCTCGGCTTCGACACCGACTTCACGTCGCCGGTATTCGGTTGGAGCTACTTCCACGGCAACTTCTACCTGATCTACAAGGAAGTGCTCAACGTGTTCGGCACGTTGTTGATCCTGGGCGTGCTGGTGATGATGGTTCGTCGCGCCATCGTCCGCCCGGCCAAGCTCGACTACGCACGCCCGGACCGCGCCGCCGGCGATCCCCAGTACGACCGGCGCGTGTACCGGCTCGGGGACTGGGCGTTCGTGATCACGCTGGTGGTGATCGCGTTGACGGGCTTCGTGCTCGAAGGTGTCCGGATCGCGATGGACCAGCCGGGCTACGGGGCCACCCAGTTCGGTGGCTGGATCGTCGCTCAGGCTCTGACCGGTATCGACCACGCCACGCTGGCTGGGCTACGGCACGGCCTGTGGTGGTTTCACGGCCTGCTGGCGATCGTGTTCGTGGCCAGCATCCCCTACACCAAGGCCGCGCACATGCTGTCGAGCTTCGTCAGCCTGTCGCTGCGCGATCGGCAAGCCGGAAAGCGGCTGGCGCCGATCCCGCCCGCCCGGGCATCCGAGCCCGCCGGCTACGGGACGCTGGCCGACTTCAGCCCTCTGCACCTGCTGCAGCTCGACGCCTGCACGAAGTGCGGCAAGTGCCACGAGGCGTGTCCGGCCAACGCCACCGGACGCCCCTTGTCGCCCCGTGACGTGGTTCTGGAGCTGCGCGAGCAGGCAAATCATGCCGGCGCCGGCGCATCGATCGGCGGCGTGCTCGGGGCGCTGGTCGACGGCCGCGCCAACGGCGACGGCTTCACGGCCAGCGTCATCGGGCCCGACGGGGTGCGCACCGAGACGGTGTGGTCGTGCATGCAGTGCAACGCGTGCGTGGAGATCTGCCCGGTGGGGATCGAGCA
This sequence comes from Solirubrobacteraceae bacterium, assembly GCA_036502145.1. Lineage (GTDB taxonomy): Bacteria > Actinomycetota > Thermoleophilia > Solirubrobacterales > Solirubrobacteraceae > Palsa-465. Next base: position 78,992 of record DASXZB010000013.1, on the reverse strand, counting down.
GGCTCCGATCATCAACCAGCTGCGCCGGCGGCTGGTCGAGGACGGGGAGATGGACGCAAACCTCCAGTCGACGCTCGAGGTGATCCACAAGTCGGGCAACTCGTTCGGTGAGAACCGGCGCCGGCGCGGTCGCTGGACCAAGGAGCTCGACTTCGAGGTCACCGACGCCCGCAAGTCACCGGTGGACGTGCTGTGGTTCGTCGGCGACTACGCCTCGTTCGACCCGCGCTCGCAGCGGGTGACCCGCTCGCTGGCGCGCCTGCTGCACGGCGCCGGGGTCGACTTCGGGATCCTCTACGAGGGCGAGCGCAACTCCGGCAACGACATCCGGCGCGTCGGCGAGGAGGGGCTGTTCGAGTCCCTGGCCGAGCACAACATCTCAGAGATCGAAGGCTGCGAGTTTCAGCGCATCGTGACCAGCGACCCGCATTCGCTCAACACGCTGCGAAACGAGTATCCCGACCTCGGCGGCCAGTGGTCGGTGGTGCACCACACGGCCCTGCTGCTGGAGCTGATCGAGTCCGGCCGCCTGGACGTGGCCGACCGGCTCTCCTATCGGGTGACCTATCACGACCCCTGCCACCTGGGCCGCTTCCAGGGCGAGTACGAGGCGCCGAGGAGGATCCTTGAGCGACTCGGTTGTACGTTGGTCGAGATGCCGCGCAACCGTGACAACTCGTTCTGCTGCGGTGCCGGCGGCGGGCGCATCTGGATCGCCGACGACCCCGGCCAGGAGCGTCCGTCCGAGAACCGCATCCGCGAGGCCGTCGGCCTCCCCGAGGTGGACCTGTTCGTGGTCTCCTGTCCCAAGGACGTCACCATGTACGAGGACGCGATCAAGACCTCGGGCAACGCGGAGCGGATCGAGCTGCGCGAGCTGACCGAGCTGATCGAGGAGGCGCTGAGCAAGAGCGCCGAGCTGCAACCGGCGCAGGGAGTCTCATGAATGACGCCAGAACCTATCCCCACGGCGTGCCGTGCTGGGTCGACACCGACCAGCCCGACCCCCTGGCCGGCCGCCACTTCTACTCCGAGCTCTTTGGCTGGACGTTTCAGGACGCAGCTCCCGCGGGGTCGCCGTCGTACTGGATCGCCTCACTCGATGGAAGCGATGCCGCGGCGATCGCGCCGGGGTCGGGCGACAGCGCGGCTTGGAACACGTATGTGGCCGTCGACGACGCGGACGCCGCGGCGGCTCTCGTCGAGGAGTCCGGTGGCGCGGTCGTGTCCGCTCCTCAGGCCGCCGGTCCGGCCGGCCGGGCCGCGGTCTGCGCCGATCCCGCCGGCGCGCAGTTCCGCCTCTGGCAGGCCGGCCGGCGTCCGGGACCGCAGATCGTCAACGGGGTCGGCGCCTGGAACTTCAGCGATGTGCACACCGACGACCCCGACGGCGCCCAAGAGTTCTACGCCACGGTGTTCGGCTGGGAGGCCCACCCGCTGGATCTGGGAGGCGGTGCGACCGCCACCATGTGGCGCCGGCCCGGTTACGGCGACCACCTCGAGGCCACCGTCGACCCCGACATCCGCGTCCGGCAGGCGGGGCTCGGCCCCCCTGGGTTCGAGGACGCGATCGGCTGGCTGGCGTCGCTCGAGGCCGAGGCCTCGGCGCCGCACTGGCATGTCACGTTCACGGTCGCCGACCGCGACCAGTCGGTCGCCACCGTCGAGCGCCTGGGCGCCTCGGTGCTCGCCTCGGCGGACACCGACTGGACCAGGTCCGCGGTGATCCGTGACCCCCAGGGCGCGGTACTGACCCTCAGCCAGTTCACGCCGCCCACGGGCTGAACGGCGCGCAGTGGCGACCGTCGGGCGCAGCGGCTGTCAGCTGCGGGGGCGGCGCTTCTGAGTGTCGTAGATCGGAAACGGCGCCGCGGTGGCGCCCACGGTGCCGTCGCCCAACGCCACGTCGACCCGCTGGCCCTCCTGGGCCAGGTCGCGGTCCACCGACGCCATCGCGATCACCTGCATGTCGAAGCTGGGGCTCTGGCAGGGGCTGCGCACGATTCCCACCTCGCGGCCGTCCTGGGTCACCGGCGCGCCGTACTCCGGCACCTGGTCGCCGTCGATCCGCAGCGTGGTCAGCAGCCGGGGGGTGCCCTGATCGGCGATCGCTCGCAGGGCATCCCGACCGACGAAATCGCCGGCCTTGTCGAGCTTGATGACGTTGTCGAGACGGACCTCGAACGGGTCGGTGTCGTGCGGGAAGTAATCGATGTCGGGGAACAGCAGGCCGGACTCGATCCGCAGGGTCTCGATCGCCGACAGGCCGATAGGGCGGATCCCGTGGGGCTGACCGGCTTCCAGCACCGCGTTCCACACCCGCTCGGCGTCGTCGACGGAGCAGTACACCTCGAAGCCGAGCTCACCCGAGTATCCGGTGCGCGACAGCCAGCACGGGGCGCCGCCGACACGCACGTCCTGGTGGGCGAACCGGAAGTAGCGCAGCGCCCCGACGTCGACGCCCTCGGTGATCGGCCCCAGCACCTCGCGTGCCTTGGGACCCTGGACCTGCAGGTGGGGCATCTGGGCCGTACGGTCCTCGACCTGCACGTCGAGCCCGCGGTCAGAGGCGACCTGCCGGAACCACGCCAGGTCGGAGTCGTAGCTGGTGATCGACAGGCAGTGGTAGTCGGCGAGGCGAAAGACCGTGCCGTCCATGATCATCTTGCCCTGCTCGTCACAGATAGCGCCGTAGCGGACCTGACCGATCTCGAGCGCCGCCATGTCGTTGGTGAACAGCGCGTCGGCCAGCGCCACCGCGTCCGGGCCGCTCAGATCCCACTTGCGAAGCGGCGACTCGTCCCACATGTTGCAGGCGGTCCGCGTGGCCTGATGCTCGGCCACCGGGTCGCCGAAGTCCGCGGCCCAGGCCCAGCCTTCCCAGTCGGTCCAGGTCGCGCCGGCCGCGCGCTGGAGACTGTCGAACGCGGTGCGATGCAGTTCGGGAGTCGACATCTCAGTCACCCCTCAGGTTTTTGATGAATTTGTTCAAAGGTGCGCGAATTTATATCGCACCGCCCGAGCCGAAGCCGGGCCGAAGCCCCTTAACCTGATCCGATCATCACGGCGGGGATCACTTAGTGGGGGTCGCGCTCGGCCTGGGCGCCGCGCTGTCCTGGGGGCTGGCCGACTACTTCGCGGCCGTGGCCTCGCGCAGCGCCGGCGCGTTGCGGGTCGTGCTGGGCTTTCACCTCGCGGCGCTGATCCCGCTCACGGTCCTGGCGCTGGCCACCGACGCGCTCGCGCATGTCGACGCCGGCGAGGTCGCGGTGTTCGTGGCCATCGGAGCGGTTGGCTGGGTGTCCTACCTGGCGTTCTACGGGGCGCTGGCGATCGGACCGATCTCGGTCCTGAGCCCGATCGTCTCCGGCTACGCCGCGGTCACCGTGCTGCTGGCCGTGGTCCTGGCCGGCGACCACCTGTCGGCGCTGCAGGCGGTGGCGGTGGCGATCACGATCGCCGGGGCGATGCTGGCTTCCGCGGACGTTCGCGAGATCGCGCGGGCGAAGCTGCAGCGGCGCTCGGTACTCGGCTTTCTGCTGGCGCTGTGCGCGATGGCGCTGTTGGGCGGGTTCGTGTTCGGCGTCTCCTACTACCGCAGCTCGATCGGCTGGCTGGGGCCGATCTTTCTCGCCCGCGGCTTCGCGGCGCTGTTCTTGGCCGGCAACCTGCTGGTCGCGGGCGGGGCGGACCCGCTGCCGGGGGGCCCGGAGCCGACCACCGACGGAGCGGACCGCGCGCGGGCGACGATGCTGGGACTGATGGGGCTGCTGGCGGTGCTGGACACCGGCGGCTACGTGTGCTTCAACCTCGGCGTGGGGCACGCCTCGACGGCGGTGGTCGCCGCGGCCTCGGCGCCGTACGCGGTGGTTCCGATCGTGATGGGCGTGTCGCTGTTCGCCGAGCGTCCGACCCGTGCTCAGTGGCTGGGGGTGGCGTTCGTGATCGCCGGGGTCATCGTGCTGGGTGCGCTCACCTGAGGCCCATGCCGCACGCACGGCGCGGTGCGGCTCACCCGGAGCGCCGGCGCCCGCCGTCGATCCGCGAGCCCGCCGCGTCGGGCCACGCCAGCTCCCGCTGGGCCGAGGCGATCTCCGACAGCGCGCCCAGGACCGCCGTCCCGGCCGGCGCCGTGCGGCCCGCCGCCCGGTCGACGTGCAGCAGCATGTGCTCGCCGGTGGCCAGCAGCGCATCGTCGCCGCGGCGATTCAGCTCGTGCCAGAGATGCAGGCGCTTGCCGTCGTGACCGAGCAGCCGGGTGGCGACGTACAGCCGCTCCCCGGCCCGGGCCTCGCCGAGGTGGCGGATGTGCGTCTCGACCGTGTAGTACGAGCTGCCCTCCGCGACGTAGTCGGCGTCGACGCCGATGCGGCACAGCAGGGCGTCGGTGGCGTCGGCCAGCAGCTCGAGGTAGCGGCTCTCGGTGAGGTGGCCGTTGTAGTCGATCCACTCGGGGATCACCACCGCCTCGTGGAGCACCAGCCGCCCGTCGGCGAGCGGAACGGGCGCGCTGCCGTCGGCCGTCACCGCGCGCTGGCGCAGCTCGCGCTCGGTCCGCGCCAGGACCTCGCCGGCCCCGAACCCCTCGTCGCGCAGGGCCCGCAGGACGGCCACCAGGCAATCGTCTCGGATCTGCGTCAGCTCGTCGATCGAGCGCCCCGCCGCCTGGGCGTCTGACTGGGCCACCAGCTTCTGAAGCAGCGCCTCGTCGAGCGGCGGGACATCGGTCAGCCGCGACCACGGGAGCTCGAGCGCCGGTCCGAACTGGGCCATGAAGTGGCGCATTCCGTGCTCGCCGCCGGCCAGGCGGTAGGTCAAAAAGGTCCCCATCGCCGCCCAGCGCAGCCCGGGGCCGTAGCGGATCGCGTCGTCGATCTCCTCGGCGGTGGCGATGTCGTCGGCGACCAGCCACAGCGCCTCGCGCCACAGCGCCTCGAGCAGGCGGTCGGCGATGAAGCCATCGATCTCGCGGCGGACCACCAGCGGCTGCATCCCCAGCGAGCGGTAGATCGCCGCGGCCCGGGCGACAGCCGCCGGGGCGGTGCGATCGCCGCCGCACACCTCGACCAGCGGCAGCAGGTACACCGGGTTGAAGGGATGCGCGACGACGAACCGCTCCGGGCGCTCCATCTCCAGGCACAGCCGCGACGGCCGCAGGCCCGAGGTCGAGGAGGCGATGATCGCGTCGGGCGACGCGGCGCGGCTGGCCTCGCCCAGCAGCCGGCACTTGAGCGATTCGCGCTCGGGGGCTGACTCCTGGATCAGCTCGGCCCCGGCCACCGCCTCGGCCACCGTGTCACAGACCGCCAGCGAGCCCTCCGGCGGCAGCGGCGCCGCCGTCAGCCGAGCCCAGGCCCGCCGGGCTCGCTCCAGCGCGGAGTCGACGGCGGCAACCGCGCCGGACGCGGGGTCGAACAGCCGCACGTCGACCCCGGCCAGCAGCAGCCGCGCCGCCCAGCCGCCGCCGATCACGCCGGCCCCCAGCAGCGTCGCCGTCGCCGGCGGCTGCCCGTCCTCAGCCACTTCCGTTCAGGCGCAGGCGTTCGCGGACGTCGCGAGGACCCAGAACGCGCACGTTCATCGCCTCCAGGATCGCCGTCGCGCGCTCCACCAGCTGGGCGTTGGTCGCCTTCTCGCCGGGTCCCGCGTAGAGGTTGTCCTCGAGGCCGACCCGGACGTTGCCGCCGGCGAGCACGGCCATGGCCACGTACGGCAGCTGCATACGCCCGATCGAGAAGGCCGAGAAGACCGCCCCGGCCGGGAGCGCGTTGACCAGCCCCATCAGCGTGAGGGGATCGTCGGGGGCCCCGTAGCGGATGCCCATGCACAGCTGGACCAGCACCGGATCCTCGATCAACCCCTCGTCGATCAGGTCCTTGACCATCACCAGCTGGCCGGTGTCGAACACCTCGAGCTCCGGCTTGACCCCCAGCTCCCGGATCCCGGCGGCCATGGCCCGCAGCATGTCCGGGGTGTTGGCCATCACGTAGTCGCCGCCGGCGGCGAAGTTCATCGTCCCGCAGTCCAGGGTGCAGATCTCCGGTTCCAGCTCGGCCACGTGGGCCAGCCGTTCGCCGGCGCCGGCCAGGTCGGTCGCGGTCTGGTCAAGCGGCAGGGGGCGGTCGGGGCGACCCAGCACCAGATCGCCGCCCATGCCCGCGGTCAGGTTCAACACCACGTCCACGTCGGCGGCCCGGATCGCCTGCACCGCGCGGCGATACAGCGTCACGTCGCGCGAGCCGGCCCCGGTCTCGGGATCGCGGACGTGGATGTGGACGACCGCCGCCCCGGCCCGCGCCGCCGCGATCGCCGAATCGGCGATCTGCTCGGGGGTCACCGGGACGTGGGGGCTGCGGGAGACGGTGTCGCCGGCGCCGGTGATGGCGCAGGTGATGAACGCCTCCGTGTTCACCGCCCCAGCGCCGCCTCGACGGTTGGCGTGTTGGCCAGCAGGTGGCCGGTGTACTCGGCCTTTGGGGACTGGAATACGTTGGCGGTGGCCCCGGACTCGACGATCCGGCCCTCGGTCATCACCACCACGCGGTCAGCGATGGTCCGGATCAGCGCCAGGTTGTGGGTGATGAACAGCATGCTGAGGCCGGTCTCGCCGCGCAGCTGGCGCAGCAGGTCGACAATCGCCGCTTGGACCGAGACGTCGAGCGCCGAGGTGATCTCGTCGCAGACCAGCAGCGACGGCTCGGCGGCCAGGGCGCGGGCGATCGCGACGCGCTGGCGCTCGCCGCCGGAAAGCTGGTCGGGGAAGCGGTTGGCGGCCGCCGCCGACAGCGCCACCCGCTCCAGGCACTCCCCAACCCGTTGCCCGGAGTCGCGTCCGCCGCCGAAGAACAGGTTCAGCTGCCGGGCGATGGTCTGACCCACGGTCCGGCGCGGGTTCAGCGAGGCGTATGGGTTCTGAAACACGTACTGGATCTGCTTGCGGGCCTCGTTGCTTCGCTTGCGCGAGCTCTCCGGCAGGTGGGTGCCGGCGAGCTCGATCTCCCCGGTGTACTGGTGGTGAAGTCCGGAGATGCAGCGGGCCAGGGTCGTCTTGCCGCTGCCGGACTCGCCGACCAGGGCGACGCACTCGTTGCGCCGTACCTCCAGGTCGATGTCGAACAGGGTGTGGTGCGAGCCGTGGCTGGCGTTCACCCGCTGGACCGAGACCACCACCTCGCCGGGCTCGGTGGCCGCTGAGTCACCGCCGGTGGTGGGCAGCTGGTCAGGGGCGTCATCGGCGCGGTAGCAGTGCACCAGGTGACCCTCGCCGTACTCGGTGGCCTCCGGGAAGCGCTCGCGGCAGCTGTCGATCGCCAGGTCGCAGCGCGGCTCGAAGAAGCATCCCTGTGGCCGCTGCCCGGGCAGCGGTGCCCGGCCCGGGATCCCGACCACGGCGCGCTTTCCCTCCAGGTCGGGGACCGCCCGCAGCAGCCGGCGCGTGTAGGGGTGGCGGGGGCGCGAGAAGATCGCATCGCGCGGCCCGCGCTCCACGATTCTCCCGGAGTACATGACCGCCACGTGGTCGGCCAGCTCGGCCACCACGGCGAGGTCGTGGCTGACATACAGCGCCGCCACCTGGTGGCTTTGACACAGCTCCCGAACCGTCTGCAGCACGCGGGCCTGGGTGGTCACGTCGAGTCCGGTGGTGGGCTCGTCGCACACGATCACGTGCGGCCGGCAGGCGAACGCCATCGCAATCGCCACCCGCTGCTGCTGGCCGCCGGAGAGCTGGTGGGGGTAGCGCCGCATGAACTCGTCGTCGGACGGCAGCGCCACCTCCTCGAGCGTTTCGCGCATCCGGGCCCGCCGCTGCTCGGCAGTGGTATCGCCGGCGTGGGCATCCAGGATCTCCGACAGCTGGCGCTCGATGCGCAACGCCGGGTTCAGCGCCGTCCCTGGGTCCTGCGGGATGTAGGAGACGGTGCCGCCGCGCAGCCGGCGCAGCTCCCCGGCGGCCAGCCCCTCGAGTTCGCGGCCGTCGATCAGCACGTTCCCGCCGGTGACGTGGCCGCCGGGCCGGCAGTAGCCCATCAGCGCCATCCCCACCGTGGTCTTGCCCGACCCCGACTCGCCGACCAGGCCGAGCACCTCGCCGGCGCGGACCTCGATCATGATCGCGTCGACCACATCGACGCCGCTGGAGATCAGCTCGATCCGCAGGTCGCGGACCGCGACCGCGTTGGTGGGGGAGGTGGGCTTGGGTTCGGCAGTAGTGCTCATCTGGACGCTAATCCCCTCGGTCGATCCCGATCGCGGCCCGGGCGATCCCGTCGGTTACCAGGTTGGTGCCAATCGTCAGCAGCGCGATCGCCAGCACCGGCAGCAGCACTCCCCACGGCTGAACAGTCACCGCGAGGCGGTTCTCGTTGATCATCAGGCCCCAGTCGGAATTGGGCGGCTGCAGCCCGAAGCCGAGGAACGAGATGGCGGCGATCAGGCCGATCGAGTAGGTCAGCCGCAGTCCGCACTCGACCAGCAGCGGGCTGGTGACGTTGGGCAGCAGCTCGCCGAAGATGATCCGCCGCCGCGGCTCGCCGACGGCCTCGGCGGCCTTGACGAAGTCGCGCTCGACCACCTGCTGCGCAGCCCCCCGCATCACCCGCGCGACCCGCGGAGCGTGAGAGATCCCCACCGTCAGCACGATCAGCCACAGCTTGGGTCCAAACGCCGACACCAGCAGCAGCGCCAGCACGATCTGCGGGAAGGCCATGAACACGTCGGCGATCCGCATCAGGATCTCATCGACCAACCCGCCGGCGTAGGCCGCGGTCAGTCCGATCAGCAGGCCGAGTCCGACGCCGATGATCGTCGCCGCCACCGACAGGCCGAGCACGCTGCGCCCGCCGTAGAGGAAGCGGCTCCACACATCGCGCCCCAGACTGTCGGCGCCGAACAGCGCCTGGCTGGAGGGCGGGCTGTTGGGCGCGGCCACGAACTGGGTGGGGGAGTGAGGCGCGAACAGCGGCCCGGCCAGCGCGATCACCACCAGGATCGCCACGATCACCAAACCGATTCGGGCCCGCCACATCCCCAAGGTGGACCGCAGCAGCTGCGTCCACTGGCGGCTGCGCATCGCCTGCGTGGGGCCGGCGACCTGGTCGACTGTCATCGCCGGGGTGCTCATCGCCCGGCCGTCCTCAGTCGCGGTGTGACCACGATCGTGGCCAGATCGGCGATTAGGTTCACCACCACGTAGACGGCGGCGATGATGATCGTCAGCGCCTGCACCACCGGGACGTCGCGGTTGCCGACCGCGTCGACCAGCGCGTTGCCGATCCCGGGGTAGGAGTAGACGGCCTCCACCACCACCACGCCGCCGGCCATGTAGGCCAGCTGCAGCGCCGAGACCTGGATCGCCGGCACGATCGCGTTGGGGACCGCGTGGCGCCAGATCACGGTTCGATTGGACAGGCCCTTGAGCCTGGCCATCGTCACATACTCCGATTCGAGCACCTCGACCATCGATCCGCGCATGATCCGGCTGATATACGGGGTCACCGCCAGGACCAGGGTCGCGGCGGGCAGCACGACCACGTTGGGCGTGTTCCAGGCGTGCTCTCCCGGCGGCACGATCGACACCGCCGGGAATATGTGCGAGAGGTTGGTGGCGAAGATCAGCGCCAGCCCGATCCCGATCACGAACTCGGGCAGCGCCGCCAGCGCCAGGGTGCTGGTCGACAGCACGTGGTCGGTGGGCTTGTCGCGCCGCACCGCCATGATCACGCCGAGGAAGATCGACAGCGGAATCGCCACGATCGCGGCCACGAAGACCAGGAACGCCGAGTTGAGGATCCGGCCACTCAGGAGCTGGCTGACCGGCTGCTCGGTCGCCGCCGAAGTCCCCAGGTTGCCGCTCAGCACCCCGCCCAGCCAGTGAAAGTACTGCGAGACCACCGACTGGTTGAGGTGCAGCTGCTGGGTCAGCGCGGCCAGGCGCGCCGGCGTGGCGTTGCGGCCCAGGATCGCCCGGGCGGCGTTGCCGGGCAGCGCCTGCGTCGCCGCGAACACCACGATCGAGACCAGCAGCAGCGTCAGCAGCCCGAACAGGATCCGCCGGAGGATGAACTTGGACATGATCGTCGCCCGCCCGCGCGTCTACGCCGTGAACCCGACGTTCTTGAACCAGTAGTTGCCCAGGGGGAAGCCGGACTTGGCCTCCACGAACCCGGTCACCTTCGACGAGTAGGCATCGATCTGGTTGGAGAAGTAGGGGATGATGTAGCCGCCGGTGTTGTACTCGATCTCCTGAGCCTGCTTGAGGATCGCGTTGCGGCTTGCCTCGTTCAGAGTCCCCCGGGCCTTGCCGATCAGCTCGATGAACTTGGGATCGGCCCAGTGGGTCTCGTTGAACGGCGAGCTCGGCAGGCTGCCCTGGGCCACCTGGGGCAGGTACTCCCGGGTCGCCCAGAAGTCCTGGGCGAAGGTCCACTTCAGGTACTGGGGACCGTAGAACGTGCCGGTGTCAAGCTTGCGCAGCTGCACGTTGACCCCGGCCCCGGAGGCCTGCTGGGCGAACACCTCGGCCGCCTGCACCACGCCCTGGAACACCGGCGCGGTCACCAGCTGCACGCTCAGGCCCGAGTGGCCGGCGGCCTTGAGCAGCGACTTGGCCTGGGCGAGGTCCTGGTGGCGCTGGGGCAGCGACGAGTTGTAGCCCGGGTCGAACGGCGAGTAGAGATCGTTGGCGACCCGTCCCTGGCCGCTGAGGACCTGCTCCACCATCTGGGGGCGGTCGACGATCAGCCGCATCGCTTGGCGCACGCGCACGTCGTTGAACGGGGCCTGGTCGACGCGCATCGTGAACGGCTGCCACTGGCCGGTGTGCGAGATCAGCACCTTCAGCGACGAGTTGCCCTGGACCTGGGCGATCTGGCCCGTGGGCAGGTTGTCGATCGCGTCGACCTGACCGCCCAGCAGGGCGTTGACGCGCGCGGTGTCATCGGTGAAGTCGATGATCGTCAGCGAGTCGACGTACGGCTTGCCGCTCTGCCAGTAGTTAGGGAACTTCTTGAACACGCTCTGCTGGCCGGGGGTGAAGCTCTCGTACATGAACGCCCCCGTGCCGATCGGCTTGGCCGGGTTGTAGCCGACCGGGACGATCGCGTTGAAGTACTGGCCGATGTCGTCCAGGAAGGTGGCGTTGGCGAACTTGAGCGGGATCCGGAGGCTGGAGCTCGAGAGCTTCTTGATCCCCTTGGTGTCGATGTAGCCGATCGACGCCGCGCCGACCTTGGGGTTCTTCGGGTCGAGGATCCGCTGCAGCGAGAAGATCACATCCTCGGCGGTGACCGTCTTGCCGTTGTGGAACTCGATCCCGGGACGGATCTTCACCACCCAGGAGTCGGCCTTGTTGTGCTCGGGCACGATCGACTCCGCCACCATCATCTCCAGCGGGCCGAAGCTCGGCGGGCGAACCGCCAGCGGCTCGTACAGGTTCCAGCACCGCATGATGTCGGTGTCGGCGGTGGGGAGCTGAGCGTCGATCGTGTCCTTGGCGCCGCCGCCGGTGGCCCCGACGCGCAGGCTCCCGCCGGGCTTGATCTTGGCCGTGCTGACGGGGCTGGAGCCCGCGCTGCTCGAGGCGCTCGAGCTGCCGCCACACGCCGCCAGCAGTCCGCCTGCGCTCAGTGCGGCGCCGCCGGCGACGGCGGTCCGCAGGACCTGGCGCCTGGTGAGGCCATCGCCTTCCAGCTCTGTTTTGTCAGTCACCCGCTGCTCCCCTCGTGGTTTCTTTCTCAGGCTCGCCCCCGGGCGGTCCCGCGCTGTCGACAAGACGATCGGCCGTGGCCAGCCGATCGACATACCGCTTGGTCTCCTGCAAGATCAGGTCAGAGCTCATCGTCAGGTGGTCACGCGCCACATCGGCCGCGTTGGGATCGCGGACCTCGATCGCGGTCAGCAGCACCTGGTGATCGCCGGCGTAATCGGCCCCCAGATACACCGGGTGCCAGTTGAGCAGCATCTGCGACTCCGCGGCCAGCGGCTCGTGGGCCCGGCTGAGCCGGGGGCTGCTGGCCAGGGCGACCATGGCGCGGTGGAAGTCGAGGTCGGCGGCGATCAACTCGGGCGACGGCGGCTGGGCGACATTCGGCGGCGAGGCGGCGAGGATCCGCTCCTGGGCGGACCGCAGCTCGGCGAGGTCGAGCCACTCCCGGCGCTCGATCGCCCGCTGAACCGCCGCCACCTCGATCGCCTGCCGGGCCAGGTAGACGTCGAGCACGTCCTCCCGGGAGATCGAGCGCACGTGCGCGCCGCGGTTGAGCTCTGAGACCACCAGCCCCTCCTGAACGAGCTGGCGCAGAGCTTCGCGGATCGCGCTGCGGCCGGTCCCGAACGTCTGAGCCAGCGCCGCTTCGGGCAGCTGGTCGTCGGGCTTCATGCGGCCGGCGAGAATCGCGGAGCGAATCTCCTGCAGCACCTGGTCGGTGGTAGAACGACGCTTGACGGGGTCAAGGCCCCAGGACGTGTTGATGGCCACTCAGTACGAAGTGTTGATTGCCACTTACTCCCTCTGGTCGACAACCTACAGCCGGTTGTCGGCCATGTCAACCTCATGTAAAGCCTCCCGATGCAGCGCGCTCAGCGCCAATGCATGGTCGGGGCGGTCAGTGATCACCGCGGCCACGCGGGGGTGGTTGAGCATCGTGCGCAACGCCCGCCGGTTGTTGACGGTCCAGACGAAGCTGCGTTGAAAGCCCCGGTCGGCGGCCCAGGACAGCAGGCCGGCGCGAGCCAGTCGGGCGTGCGGGGCCAGGAAGTCAGCGCCGCTTTGGTGTACTCGGCGCTCCAGGCCGGGGTGCCAGGTGGGTCGCAGGAGCAGGCCGGTGCGGGTGGCGGGGGCGGCGCGGCGTAGTGCGGCCAGCGCCGGCGCCTGGAACGACGTCACCACGTAGCCCTCGGTGGGCAGGCGGGCCAGGGCGCGGCTGACCTGCTCGACGTAGCCGTCCTCCTTGAGCTCGATGTCGAGCGTGATGCGGCCCTGTGCGCGCTCCAGCAGCTCGGCCAGGGACGGGGCCTGCCCGGGTGTGAGGCGGGCCTTGAGCTGGGCGTGGTCGAGGGCGGCGACCGGCGTTCCGCCGATCCGCGGATCGTGGACGGCGACGAGCTTGCGGTCGCGGGTCCGGCGCACGTCGATCTCGACCATGTCGCAGCCGAGGTCGATCGCCGCCTCCAGTGCCGCCAGGGAGTTCTGCGGGGCCCCGGTCCAGGCTCCCCGATGGGCCACGACCAGCGGATCCCCTCGCCCAGGCGGCGGGGCCGGGTCCACTCCGCGCCGGGGCGGCGGGGCCGGGTCCATGCGCGCGAGGCTACACAGCGTCCCGGCGGACCCGGGGTCGTTTCGTGGCGGGCAAACGTCCCAACGCTCGTCCGGTTGTGGTCGGTCGGGACGTTTGCGCAGTGGGAGGCCGCAAACGTCCCAACGCTCCGCTGGCTGCGGTCGGTTGGGACGTTTGCGCGCGCGGCGCGGGCTGGCCGCCGAACCGGCCCGGCGTTAGTGTCCGCCGCCGCATCCGCATGGCTCGCCAAGTGCCCGACTCGTTCCTGATCCTGATGGCCGACCAGCTGGCAGCGTCGTGGCTGCCGTTCTACGGCCACCCCGCGGTGCAGGCGCCGGCGCTGACCGAGCTGGCGCGCGACGCCACCGTGTTCGACAGCGCCTACTGCCCGTATCCGCTGTGCGCGCCCTCGCGGGCGGCGATGCTGACCGGGCGCCACGCCTCCTCGGTCGAGGTCTACGACAACGCCGCCGAGCTGCGCGCCGGCGCCCCCACGTTCGTGCACGCCCTGCGCGCGGCCGGCTACCACACCGCGCTGGCCGGCAAGATGCACTTCGTCGGACCCGACCAGCTGCACGGCTTCGAGGAGCGGCTGACCACCGACATATATCCCGCCGATGTCGACTGGACGCCGGACTGGGACCGTCCGCTGGATCAGCCGTTTCCCTGGTACCACACCATGGAGAGCGTCCTGGCGCCCGGCATCTGCGCCTCGAGCATGCAGACCGACTACGACGACGAGGTCGCGTTCGTGGCCGTCCGCAAGCTGTTCGACATCGCCCGCCACCGGGCCGAGCAGCCGTTCCTGCTGTGCGTCTCGTTCACCAGCCCGCACGACCCCTGGGAGCTCCCCCGCCGCTACTGGGAGCGCTACCGGCCCCAGGACATCGACCCGCCCGCCGTCCCGGCGATCCCGCTGGACGAGGCCGATCCCCACAGCCGCCGGTTGCGCGCGATGTGCCGCGTCGATGAAACCGGGCTCACTGCCGAGCAGATCCGGCGGGCCCGGCACGCCTACTACGCGGCGATCAGCTACCTCGACGAGCGCGTCGGCGCGGTGCTGGCGGCGCTGCGCGATTCCGGACAGGCGCAGCGCACCACAGTGCTGTTCTGCGCCGACCACGGGGAGATGCTCGGCGAGCGGGGGCTCTGGTACAAGATGTCGTTCTTGGAGCAGTCGGCGCGGGTGCCGCTGGTGGTGCGGCGCCCGGGTGGGGTGGGGCGGCGGGTGGCGCCGCCGGTGTCCCTGATCGACGTCGCGCCGACGCTGCTGTCGCTGGCCGGCCTGGGCGACGGCGGGCTGCGTCTGGACGGGGTGAGCCTGGCCGCGGCGGTGTCGGACCGGGCGCCGCCGGTTCGCCGGCCGGTGATCGCCGAGTACCACGCCGAAGGGGTGCAGGCGCCCTCGGCGATGGTGCGCTCGGGCCGGCACAAGCTGATCGTCTCCGGCAGCGATCCCGACCTCCTGTTCGATCTGCACTCCGACCCCCGTGAGCTGGAGAACCTCGCCGGCTCCTCGCCCGCCCTGGAGGCCGAGCTGCACGCCGCCCTGGACGCCGAGCTCGACCTCGCCGACATCGAGCGGCGGGTGCGGGTCAGCCAGCGTGAGCGCAGGGTGGTCTCGGACGCGCTGCGCCGCGGCCGCTACACGCCTTGGGACCACCAGCCCCCGGTCGATGCCGCCACGCAGTACATCCGCAGCCGCGCCGACCTCTACGAGCTGCAGCGCCGGGCCCGGTTGGACGAGCCCGGCGCCACCGAGCAGTAGCTCGCGGCCGGGCTCAGCTCATCCCGCCGAATTGCCCGCCGGTGATGCTCAGCACCTGCCCGGTGATGAAGTTGGCCCACGGCGTGCAGAGCAGGAAAACACCGCCGGCGGCCTCCTGCGGGGTGCCGGGGCGGGCCAGCGGAATCAGCATCGGGGCCATCTGGCGCATCTGCTCGGGGATTCCGAGCTGCACCTTCTCGCCCCCGATCTCCATCGTGTTGGACTCCTCCTTGGTGGCCGTCAGCCGGGTCTCGATGTAGCCGAAGGCGACGGCGTTGACGTTGATCTTGAACTGGCCCCACTCCTTGGCCAGGGTCTTGGTCAGGCCGACCACCGCCGACTTGCCCGAGGAGTAGTTGGCCTGGCCGGCGTTGCCCATCGTCCCCGAGATCGAGGCGACGTTGACGATCTTGCGAAACACCTCGCGGCCCTCGTCGCGCTCCTGCTTGGCCGGCTCGCGCATGTGGGGGGCCACGGCCCGGCACATCCGGAACGGCACCACCGAGTGGATGTCGAGCATTCGCTGAAACCACTCGTCGCTCATCTTGTGGATCGGGGCGTCGAGGGTGTAGCCGGCGTTGTTGACCAGGATGTCGACCTTGCCCCACTCGTCGATGACCCTCTGGACCAACTCGTCGGGAGCGCCGGGCTTGGTGAGGTCCCCGGCGTACACGATCGTGTCGCCGTCGATCTCGTTCGAGGTCTGCTCGGCGACGTCGCCGTCGAGATCGTTGATCAGCACCTTCGCGCCCTGCTGGACGAACAGCTCGGCCGTGGCCCGTCCGATCCCGCGTGCCGAGCCGGTGACGATCGCGACCTTGTCGTCGAGCACTGTCATCTCCTACCGCCTTTTTGGTTGTTCGTATTTGACCGGGCGGGATCTTGCCAGCGAATGCGGGTAGTCTGCGCGCCCGATGAACGCGCCTGACTGGCTCGCCGCCTATGCCGACAAGCTCGGGGTCCCGCCCCCGACCAAGGACGAGCTCAAGGCAGTTCTCGATCTGGCCGGGGAGGCCGCCCATTCCTCCGAGCGCATCGCCGCGCCGGTGGCCTGCTGGCTGGCCGCCAAGGCCGGAGTGAGCCTGGAGGAGGCGATGACCCTCGCCCGGGAGGTCGGCGGTCCCAGCACGGGCGGAACGTGAGCGCCAATGGCTGAGCGCTCAGAGCGCGAGCACGAGGTGGTCGTCTACGGCGCCACCGGGTTCACCGGGGCGCTGACCGCCGAGTACCTGGCCCGCCGTGAGGGCGAGCTGCGCTGGGCGCTGGCCGGGCGAAACCAGAGCAAGCTCGAGGCGATCCGTGACCGGCTGGCGACGGTCGACCCCACGCTGGCCAAGCTGCCGCTGATCGGCGCCGACGCCACCGACCCGGCGTCGCTGCGGGCGATGGCCGAGTCGACCAAGGTGGTGATCAGCACCGTCGGTCCCTACATCCACTACGGCGAGGGGGTCGTGGCTGCCTGCGCGGCCGCCGGGACCGACTACGTTGACCTGACCGGCGAGCCCGAGTTCGTCGACCTGATGTGGCTTCGCTACCACGGTCAGGCCGAGCAGACGGGCGCCCGGCTGGTGCACTCCTGTGGCTTTGACTCGATCCCCTACGACCTCGGGGTGCTCTACACCGTGCAGCAGCTCCCCGAGGATGCGCCGCTGTCGATCGAGGGGTTCGTTCGCGCCGGCGGCACCTTCTCCGGCGGCACCTACCACTCCGCGGTCCACATCATGGGCCGGCTGCGCCAGGGCGCCGCGGTGGCCCGGGAGCGTCGCAGGCTGGAGCCGCGTCCCGAGCACCGCCGGGTGCGCGGGGTCACCGGCCGTCCGCACGATGTCCCGGAGGCCGGCGGCTGGGTGGTCCCCTTTCCGACCATCGACCCCCAGACGGTGCTGAGGTCCGCGCGGGCGCTGGACCGCTACGGACCGGATTTCGCCTACAGCCACTACCTGGTGCTCAAGCGCCTGCCGATGGTGTGCGGGTTCGCGGCCGGTGCCGGCACCCTGGTCGCGCTTGCGCAGCTGCCGCCGACCCGCAACCTGCTGCTGAAGCTCAAGGATCCCGGCGACGGGCCGAGTCCCGAGCAGCGCCAGAAGGCGTGGTTCAAGGTCCGCTTCATCGCGCGCCCGGGCGCAAACGGCGCCGATCGGGAGCTGGTCACCGAGGTCAGCGGCGGCGATCCCGGCTACGGCGAGACGTCCAAGATGCTCGGCGAGTCGGCGCTCTGTATGGCCCAGGACTCACTTCCCGAGCGGGCCGGCCAGCTCACTCCGGCCGTCGCCATGGGCCAGTCGCTGATCGACCGCCTGCAGGCGGCCGGGATCAAGTTCGGGGTCGTGTCCTAGCCAGATGGCGCTCACGCCCGAGCAGGCCGTCGACACCGCCAACGAGGTCTTCGGGTCCCATCCGGGCCACCGCGCCCTGCACGCCAAGGGCGTGGTCCTCACCGGCACCTTCACTCCGACCGCCGACGCCTCGTCGCTGACCTGCGCGCCCCACATGCAGGGACCCGAGGTGCCAGTCACGGTGCGGTTCTCAAACGGCTCCGGTGACCCCGGCCACCCCGATTGGGCGCCCGATCCCCGCGGGCTGGCGGTCAAGTTCTACCTCCCCGACGGATCGCGCACGGACATCGTGGCGGTCTCGTCGCCGCGGTTTCCGACCCGCACACCGGAGGGGTTCGTGGAGCTGCTGAAGGCTCTGGCCGGTCCGGCGGCGGCGTGGAGGCTGCCGGTGTTTCTGGCGCGCCACCCGGAGACGATCGGGGTCCTCCCGGCCCTGGCGCCGACGCTCCGGGCGCCGGCGAGCTACGCGACGATTCCCTACTACGGCCTGCACGCGTTCAGGTGGATCGACGCCGGGGGCGGGGAGCGCCATGTCCGCTACAAGCTCCGCCCCGCGGCCGGAGTCGCCCGGCTGTCGCCCTGGGCGGCTCGCCGGCGCGAGCGCGACTACCTGCAGCAGGAGATCGTCTCGCGAGCGGCGGCCGAGCCGGTCCTGTTCTCGCTGGAGGTCCAGATCGCCGGCTCCGACGACCCCGTCGACGATCCCAGCGCGTCGTGGCCCAAGGAGCGCAAACGCCTGACGGTGGGGGCGCTCAAGATCACCGGGCCCGACACCGAGCGCGAGCAGGGCAACGACCTGCTGGTGTTCGACCCCTCGCGGGTGACCGAGGGGATCGAGTGCACCGCCGACCCGGTGCTGCGGTTTCGCCCCGCCGCCTACTCGGAGTCGATCCGGCGCCGGACGGAAGGCTGAGCGGCGCTTGACCGATCTGCGCTCCGATGGCGCCGCCGCGCTGGAGTGGGCGGCCTCGTATCTGGAGCGGGTGGGCGAGCTGCCGGTGCTGGCCCAGGTGGCGCCGGGGGACATCAGGGCAGCGCTGCCCGATGCCGCGCCCGAGGAGGGGGAGCCGTTCTCGGCGATCCTGCGTGACCTCGACGAGATCCTGCTGCCGGGAATCACGCACTGGCAGCACCCCCGGTACTTCGCCTACTTCGCCACGTCGGCTTCGCCACCCGGGATCCTGGCCGAGCTGCTGGCGGCGACGCTGAACTCGGTGGCCTTCCTGTGGCGCACGGCGCCGGCGGCGACCGAGCTCGAGGGTGTGGTGCTCGACTGGACCGCCCAGCTGCTGGGGTTGCCCGAGGGCTGGCACGGCCACATCGAGGACACCGCCTCGACGGCGACACTGGCCTCGATCATCGCCGCGCGAGGGGCCACCGGCCGTGACGAGATCGTGTGCTCCGAGCACGCCCACTCGGCGGCCGACAAGGCGGCCCGGATGCTGGGCATGCGGCTGCGCAAGGTCCCCTCCGATTCGCAGTTCAGGCTGCGCGTGGACGAGCTCGGCGACCTGTCTCGATGCGCGGTGGTGGTTGCGACGGTGGGGACCACCGCCAGCACCTCGGTCGATCCGGTGCCGGCGATCGCCGACGCCTGCGCCGCGGCCGGCGCCTGGTTGCACGTCGACGCCGCCTACGCCGGCACCGCGATGGTCTGCCCCGAGTTTCGCTGGGCCTTCGCCGGCGTGGACCGGGCCGACTCGGTGGTGGTCAACGCCCACAAGTGGATGCTGACGCCGATGGACTGCTCGCTGCTGTGGACCAAGCGCCCGCAGGACTTCCGAGCCGCGTTCAGCCTGGTGCCGGAGTTCCTGCGCACCCCCGACGCCGAGGACTCGCTGTCGCTGAGCGAGTACGGACCGGCGCTGGGACGACGCTTCCGGGCCCTGAAGCTGTGGGCGGTGCTGCGTTGCCACGGGCGTCGCGGGTTGCAGGAGCACATCCGAAGCGGGGTGGCGCTGGCCGAGCAGTTCGAGGGCTGGGTGCTCGCCGACCCGCAATGGGAGCTGTGCGCGCCGCGCCTGTTCTCGACGGTGTGCTTCCGGTCGGCCGGCGACGACGAGCGCAACCAGGCGCTGCTGGAGCGAGTCAACGCCGGCGGGGAGATCTTCATCTCGCACGCGGCGCTGGCCGGACGCTACGTGCTGCGGCTGGCGATCGGCCAGCAGACCACGGGCCTGGATGACGTGCGCCGGGCCTGGGACCTGCTCCGGCGTGAAGCCGGTCGCCTATGATCCGCGGCCTTGAGGCGTTACACCGGTTATCTGATTGTCGCGGTCGTGTCAGCGTTGCTGGCGGCTCCGGCGTTCGTAGGCGCAGCGATCCCGCCGTTGCCGCTGCCGCCGATTCCGGCCGCGCCGATCCCGTCCCTGCCGACCCAGCCCTCGTACATCGGGTCCCCGGCCAAGGTCAACCCGCTCAGCGGCATCCCCGCCACGCCGCAGAACCGCTTCATGGCGCCGAATGGCGAGTCTGAGATCCATAATGACGCCTGGCAGAGCGACGCCTACACGTGGCCGGGTCCGCTGGGCCGTTCACCGTCGTTGTCCTCGACGCTGCTGACCCGCGACTGCGGCAGCATCGCCTTCGACTCCCGGGGCCGCCTGATCTCGATCTGCGTCGGGGCCACCGGGCCCGAGCTGTACATGTTCGATCCGGACACGCTGGCCACGCTGGCGACCTTCATGCTGCCCCCGCGCCAGAGCCTGCCCAGCGGCTCGATCTTCCAGGACTTCGGCAGCGGCGGCTACTTCTACCTGGACTCCCACGACCGGGTGGTGACCGCCACCACCACACACCACATCTATGTGATCGCCGAGGCCCCCGGCGGTGCCGGCTTCACCCAGGTCGGCGACTACGACCTCGCCGGCGTGCTCAGCGCCTCGGAGGAGATCACCTCGGCGCTGCCGGACTCAAACGGCCTGTTGTGGTTCGTGACCAAGACCGACGGCGTGGTCGCCACCTTGAACCTCGCCACCCGGGCGGTCCACACGATGAAGGTCGGGCGCGGCTCAGTGGGGGAGATCGAGAACTCGTTCGCCAGCGGTGCCGGTGGTGGCGTCTACATCGCGTCGAACCGCAAGATGTACCGCTTCATAGCCGGTAAGAATGGAGCGCCGAAGATCAGCTGGCAGGCCCGCTACCCCAACAGCTTCGAGACCAAGCCGGGACAGGTCGACGACGGGACCGGCACCACCCCGACGATGATGCAGGGCGGCTACGTGAGCATCACCGACAACGCCGACCCCATGGACGTCGTCGTCTACCGGACCGCGGTGCACCCGGTGAAGCGGGTGCGCCGGCATGGCCATGTGCGCAAGCTCGCGCTGCCGCGGATGGTCTGCAAGGTGCCGGTGTTCAAGCGCGGCACCAGTGACACCGAGAACTCGCTGCTGGTCGCCGGACGCTCGATAATCGTCGAGAACAACTACGGCTACACCGGCCCGACCGCGGTCGAGAACGGTGGCGTCACCACGCCGGGCTTTGCCCGCGTCGACATCAACGCGCAGGGAACGGGCTGCCGTCTCGTATGGACCAACTCGAGCGTGGCCGCCCCCACCGTGGTGCCCAAGCTGTCGATTGGGGCCGGCCTGATCTACACCTACACCAAGGGCCCGGGCAGCTCTGACCCCTGGTACTGGACCGCGCTTGACGTCCGCACCGGGCGCGTCGTCTACCAGCAGCTGGCCGGGACCGGGCTGGGCTACAACAACAATTACGCCGGGATCGCGCTCAGCCGGTCAGGCGTCGAGTACCTGGGGACGCTCGGCGGATTGATCGCGATGCGAGACGGCGCCTAATAGTTCCGCCGCGGCGGCGACCACCTCCGCGACGAGAGTTGCCAGGTCGGCCTCGGTCGTGCCCGGGTGCAGGACGCAGGCCCGCAGGGTCTCCTGCCCGTCGTAGACCGTGCCGGTGACGAACGCCCGCCCGCGGGCCTGGACGGCTTCGGGCAGCGCGCGGTTCAGCGCCTCCAGGCGTTCCGGGGGACAGCCGGGCGGTCGGGCCCGGAAGGCCACGATCGACGTCTCGGGCGCGGCCGCGAGCTGCAGTCCGGGCTCTTGCTCGACCAGCGCCGCGAGCCTGCGGGCCAGAGCGTTGGCGCGCCTGACCTGGGCGACGATTC
Source organism: Solirubrobacteraceae bacterium (assembly GCA_036502145.1). GTDB lineage: Bacteria > Actinomycetota > Thermoleophilia > Solirubrobacterales > Solirubrobacteraceae > Palsa-465. Next base: position 57,488 of record DASXZB010000013.1, on the reverse strand, counting down.
CGTCGCGGCCGCGGGCGGCGATCGTGGCCCACGTCTTCAGGGCGCGAAACGGCCGGGTCTGCTCCAGGCCGTACTCGCCGAACGCGCCCACCTCGCTGCCCGCGCCCTGGCGCAGATACGGCGCGACCATGCTGAAGGCCTCGCGCAGATCATCGCCGCGGCGAACCAGCGCGCAGCCGGCGTCGACGGGAACACCGAGCCACTTGTGCGGATCCAGCGTCATCGAGTCCGCGCGCTCCATGCCCCGATAGCGCTGCGCGATCGCCGGATCGAGCACGCCGAAGGCGCCGTAGGCACCGTCAACGTGGTACCACAGGCCCTCGGCGGCGGCGACCTCGGCGAGCGTCTCGAGCGGGTCTATCGCGCCCGTGTTGACGGTGCCCGCCGAGCCAACCAGCAGCGCGGGCGTCCGTCCGGCGCCACGGTCGGCCGCGATCGCGGCGCGCAGCGCGTCGGCGTCGAGGCGCCCGCCCAGCAAGGGCACCGGCCGGATCGACTCGCGGCCGAGCCCGAGTAGTTCGATGGCGCGCAACACGCAGCTGTGCGCCTCGGACGGCACGTAGGAGATCAGAGCCGGGCCTGGCGCCACGCCGTCGCGGCGCACGTCGCCGCCGGCCGCGGCGACGGCACGGCCGCGGGCCCCGGCCAGGCAGACAATGGTCGCGGCCGAGGCGCCGCTGGTGAGCAGACCGGCGCCGGGAGCGTGCGGGTAGCCGACCAGCTCGGCCAGCCAGCGGACCACGGCCCGCTCCAGGTACACGTCGGCGTGGTCGCCGGACACCACGCTGGGGTTCATCGCCGCCGCCGTCAGGGAGGCCAGCACTCCGGCCAGCGACGGTGGGGAATTAACCCAGCCGAAAAAGGCCGGGTGGCCGTTGCCCATCGCGTAGGGCAGCACGTCGCGCGCCATCGTGCCGGCGAGCGCACCGAGCCCGGTCAGCTCGCCGGGCAGCGGCTGGGAGAGCAGCTCCTCGCGCAGGTTGTCCGGCACCGGCTCCCAAACCGGCCGCGCCGGCAGTGCGGCGAGGTGGTCGGCGATGGCATCGATGAGCGCGTGCCCGGAGCGCCGGAACTCCTCCAGGTCGCCGGTGCCGAGCTCGTGCGGGGCCGGTTCATCCACACCGGCAGCATAGGTTGCGGCTGGGCTACTTCAATTCCGCGGAGCTCTTGCCCAGCAGCAGCCGAGCCACCACCAGCAGCTGGATCTGCTGGGTGCCCTCGAACAGGTCGAGGATCTTGGCGTCCCGGGCCCACTTCTCCAGCAGCTCGCCCTCGGCGTAGCCGGTGGCGCCGCACAGCGCCACGCACCGCAGCGCCACGTCGGTGCCCATCCGGCCGGCCTTGGCCTTGGCCATCGACGCCTGCAGCGAGTTGGGTTTGCGGTTGTCGGCCATCCAGGCCGCCTGCAGGGTGAGCAGCCGAGCCGCCTCCCAGTCGGCCTCCATGGCGATGAACTCGGCCGCGGCGGCGCTCTGCAGCTGGGCGGGGAGGTCGTAGTCGATCTCGATGCCGGCGCCCTCAAGGTGCTCGCGGGTGAGCTCCAGGCAGGCCCGGGCTACGCCGATCGCCATCCCGGCGACCAGCGGACGAGTGTTGTCGAAGGTCTGCATGACCCCGGCAAAGCCCTTGCGGGGCTCGATGTCCGGGCTGCCGAGGAGGTTCTCCTTGGGCACGCGGCAGTCGTCGAGCACGAAGTTGGCGGTGTCCGAGGCGCGGATCCCGAGCTTGTGCTCGAGCCGGTCGAGCTTGAGCCCGGGGTTGTCGCGCTCGACCACGAACGACTTGATGGCGGCCCGGCCCTGGTCGCGGTCAAGCGTGGCCCAGACCACGATCAGCTCGGCGCGGTCGCCGGAGGTGACAAAGATCTTCTCCCCGTTGAGCACGTACTCGTCGGTCTCCGCGTCGTAGCGCGCGGTGGTTCGCACCGCCGCGGAATCGGAACCGGCCTCGGGCTCGGTGATCGCCATCGCGGCCCACTTGCCGCCGAAGCGCTTTAGCTGCTCCTCGTTGGCCACCGCGGCGATCGCGGCCTGGCCGAGTCCCTGGCGGGGCATCGCCAGCAGGAGCCCGACGTCGCCCCAGCACAGCTCGATCAGCCCCAGCAGGCTGGCCATGTTGCTGCCGTTGCGATTCCCGGTCTCCTGCTTGGACTCGCTGTCCGCGGACGCGCCGTTGGCGCCCCCGCCCACCGTTCCGGCCCCGGCGCCGCCGAGCGCGCCGCTCTCGTTCATGCCGTCGATCACCGCGGCGAGCATGTCGAGCTCTTTGGGATAGGCGTTGGCGAAGTTGTCGTACTTGCGCGAGTTGGGGCGGAAGACCTCGGTCGCAACCTGGTGCGACTGTGTCACCAGTACGTTGAATTTCTTGGGGATCTCGAGGTTGATCATGCGGTGTCTCCGGCTGCGTCGCCTGGCTAGACGAGCAGTCCGCCCTCCATCAGGCCGGCCGCGCGCAGATCGCGGTACCAGCGCTCCACGGGGTGCTCCTTCACATAACCGTGGCCGCCGAGCATCTGCACGCCGTCAGAGCCGATCGCCATCGCCTTGTCGGCGCACAGCCGGCGCGCGATGGCGACGTCGCGGGCGAACTCGAGGCCCTGGTCCACGCGCCCGGCGGCGCGGTATGTGGCCAGTCTGAGGCCGTCGAGCTCGATCGCCATGTTGGCCACCGTGAACGCCACCGCCTGGCGATTTGAGACCGGCTCGCCGAACGCCCGGCGGTCCTTTACGTAGTCGCTGACGTAGTCGAGCACCGCCTGGCCGGCCCCGACCGCGACCGCGCACCAGGCCAGGCGGCCGAGCTGGATGCACTCGGTGTAGGTGGCGCGTCTGGCGCCTCCGAGCAGCGCCGTGGCCGGGAGCTGGACCGCTTCGAGGACCAGCTTGCCGGTGGCGGCGGCGCGGACGCCCATCGCCGGCTCGGGCTCGATGCTGAGCCCCTTGGTCTTGGACTCCACGATGAACAGCGCCGGTCCGTCTCCCTGCAGGTCGGCGGCGACGACGAACAGTTCGCCGTCGCCGGCCCGGGGGACCAGCGCCTTGACGCCGTCGAGCACGTATCCGCCCTTGGCCGGACGGGCCGTGGTCTGAAGCTCGAAGGGGTTGAACAGCGGACGCTGCTCCATCACCGCCAGCGCCGCGGCGGGGACGTTCTCGCCGACGAACTCGGGCAGATAGGTGGCCTGCTGGTGGGCATCGCCCCACAGGCTGATCGCCGTCGACACAGCGGCCGGAGCCAGGCAGGCGACGGCAACGCCCATGTCGCCCTGGGCCAGCGCCTCGCTCATCAAGACCGTGGTGGCGGCCGAGCGCTCCTCGACGGCTCCGCCGAGCTCCTCGGGAACGCCGATCATCGTCAGCCCCAGCTCGTTGGCCTGAGCCAGCAGCTCCGGCGGCGCGGCGCACTGCTCGTCGGCCTCCCCGGCGATCGGGCGGATCTTGGCCAGCGCGAACTCCTTGGTCGAGTCGCGGAGCATCTGCTGCTCGTCAGACGGAGTGAGATCGAAGAGATCGCTCGGCTTGGCGGTGGGCTGCCGGGCCGGGCGGGCCAGCCGCTGAGCGGCGGCGAACGTTCTCCCGGCCCTGGCGGCGGTGCGACCGGTGGTCTTGCTGGCGCCGTGCAGGAGGCGGACGGCGGGGTCACGCAGGCCCAGGCGGTCGATCGCGCCCGATGACGCAACCAGGTTGAGCGCCCGCAGCCCGAAGGCCATGCTCTTTTCGGCGATGTTCGGCTGGGAGGCCATCTGGGTCCGATTCAGGATACCACGAGTCGTTGTGACGTCGTTTCATGTAATGCTGAACGGCACCGTATATCTAAGCACTACGTCGGCGTGTCGAAGCGTCACGCTCTGCTCAGCCGCGTTAGGAGTTTGCGCGCGCCTGTCGGAGGTGGCCTCGACACCCCCGGGATTGACCGACAAGCTCCGCGCCCTCGCTGTTGCGCTGAGGCGAATTCGCCACCAGGGAGGCGAATTCGCCAGCGAAGGAGACGAGCGGGTGGCTCCTGGGCGAGACCTCGAGGTCGGAGACTTGCCCGAGGACGATCCAGTGGTCGCCGGCGAGGTGCTCGGCGACGATCTCGCACTCGAGGCGGACAAGGGCATCTGTAAGCAGCGGCACGCCGCTGCGCCCTGGCTTCCAGTCGAGGCCGGCGAATCGGTCCGCGCCCGCGGGCGCCGCGCGTACGACGAAGGGTTCGTGCTGCCGGCCGAGGACGTTTACGCCGAAGCGCCTCGCGCGCCGCATGCGCGACCAGGTAAGCGAGCTTCGCGCCGGCGAGAAGGAGACCAGCGGCGGCTCGAGCGAGACTGAGGTGAACGAGTTCACGATCAGCCCGGCGGGCTGCCCGCCCGGCACCGCAGTGATGAACGCGACGCCGGTGGCGAACCTGCCGAGCGCTTGGCGGAATGCGGGCTGCTCGGACGGCGGATGGAGGTGGGGTTGGGCTGGGATCGCCATGTCAGTGGAGCGACGGCTGCCCCCCCAGGGTGACCTGGGCGAGGTAGTCGTAGACGCGGCTCGCGGCCAGCGGATGCATGAAGGAGCCGGCCTTAACGTCGCGGTAGGCGCGGGCGAGCGGGCTGCCGTTCAGGTAGCCAGCGCCGCCAGAGAGGGCGAGCGCACGGTCCACGATCCGCGCGGTCGCCTCGCTGATGAACGCCTTGGCGGCTTGCGCCTCGGCGAACAGCCCCCCGAGCTCGGCGTCAGTGCCGTCGGACGCCGGGTTGGCGGCGTGGTGCTCATCGATCAGGGCGGCGGCGCGCGAGAGGACGCCGCGTGCGGCGGCGAGGTCGACGGTGTTGTCGGCCACCTGCATGCGCGGGTGTGCGTCGCCGTTGGTGCGGCCGCGGAGGCCACGGAGGGCCATCTGGTCGGCCGACTCGGCGATGCCGAGAGAGGCGGCGGCATGGAACAGCCCGGCGACGAGATTACGCTCCATGTACGGCACGGGGTCGCCGGCTCGAAAGCCGCCCCGCAGGGCGGACTCGGGCAACTCGACCCCCTTGAGCGAGATCGAATTGCTGCCCGAGGCGCGCATGCCGAGCGCGTCCCAGTCGGCGTGCACGACGACACCGGGCGCGGCGGTGGGCACCATCGCGTACGCGTAGCGCTCGGTGCCCTCGCCGTCGGCATAGATGACCGCCACGTACAGATCGGTTGCGGCGGGGGACATCGTGCAGAACACCTTGTGCCCATCGATCCGCCAGCCGGGCTTGGTACGGATAGCAACCGTTGCAGGGCGCGTGAGATCCTGGCCGCGCTCGCTGATCGCGGCTGCCAGCACGACTCCGTCGCGGGCGATCTGCTCGAGCGACGACGCGAAGCCGCGAGCGCGGCGCTCCTGTCCGGCCGCAACCGCAACTTGGCGACGGCGCTCCATGTTGAGCACCGCGGCGAGGTGCATGTTCACGCCGATCGTGACCGAGGCGTCGCCGCGCGCCAGACGACTCGACGCCACGACGAGGTCGTGCGCTGACCGAACGCCCAATCCACCGAGCTCCACAGGGACAGGCGCTGCGAAGTAACCCGCGGCCTTGAGCGCGTCGATCGCCTCGAACGGGTAGGTGCCATCGCGGTCATGCTCAGCCGCGCGGGCGGCAAGCTCTTCGGAGAGCTGCTCGGCGATCGCGACGAGGCGGGCGCCGGCGTCAGTGTGGGCTGTGAGTTCAATCGGCATAACGGATGCTCCGATCCGGTCATCACGGGGCCCGCGGCCGGAGACACCGGCCACGGGCCTTATGAGGCTCAGTGCGTGGCCACCTCGAGCGCGACGGGCACGCCGTTGGTGACCATGTCGTAGACGGCAGATCGCGTCCGAGCTCGCTCCACGACCTCGCGGAGCTCGTCCTCTGGCGCGTTGCCGCTCACCCGGAATACGACGCCGATCCGCTCAAAGCCGTTGCGAGGCCCGTCGTCCACGCCCAGCGCACCGCGCAGGTCCATCTCGCCCGTCAGCGTCGACTCCACGGACGTGAGCTCGACCTTGCGCGCCGCGGCCACGTAGACGATCGACGTCGTCAGGCAGGCGGCGAGTGCGTGGAGCAGGTACTCGGCGGGGTTGGGGCCTGTGTCGCTGCCGAGCAGGATCGCCGGCTCCCCTCCATCGAGCTCGAACGCCTCGGTCCGAGTGGTGTCCTCGGCGCCCGCGGCGTAGAAGCCTTTGATGGTCGAGCGGTTATGCGCCCCGTCGATCCAGCGGTTGGTGGCGCGGAACTGGAACCTCGCCAGCTCCGGCTGCGCCTTGATCAGATCCAGCGTGCCGAACATCTTCTCGGTGTCGACACCGTTGCGGAACATGTGTGTCGCTGCGCTCACTTCGAACCTCCACGGTCGTAAGGGGTGTCAGGGAATCCTCCTCGCGAACCGCTTGAACGACATCGGCGCCACCACCCAAAATCGTGGCGGCATGCACGTAGTTGGCCTCCCTGTCGGGGGTTGCGGGCCAGTTGACCGTCAGCTGTCGTCCGCAGCGGAGTCACAGACGCCCCGGTGGCACGGTCCCGCCCTTGCCCGTTGGCGTCGCTCCCTCGCCGTCGCCCTCATGTTGGAGGTCGCCCGCCCTGGCGGACGCACTGGTCCGGCTAGCGCGACGCCGAGAATCGCGCGGCCGCGGCGGCGCGCGCCGCCTTGCCGGAGACGCGAAGCTTCACGTAAATATTGGACAGGTGGCGCTCAACGGTCCTGCTGCTCAGGTACAGACGCCCCGCGATCTCCTCGTTGCTGAGCCCTTCCGCGACGAGCGCGAGTACGTCAAGCTCGCGCTTGCTCAGCTCGTGGAGCTCGTTCGGCGACAGCCTGCTGGCGCGTCCCAAGAGGAGGCTCATCTTTTCGCGCACCCTGTCGGACGCCGGATCGCTCCCGACACCTGCCGGCTCGGCGGCCGGTGTCGAGGACCGCTCGGTGTCGCCGATGACCGAGTAGATCGTCCATTCACCCGGTATCCCCTTGAGCACATGCGCTCCGCGCTCCTCGAACTCCAGCCCGGCACCGACGACGAGGTCCTTGACCGTGCCTGACGTGATCACCTCGCCTGGTCGCGCGGTCGTCACTAAACGCGCGGTGAGATGCACGGCGATTCCGGCGACGTCATTGGCCATCACCTCGCACTCGCCGGTATGCACGCCGGCGCGCGCCTCAAGCCCGATTGCCTCCGCACCGGCGCGGATTGCAAGCGCTGAGCGCACCGCCCTGGCCGGACCGTCAAACGTTGCCAGCACGCCGTCGCCCAGCCGTTTCACGAGCCGACCGCGGTAGCGCACCAGCTCGCGCTCGACGAGCCGCTCGTACCGGCCGAGCAGCTCGCGCCAACTGCGGTCGCCGAGCGCGGCCGTAAGTTCGGTCGATCGAACGATGTCCGTGAACAGGACCGTGGCCAGGATCCGGTCGCGAACCACGGCGGCGGGCCGACCGGTGACGAATTCCTCGACCGCGTCGATCATCGCGTCCTGATCCCCAGCGATGAAGAGATGGTCGGAGCCGACAAGCTCGTCCTCGCGCGCGCCCGGGATCCCGCGCGCCACCGTGCGCGAGAGCACCGCCGGCACGACCCGATCCCCGGCGCGATACAGCACAAGAGTTGGGACCCTCACACTGGAAAGCAACGGCCGTACATCCAGCTCTTCGTACATGAGCCCAATCGTCCGCATGGCCCCTGGGCTCGCCCCGGACCGCAACATGCGCGCCCACCATTCGCGCACCTCAGGATCGTGGGCCACGCTTGGAGCCCAGCTTTCGATGCTGAACGGGTCGCCCCAGCCTTCAACCATGCGATCCCAGTACCGGCGCGTGACCTCTACGGGGATCCCGTCGGGGTAACCCTCCGCACGCGACACGCGCGCGTAGGTCCCGTACTGCACCATCGCTGCCACGCGATCCGGGTGCGTCGCCGCCAACATCGTGGCGGCGGACCCGCCCTCGGACACCCCAAACACAGTCGTCCGCTCAACACCGCACGCGTCGAGCACCGCGAGCGCGTCATCGACGATGGTCTCGAGCGTATACGCGCCCGAGTGACGGTCGGAGAGCCCCATCCCTCGCTTGTCGAACGTAATCACCCGCGCGAACGATCCCATCCGATCCCAGAACCTCTTCGCCAGCGGCAAATCGAAGCCGATCTCGAGATGGCTCACGAAACCGCCTATGAACAGCAGATCCACAGAACCGTCTCCCACAACCGTGTAGGCGATCGAAACGTCACCGTTGTGGGCATATCGGATGGGCGCCCAGGCCACCACGCCACCAGCCTACCCCCTCCTTTCGCTCCGTCGCGGGTTCCGGCGACGCTCCTCACGCTCGGCTTCTGAAAGACGGCGACGGTTGCTCATCGTGGTTCCTCCTGGGTGCTCGGGCGCGCCGGATGCAGGGCATGTGCCGCCCAACCGCAGCCGTCAGCCTGCAAAAATCAGGTGGTCAGGCCCGCGATGGCGCCGGCAGCACCCGCAACAAAAGGTCCAACCGCCGCCCCCATCCCATCCGAACAGCCAGCAAGCCGCGAGCGCACTGCGATCACGGGACCCGCTGGGCCGAATGACCAACCCGCCCCGTCAAAGAACGCGGTGTGAAGCCGTCCTCTGGACCCTACCTAGGAGAGAAAATGAAGCGTCTGATTGTGGTCATGGCAATGATCGGCGCGATCGTGAGTCCGGCAGTCGCCGTCGCCGGTCGAGCTCACACCACCAGCAGCGTCCGCCACTGCGGTTCGTTCAAGTTCGGGACGGATGGGCTCAGGCCCGGCCCGAGCGGCATCACGGCGGAGCACGTCAGCTGCTGGTTCGCTCGTGCGACGGCCCTTTTAGGTGCTCCCCCAGGCTGGCATTGCCGCATTGCCGGCGGCTTGCGGTTCGCGTGCAGGCCACGACATGGGCACGGCCGGGTGACCTTCTTTGGCGAGTAGGACTACTTATGGAGTTCTTACGTAGGGCGAGTCATGCTGGGAGCGGCCATGCGGGTGCTGATCGCCGAGGACGAGCTTCGCCTCGCGGAGGCCATCGCCCGCGGGCTGCGCCGCCAGGGGATCGCGGTCGATCTGGCGCCCGACGGCGAGCAGGCGCTGGTCAAGGCCCGGGTCGTGCGCTACGACGTGCTGGTGCTCGACCGCGATCTGCCCCGGGTGCACGGCGACGAGGTCTGCCGGACGGTCCGGGGCGAGCGGCCCGACACCGGGATCCTGATGCTGACCGCGGCCGGCGCGCTGGAGGACGTGGTCGGCGGGCTCGCGCTGGGGGCTGACGACTACCTGGCCAAGCCGTTTCGGTTCGCCGAGCTGGTGGCGCGGATCCAGGCGCTGGCCCGCCGGGCCACGCCGAGCCGCCCCCCGGTGCTCCGACATGGCGAGCTGGAACTGGACCCCGCCCGCCGGCGGCTCACCCGGGCCGGCTCGGAAATCGAGCTCGCCCGCAAGGAGTTCGCGGTGCTCGAGGTGCTGATGTCGGCCGACGGTGCGACCGTCTCGGCCGAGCAGCTGCTGGAGCGGGTGTGGGACGAGCACACCGACCCATTCACTAACGTGGTGCGCATGACGATCATGACCCTGCGCCGGAAGCTCGGCGAGCCTCCCGTGGTGGAGACCGTGATCGGGGTCGGCTACCGGATGGCCTGAGTTCGGTGGACGCGGCCACGACTCCCCGTCGGCACCGCTTTCTCCGCTCGCCCGCACCCACCATCCGGCTGCGGCTGACGTTGCTCTACGGCGGCGTCTTTCTGGTCACCGGCGTCGTGCTGCTGACCGTCGGCTACCTCCTGGTCCGCTCAAACCTCACTCAGCACCACGCGCTGACCTCCAAGCTCCAGCGCCTGGGCCTGAGCGTCAAGGGCGATCACCTGCTGAGCCGGGCGCTCGGCTTCGCGCCGGGATCGCCTGAGCTCAAGCTTGCGCGAGCGGTGCAGCAGCAGATCGAGAACGACGCTCTGAACCGCCTGTTCTGGGAATACGTGGGGGCCCTGCTGGCCACCACGCTGGTGGCGGTCGGCACCGGCTGGTGGCTGGCCGGCCGGGCGCTGCGCCCCCTGCGCGCGATAACCGCCACCGCCCGCCGCGTGTCAGGCGAGAACCTGGGCGAGCGCATCGCGCTGCGCGGGCCCGCCGACGAGCTGCGCGAGCTGGCCAACACCTTCGACGGGATGCTGGCCCGCCTCGACGGAGCGTTCGCCAGCCAGCGCCGCTTCGTGGCCAACGCCTCGCACGAGCTGCGCACCCCGCTGGCGATCATGCGCACCGAGGTCGACGTGGCGCTGGCCGATCCCGACGCCAGCCGCGGCGAGCTGCGGGCGATGGGAGAGGCCGTCCGCGAGACCGTCGACCGGTGTGAGCAGCTGATCTCGAGCCTGCTGGTGCTCGCGCGCAGCGAGGCGTCGGCGGGACCCGAGGAGGCGATCGACATCGCCGTCCTGGCCGGCGACTGCATCACCGATCTGCGCGTCCGTGCCCGGGAGGCGCGGGTGCGGGTACGCGACGATCTGGACCCGGCCTGGACGACCGGCGAGCCCGCACTGCTGGAGCGGATGGTCGCCAACCTGCTCGACAACGGCATCCACCACAACGAGCCCGGCGGCTTTCTGGACGTCAGCACCCGGATGCAGGGCGGGCGTGTCCTGCTGAACGTGTCCAACGGCGGCCCCGTCATCGACCCGGCGGACGCCGAGCAGCTCACACAGCCGTTCCGCCGCCTGGATCGCTCGGGCGGGGGGTTCGGGCTGGGTTTGTCGATCGTGCGGTCGGTGGCCGAGGCGCACGGCGGGACAACCGAGGTCTCAGCCCGTCGGGACGGGGGCCTCGAGGTGCTGGTCTCGTTGCCCGCGCGGGAGGTCGTCTCCAGTCCCGCGGCGCCGCGACCTGACCAGGCGCTTTCTCGCCGCTGACCGTCGCTCAGCAGATCCTCAGCCTCGCCTTACGGAAAGTTGACGGCTTCAGTCCTACCCTGCGGACATGTCGAGCTGGCACCGTCGAAACGGAGGAGTCGGATGGCGAGACGGAGGCATCCCCGCGCCCTGTCTCGACCGCCGTCGCCCTGCGGTGTCAACCGATTGCGACGAAAGTGCGCCTCGTCGCAGGTGGATGAGAACTCTCACCGCCACTCGGGGAACCGGCGGCGGCCTGGGCCACGACTCCCGCCCGGGCATGGCCGCCGGTCCTCGAGCCACCCACCGCCGGCAGCACCACCCGCGTCAGCGCGGCTAGGTACCACGACCCGATAGCCGGGCGGTTGCCGAGCCGACCGCGTAGGCGGCCGCCGCCAGGCCGATGACCGACGCTGCTCGGCGGCGGCGATCCACGATGCGCCCACCAGACCAATCTAAATAAGATTGACTCTCATTCTCGTTCTATCTTCGTGGGACGCTACCCTTGGACGCCATGAGTCGCCCATCACCCTCCGCCACACCGGAACGCTCGCCGCGGATGACCGTGGGGCAGTTCCCGACCTGGATCGATTACGTCTACGACACCCTGGCGGTGGCCGGCCTCAAGCGCGGCGGCGCCCGGGAGCGGATCGTCGACCTGCTGGCAGAGCAGTCGTGCGCGCTGAGCGTGATCGAGATCGAGGACCTGCTCCGGGCGGCGGGCACGCCGACGGCGCGCGCCAGCGTCTATCGGGTGCTCGACCTGCTCGTCGAGCACGGTCTCGTCGAGCGCGTCGTCGTCGGCGAGGGCCAGGCACGGTTCGAGCCGATCCAGCCCAGCGGCCACCACCACCACCATCTGGTCTGCGATCACTGCGGCAAGCTGATCGCCTTCAACGACACCGGCCTGGAGCGGGCGATCGACAAGCTCTCTGACCGGCTCGGGGTGCGAGTCGAAAGCCACGAGGTCCTGCTGCGCGGCGACTGCGGCGACTGCGGTTAGGACGGGCTACCAGGCGTCGATGTTGGGGCGCCGCTTTCCCGGGCGCGCCCACCATCCGGCTTCGCGGTCGTCAAACAGGGTGGCGATCCAGCGGCGGGTGTCGGCCGGGTCGATCACGTCGTCGATCTCGAAGTACGAGGCCATGCTGATCCCCTGGCCGCGCTCATAGGCCGCAGCGACCGCGGCGTCGAAGGCCCGCTCCCGCTCGGCCGGATCCTCGATCGCCTTCAGTTCGCGCCGCATCCCCAGGCGGACCGCCCCCTCCAGGCCCATGGCGCCGAATTCGCTCGTCGGCCAGCCGACCGTGAACAGCGGCGCCTTGAAGCCGCCGCCGGCCATCGCCTGCGCGCCGAGCCCGTAGCCCTTGCGCAGGATCACCGTGCCGAGCGGCACCTCCAGGTTGGCGCCGGTGACGAACATCCGGGAGAAGTGGCGCACGGTCCCCGTCCGTTCGGCCTCCGGTCCGACCATGAACCCCGGCGTGTCGGCCAAAAACAGCAGCGGCAGGCCGAACCCGTCGCACAGCTGCATGAACCGGGCCGCCTTGTCGGCGCCGTCGGCGTCGATCGCCCCGCCGAGATGCGTCGGATCGTTGGCGACGATCCCCAGCGGCTTTCCCTCGATCCGGGCCAGCGCGGTCACCATCCCGGGGCCGAACCCGCGCCGCAGCTCGAGCGTCTCGTCGCACAGGGAGCCGATCACTGCGCGGATGTCGTAGATCCGCTTGCGGTTGGTGGGGATCAGGTCGCGCAGTGCGGTCTGGTCGGGCTCGCTCGCGGGCGCGACCTCCCTGCGCGCGAAGAAGCTCACGTAGTGCTTGGCGGCGGCGACCGCCTCGGCGTCGTCGGCCACTCGCAGATCGACGACCCCGTTGGCGTATTGGACGTTGATCGGCCCCACTTCACCGGGCTCGTAGACGCCGAGCCCACCGCCCTCGATCATCGCCGGGCCGCCCATCCCGATGCTCGAGTCCTCGCTGGCGATCACCACGTCGCAGCACCCCAGCAGCGCCGCGTTGCCGGCGAAGCAGTAGCCGGAGGCGATCCCCACCAGCGGGACCAGCCCGCTGAGCCGCGCGAACAGATGAAAGGCGCGGCAGTCAAGCCCGGCCACGATCGGCATGTCGACGTCGCCAGGCCTCCCGCCGCCGCCCTCGGCGAACAGCACCACCGGCAGCCGGCGACGTTCGGCGAGCTCGAACAGCCGGTCCTTCTTCTGGTGGTTGCGCATCCCCTGCGTGCCGGCCAGGACGGTGTAGTCATAGGACATGGCCACGCAGGGCTCGCCGTCGATCTCGCCGACGCCGCCCACCAGCCCGTCGGCGGGGGTGCGCTCGATCAGCTCCTGCTTGGGGCGCCGCCGCTCCTGGGCGGCGAACATCAGTGGCCCGTACTCGACGAACGACCCCTCGTCGACGAGGTCGTCGAGGTTCTCGCGGGCGGTGCGGCGGTGCTTGGCGTGGCGCTTGGCGACGGCCTCCGCCCGGCCTCGATCGAGGCCGATCTCGTGCCGGCGGCGCACCTGCTCGAGGTCCTGGCGCCCGGTGGTCTCGGGCGCGGCTGCGGCAGCGGGCCCAGCCGGCCCGGCGTCGGCGGCGGCGTCGGCCTTGGCGTCGGCGCCGGCATCGGCGTCGGTGAGAACCGCCAGCAGCTGCCCCTCGGCGACCGTCTCGCCGACCTGGACCGCAAGCCGGTCGACCACGGCGTCGCGCTCGGCCACGAGCTCGTGCTCCATCTTCATCGCCTCGAGCACCACGATCGGCGCCCCGGCGCGGACAGGCTCCTGGAGCGCTTGCGGCACCGAGACCACCGTCCCGGCGAAGGGCGCCAGCAGGTTCATCGCGGGCGAGTCTATTGTTCGCCGTCGATGAGCAGCGCCGAGCCCGAGCTTCTCTGGGAGCCGTCAGCCGAGCGTGTGGAGCGCGCCACGCTCACGCGCTACCGGCGGTGGCTGGAGCGCGAGCGCGGGCTGAGCTTCGACGACTACGCCGCCCTGTGGCAGTGGTCGGTCGACGACCTGGACGGCTTCTGGAGCTCGATCGTCGAGTTCTTCGACGTGCGCTTCTCGGAGGGCGGCGCGACGGTTCTCGGCGACCGTTCGATGCCCGGGACGGAGTGGTTCCCGGGCGCCAAGACCAGCTTCGCCGAGCACGTGTTCCGCGGCAGAGACGACGACGAGGTGGCGATCCGGCACGCCTCGGAGCTAAGGCCGCTGGGATCGTGGACCTGGGGCGCGCTGCGCAGCGCCACCGCGGCGATCGCCTCCGGGCTGCGGGAGCTCGGCGTGCAGGAGGGCGACCGGGTGGTCGCCTACATGCCCAACATCCCCGAGACGGTGGCGGCGTTTCTGGGTTGCGCCTCGATCGGCGCCGTGTGGTCATCGGCGGCGCCGGAGTTCGGGGCCCGCAGCGTGATCGACCGCTTCGCCCAGGTCGAGCCCAAGGTGCTGCTGGCGATCGACGGCTACCGGTACGGCGGCAAGGACTTCGACCGCGGCGCGATGGTGGAGCGGATTGCGGCCGAGATCCCCTCGCTGCAGCGAACGATCAGGTTCGGCTACCTCGACGGGACCGGCTGGGAGCCCGGGTTCCTGGGGCGCTTGGAGGCCGCGGAGCTCTCGTTCGCGCAGCTGCCGTTCGACCACCCGTTGTGGGTGCTCTACAGCTCGGGCACCACCGGACTGCCCAAGCCGATCGTCCACGGCCAGGGCGGGGTCCTGCTCGAGCAGGTCAAGAAGATGAACCTGCACGTCGACGCCCAGGCGGGCGACCGCGTGTTCTGGTTCTCGACCACGGGCTGGATGATGTGGAACTTCCTGGTTGGGGTGCTGCTGACCGAGGCCTCGATCGTGCTGTACGACGGAAACCCTGGCCATCCGGACCTCGATGTCCTGTGGGACCTGGCCGCCGACGCCGGCATCACCACCTTCGGGACCAGTGCGGCGTTCATCTCGTCGTGCATGAAGGGCGAGGTCTCGCCCGGTGTCGGCCGCGACCTCAGCGCCCTGCGCGCGGTGGGCTCGACCGGCTCGCCGCTGGCGCCGGAGGGCTTTCGGTGGGTGTACGACCAGCTGGGCGAGGAGACGTGGCTGTTCTCGACGTCGGGGGGAACCGATCTGTGCACGGCATTCGTCGGCGGGGTGCCGATCCTGCCCGTGTATCTGGGCGAGCTTCAGGCCCGCTCCTTGGGGGCCAGCGTGGAGGCCTGGGACCCGGAGGGCCGGTCGCTGGTCGACGAGGTGGGCGAGCTGGTGATCACCGAGCCGATGCCGTCGATGCCGGTGTTCTTCTGGGGCGACGAGGACGGCTCACGGCTGCGGGATTCGTACTTCTCGATGTACCCGGGGATCTGGCGCCACGGCGACTGGATCGAGATCACCTCGCGGGGGACGGCGGTGATCTACGGGCGGTCGGACTCGACGATCAACCGGGGCGGGGTGCGGATGGGGACCAGCGAGATCTACTCCGCGGTTTTGGCGCTGCCCGAGGTCGTCGACGCGCTGGTCCTGGATCTGCCCCGGGAGGGCACCGATGGCTGGATGCCCCTGTTCGTGGTGTTGCGCGAGGGCGCGTCGCTCGACGACTCGCTGGTCAAGGAGATCCGCACGCGGGTCCGGGAGGATTGCTCGCCCCGGCACGTCCCCAACGAGGTCCGCCAGATCTCGGCCGTGCCCCGGACGCTGTCGGGCAAGATCCTGGAGGTTCCGGTCAAGCGGATCCTGACCGGGACGCCGCCGGAGGAGGCGGCCAGCCGGGAGTCCCTGGCCAACCCCGAGGCGCTGGACTACTTCGTGGAGCTGGCTAAAGAGTCATAACTCTGTGACGTTTGCTCGTGTATCGGGCAGGGGCAGCGGACACTGGGGATGGTTGACGGAAAAGCTACGTATATCGGACAAAATGCGGTCCCTTGCGCTGCGACAGCACGGGTATGTCAGTCGCTGGCAGCTGCTGGGGATCGGGCTCACGAAGCGGCAGATCACATACCGCATCCAGTCCGGGGAGTTGATCCCGGTACATGCCGGCGTCTATGCCGTCGGATATGTGCGTCTCGACCCGGTGGCGCGAGCGATGGCGGCCGTGCTGGCCTGCGGCGACGGCGCTGCGCTCAGCCACTTCTCGGCAGCCTTTCTTTGGGGCATGCGCAAGCGATGGGTGCAACCGATCGAAGTCAGCGTGCCAAAACACCGCCACCGGCCTGGGATCCGGACCCGCGTGTGCTCGACGCTGACCCGCAAGGACATCCGCAACCACCACGGGATCCAGGTCACCAGTCCGGCCCGGACCGCGCTGGACATAGCTCCGCGCCTGGAGAATCCCAAAGCCCTCATCCGGGCGGTCAACGAGGCGCGGCTGACGGGATATCTCCACGAGGGCGAGCTGGCCGACGTGGTGCAGCGCAATCCGCGGCACCCCGGGGCGCGCGCGGTGCGCGAGCTCTTGGGCGAAGACCTGACCAGATCAACGCTTGAGGACGATTTCGTCGCGTTCGCCAAGCGCTTCGGCCTCCCGGAGCCGATCATGAACCACCGGGTGGCAGGCTTCGAGGTCGACGCGTTCTTCCCGCAGCAGGGCGTGATCGTCGAGCTCGACGGCTACGAGTTCCACAAGGACCGGGGAACGTTCGAATCAGACCGCGAAAGAGATGCCGCCACCCTGCACGCCGGATATCCGACGGTCCGGATAACGAAGCAGCGAATGCGAGCCGATGCAGCCCGGGAAGCGGCCCGTTTGCAGGCTATTCTCGAGAACAGAGGCCGGGTTTAGCGGCCGCCGGGCAGGGAAGCCGACTCTTACGGACTTCTTCCCCCGCTCTGACGAGTTGCTCACTGATTGGTGTTCTACTGCTATCCGTAAAGGTAGGCACCACAAGCATCAGGAGATGAGAAGGCAAAAATGAGACGTTTGAGCCGATGGATGCCGGTCATCGGCGGCGCCATAGCGGGAGGCATCATCGCGCTGGTCATAGCCAGCGGCGGAAGCTCGTCCAAGACGGTGACCGTGACTACCACGTCCCCCGCCCAGCAGGCCGCCGTCCCCGCGTCGTTCAACAACGGCAAGGGCATGACCATCAATCAGATTTACAAGTCCGCCAGCCCCGGCGTGGTCGACATCGTGGTCACCAGCCAGAGCCAGGGCCAGGGGTTCTTCGGCGGCGGCAGCGGTTCCCAGCAGACCAAGGGAGAGGGCGCCGGCGTGGTCTACGACAACAAGGGTGACATCCTCACCGACGAGCACGTGGTCACCGGCGCGTCCTCGGTCAAGGTCAACTTCCAGGACGGCAAGAGCTACTCGGCCAAGGTGCTCGGCACCGACCCGTCGACCGACGTCGCGGTGATCCACGTCGACGCCCCGAGCTCCGAGCTGCACCCGATCCCGCTGGCCAACTCCTCCGGCGCCCAGGTCGGCGACCCGGTGGTGGCGGTCGGCAGCCCGTTCAGCCT
The DNA here is from genome assembly GCA_036502145.1 of Solirubrobacteraceae bacterium. Lineage (GTDB taxonomy): Bacteria > Actinomycetota > Thermoleophilia > Solirubrobacterales > Solirubrobacteraceae > Palsa-465. Next base: position 40,211 of record DASXZB010000013.1, on the reverse strand, counting down.
CCCCGAGACGACCACGACCGGGATCGTGAGCCAGACGGGCCGAAGCATCACCGCCCCCAATAACTACACGATCCCCAACGCGATCCAGACCGACGCGGCGATCAACCCCGGCAACTCGGGCGGTCCGCTGCTCGACGCCAGCGCCCACGTGCTGGGTCTCAACGATCAGATCGAGACCAACAACCAGACGCCCGGCGGCGAGGGTTCGAGCTCCGGCGTCGGGTTCGCGATCCCGTCGAACACGGTGTCCCAGATCGCCAATGAGATCATCGGCGGGCACAGCATCAAGCACGCCTATGTCGGGGTGGAGCTGTCCAGCACCTCGTCGGGCGGAGCGGAAGTGGCCTCGGTCCAGCCCGGCTCGCCCGGCGCCACGGCCGGTCTGCAGGCGCATGACCTGATCACCGCGATCGACGGCAAGGCCGTCAGCACCACCGATCAGTTCATCGCCACGGTCGACAACTACGGTCCCGGCCAGACGGTCACGATGACCGTGCAGCGCAACGGACAGACCCAGACCATCAAGGTAAAGCTCGGCACCCGACCGGCATCGACGCCAAACGGGGGCTGATCCCAGGACGCATCCTCCGGTGCAGCGGCCTCCGTCCTCAGCGGGCGGGGGCCGCGGCCCGTTTAAGGGGATCGGGACGCCGCAGCGGGCGGGAGGCTGCGGCCGTCTAAAGGGATCGGCAAGCCCGCAGCGGGGGGGGGTGCGGTCGTCTAAAGGGATCGGCAAGCCCGCAGCGGGCGGGGCCCGCGGCTCGGCCCCCAAACACCGGCCAACCCCTCAGGCGCCGGCCGCCGCCAACCGCCGGTGCCGGGTGGCCAGCGCCGTGGTCAGCGCGCCCAGACAGATCACGGTGATCAGCAGCGGGCCCAGCACGCCGTTGCCGAACGCACTCGCCAGCGCGTAGGCGCCGGCGCCGAACAGGCCGGCCGCCGGGAGGGTCACGATCCAGGCGACCACGATGCTGCCGGCCACCCCCCAGCGGACCGCGGACAACTTCTTGGCCGCGCCGGCCCCCATCACCCCGCCCGAGATGACGTGCGTGGACGAGAGCGGGTAGCCGAAGTGCGAGGAGGCCAGGATCACGACAGCCCCCGCGCTCTGGGCGGAAAAGCCCTGGGCGGCGTCCATGCGGATGATCCGGCTGCCGACGGTGCGGATGATCCGCCAGCCGCCGGCGTAGGTGCCGAGCGAGATCGCCGTGGCCGAGCAGATCACCACCCAAGCCGGGACCGTGGCGTGGTCCGCGCTCAGGGAGCCGTGCGCGACCAGGGCCAGGGTGATCACCCCCATCGTCTTCTGGGCGTCGTTGGTTCCGTGCGACAGGGCCAGCAGCGAGCTGGAGAACACCTGGCCGACCCTGAACCCCCGGCTCACCGCCCCCGGCCGCCGCCGGCCGAACCCCCAGTAGAGCACGGTGATCAGCAGCCCGGCGGCCACGAACGCGGCCACCGGGGCGATGATCGCCGGGATCACCACCTTGGTGAGAATCCCGGTCCCGTTGACCCCGGAGCCGCCGACCGCTGCCAGCATCGCGCCGACCACCCCGCCGATCAGCGCGTGCGAGGAGCTCGAAGGCAGCCCGTAGGCCCAGGTGATCAGGTTCCAGACGATCGCTCCGATCAGTCCGGCAAACGCGATCGTCTCGGTCACCTGCTGGGCGTCGATGATCCCGGTGGCGATCGTCGCCGCCACCTTCAGGGAGATGAACGCCCCGGCGAAGTTGAGCAGCGAGGCCAGCGCGATCGCGGTGCGCGGCGCCAACGCGCGGGTCGAGATCGCCGATGCCACGACGTTGGCGGTGTCGTGAAAACCGTTGGTGAAGTCGAACGCCAGCGCGGCGACGACCACGATGACGAGGAGCAGACCGCTCTGCACGGAGTGTCAGCTGGCAGCGCTGGCGGCGGCCCAGGCCAGGGTCCGCTCCATCAACTCGACGTGGGCACTGCGGGTGCCCCCGTCCCTACGGGTCCAGGATCGATCGGCGGCGAGGGTCCAGGCGAAGGTGTCATCGGCCAGGCAGCGCTCGAGCGTGTCGTCGAGCTCGGATTGCAGCTCGGGCTGCTCGATCGGGACCAGCAGCTCGACGCGGGTGTCGAGGTTGCGCGGCATCAGGTCGGCCGAGCCGATGTAGTAGATGTGCTCCTGGCCACGGTGAAACGAGTAGATCCGCGAGTGCTCGAGGAACCGTCCCACCACCGAGACCACCTCGATCGACTCGCTGACCCCCGGCAGGCCGGGGATCAGGCAGCAGATGCCGCGCACGTTGAGCTGGATCGGCACCCCGGTCTGCGCGGCCTTGTAGAGCGCCTCGATGATCTGCCGGTCGACGAGCGAGTTCATCTTCATCACGATCCGGCTGGGCTCACCGGCCTGGTGGGCCTCCGCGGTGCGCTCGATCTCGCGGATCAGGGGCTCGCGCAGCCAGGTGGGGGCTACCAGCACCTTCTGCTGGGGCTGGGGGTGGCCGTAGCCGGTCAAAGTGTTGAACAGGTTGGCGACCTCCTCGCCGATCTCGGCGTCGGCGGTGAACAGGCCGAAGTCCTCGTAGAGCCGCGCGTTCTTGGCGTGGAAGTTGCCGGTCCCGATCATCACGTAGTGGCGCACGCTGTCGCCCTCGCGCCGCACGATCAGGATCGCCTTGGCATGGGTCTTGAGCCCCGGGATCCCGTGCACGACGTGGGCGCCGACCTCCTCCAGCGCGCGCGACCAGTGGATGTTCTGGCGCTCGTCGAAGCGGGCCTTGAGCTCGACCAGGCAGACCGCCTGCTTGCCCTTCTCGGCCGCTTCGATCAGCGACGGGACGAGCGCGGAGTCGTCGGAGGTCCGGTACACGGTCATCTTGATCGCCAGCACGTTGGGGTCGTCGACCGCCTGCTTGACGAACCGCTCGACGCTCGAGGTGAACGACTGGTAGGGGTAGTGGACCAGGACGTCGCCGTGGCGGATGGCTCGGAACACGTCGGGCTGGACGTCGGCGTCGCCGGCGGTACCGCCCAGGCCGGTCTGGGGCACGGGCGTCCAGCCCTGCCAGCGCAGCTCGGAGTGCCCTTCGATCGAGGCGATCTGCCACAGGTCGCTCATGTCGAGCAGCCCCTCGACGTCGTAGACCTGGACCTGCTCCACGCCCAGCCACTCGATCAGCCGGGTGCGCAGCGCCGGTTCCATCCCGGCCCCGACCTCGAGCCGGACGACCTCGCCGAACCGGCGGCGCCGCAGCTCGTCCTCGACCGCCTGCAGGAGGTCGTCGGCTTCGTCGGAGACCTCGAAGTCGGCGTCGCGGGTGACCCGGAAGAGGTCGTAGCTGAGGATGTCCATGCCCGGAAACAGCGAGTCGAGATGGCGGGCGATGACCTCCTCGAGCGGGATGAAGGTGTCCTTGCCGATCTCGACGAACCGCGGCAGCACCTCCTTGGGGACCTTGACACGGGCGAACGCCTCGTGGTCGAGAGCGGGGTCGCGCAGGCGCACGATCAGGCTCAATGACAAGTTGGAGATGTAGGGGAACGGGCGGCCCGGTCCGACCGCCAGCGGCGTCAGCACCGGGAAGATCTGCCCGCGGAAGTGGCGCTCGATCTCCTGCGCCGGCGCGCCCGAGTCATCGGCGTTGACGATCCGGATGCCGTGCTCGGCCAGCGCAGGCAGGATCACGTTGGAGAACTGGCGGGAGTGGCGGTGGTCGAGCTCGCGGACCTGCTCGGCGATCCGCGCCAGTACCAGCGTCGGGGCCAGGCCGTCGGGCCCACGGGCGTCGATCCGGGCGTCGACCTGATCGTGGACGCCGGCGACGCGGACCATGAAGAACTCGTCCAGGTTGGTGACGAAGATGGCCATGAACTTGACCCGCTCGATCAGCGGCAGCGACTCGTCCTCGGCCAGCTGCAGGACGCGGTCGTTGAAGTCGAGCCACGAGAGCTCGCGGTTGGTATAGAGAGCGGGATCTCTGAGGTTCGGCGGCGGCGCTTGCGCGACGGCGACCGAGGAGCCCCCGCTCGCGGTGGTCTCGGCCGAGAGGGCCTCAGCCGAATCCGTCGCCGGGTCGCTCATGCCACCCTCTCGCCCGATGTGGCGATGGCGTTTATCTCGGTAGGCCGCAGCAGTGTCACCAGCTCCCCCTTGGCGATGCCGGCGAGCCCGCCCTTGCGCATCCGTGACTGAGCGCCGGTGAGCGTGTGGAGGGTCAACGAGAACGAGGGATCGTGGCCGACGAGCAGCGCCTCGCCGAGACCGGCGACCAGGTCGAGCGCGTCGAAGGGCTCGCCGGAGAGCCGCCGCTCGACCGTGACCTCGACGCCGAGCGGGGCGCAGGCCAGCTCGGCGGTCTGCACCGCCCGCCGCTTGGGGCTGGACAGACAGGCGTCGAGGTGAATGTCGAGTCGCTCCAGGGCCCGCCCCACCGTCTCGGCCTGGCGGATTCCGCGCTCGGTCAGTGGACGCTCGTCGTCGGGGAAGCCGTCCGCGGCCTCGGCGTGGCGTAGCAGCCAGAGCATCCCTGCACTCTAACGCCGCAGCGTCGCCAATCGGGGTCGCGCCAACGCACCTCGGTTCGGAACGTCGAAACCGCCCCCGCGACCCGATTGCTGGGAGGACTAGCCGATCAGCAGGCGGCGGCCGAACACCCGCTTGAAGGCGTCGCCATCGCCGTAACGCTCGACGCTCCAGCGCTGCAGCGTCAGATCCCCATCGGCCTCGAGGTGCAGGTCGACGCCGTGGCCGTTGGCCCGCAGCCGCGCCTGGGAGACCGACTGGTCGCGCCCGCGCTCGAGATGCTCGGCCAGCCGCAGGATCACCGCGCAGCGTTCGAGCACCGCCTCGTCGCCGTCCCGGGCCAGGCCCGCGATCTCGCCGAGCTTCGGCACTCCCTTGCGGTGGTACCGGCTCATCTGGGCGATCAGGGCGCGCTCGCGGGGGTCAAAACCGGGCAGCTCGGCACTCTCGATCAGATAGCGCGAGTGCTTGTGGTGGTCGTCGTAGGAGATCGTCATCCCGACGTCGTGCAGCATCGACGCCGCCCACAGCAGCTCGCGCTCTCCGTCCGCGGCTTCGAACAGACCGCCGGCGACCAGCGAGTCGTACATCTGAAGCGACAGCTTGGCGACGTGCTCTACATGGGCCATGTCGGACTCGTACTGGATCGCGAGGTTGCGGACCGCGGCCCGGCGCACGTCGGGGAGCAGGGGGTCGGCGCCCGCCAGCAGCGTCCGGGCCAGGAAAACCCCATCGCGCAGCCCGGCTTCGGTGACCTCGATCCCCTGGAAGCGGCCCACCTGCACCACCGTCTCCAGCACCACCGCGGCGGCCAGGATGATGTCGCCGCGGCCGGGCTTGATCCCTGGAACCGAGCCGCGCTCGTCGCTGGACAGAGAGGCCAGCTGTCCGACCAGCCCGCCGAGCACCTGGGGGGTGATCACGTATCCCTGCACCCCGAGGTCGATCGCGCCGTCGCTCGCCTCCTGGGCGGCGGCGGCCAGGTTGCGCACCGCGCCGCCGATCCCGACCAGGCGCGATCCGGAGGACCCCAGCCAGGAGAGTTCGCCGAGCGTCTTGCGGACATGCGTGCGCAGGCGGTTGAGCCCCTTCTTCTTGGCCGGTCCGGTTTCGGGCAGGAACTCCTCGGTCATCCGCACCGCCCCCAGCGGGAAGGAGACCATCTCCTGGGCGTGGCGGCGGGCCACGTGGATCAGCTGCAGGCTGCCGCCGCCGAGGTCGAGGACGACGCCGTCGGTGAGCGTGGTGGTGTTGACGGCGGCCACGTAGCCGAAGCGAGCCTCGTCCTGGGCCGAGAGAGTCTCGATCTCCAGGCCGGTGGAGGCTTCGGCCTCGGCCAGGAAGCGCTCGCCGTTGTCGGCATCGCGGATCGCGCTGGTGGCCACCAGGTGGACGTCCTGGGGCGAGATCTGGTTGGCCCGGCAGAAGCGCTCGAACACTGCCAGCGTCTCCAGCCCGCGCTGCATCGCCGCGTCGCTGAGCTTGCCGGAGGCGCCGAGGCCGGCCCCGATCCGCACCGTCTCGTACAGCTCGTCGGTGCGCTTCCACCACTCCCCCGGCGCGTAGGTGAACACGACCAGCCGCCAGGAGTTGGAGCCGAGGTCGATCACCGCCACCTGGCGCTGGCTCTGGGCGGTGTGGCCTGAGGCGCGCGTCGATCGCCAGCTCACGCCTGCATCATGGGGCGTTCGGCGGACGGCTCGCGGTCAGCGATCCCGCAAGCTGCGAGAAGATCGATCAGCAGGGTGGAGAAACCGAATCCGCGGGCGGCCAGCGGTGCTCGAGCCAGCCGGTCCGCCGGGCGAAGTCTGCCTTGGCCTCCAGATACGTCCTGATGCCACCGCTGCGCTCCCCAAAGAACATCGCCACGTCGACGACCCTGAGCGCGGCCTGCGGGCCGGGCGCGAGTTCGAGCACGGGCGCCGCGGCGCGTCGGTCGAGCATTGCCGAGCAGCTTCCACAGCGTCGGCGGCGATCCGGTGACCGAATGGCGACCTTTCTGTGATCAGGATGTGAAGTCGCGACGATGCTATGGCCGATGCCTTCGGCCGGGCGCTGGAGATCGGGGTCGTGGACCACGGCCGTGGGGAGCCACGGCGCTAGGGCGCTGCCGGGCTGCGGTTCGTGCGGGTCTGCGGTCTGCGGTCCGTACGCCCGGGTGCCAACGCTTTTTGGCTGAGGAAGGGTGGCAAGGCCGGCCTTCAAACGCCGGGATTTGCGCCCAACCCACCTCGCTTTGAGAGCTGTGTCGGATTCCGCTCACCCCTCGTGCCGTGGGCGACAAGCCGAGACTCAGGCCTTGGATCGGGCGCTAAAACCCACGCGCACCACAGTGCCCGCTGAGCTCCCGCTTCGAAAGCCAAATCGACTCCGTCCCGCACAGCGCACACACGCCCCGGGGGCCAACGGAAACCGCGGCCAAGCCCCGAGCGATGTCGTCACTGACCAACCGAGAACGGCGCCTCCAGGTCGTGTCGCGGCCGGCGAGCGCGCCCAGCCCGCCGATCAGGCCAGCGCGGGGTCTTGTCTGAGCGCCCTGATCGCGGTCAGCACGAACAGGATCGTCATCAGGACCGCGCTGGACACGCACCACTGGCAGATCGCCTTGATCGTGAACAGCTCGCGATACGTCAGATACATACTGAAGCCGAAGCCGATCAGCGCGATCGCGAAGCCGGCGATTCGTCCCAGCTCGCCTCGGATCGCGAGCGAGCCGAGGATCCCGATGTAGCCCAGCAGCCCGAGAACCGCCACCGGGATTCCGCCGAGCTTGGCGTAGCTGGAGGCCTGCACCGTCTCACAGCCACCGCTGGAGAGGCACAGCACCTTGAGGCCCTCATAGTGGACGTAGGTCAGGTAGCCGGCAATCCCGATCCCGATCAGCGACAGGACGAGAATCGCGATCCACAGCCGCCGATCGGTGCTGCCGGCGCGGCGAACCGGTTGGCCGGCAACCGCGGTCACGTCACCTGCTTGATCGCCTGCTGCAGCTGGGAGTAGTCCGGAACGCTGGCCGACGGCGCCGCGGTCTTTCCCTTGGGCCCCTGGAACACCAGCGTCGGCGTCCCGTTGACCCCCGCCGTGGTGCCCGTCTGCTCGTCGGTGGCGACCTGATTTGCGAGCGTTTGGTTGTTGCGGTCGGTTTGCCACTTGCTGATGTCGAGCCCCGGGATCTGCTTGGCCAGGCCCGCCAGGTAGGACTCGTTGACGTAGTTTGACCCCTCGGCGCCCTGCTGGCGGTAGAAGAGCTCGGTGAAGTTCCAGAACCGCTGCTGCTGGCCGGCGGCCAGCGCCGCCACCTGCTGGGTCTTGAACACCGCGGGATCACGCGTGGCGGTCTGGAACGCGCGGTAGACCACCTGCACCTTGCCGGAGCGGACGTCCTTTGAGACGAGTTGCGGGAAGCCGCCGTTGAGCGTGAAGTCCTGGCAGATGGGGCACTCCAGGTCGCCGTAGTAAGTCATCGTGACCGGCGCCTTGGGGTTACCGAGGCGGGCGCCGGATTGGGGAATCCCCGCCAGCAGGTTCTCGACCGTGGTCGCGGTCTTGTTGGCGGCGGTGCCCTTCTGGAGGCCGCTGGCCTTGCTGCCGCCGCCGCTGGAGATGACGATCGCCACCACCACCACGGCGATCGCGCCGAGGACCACTCCGCCGATCATCCGCAAGCGCCGCTCGCGCTGGGCTCGCTCGGCGCGAGCGCGCTCCTCGGCCAGTCGCCGGGCGCGTGCTTGTTCCTTTTGCTCTTTACGTGAGGCCATTTCGAGGGCGCGAGGTCAGCGGCCGGCCTTCGTTTCCCGGTGGCCGCGACCCCGCAGAATAGCGATGTGGACTAAGAGACTCGTAAGGTGAACGGGGCGGTGAGGACGCGCCCGTGCTGCCTGGTCTGCAGGAACAGCCGCCAGGTTCCGGCCACCGGCAACAGCACCCCCAGGGTCAGCTTGCCGGGCGCGGTGACGTGGCCGCTGACCCGGCTTGCCGGCACCCCGGGAAGGCTGCCGCAATTGGGGGCGTCCGGCGCGCAGACGTGAGTGTGGAAGTAGTCCAGCGAGCCGGCGTGGAAGAAGATCGCGTGGGCCAGGGCCCCGAACCACGGCGTGAACTTGAGCGGACGCCCCTGCGGGTCGGTCACGTGCATGTGCAGGAACTGGGCCTGGATGGCGTGGATCCGGGGATGGCCCTGGACATCGAAGTGGTAGCCATCGACGACCTGGTCGGCCTTGAACGGTGGCAGCTTGATCGGGTGGTAGGCACCCGCGACGTGCACGGTCTTGAAGAGCTGGAAGTTCGGCTGGCCACCCGGGATGTCCGGGTAGGCGTCGACCAGGACGCGGTAGGAGCCGGGCGCCGGGAAGATCACGGTCTGTTTGAGCACCCCGCCCGGCCCGACCGGCGGGTGGTCGTGGATGATGTAGGCCAGGTCGTCGCGGACGATGATCAGGTGCACGCCGGTGTGGGGCCCGGGCCCAGTCTTGTAGCTGGTCAGCGCTTTGCCGCTGGGAAGTTGGACGGTGAAGGTCATCGTCACCGGGCGCCCCACCGCCACCGTGCCCGTGGGCGCGAAATGGCCGAGCGTGTAGACCCGGGCGGGCTGGATGGTGGGGCCGGTCACGGCGGCGCCGGAGCTCGACCCGCAGCCGGCGAGGGCGGCGGCCCCGGCGAGGGCGGTCAGCGCCAGCGGAAGGGCTCGGCGCAGCTTCATCGCAGCGCCGCCTTCAGGGCCTGGGAGAGCTCGGCGGTGCCGAACGCGCCCTCCAGCCGCGCCACGATCACCCCGCGGCGGTTGATGACGAACAGCCACGGCTCGGTGCGCAGGTGAAACGCCCTCAGCTGGGGGCGCAGGCCCTTACTGGGCTGGTTGTCGACGTAGACCTCCTCGTGGATGAAGTCGATCTTGCCGGCGAACTGGTGCTGGAGCGCTACGGTGACGTCGGTGACCGGGCCGCAGACGCGCGAGACACAGAACTGCGGCGTCGAGAACAGCAGCGCCACCGGCCGCTTTCCCAGGACCTGCTTGAAGGACACCGCATGCATCCGCTCCGGCGGCAGACGGGTGGTCAGCAGGGCGAGCTTCCGGCCGACCGTGGCCGGGGTGTCGGTGGCCACCGCGGGCGGGCGCTGGCCCGCGTCGGGGATCGGCGAGGACGCCGAGACAGCGATCTCCCCGGGAGATCCGACCAGCCCGTTCGCGGTCCGGGTCAAGGCGAGCACGATGTAGGTGCCGGAGTGCGGTATCGGCAACTGGGCGGCGTATATCGCCTTGATCCCGCCGGGACCGGAGTTCTGCTTGCTTCGATACTGCGGCGCCACCGTCATCGGGTCGGCGGGGGCCAGGAACGGGCCTTTGGCCGGCGCGCCGGGCGTGCGCGCGATGTACATCGCCGTAGGGGCGTAGATGAACTGGCCGGAGCTGGCATTCAGCCCGAAGGCCAGGCGGCGCGTGCCCGGGGTGAACGTCCCGGTGGCGGCGCCGAGCTGAGCGCTTGACTTGACCAGCTTGCCGAGCTGACGCAGCGACCGTCCCTGGGCGGCCGGGAACTGGCCGGCGCGTGGATGCTCGGCGGCACTGAGCTGGTCGACCGCCGGCGGGGGCCCGGCGCTGGTGGTACTCGACGGCGAGCTGCTGGCGGTGGTCGCGGCCGCGGAGGCCGAGGTCGAGCCGTGTGAGGCGGCCGACGAGCCGCATCCGGCGAGCGCCAGGGCCAGAACCGGGGCCAGGACGCGTGCGTTTCGGAGGGACATGGTCATGATCATGGCGCGGTTTGCCCGCCGACCCGTGCCGGTGCGGTCGCGCAAGCGGGCGAGTGCCCCGGCTTGGTGTCCGTCCCTCTGCGCGAGCCGCCGACGGGTTACGCTCGCCATTATCGCCGCTAGTTGCGCGTAAAGATCTTGTGATCAGGTTGTCGCCCGGCGTCCAGACGGTTGAGGGGTGCACTAGAGTGCGAGCCATGTCGCCCGAGCGAAGCGAGGCGGTGCCAGGGGCCACCACCACTGGGCAACGCGCCGGGAACCGGCTTAGACTGGCCGTCCTGGACCGGGATCCGGGCTTCATGCAGGTGTTGTCCAACCGGCTGGACGCCCTGGGCTGCGAGTACCGGTCGCTGAGCGCGCCGGCTACCGTCGACGCGCTGGTGGCGATGCGGCTCAACGCGCTGATGGTCGACCTGGCGGTGCTGGGGCCCGGTGGGTGGGAGTACCTGGAGCGGGTCTGCTCGCGGCTGTCCGGGATGGCAGTGATCGTGTGCACGGGTCCGTCGTCGGTCGCGCAGCGCGTTCGCGGCCTGCGCCTTGGGGCCGACGCCTGGGTCACCAAGCCGTGCCACGCCGAGGAGCTGATCTGCGTCGTCGAGGCGGCGGTGCGCCGCCACCGCCGGGCCGAGATGCCGGCCCTGGAGGCCGCGGCCGCGTTCGGCGAGATCACCGTCCGCCCCGACCTCTATCAGGCGTATGCCAACGAGATCAGCCTGGAGCTGACCGCCCGGGAGTTCGAGATCCTGCACCTGCTCAGCGGCTCGGACCGCGTGCTACGGCGCGAGGAGATCTACGAGCGGGTCTGGGGTTACGCGATGGCCCACGGCGACCGGTCGGTTGATGTGTTCGTCCGCAAGCTGCGCCAGAAGCTGCGCGCGGCCTCGCCGGAATGGAGCTACATCCATACGCACTTCGGAGTCGGCTACCGGTTCGCGCCCGAGCGCGAGGACGCCGTGGAGCGCGAGCTCGACCTGGTGACCGACGCCGAGGCCGCCGAGCTCGACACCGCGTTCGCCCGCTGATCGGCGTCCCGGGCACCCTTTCGCCCCGGCCGCAGTAGGCGCGGGTCACAACTCGTTCACATCGTCGTCACCGGTCGATAACGCGCGGCCGGCGCCCAGCGAGCAGCATCCACGCAGAATGGCGCTGGCGGCCAACACACGCTCCGAGGTCCTCACCGTCGGCCCCCTGGAGATCCTCCCCGACGAGCACCTGGCTCGGGCCGGCGGACGAGCCCTGATGCTCTCGATCCGCGAGCTGCGCCTGTTGACCGAGCTGGCGCGCCGCGCCGACCGGATCATGGCCCGCGAGGAGCTGTTTCGCCTCGTCTGGGGCAGGGAGATGAGGACCGGCGATCGCTCGGTGGACGTGTACGTCCGCAAGCTGCGCGTAAAGCTGGAGGCGGCGCTGCCGGGGTGGAGCTTCATCCACACCCACTTCGGATTCGGCTACCGGATGGCCGCCGAGCGCAAACAGCACGGCAACGATCGGTTCACAACCGATTAACACCATCGACTGCCCTGGCGCCGAGACTCTGGCTCGAATCCAATGAACAAGGAGAAAAAAGTGCGTACAAGTCGTGTCAGCGCGATCGCGGCGCTGTTGCTCGCCTCGCTCGGGATCGCCGCGTGCGGCTCCAGCAGCAGCAGCAGCTCGAGCTCGGGCGCCCCGGCCCCCTCGAGTGGTGGGTCCAGCAGCTCGGGCAGCGGCGGCAGTGGAGGGTCGGCGACGCTGAACGGCGCCGGATCGACGCTGGCCGCCCTGATCTACCAGCAGTGGGGTTCGACCTTGAAGAGCCAGGGGCTGACCGTGAACTTCAACCCGGTCGGCTCCGGCGCGGGGATTGCCGATCTGCAGACGGCCACGGTGCAGTTCGCCGGTAGCGATCCTGCGCTCAAGTCGAGCGACACGGCGAAGATGAAGGGCCCGGCGCTCCAGTTCCCGGTGGCGTTCGGGGCCATCACCGCGTCCTACAACCTGTCGGGGGTCAAGAGCGGCCTCAAGCTCGACGGCCCGACGCTCGTCAACATCTTCATGGGCAAGATCAAGTCCTGGAACGATCCGGCGATCAAGGCGCTGAATCCGGGCATCAGCCTGCCCAGCACCTCGATCACGGTCATCCACCGGTCGGACTCCTCCGGAACGACCAAGGGCTTCACCACGTTCCTCTCCGACGTCAGCCCGACGTGGAAGTCGCAGGTCGGCGCCGACAAGACCGTCAAGTGGCCGACCGGCACCGGAGCCGCCAAGAACTCCGGCGTCGCCGCGGCGATCAAGCAGACCTCCGGCGCGATCGGCTATGTCGAGCAGGCCTACGCGCTCGAGAACGGCTTCACCTACGCGGCCGTCAAGAACTCGCACGGCCAGTACATCCTGCCGACGATTCCGAACACCTCGGCGGCGGCCGTCGGGATTGCGGTGCCCAAGGACCTCGGCATCTCGACGATCAACGCCGGCGGGGCGACCGCCTACCCGATCGTCTCGCAGACGTTCCTGGACGTCTACAAGGATCCCTGCAAGGACGGCGGCGCCAGCTCATCGACCGCGAGCGGCCTGAAGAAGTTCCTCAGCTACGCGTTCGGCGCCGGGCAGAAGACGTTGGGCGCGAGCTCCAGCCAGCTGCCGTACGCGCCGCTGCCGACGACGCTGGCGACGCAGGACAACACGCAGCTGCAGACGATGACCTGTAACGGGTCCCCGGTCTCGTAGGTCACTAAGTGGGGGCCAGTGCCACAACGGCTCCCGGCGGCCGCTCGGTTTTCCAGCGGTCGCCGGCCAGCCGCCTGCCGGACCAGGTCCTGAAGTGGGGATTGCGGGCGCTCGCCGCCGCGATCCTCGCGCTGCTGGCCTACTTCTTCATCCGCCTGATCGGTCAGTCGGAGAAGGCGCTCAGCTCGTTTGGGCTGAGCTTCGTGTTCGGCAACGACTGGGACGTCAGCCGCAACATCTATCACGGCTTCCCGCTGCTGTTCGGGACGCTGGTGACCTCGGCGATCGCGCTGGTGCTCGGTGTGCCGGTGGCGGTGGCGTCGGCGCTGTACGTAACCGAGCTGTGCCCGCGGCGCCTGCGCGGCCCGCTGTCGGTGCTCGTCGACCTGCTGGCCGCGGTGCCGTCGGTCGTCTACGGGCTGTGGGGCGTGTTCGTCCTGGCACCAAAGCTCGAGCCGATCGAGAAGTGGGTCGCCAGCACGTTCTCGTTCATCCCGTTCGTCGGCGGCCAGGTGTCGGTGCCCAACTACTTCATCGCCGGCCTGATCCTGGCGATCATGATCCTGCCGATCGTCTCGGCGATCTCCCGGGAAGTCATGGCCACCGTCCCGGCCGAGCACAAGGAGGCGGCGCTGGCGCTCGGCGCGACGCGCTGGGAGATGATCCGGATGGCGGTGCTCCCGTACTCCAGACCGGGGATCACCGGGGGGGTGATGCTCGGCCTGGGACGCGCACTGGGCGAGACGATCGCCGTGGTGCTGGTGATCGGTAATGCGCCGGTGGTGGGGCACAGCATCTTCAGCCAGGGCTACTCGCTGGCGGCGGTGATCGCCAACGAGTTCGGCGAAGCGGCGGCGACGCCGATCCACAGCTCGGCGCTGTTCGCGGCTGGGCTGGTGTTGTTCGTGCTGACGCTGATCGTCAACATCTTCGCCCGCCGGTTCATCGCCCGCGGCCAGCGCGGCCTGCGAGGCACCGGCGCGACTGGGGTGACGGTCGCCCAGGCCGGGGCCCCGGAATGAGCACTTCCGCGTTCGCCCCTGTCACTCCCGGTCGACGCCGCAAGGACCGGGCCATGCGCGGCGTCCTGCTCACCGGCGCTCTGATCGCCCTGATCCCCCTGGTGCTGGTGATCTTCTACCTGCTCCAGAAGGGACTCTCGAGTTGGAGCGGGAGCTTCTTCACCACCGACCCCAACGGGAACTTCTTCGGCAACCCGGGCGGGATCCGCTCGGCGATCCTGGGGACGCTGGAGATCGTCGCTCTGGCCAGTCTGATCGCGGTGCCGGTCGGGATCGGGGTGGCTCTGTACCTGACCGAGTACGGAGGGGAAGGGCGATTCGCCGGCGTGGTGCGGTACTTCGTCGACGTGATGACCGGGGTGCCGTCGATCGTGTTCGGCCTGTTCATCTACATCGTGCTGGTCCTGGCCAAGGTGGGCGGCGCGTTCACGGGCTGGAAGGGTGCGGTGGCGCTGTCCCTGCTGATGCTGCCGATCGTGATCCGGGCCGCGGAAGTGGTGCTGCTGCTGGTCCCCAGCTCGCTGCGCGAGGCGGCCCTGGCCCTCGGGGCGCCGCGGTGGCGCGTGGTCGCGCGCGTGGTGTTGCCGACGGCGCTGCCGGGGCTGGTCACCGGCTCGCTGCTGGCGATCGCTCGCGGAATGGGCGAGACCGCTCCGCTGCTGTTCACCACCGCGGGTGCGTTCGGATTGACCTTCAACCTCTCACAGCAGATGAACGCACTGCCGCTGCAGATCTACAACGACATCCTCTCGCCTCGCGACGTGGTGGTGGCTCGGGCCTGGGGCGCGGCGCTCACGTTGGTCGCGCTGGTCCTGATCCTCAACCTGGTCGCGCGCGCGATCGCGCGAAGGAGCGTGGCATGATCCCGCCGGAAAGCGAAACCAAGGGAACAAGCGAAATGTCAGCTGCCGGGAGCCCATCGGAGCGGGCGCAGGAAGCGCCCGACCTGTCCGCTCTGGGCGTCAAGGAGGGGGCAGGTCATCAGGTGCAGGTCAGTGGCCTGCATGCCTACTACGGCCAGGTCCACGCCGTGAAGGGCATCGACATCGACTTCCCCGCCAACGAGGTGACGGCGATCATCGGCCCATCGGGCTGCGGCAAGTCGACGATGATCCGGTGCATCAACCGGATGCACGAGGAGATCCCGGGAGCGCGCGCGGAGGGGAGCGTCACCCTGGACCAGTTCGACGTCTACGGCGCTGACGTCGACGTGACCTCGGTGCGCCGCGTCATCGGGATGGTGTTCCAGAAGCCCAACCCGTTCCCGACCATGTCGATCTTCGACAACGTCGCCGCCGGCCTGCGTTTGACCGGGCTGAAGAGCGACAATCTGCGCGAGACGGTCCACAAGGCGCTGCGTGCCGTGGGGCTGTGGGGCGAGGTCAAGAGCCGCCTCAACGAGCCCGGCATCGGTCTCTCCGGAGGCCAGCAGCAGCGGCTGTGCATCGCCCGCACGGTCGCGGTCGAGCCCGAGGTGATCCTGATGGACGAGCCCTGCTCGGCGCTGGACCCGATCGCGACGCTGAGGGTCGAGGAACTGATCGATGAGCTCAAGGAGCGCTACACGATCGTGATCGTGACGCACAACATGCAGCAGGCGGCCCGCGTCGCCAACTCCACGGTGTTCATGCTCGACGGGGAGCTGATCGAGCACTCGCCCACCCACGATCTGTTCACGGTGCCCAAGGACGAGCGAACCGAGCGCTACGTGACCGGGAAGTTCGGCTGATGCAAGAGACCCGCCATCAGTTTCGCGAGGAGCTCAAGGGGCTCGAGCAGCAGGTGCTGGGCGGGCTGGACATAGTCATCCAGCAGCTCGACCGCGCGCTCGAGTCGGTCAGCTACCAGGACGTCGAGCTGGCGTCGATGGTGGTCGCCGACGACGACCGGATCGACGGGCGCTACCTGGAGGTCCACCAGGGGATCCTGTCGCTGCTGGCCCGCCAGGCGCCGGTGGCCGGCGACCTGCGGATCGTCGCCGCGCTGCTGCACGTGATCCGCTGTATCGAGCGGATGGGCGACCAGTGCGTGAACATCGCCAAGCTGGTGCCGCTGTCGGGCTATGAGTCGCCCAAGGACAAGGACATCCTCGACGCGCTGGAGAAGATGGGCCAGTACGCGCGCTCGCAGGTATCGCAGTCCAAGGAGGCGCTGGGCTCGCGCAACGTGGAGCTGGCGCAGGACCTGGTCCACCAGGACGCCGAGATCAACTCGCTGAACCGGTTCATCTTCCGGCGCGCGGTCGAGGTCGGCGACGATCCCGACGTCCGCGAGTGGGCGATGTTCATGGTCCTGGTGGCGCGCTGTCTGGAGCGGATCGGCGACAACACTGTCGACATCGCCGAGCAGGTGGTGTTCGTGGTCACCGGCCTGTTCCGCGAGATGGCCGACGCCTCGACGCCGAACCAGCGCACGCCGACGGCGTGACCGGGCGCCTGACGGCGCAACGATCACCTGGATTAGGGCGTAGCTGATCACCTGGAGCGTCGGTCGGCGCTCGGTTTGTCCGCGGGGCCAATGACGGCCGCTCGTGACGAACCTAACTTGTCGGCCAATGAGCGGGCGCCCGCCCCAGATCGTCGCGTTCGGTGGAGGGGGATTCTCCATGGAGTGGGGCAACCCGCTACTCGACGATCACGTGCTGGCCCTCACCGGGGTGCCGCGGCCGAAGGTCTGCTTTCTGCCCACCGCCAGCGGCGACGCCGATCACTACGTGGTCCGCTTCTACCGAGCGTTTTCGGCGACGCGGTGCGAGCCGTCGCACATCTCGTTGTTTCGGCGCGAGACCGGGGTCGGTGATCCGGTGGCACATCTGCTGGAACAGGACGTCGTGTACGTGGGCGGCGGGAGCCTGGTGTCGCTGCTGGGGACCTGGCGGGCGCACGGAATCGATCTCGCGCTGCATCAGGCCTGGCGGGCCGGGGTGCTCTTGTGCGGCGGCTCGGCCGGCTCGCTGTGCTGGTTTCAGGAGGCGGTCAGCTGCTTTCACGAGGGGCCGCCGCGGCGGCTGCAGGGGCTCGGCTTCCTGCCCTGGAGCAACGCCGTGCACTACAGCGACGAGCCCGCCCGGCGGTCGGCGTTCCTCGAGGCCGTGAGCGCCGGCATGGTCCCGGGCTACGGCGTCGGCGACGGCGCCGCGCTGCACTTCGTCGGCACCGACCTGGCCGAGGTCGTCTCATCGCGTCCGCAGGCGCGTGCCCGTTACGTGTACGCCGAGGGCGACGGCCGGGGCTGCGAGCGTGAGCTGCCGGTGCGATTCCTCGGCGACACGGGCGCCGCTCCCGGCTTGCTGGTCAATGGCCCGGCGCTGGCGGCGTGACGCCTGGCCCGCGGCGCAGGCTCGTCCGCAGGCGGTGTCCTGAAGGCGGCCTTGCGTCATGCTGGGGGTCAGTGCTCGAGCGATCTGCGCACCCCCGGCGCATCCTGGCCATGGGCGGCGGTGGCTTCACGATGGACGAGCGCAGCCCCGCGCTGGACCGGCTGGTCCTGTCGCTGACGGGAAAATCAGTCCCCAGGATCTGCTTTTTGCCGACCGCCAGCGGCGACGCGCGTGAGCAGGCCACGCGCTTCTATGAGCGCTACACAGCTTGGCCCTGCGAGCCGAGCATCCTGTCGCTGTTTCATCTCTCGGAAAACCGGCTCGACCCCCGCGAGCATCTGCTGTCCCAGGACGCGATCTACGTCGGCGGCGGCTCGATGCGCAACATGCTGGCGGTCTGGCGCGAGCACCGCGTGGACCTGGCGATGCGCCAGGCCTGGGAGGCCGGGATCGTGCTGGCCGGGCTGAGCGCCGGCGCCATGTGCTGGTTTGAGGGAGGCATCACGATGAGCGGCGGTGCCCCGGCGCCGGCCGGCGGGCTGGGCCTTTTGCCCGGCAGCATGTCGGTGCATCTGGACTCAGAGCCCGAGCGGCGGCTGGTCTACCGCCGGGCGGTGCAGTCCGGGACGCTGCCGCCTGGCTACGCGGTCGACGACGGCGCGGCGCTGGTGTTCGAGGGTTTGCGGCTGACCAGCTGCGTGGCCTCGCGCGCGGGCGCGCGCGTGATCCGGATCGATTCCGACGGCGCCGGCGGCGTGCTCGAGTGCTCGCTGGCGGTCAAGCTGCTGGCCGGCGCGCAGGACGCGATCTCACTCGATGCCGAGCCTGAGACCGACGGGATCTCGGAGCTGCGGGCGCTGCGGGCGGGCCGCCACCGCTGGGACTAGCCCAGTGGCCCTCCGGGGCTACGTGCCTCCGAGGGGCTGCCGAGGGGTCAGGAGCCGGCCCCGGCGCGCCCGGGATGGCGGCGGCGCAGCACGATCAGCGCCGTCGCCACCAGGATCGCCGCCGCGGCCAGCGCGATCACGATCGGGGTCGAGGAGCCGCCGCTGCCGCCGCCGGCTCCGGGGACTCCGGGAACGCCCTTGAGGTCGTGGCCCGCGGCCGAGGACAGCTTGGCGACGGCGGTGATCGCCGCCTGGGCCAAGTCGGTGCTGGTCTTGCCGTTCGGCGGCGACAGCCCGCGCACCGCCAGCTTCGCCGGGCCGGTGACGCCCTGGAGGCCGTAGCCGGCCGCCATCACCACCAGCAGCGGCTGCTTGCCCTGGAAGCTGATCTCCTGGTCCAGGAAGTCGGCGTACTTCTGGGGCTTGCCGAACAGGTCGGGGATCACCCCGAGGTCGATGGGCGAGGCGATCAGCGCCACCTTCAGCGGGAAGCCGGCTCGCTTGGCGGCGGCGGTCTCCGCGTTCAGGGTGCGCTGCACCGCGCGCGGGACCGGCGGGTTGTAGGGGTAGAAGACGTTCTCCCCCAGCAGCACGTCACTGGCCGGGTCGCCGTCGGCTGCGGCCACGGCCGGGACGAGCATCGCCGCCAGCAGTGCGGCGCTCAGGATGCTCAGCAGCCGGCTCGCCATCGTGACCTAGGTTAGACCGGCGAACCGGGCCGGGGCCTCGGCGCGCGCATTATTCTCAACCCCTCACGGTGGCCTCCCAGCGATCCAAGAAGCGCGCGCGCAAGCGGCGCAATCCGGCCGCCCCGCCCCGGGCCGTCACGTCCACCCGCCGCGACGAGCGCGCGCTACGTGAACGGGAGCACGCGCGAGGCCGCCGTCAGCTGGGGCGCGAGGGCGAGCGGCCGGAGAGCCCATTCGGCGGCCTGCCGGTGTCCGAGTTCGCGATCCTGGTCGGGTTCGTCGCGCTGCTGTTCGGATTCTTCACCGGCGGGGGCCCGGCCCTGGTGGCGGGGATCGTGATCTGCGCGCTGGGCGTGATCGAGATCACCGCGCGCGAGCACTTCTCCGGCTATCGCTCGCACACCATCCTGCTGGCCGCAATGCCGGCGGTTGCGGTCGAGGCCGGGCTGGTGGCCGCCTTCGGCGAGCCCAACCCGCGGGCCTTGGTGCTGCTGGTGGTGGTGCCGGTCTTCTCGCTGCTGTTCTGGCTGCTGCGCCGCAGGTTCCTGACCGCCCGTCAGGCGCGGGTGGCGCGTCCGCCGAGGCCGTAGGCGGGCGGCCCGCCTGGCGAATGGCAACCAGCGAGCGTTGGTTGGGGCTGGGGACGGGGAGCTGAGGACCCGGGCGGCCGGTGATGCACAACATCCACCGAGAGGTGGGTCCCGGCGAGGTGTGGTCGATTGTGCATCGGATGCGTGAAGACGTCCCCGACCGTCTCCCGGCACGGGCAGCCGGTGGAAGTTGTTCATGCGCGATCCGAGCCGGCGACCAACCGTTTCGACAGCCCAGGTCGGCCACCGCCGGCCCGCGCGGAGAGCTTAGGAGCGGGGTGGCGCGCCCGTCCCCGCCGACCACAGAGTCTGCGCCACTGCGGGGCGCTCGGCGTCTGGCTCCGGCGTTGCGGCGGCGGCGTCGTCGTCGGGATCCGCCGGGGTCACCGGCAGCGCGAGCGTGAACACCGCCCCGCCGTCGGGGGCGTTGGCCACCGAGGCGGTGCCGCCGTGCTGCTCGGTGACCTGACGGACGATGGCCAGTCCGAGGCCGCTGCCCTGACGGCCGCGCGACCCCGAGCCGCGGAAGAAGCGATCGAACACGTAGGGCTGGTCTTCGGGGGCCACGCCGGAGCCGTGGTCACGGACGCTGACGCCGTTGAGATCGACGGTGACCTCCACGACTCCGCCGGGGGGAGAGTGGCGGGAGGCGTTGTCGAGCAGGTTGTTGGTCGCGCGGCCCAGCCGCTCGGGCACGCCGTCGAGCACCACCGGCTCCAGGTGGGCCTCGAACCGGATGCCGGGAGCGTCGCGGCGCGCCCGCGCCACGGACTCGGCCGCGATGCGGTCCAGCCGCACGTACTCGGTCTCGGGCCCGGACTGATCGCCGCGGGCCAGCTCGATCAGGTCGGCGACCAGCGCACTCAGCTCCTCGCTCTGCTCGACTACGTCGGAGAGCAGCCGGCGGCGGTCCTCGGGGTCGAGCTCGCCGCCCTCGAGCAGGACCTCGATGTTGGTCCGCAGGCTGGTGACCGGGGTGCGCAGCTCATGAGAGGCATCGGCCACTAGTTGGCGCTGGGCGCGAACCGAATGGTCCAGAGCGTTGCGCGACCCCTCCAGGCGGTCGAGCATCAGGTTGAAGCGGGTCGCCAGCTGCCCCACCTCGTCGTCGGCGTGGACGCGGATCCGGCGGCTGAGGTCGTCGGTCTCCGAGATGTGCTGGGCCGCCTGGGCGACCTCGCCGAGCGGTGCCAGCACCCGCCGGGCCGCGAACCGGCCCAGCACCGCCGCGAGCGCCACGCCCCCGACGAACAGCACCGCCAGGATCAGCCGCAGATTGGAGAGGATCGAATCAGTGCCGTTGAGCGGACGGGCCAGCTGCACAGCGGCGTCCGAGACGGTGCCGTCGCTCAGCTCCTGTGGGCCGATCGAGAAGGCGATCACTCGCAGATGGTTGTCTCCGACCCAGGCATCGCTCAGATACGACCGCTCGTTGCCGATGGCCACCAACCGGGTGTGCGCGTTCACCGGCAGCGAGATGTTGCCCTGGTTGGATTCGGTCGTCCCATTCGCGAGCACGATCTGCACGTACGGAGCCGGGCCGCCGGCGCTGGCCGGAATCCCGGGGACCTGCTGCTGGAGCGCGTGAAAGTCGCCGTTCTGAACCGCCTGGGCCTGGGCTTTGAGCGCTCCGTCGACCTGACTGCGCAGCTGACTGCGCACCACCATGTAGCTGACCACCACGGCGATCAGCACCGCCACGGCGACCGAGGCGGCGGCGACCCAGGCAAGTCGGCGGCGCAGCGGCACGGCTCAGTCGCGGAGCACGTAGCCCACGCCGCGGACCGTGTGGAGCAGCCGCGGCTCGCCGCCGGCTTCCGTCTTTCGGCGCAGATATCCCATGTAGACGCCCAGCGCGTTGGAGGTGGGCCCGAAGTCGTAGCCCCAGACGTTCTCGAAGATTGTGGAGCGGGTCAGGACCTGGCGGGGATGGCGCAGGAACAGCTCCAGGAGCAGGAACTCCGTGCGCGAGAGCTCGACCAGCCGGTCGCCGCGGTGGACCTCGTGGGCGATGGGGTCCAGCACCAGGTCGGCGTAACGGAGGACCTCGCCGTCGCCGGCGCCATCGCCCGAGCGTCGCAGCAGCGCCCGCAGCCGGGCCTGAAGCTCGCGCAGCGCGAACGGCTTGACCAGGTAGTCGTCGGCGCCGACGTCGAGCCCCTCGACGCGGTCGTCGATGGCGTCCCGGGCGGTGAGCATCAGCACCGGGGTGCGATCGCCGGCCTTGCGCATCCGGCGGCAGACCTCCAGGCCGTCGAGGCGCGGCATCAGGATGTCGAGGATGACCGCGTCGACCGGCTCGGTGGCCAGCGCGTCGAGCGCCTCCTCGCCGTCGGCGGCCAGCGCGACGTCGTGGTTATCGAGCCGCAGCGCGCGCTCGAGCGCCCGCCTCACCGCCGGTTCGTCGTCCACTACCAGTACGCGCGCCATGTGAGAATGATCGTCCTCGCAGGTAAAAGTTGGAGAAGAAAGGCCGCCACACCGTTGGAGCTTCACAGCCGTGCCGCCCCCCGGCGGTGGTGGGATCAACCTAAAGGCTAGGCGCTGCACCGGGTGTTAGCGTCGGGGCCGCCGATGCGCGATCCGCTGGGATTGAACGAGCGCCTGTTCGCGGCCTTCTATCCGCGGCTGATCTCGCGAGCCGAGAACGCCGGCCAGCGTGACACGCGACGGCGGCTGCTGGCCAATGCGACCGGCGCGACGGTGGAGATCGGCGCCGGCAGCGGAATCAACCTCGAGCACTACACCGACCGCGTCACCGAGCTGATCCTGACCGAGCCGAGCCCGCACATGCTCGACCACCTACGAAGCGCGATCGGCGAGAACCCTCCCGCGGTGGGGTCCTACGAGCTGGTGTCGGCATCGGCCCAGAGGCTGCCGTTCGACGACCGGCGGTTCGACACCGCGGTCTGCACCTATGTCCTGTGCTCGGTGCCCGATCCCGCGGCGGCCCTGAGCGAGCTCGCGCGGGTGCTGCGCCCGGGCGGGAAGCTGTTGTTCTTGGAGCATGTGCGCGCTGGCGAGGACACGGTGCTGGGGCGGTTTCAGGATCTCGTCGAGGTCCCGCACCGCTACATCGCGGCGGGCTGCTACCCCAACCGCCGCACCGCCGAATTGCTCGCCGACTCCCCGCTGCAGGTGCAGCGGCTGGAGCGTGGCCGCCAGCCGGCCGCGCTGCCCACGGTGCGGCCGACGATCACAGGGGTCGCGGTAAAGCGCGGGTAGGCGCCGCGGCCGCTATCCGCGGTCGAGCTCGAGCAGCAGCGGTGCGTGATCGGAGGGTTTCTTGCCCTTGCGGTAATCGCGCGCGATGCCGCAGCTGCGCAGCCCGGCGGCGAGCTGCTCGGCGACCAGCAGCAGGTCGATTCGCAGGCCCAGCCCCTTGTGGAAGTGCCCGGCCCGGTAGTCCCACCAGGTGTACTGGACCTCGTCGGGATGCAGCGCCCGGTAGGCGTCGACGAGCCCCAGGTCGAGGATCCCCTGCAGCCGCCGGCGCTCGTCGGGCGTGACGTGCGTCGAGCCGGCGAAGGCGGCGGGATCGTAGACGTCGGCGTCGGCCGGCGCGATGTTCATGTCGCCGGCGACGATCAGCGGCCCGGGGCTCAGCTCGGCCACGCGGGCGGCGAAGGAGTCCAGAAAGGCGAGCTTGCGCGGGAACTCCGGGTGGTCGATGGAGCGCCCGTTGGGCACGTAGACGCTGACGAAGCGGATCCCGGCGACCGTCGCCTCACACCAGCGAGCCTCGCCCGGCACCGGATCTCCGGCCAGCCCCAGCACGGCGTCGCGCAACCCCAGCTCCGTGCGCGCCAGCACCGCGACGCCCGACCACTGACCGGCCGAGTGGTGGACCGCCTCGTAGCCCGCGGCCGCGAGCTCGAGGGCCGGAAACGTGTCAGCACTGGACTTGGTCTCCTGCAGGCAGGCCACGTCGGGCCGGTGCTCGTTGAGGAACTCGAGCAAGCGCGGCATCCGCATGCGGAGCGAGTTGACGTTCCAGGTCACGATGCGCACGCCGACATCTTCGGCGATCATCAGCATCGGTGCCGCCCGAGAAGCTGCATGACTACGCCGCCAAGCGGAACTTCGCCGCCACGACCGAGCCGTCCGGGGCGGACGCCCCCGCCCGCGAGGGCGGCGAGGCGAGGTTCGTGATCCAGGAGCACCACGCCACCCGGCTGCACTGGGACCTGCGCCTCGAGCACGACGGCGCCCTGGCCTCATGGGCGATCCCGAACGGGATCCCCGCCGATCCGGCCGAGAACCGGATGGCCGTGCACACCGAGGATCACCCGCTCGAGTACCTCGACTTCGAGGGCGACATACCGGCCGGCCAGTACGGGGCCGGAACGATGCGGATCTGGGACCGCGGCACCTTCGACACCCACCTGTGGGACGACAAGAAGGTGGAGATCACCTTCCACGGCGAGCGGCTGACGGGGCGCTACGGGCTGTTCCCGATCGGGCGCGACCGCGACACGGCCCAGGACTGGATGATCCACCGGATGGATCCGCCGGGCGACCCCGAGCGGGAGCCGATGCCCGAGCGGATCGTGCCGATGCTGGCGGGAGCCGGCGAGCTGCCACGCTCACAGAAGAACTGGTCGTTCGAAGTCAAGTGGGACGGGGTCCGCGCGATCGCCTACGTCAAGCCCGGCCGGCTCCGGATGGAGAGCCGCAACCTACGGGAGATCACCGACAGCTATCCAGAGGTGCGGGGCCTGTTGCGCGACCTGGGGATGCGCGAGGTTGTGCTGGACGGCGAGATAGTGGCCTTCGACGAGCGGGGGCGCCCCAGCTTCGAGCGGTTGCAGCGACGGATGCACGTCACCTCGGCGAGCGCGGTGCGCAGGCTTTCGGGCTCTATGCCGGTGGTCTACGCGATCTTCGATCTGCTCTATCTCGACGGGCGCAACCTGATGGGCCTGCCCTACACGCAACGGCGCGCCCGGCTGGAGGAGCTGGAGCTGGGCGGTCCGGCCTGGCGGGTACCGGCGGTTCATCACGGGCAGGGCACGCGGCTGCTGGAGGCGACCGGCGCTCAGGGTCTGGAGGGGATCGTCGCCAAGCGGCTCGACTCGCGTTACGAGCCGGGACGCCGCAGCGGGGCGTGGGTGAAGGTCAAGCACACCCAGCGCCAGGAGCTGGTGATCGCCGGCTGGCTCCCGGGGGAGGGCCGGCGTACCGACCGGATCGGCGCCCTGCTGATGGGCGTCTACGAAGGCTCCGGGCCCGATCGCCGGCTGCGCTACGCCGGCCGGGTGGGGACAGGCTTCACCGAGCGCACGCTCCAGGAGCTCGCCGCCAAGCTGGAGCCGCTGCGCTGCGATGACTGCCGCCTGGAGGGCGCGCCCAAGCTGCCGCGCAACGCGGTGTTCGTGCAACCTCGTCTGGTGGCCGAGATCGAGTTCCGGGAGTGGACCTCCGACGGTGTCATGCGGGCTCCGTCCTACAAAGGATTGCGCGACGACAAGGAGGCGGTCGCGGTGACGCGTGAGCAAGCCGGGCCCGACGCTGCAGCTGCGGGCGATCCCCGGAGCCCGGAGGCTCTGTTCGAATCGGTGCAGCCGCTGCCGGACGGGGCGCTGGCGGTCGTCGCCGACGGGCGGGCGCTGAAGATCTCCAATTGGGACAAGGTGCTGTTCCCCCAGACGGGCTTCACCAAGGGCGACCTCGTCGCCTACTACGCGCGCGTGGCCGAGGCGGTGCTCCCGCATCTGCGCGACCGGCCGCTGACCCTGAAGCGGTATCCCAACGGCGTCGACTCGCAGTACTTCTACGAGAAGAACTCCCCCTCACACCGCCCCGATTGGGTTCAGACGGCGAGGGTGGGATCGATCGACTACACGCTGGCTCAGGACCGGCCAACGCTGATCTGGCTGGCCAACCTCGCCGACATCGAGCTGCACACTTCGCTGGCGACCGGGCAACGGCCCGAGCAGCCGACGATGCTGGTGTTCGACCTGGACCCCGGCGCTCCGGCCGGGATCGTCGAGTGCTGCGAGGTGGCGCTGGTGCTGCGGGGGCTGTTCGGCCAGATCGGCCTCGAGAGCGTGGTCAAAACGTCGGGCTCCAAGGGGATGCAGATGTACGTGCCGCTCAACGGCGACGCCACCTACGAGCAGACCAAGCCGTTCGCGCGGCGGATCGCTGAGCTGCTCGAGCAGCGGCTTGGACAGCTCGTGGTATCGCGAATGACCAAACGGCTGCGCAAGGGCAAGGTGCTGGTCGACTGGAGCCAGAACGACGAGCACAAGACCACCGTCACCGTCTACTCGGTCCGGGCCCGGGAACGGCCCACGGTGTCGGCTCCGCTGACCTGGGACGAGGTCCAGGTCTGCCGCGACGAGCGAGATCCCGAGCTGCTGACTTTCGAGGCCGAGGAGGTGCTGGAGCGCGTGGCCGAGCAGGGCGATCTGTTCGCCCCGCTGCTCAGCACCAGGCAGGAGCTTCCGCGTTACTAGAGTCCCGATCTCAATGCCCGCGAAGTTCTGAATCGAGACACTAGGATGGGGGCCGCGATGGATCCGATCAAGCTCCGCAACCGCCTGCTGGTCGCCACCGGGATGTGGCGGGAAGCCACGGGTGAGCCGCTCCCGCGGATGGCGCCGGGCGACCCCGCCGATCAGATCCAGAACTTTGAGCTGCAGCTCGTGGACCGGCTGTGGGAGAGCGCCAACGCCGAGAACGCGCGCGAGATCGCCGACCGGACATGGGACCTCGTCCACGACCGCCCTGACGACGATCCGGTCAAGCTGCGGGTGGTCGAATGCCACGAGGCGCTGGCGCGCATGACCCGCTTGGGCGACTAGCCCTTCGCGCGACGCGCGCCACCGCGGATCAGCGATGCGCCACCAGCGTCACTACACGCTCGAACAGGCCAACGCGGCGCGGGGCTGGGTGGCCGAGCGGGTCGGCTGGGTCCGCGACGCCCATGCTCGGCTGCTGGCGCTCGGCTCACGCGCGCGTGAGGCGATCGCCACGCTGGACGCC
This sequence comes from Solirubrobacteraceae bacterium, assembly GCA_036502145.1. Lineage (GTDB taxonomy): Bacteria > Actinomycetota > Thermoleophilia > Solirubrobacterales > Solirubrobacteraceae > Palsa-465. The sequence goes on along the minus strand of DASXZB010000013.1, from coordinate 13,762 downwards.
GGGGTCGGTGGGTCCTATCCCGGCCGTGACGTGGCCCGGTCGCTGGTCGAGCTCAGCCGAGCCGTCGGCGAGCTGGAGGCGGTCGACATCGTGCTGCGTGACTTCGGCCGGGGGCTGGTCGACTTCCCCGCCGTTCGCGACGGTCAGGAGGTCTATCTCTGCTGGCTGGTGGACGAGGAGGACGCGATCGGCTTCTGGCACGATCCGGACGCCGGTTTCGCAGGTCGCCGGCCATTGTGAGCCGGCTACTGCAGGACCGCAGGAGCCTCCTCCGGCTGGGCCAGCGGGTTGCGGGCCAGCCCAGCGGCGGAGTAGGCCGCCACCTCGTCGAGCGTCTCGTGCTCGAGCAGGGCGCCGACCAGCGCGTCGAGGTTGTCGCGGTGGAGGGTGATGCTCTCGGTCGTCTCCTCGTGGGCTGACTCGACGATCCGTCGGACCTCCTCGTCGACCAGCTGCTGGGTGCGCTCCGATGTCTCGCTGACGCCGGGCAGGAGCGGACTCTGGCCATCGGCCGGGAGCACCGCCACCGGGCCGATGGCGCGGCTCATGCCCCACCTGCCGACCATGTGACGGGCGATCCTGGTCAGCTGCTGGATGTCTGACTCGGCGCCGGTGGTGAGGTCGCCGAACACGACCTCCTCGGCGACCCGGCCGCCCAGCGCGACCTTGATCTGCGCCACCAGGTGGCGCTGGTCGAAGTTGAAGCGGTCCGCGTCGGGAGCCGAGAAGGTGACCCCCAGGGCCTGTCCGCGGGGGATGATCGAAACCTTGCGGACCGGGTCGGCCCCGGGCGTGAGCATCCCAATGATGGCGTGGCCGGCCTCGTGATAGGCGGTCCGGCGGCGGTCCTCGTCGGAGATCATCACCTTGCGGGCGGCGCCCAGCACGATCCGCTCCAGGGCGTCGGTGAGATCTTCGCGAGCCACCTTCTCGTGGGCGCGCTTGGCGGCCAGCAGCGCCGCCTCGTTGGCGACATTGGCCAGATCGGCCCCGACCATCCCGGGGGTGGAGGCGGCGATAGCGCCCAGGTCGGCATCATGGGCGAGCGGGACCGACCGCGTGTGCACCCGCAGGATCGCCTCGCGACCGGCGCGGTCCGGGGGTGAGACGACCACCCGGCGATCGAACCGGCCGGGCCGCAGCAGCGCCTGGTCGAGGACCTCGGGACGGTTGGTGGCGCCGAGCACGATCACGCTGGTGCGCGGATCAAAGCCGTCCATCTCGGTCAGGATCTGGTTCAGCGTCTGCTCGCGCTCGTCGTGGCCGCCGGAGATGTTGGGGCCGCCACCGGCGCGGGAGCGCCCCACGGCGTCGAGCTCGTCGATGAAGATGATCGCCGGTGCCGCCTCCTTGGCCTCCTTGAACAGATCACGCACGCGCGAGGCGCCGACCCCGACGATCATCTCGACGAACTCCGACGCCGACATCTGGAAGAACGGCACACCGGCCTCGCCGGCCACGGCGCGGGCCAGCAGCGTCTTGCCGGTGCCGGGCTGGCCGCTGAGGAGAACGCCGCGGGGGATCCGGGCGCCGAGCTTGAGGTACTTGTCAGGCGTCTTGAGGAAGTCGACGATCTCGGTCAGCTCCTCCTTGGCCTCGTCGATCCCGGCCACGTCCTGGAAGGTGATCGGCTGGTCGGAGGCCTCGACCCGCCGGGCGCGGGAGCGCCCGAACGACATCAGGCCGCCGGCGCCCCCTCCCGCCGACGCCGCGCGCCGGGCGATGGCCACGAACAGGATCACCAGCAACAGCGTTGGCCCGAAGCCGAAGATCAGGCTCTCCAGGAACGAGGGTCCGCCGTTGGGCGCTTTGGCGTCGATCGTGACCCCCTTTGTCTGGAGCAGGCTCGAGAGCTGCGAGTTGTCGGCAAACGACGGCACCTGGGTGGAGAAGTTGGTCTTCGCCGCCACGGCCTGGTCGCCCGCCGGGTACCGGATTGCGTTCTTGAATGTTCCCTGGATGGAGTCTCCGGTGGAGGCGATCTCCTTGACGTTGCCCGCCTTGACCTGGGCCAGGAAGGTGGGGCTGTAGGGGATCCGAACCGGGGCATTGGGCTGCAGCGCCCGCGAGGAGATCCACAGGTTCAGCCCCAGCAGGACCACCACCAGCAGCGCGATCCACCACCGCGACCGCGGTGGCATCGGTGACCTGGGACGGCTCGGACGCTCGGTCCCGCCGCGGCCGTCGGGGGCGGGTGTCACCCGCCAGCCTGGTGTGTTGGCGGGTGGGGTGGGCCGGTTAGGGGATGGGGTGGGCCGGCTGGGGGATGGGGTGGGCCGGTTGGGGGGCGGAGCCGACCGCTGTGCGGGCTGATCCGGCATGGATTGATTGTGACAAGGCGAACTGCCCGGCTTCTAAGTGTTTACGAAGGGACTCGAGCTGCCGGTCAGACGCCGTCGAGCATCGTGCGGAACATGTCGGCTCCGTGGACGGCGGCCCCGGCGGCGCTGGCCTGGTCGGCCAGCCAGCGATCCGAGGTCACCACGTGCACCGCGGCGGGCCGGGCCTCGCTGCGCAGACGGCGCACGATTTCCTGGTCAGCGGCATCGCGCCGCGGCCGCGGCGCGTGGGCGATCTCGATCACGCTGGAGCGGATCGGCGGCGACGGGGGACGCTCGAACACCACCACCACGTCCTCGCCCTCGGCGGCCGCCCAGCGCTCCAGGAGGTCGACGAGTCGCAGCATCGCGGCGTCGCGGTCGCGCCACCACCCATCGGGGCGCGTCCCGATCACGTTCATTCCATCGATGTACCAGCGCATCCGATCATTCTGGGGTCTCGTGTTGCACAACCGGGCGGACGTGATGTCAATCTAGTTCCGTATAGCCGGACTCAGATGACCCACGTCAGGTTCGAGTTCGCTCTCGCCCCGGGGTCACTCGTCATCCGGCGGGGGGCGGCGGGCCCGTTTGCGTTCGGACTGGCGGCGCTTGGTGTCGCGGCGTCGCTGAACCGAGGCGTTGGTGGGACGGGTGGCCCGGCGCGGGCGGCTGACCGCCAGCGCGCTCGACAGACGGCGGGCCAGGCGCTCCAGGGCGGCCTCGCGGTTGCGGCTCTGGCTGCGGGCGTCCTGGGCCACGGCGGTCACCTGGGGGCCCAGCCGGGCGATGATCCGCCGCTTCTGCTCGTCGCTCAGGGCGGTGGAGGCGGCCACGTCGAAGGTGGCCTCGATCCGGCTCGAGGTCGTGTTGGCGTGCTGGCCGCCGGGGCCCGAGGACCGCGAAGCCCGGATGTTCACCTCCCGCAGCGGAATCGCGGTGTTGGCGCGGATCGGCATCGGATCTTCCATACAGCGACGATGATGACCTGTGTCCGGGTCGTGAAGGCCTCAGACCGGGGGTAGCCGCAGCCGGGCAGCGTGCTACCGTGCCGCGCGACAGGGCCGTGAACAACGGCTGCAAGCAGGGTGCAGGTCTCGGGGTAGGCAACCTCCGCGAGCAGCACTTCAAGCTACGGAGGAGAGACTCCCATGGCTACCGGAACAGTTAAGTGGTTCAGCGACGAGAAGGGCTTCGGCTTTATCACGCCCGATGAGGGCAGCCGGGATTTGTTCGTGCACCACTCGAGCATTCAGGCCGACGGCTACCGCTCGCTCGCCGAGGGCGCCAAGGTGTCCTACGAGGAAGAGGCCGGACCGAAGGGCCCGAAGGCGATCAACGTCCAGAAGCTCTAGGTCCGGGAGTCGGGCCCAGCGGTCCGCCGCCGCGCCCGGGAGCCGGGCGCAGCGGTCTGCCGCCGCGCCCGGGAGCCGGGCGCAGCGGTCTGCCGCCGGGCCCGGGAGCCGGGCGCAGCGGTCTGCCGCCGGGCCCGGGAGCCGGGCGCAGCGGTCTGTCGCCGGGCCCGGCGCCGGCAACCCCCTGACCGGGGGGCGGGTGACATAGCGGACTGGGTCACGATCTCCTCGCTGGCGACCGCCGGCGGCACGCTGGTGCTGGCGGTCGCGACGTTCAGCTCGGTCAAATCGGCCAACCGCTCGGCGCGGATCGCCGAGCGGTCACTCCTGGTCGGAATGCGCCCGATCGTGATCCCGTCGCGCGAGGAGGACCCGGTGGAGCGAGTCCGCTTCGGCGACGAGCAGATCTTGGTTGTGCCGGGCCACGGGGCCGCGGTCGAGGTGGGTCGCGAGGCGATCTACTTCGCGATCGCCTTGCGCAACGGAGGCCAGGGCCTGGCTGTGCTGCACGGCTGGAGAGTGCAGCCGCGCCCTCCCCGGCCGCCGGGTCCATCCGACGGGCGTTCCACGGACGAACCGCCGGCGCTGGACGAGTTCCGCCGCCAGCAGCTGGACCTCTATATCCCGGCCGGGGAGACCGGCTACTGGCAGGGGGCGTTGCGAGATCCCGCCGAACCCGGGTACGCCGAGGTCAGGCGCGCCGCGCTGGCGCAGGGTCTGCTCCAGGTCGATCTCCTGTACGGCGACCACGACGGTCGGCAGCGAACGATCGTGCGGTTCGTAGTCTCGCCGTGGCCCGACGTTCAGGGCGAGCGGGCCTTTGTGATCCGGTACTGGAACGTCGATGAGGACGACCCGCGCTAGGCGTCCTGGTCCCCGTCCTCGCCCTCGTCCTGGTCTTCGCTGTCGTCCTGGTCCTCGCCCTCGTCCTGGTCCTCCATTTCGCCCCGGTCGCCGCTTTCGCCCTCGTGCTCGCTCTCGCCCCGGTCCTCGCCTTTGTCTGGCTCGCCCGGCTCCTCGGCCTCGGCGGACTCGTCCGCACCCCCGTCGCGGGGCTCGACCGCGCCCGGCACTCCCGGGTCCTGCTGCTTGGAGCGCCAGTCCGAACGGGTCTCGTCGATCTGGTGCTCGAGCTTGTCGCTCCTGCCCTCGAGCTCGTCGGCTTCGCGGGCCAGCTCGTCGGCGCGCCGCTCGTGTTCTTCCTGGGCCATCGAACGCAGTCTCACCGCCCGGGCCGTTGCTCAAACGAGGACAGCCGACCGGTTGGCTAGTATCGATACAAAGGACGTACGAGTGGGCGTTGTGCGCACACACGCAGGAGGAGCTCCCAAATGACCAAGGCCGTCGAGGACCGGGAGCGGGTGATCATCCGCTTCGCCGGAGACTCCGGCGACGGGATGCAGCTCACGGGCAGCCGGTTCACCGACGCCACCGCGGTGGTCGGCAACGATCTCTCCACGCTGCCCAACTTCCCGGCCGAGATCCGCGCCCCCGCGGGCACCCTGGCCGGAGTCTCGGCGTTCCAGATCCACTTCGCCTCGAGCGACATTCTCACGCCGGGCGACGCCCCCAACGTGCTGGTGGCGATGAACCCGGCCGCGCTGAAGGCCAACTTCTCCGAGCTCGATCGGGGCGCGACGATCATCGTCAACGAGGACGCCTTCTCCAAGCGCAACCTCGAGAAGGCCGGCTACTCCGCCAGTCCGCTCGAGGACGGCTCGCTCCAGGGGCACCGCGTGCACCGCATCCCGATGAGCATGCTCACCACCCGGGCGGTCGAGGCGATCGAGGGCGTCTCGACCCGCGATGCCAGCCGGGCCAAGAACCTGTTCGCCCTCGGAGTCCTGTCCTGGATGTACGGGCGGCCCACCGAGGTCACCACGCGCTGGATCGAGCGCAAGTTCGCGCGCACGCCGGCGGTCGCCGAAGCCAACCTGACCGCGTTCAAGGCGGGCTGGTCGTTCGGCGAGACGACCGAGCTGCTCGACGTCCAGTACCGGGTGGCCCCGGCCACCGACGTGCCGCCCGGCAGATACCGCAACGTCAACGGGACCACCGCCCTGTCGCTCGGACTGGTCGCCGCCAGCGTGCGCAGCCGTCTGCCGCTGGTGCTGGCGAGCTACCCCATCACCCCTGCCTCCGAGCTGCTGCACGAGCTCTCCCGGCACGCCAGCGTCGGCGTTTCGACGATCCAGGCCGAGGACGAGATCGCCGCCGCCGGGATGGCGCTGGGGGCGGCGTTCGGCGGCCGGCTGGGGGTGACCGCGACCAGCGGCCCGGGGATGGACCTCAAAGCCGAGACGATCGGCCTGGCGGTGACGCTCGAGCTCCCGCTGATCGTGATCGACGTCCAGCGCGCCGGGCCGTCGACAGGCATGCCGACCAAGACCGAGCAGTCCGACCTGCTGATGGCGCTGCACGGCCGCCACGGCGAGAGTCCGGTGCCGGTGATCGCGCCGAGCACCGCGGGCGGCTGCTTCGACGCGGCGTTCGAGGCGGCGCAGATCGCGATCCGCTACCGCACTCCGGTGATCATCCTGTCCGACACCTTTCTGGCTTCTTCGTCGGAACCGTGGCGGGTGCCCGAGGTGTCGGCCCTGCCGGACATCGATCCCGGCTTCGCCGCGCCGCCCGCCGACGGCGAGGAGTTCCTGCCCTACGCCCGCGACGAGCGCCTGGCGCGGCCATGGGCGATTCCGGGCACCGCCGGCCTGCAGCATCGGATCGGCGGCCTGGAGAAGGCGCACGGCAGCGGCAACATCTCCTATGACGGCGCCAACCACGAGCGGATGACCGAGCTGCGGGCGGCCAAGGTGGCCGGGATCGCCACCGACATCCCACCGCTCGTCGTCGACGCCGAGCCGGGCGCCAACCTGCTCGTGCTGGGCTGGGGCTCGAGCGAGGGAGCGATCCGCGCCGGTGCACGTCGCGCGCGTGAGAACGGACACAAGGTGGCGTGCGCGCATCTGCGCCACCTCAACCCGCTCCCCGTCAACACCGGCGATGTCCTGCGGTCGTTCGACCGGGTCCTGGTGCCGGAGCTCAACAGCGGCCAGCTGGCCCAGCTGCTCCGGGCTCGCTTTCTGGTCGACGTCGAGTCGTTCTGCAAGGTGCGAGGCCAGCCGCTGTTCGCGGCCGACATCGAGCGCGAGATCGAGGCGCGTCAATGAGCGCCACGTTGAGCAAGGCCGACTTCCAGTCCGACCAGGAGACACGGTGGTGCCCCGGGTGCGGTGACTATGCCGTGCTGTCGGCGGTGCAGCAGTTCATGCCCGAGCTGGGAATCCCGCCCGAGCGGATCGTGTTCATCACCGGGATCGGCTGTGCCGGACGGTTCGCCTACTACATGAACACCTACGCCATGCACGGCATCCACGGCCGGGCGCCGGCGCTGGCCACGGGGCTGGCGGCCGCGCGCGAGGATCTCTCGATCTGGATCGTGACCGGCGACGGCGACTCCCTGTCGATCGGCGGCAACCATCTGATCCACGCGCTCCGGCGCAACGTGCCGGTCAAGATCCTGCTGTTCAACAACCAGATCTACGGGCTCACCAAGGGTCAGGCCTCGCCGACCTCCGAGCTGGGCAAGATCACCAAGTCGACCCCGTTCGGGGTCGCCGACCATCCGTTCAACCCGGTAGCGCTGGCGCTCGGCGCCGAGGCCTCGTTCGTGGCCCGCACCATCGACCGCGACCGCCGCCACCTCACCGAGGTGCTGCGGGCCGCCGCCCAGCACCAGGGGGCCGCGCTGGTCGAGATCTACCAGAACTGCCCGGTGTTCAACGACGGCGCGTTCGCCGCGCTGACCGACAAGGAAGTCAAGGACGCCAATCAGATCCGCCTGGCCGCCGGGGAGCCGATCCGGTTCGGGGCCGAGGGCCAGCGCGGCGTGATCCGCGGCGCCAACGGCTGCCTGGAGCTCGTCGAAGTCGACGAGGTCGGGGAGCAGGCGCTGATGGTCCACGATCCGGCTCAGCCCGATCCCGGGCTGGCATTCTCGCTGGCCAAGCTCGCCGAGACACCGACCGCTCCCACCCCGATCGGGATCTTCCGCGACGTCGACCGGCCGGTCTACCACCAGAGCGCCAGCGCCGAGCCGGGCACCGAGGAGCAGCTCGCCGACCTGCTCGAGGCCGGCGAGACCTGGACCGTTGCCTAGCGGCCGCGACCGCTCCGGGATGGCCCGCCCGCGGGTGGAGCTGCGCTGGTGGGCGGGGTGTCCGTCGACCCACAGCGCGCTCAGCGAGCTGCGCGAGGCGCTGAACGACCTGGGGATGGCCGACGTCGAGGTCGAGATGCACGAGATCCGCAGCGACGACGAAGCCGGCGAAGCCTCGTTTCACGGCTCGCCGACGGTTTTGATCGACGGCATCGACTGCGTCGACGCCAGCGACGAGCCGACCGGGCTGTGCTGCCGCGTCTACCGCCGTCGCGACGGCCGGATCGGTCCGACCCCGGACCCGGAGGATCTGCGCGCGGCCCTGCGGCTGGCCGCGGAGCGCCTCGAGGCCGTCGGCTGAGGGCACTGTAGGGCCGGCGGCTCCAGCCGCCGCCGGCAGCGGGTTGGCGACATCGAGCCGCCCCCCGGTCACGGGTCGGCGACGTGGAGCCGCCCCCGGTCACGGGTCGGCGACGTAGCCGCCGTCGGGCTCGATCGGGAGCCCCTCGGCGTCCCACTCCAGAAGTCCGCCGGCCATGTTGTAGGCATCGAAGCCGGCCTGGGAGAAGGCCTCGGCGGCCATCGCCGAGCGGGCGCCGGTGCGGCAGTAGAACACGACCGGCTTGGCGCGGTCGATCGACGCCACCTCGCCGGAGAGCCGGCTGAGCTCGATCAGTCGTCCACCGGCGATCCGCCCGGCTTGGTGCTCGTGCTCGGCGCGAACATCGATCAACTGGATCTCCCCCCGGGAGAGCAGTTCGGCGACCGTTTTGGGCGTGTAGTCATCGCGCACGACGACCAGCGTAGCGGGGCCGCTCTGGGCCTCAGAACGAGGGCTCTCAGGGCCGCCTGATGGAGGGCCATGCATCAACCGATCTGGGGCCAGGAATCCCTGCAAAAAAATGTCATAACAAGGACCGCGACAGAGATCCTGCACGTCGTGTACTGTGCCCTGCCGATAATCACCCAGCCGAGTCGCCAGGGCTGCCGAAGCGCTGGCGATCGGGGAACCCGATGAGACCCGATCAGGGCCTCAGGGGCGAATCGCCGGAGCACCGGCGTAGCGCGACTCTTTCAGCGCGAGCCCGACAGCTAACCCCGAAGGCACACGAAAGAGAAGGGTTAGGTCTGTGTTCCACGTTCGACTTGGAGCCGCCTCTCGCATGGCGGCGTTGCTCGGTTTTACCGCCGTGATCGCCGTCCCCGGTACGGCACTCGCCAGCGGCCCGAGCTTCGGGACCCGCGTACTGCGCAAGGGAATGAGCGGTCCAGATGTGCGAACCCTGCAGCGGGATCTGACCGCGCTGGGGTTCAAGACACCGGTCGTTGGTCAGTTTGGGGCGCAGACGCAGGCAAGCGTGAATCGATTTGAAAGCAGGTTCCACCTACCGGTCAACGGCGTGGTCGACCAACACACCGCGCTGATGCTGCAGGCGGCGGGCAGCGACGTGTCGGCGGTCCCGGCCATCAGCGGCGGGGCCAGCCTCGGCACCGGCACGTTGACCACCAAGCCGACCAAGGCCACCAAGACCAAGGCCAAGAAGAGCAAGGCGAAGAAAACCAACACCGCCGATGTCGTCGCCCAGAACGGCGGCTCTCAGCATCTGGGGCAGCGCACGCTGCGCCAGGGGATGCAGGGCCACGACGTCCGCGTGCTCCAGGGCTACCTGACGCTGCTCGGGATCGCCACCACCGTCGATGGTGCTTTCGGGCCCACCACCAAGCAAAACGTGATCGCGTTCCAGCAGGCTCACAGCCTCACGCCCGACGGCGTTGTCACCTACGCGGTGCAGTTGCAGCTGCGCCAGCTCGTCGCCCAAGCGCTCGCCGGCGGGGCCGTCGGGAAGGCCACGATCGGGCCCGATGGCACGGCCACTGCCCCCTCGGGTGCCCCGGCCGCGGTCCAGGCGATGATCAGCTCGGGCAACCAGATCATCGACAAGCCCTACATCTATGCCGGCGGCCATTCACGGTGGAACGACAAGGGCTATGACTGCTCAGGCTCGGTCAGCTACGTGCTGCACGGCGCCGGAATGCTGTCCTCGTCCGAAGACTCGACCGGGCTCGAGTCCTACGGGAGCCCCGGACCGGGCAAGTGGGTCACGATCTACGCGGACGCTTCGCATACCTGGATCGTGATCGCCGGGATCGCGTTCGACACCGCCAACTTCGGCGGGCCGAACATCCCCAGCGGCACGGGTCCGCGCTGGCGCACCAATCCGATCGGCAACCTGGCCGACGGCGGCGACTACGTGGTCCGCCACCCGGCCGGGCTCTGAGCAGCTGACCAACCAGCACACACGCACGTAGCCCGCCCGGAGCGGTCCAGGGAGCGGCCCGGGCGGGCACGCGCGGGTGCGCTCCCTCGGCGGAGCGGCCCGGCGGGCTCGCGCATGCGCCAGATCCCGCCCTCCTGACCGCCAGACGGCCTGCTCAGACCGCCACCCGCCCTGCTCAGACCGCGGCCTCGCCGAGATAGCTCGCCGTCAACAGCGAGCTGTCACCGCGCAGCCGCTCGGCGCTCTCGTGTAGCGCGATCTCGCCGTGGGAGAGCACGTAGCCGCGGTCGGCGATCTCCAGCGCCAGGTGCACGTGCTGCTCGACGACCAGCACCGCCGTCCCCTCCCGGTCGGCCGCCGCGCGGACCACGGGCAGCAGACGTTCGACGATGATCGGCGCCAGCCCCAGGCTGAGCTCGTCGAGGAGCAGCAGCTTTGGCCTGCGCATCAGCGCCCGGGCGATGGCCAGCATCTGCTGCTCGCCCCCGGACAGCAGCCCGGTGCGGCGGCCGCGCAGATCCCGGAGCGCCGGGAAATGCTCGAAGGCGGCCTCGGGATTCTCGCCGTGGCCGTCCAGGCGGAAGTGCTCGGCCACGGTGAGGCCGAAGAAGATGCCCCGGTTCTGGGGGACCTGGACGATGCCTTTGCGCACCCGAGCCGTCGCCGAGACGCCGGACTGATCGACCCCCTCGACGCTCACGGTCCCGGCGACCGGCCTCAGCAGGCCCGAGATTGCGCGCAGGATCGTGGTCTTGCCGGCGCCGTTGGCGCCCAGCAGCGCCACCACCTCGCCGGCGGCGACCGACAGGTTGATGTCGCGAACCACCGGCGGTCCGTCATACCCGACCGTCAGGCCGTCCAGCTGCAATGTCGCCGTGGCCACCGGCGGGAGCGAAAGCTCTGCTGCGGTCACGGTGCCGGGTCCCCAGCCCCGTGGCGGAAATCACGGGGCGAGCACCCGTAGGCGCGGTGAAACAGGCGGCTGAAATGCGACGCGTTCGGCAGCCCCCAGCGAGTGGCGATGGCCGAGATCGGCTGGTGTGACAGGCCTGGATCGAGCAGATTGCGGCGGCAGTGCTCGAGACGCTCGGAGCGGATCCACTCCGCAACGGTCCGGTCCTCGTCGGCGAACACGCGGTGCAGGTAGCGAGTGGAGACGAAGCAGGCGCGCGCCACGCGCTCGGGATCGAGGTCGGGGTCGCCGAGATGGGCCTGGATGTAGGCCTTGGCCTGCAGGTAGAGGTCGCCCCGGCAGCGGGGATGGTTGCCCGGCGCCGCCTCGAGGTCGAGGTACAGGCGGCGGACGAGATCGATGACGTGCTCGGCCAGGTTGGCGTCCGCTTGGTCGATGCTCCCGTCGGCCAGGCCGGCAGCGGTTCCGCAGAAGAACCGCGCCGCCAGCCGGGGCAGTCCGCTGCCTCCGGCGATGCGCACCGCCGTCAACCGCGAGAGCTTGTTGGTGACGTCCCGGCCGAGAATCGCCTTGGGCAGCTTCAGCACCAGCAGGTCGAAGTCCTCAGGAGCCTGGAACACGGTTGGCTGGGAGGTGTCGTAGGTCGTCATGTCACCCGGGCCGAGGACCGAGGAGCGATCCTGCTGGGCGCCGTGCAGAATGCCGTGCAGGACGAGCGAGAAGTGCAGCGTCTCGTCATCGCCCGCCGCGATGTCCTTGCGCGTGCGCCGCATCACGTTGGGCGAGGCGGCCACGCGGAACAGCGCTATCGAGGCCAGCCTGTTGCCCCACATCCGGGCGGCGAAGCTGCCGGTTCCGTCGGCGCGGATCTGCAGCGGGTGGTAGGCCTGACAAGACGCGCTCGCCCAGAAGTCAACCCGGTCCTGGGCATCGACCACGCCGGTGTCGATCAGCAGAGTCATTCTCAAACGGACCTGCGATCCCTTCGGATCGCTGGCTGTATCTCCCTCTCCGGGCAGACCGCTGCAGCGGTGAATGTATCAGTGGCCGGTGCGTGCGCGCGGGGGTTCCGGGGCTGAGTTGACGATCCGCGAACCGCTGGCTGTCAGCAGTTGACATTCAGCGAACATCAGCCCTGCAAACGGCCACTGCCCGGCCTGCCTGCGCTTACGATCGCCGTCCTGGTTGGACAGTGACGACGGCGTCATAAGGGAGGAGCGACATGGACAGGATCCTCGCGACCCATACGGGAAGCCTGATCAGACCAGATGACCTGCTGGCTTTTCTGGCCGCCCGCGATCAAGGCGGCAGCTACGACGAGCAGGCCTACGAACAGACGCTGCGCCGCTCGGTGGGCGACATCGTCGATCGTCAGGTCGCGGCCGGCATAGATGTGGTCGACGACGGCGAGATGGGCAAGACGAGCTGGATCACGTACCTCTACGAGCGAGTGTCCGGGCTCGATGCCCGGCCGGTCACGCTCGAGGGGGCGAGCATGCTGCCGCCCAGTCGCGACCGCCAGCAGTTCCCCGGTGCCTACGCCGAGCTCGACGCGCTCGACGAGGCAGCCACCCGCAACTCCAACATCGCCCCTGACGGCACCACCCGCGACGACGAACCGTCCTCCGGCGACGTCGTGCAGTGGGTCTGCACCGGGCCGATCCAGTACCACCCGGCGGCGATCCGGCGCGACATCGCCAACCTCAAGGCCGCCCTGGAGGGGCACGACGACGTCGAGGGGTTTCTCCCGGTCGTCGCACCGGCCAGCGCCTACTGGCTGGCCAACGAGCACTACGGCTCCGAGCAGGAGTTCGTCTACGGCCTGGCCGACGCGCTCCACGAGGAGTACAAGGCCGTCGTCGACTCCGGACTGCTGCTCCAGGTCGACGACGCCGTGCTGATGCACGAGGCCGACAGCATGATGTCGCTCGGCCAGTCCTTCGACGACTATCGCCGGTGGGCCCAGCTTCGTGTCGACGCGCTCAATCACGCCCTTCGGGGCCTGCCCGAGGATCGCATCCGCTACCACGTCTGCTGGGGCAGCTGGCACGGTCCCCATGCCTACGATCCGCCGCTGCGCGATGTCATCGACCTGATTCTCCAGGTCAAGGCGGGCTACTACGCGATGGAGCAGGCCAACCCTCGTCACGAGCACGAGTGGCGGCTGTGGGAGGACGTCGACCTTCCGGAGGGCAAGAAGCTGATTCCCGGAGTTGTCACCCATCACACCAACGTGGTGGAGCACCCCGAGCTGGTGGCCCAGCGGCTGGTCCGCCTCGCCAATCTCGTCGGACGCGAGAACGTGCTCGCGGGGACCGACTGCGGATTTGCCCAGGGGGCCTTCATCACCCGGGTCCACGAGGAGATCCAGTGGGCCAAGCTCACCGCGCTGGCGCAGGGGGCGCGGATCGCCTCACGGGAGCTGTGGGGCGCCAAGGCCGCCGTCTGACTGCGGAGGCTCACCAGCACCGACACATCGTCGAGGAGGAGAGAGACAGTGACCAGGCAAGCGCTGAGAAGGCTGAGCGTGCTCACCACGGCTCTGGCGGCGATCGTCGCGCTGGCGGCCTGTGGCAGCAGCAAGAGCTCCAGCAGCAGCTCGGGTGGCGGAGCCGGGGCGACCAGCACCGCCACCAGCAGCTCGCCGGCTCCAGCCACCGGTTCGGGCTCCGGGGGCGCGGGCGCGCACTCGGTCACCAACTACCTGGCCTACACCGGCGGCAAGGCCGGTCCGGCCA
>DASXZB010000012.1:0-156760 GCA_036502145.1 Solirubrobacteraceae bacterium | reverse complement strand
GTTGTCGCGCAAACCCGCCGGAGTGTGTTTGGCTATCACGAGTTGACAACCGTGAGCCAGCTGCTCGGGACTGAAGTTCGGATCGAGGACGGGCTGCGAGGCCGCTCACCGCCTGACCAGCGATCCTGGCCGAGAAACCGGACTTATGGTCCGCTTTCTCAGCCCACATCGCGATCGGCGACCGGGGGCCGGGCGCAGCCTGGTTAACCGTTGTCACGTTCATACGACGTCGGCGGTTTGCGCGACAACCGCCCGGGGGGCTGATATCCCCACCTGAGTTGCCTCACCCCGGGTCGGGGGCCAGCCTCCCCGCCTCCTCAGTGGCCTCGCGTAGGCGCCGGGCCAGCCCCGGGGTCAGCGCCCCGGCGGACATCTGCCAGCGCCAGCTGCCCCCGGCCGTCGACGGGTCGTTCATCCGCGCCTCAGACCCCAGCCCCAGCGGATCCTGGGCCTGCATCATCGCGATCCGGGCCGGCGAGGACAGAGCCAGTCCGATCAACCCCCACCACGGCTCAGACCGGCACGCGAGTCCGTGCCGCGCGAGCTCTGAGTCGACGAATCTCCGATGTGAAGCGGCCAGCGAATCGAGCCAGCCACGGGCGGTGTCGTGGTCGTGGGTGCCGGTGTAAACGACGCGGTTGGCGACGTGGTTCTCGAGCCGGTGGGGGCTGCGCGGCCGGTCCGGATCCAGCCCGAACTGGATCACCAGCATCCCCGGCAACCGAAGCGAGTCGCGCAGCCGCTCCACCGCCGGGGTGATCACGCCCAGGTCCTCGGCGACCAGCGGCAGCCCGGGGCCGAGCGACCGCGAGACCGCGTCGAACACCGCGCGTCCCGGTCCGCGGCGCCAGCTGCCGCCGACCGCGTTGGGCGCGCCCTCCGGGACCGCCCAGTAGGCGACAAAGCCCCGGAAGTGATCGATCCGAGCCAGGTCGAACAGCTCGAGCGTCCGACGCACCCGCTCCACCCACCACCGGTAGCCGCGTCGCTGCAGCGCCGGCCAGTCATACAGCGGGTTGCCCCACAGCTGGCCCTCCACCGCGTAGTCGTCAGGCGGAGCCCCGGCCACGAACCCGTGCTGGAACATCCACGGGTGCGCTCGGTGATCGGCGCTGCCCGGCGAGACGTAGATCGCGACGTCGCCGAGGATCCGGATCCCGCGCTCGGCGCCGTAGCGGCGCAGCGCCCCCCACTCGCGGTCGAAGCGGACCTGGTCGGCGACCGCGGGACCGGACGAGAAGCGCTCCCAGTCGCCGATCCAGAAGCGCTGACGCTCGCGAAACTCGGCGATCTCCGCCCGCGAGACCGGCGCCCGGGGGTCGGCCAGCAACCCCGGCCAGGCGGCGAATGCCGAGCGCGACTTGTACGGCGAGCGGTAGCGGTCCGGGGGTCCCAGCGGCAGAACCTGCCACCAGGACTGTCCGGCGGCGGCGAGCCAGTCCAGGAACTTGTAGGCCTCGGGACCGAGGCGGCCGCCCGGGAGCGAGGTGATATGCAGCTGGACTCCGCTCGAGCGGGGGGGCGCCTTCACCGCGTGGTGTTTACCCCAACGGGTGAGCCGGATACCTTCACTGAGGTGAGCGCACACGCCTCAGGCACCCGCACGGCCCCCGAAGTCGGGCCCGCGGCCGGCGATCCCGCCAGCCGGCCCCCCCGGCGGATCGTGATCCAGTACACGACGCCGTCGATCGACGGCGGTCGCTATCCGGTCAAGCGCTGCGTCGGTGACCGCGTCGAGGTCGGCTCTGATGTCTTTCGCGACGGCCACGAGCTGATCCGCGCGGTGGTCCGCTACCGCGGTCCCGGCGAGCCGCAGTGGCGCGAGTCAGAGCTATCACGAACAGATGCCCACCTCGGCGGCGTCCGCTGGGGAGGCGAGTTCCAGGTCGACCGCACGGGAAGGTGGCAGTACACGATCGAGGCCTGGACCGACGTGTTCGGGACCTGGCACGACGAGTTCCGCCGCAAGGTGGCGGCCGGGCAGGCGGATTTGGAGGGTGAGCTCTCGGAGGGCGTGGTGCTGCTCAAGGCCGCCGCCGAGCAGGCCCGCTCCAAATCGACCCGGGCGCTGATCGAGCACGCCTACCGCGAGCTCGAGGACCCCGCCGTCCCCGAGAGCGCCAAGCACGACGTGGCGCTCGGCGAGGAGCTGCTGGCCGCCGTTGAGCTGGGCGCGGAGCGACACGGCCGGGTCACGCTCGACGAGCCCCTGGAAATCGAAGTGGACCGGCTACGCGCCCGGTTCGGCGCCTGGTATGAGCTGTTCCCCCGCTCCTGGGGCGGCCTGGCCGGTGTCCAGCGCCAGCTGCCGCGGCTCGCCGAGCTCGGCTTCGACGTCGTCTACCTGCCGCCGATCCATCCGATCGGGCTGACCAACCGCAAGGGCCGCGACAACACGCTGGTCGCCGGGCCCAAGGACCCCGGTTCACCGTGGGCGATCGGGGACGCCAGCGGCGGTCACGACGCCGTGCACGCGGACCTGGGCACGATCGAGGACGTCCGCGCGCTCACCGAGGCCGCCTCCAGCCACGGGATCGACATCGCGCTTGACTTCGCGATCCAGTGCTCGGCCGATCACCCCTGGTTGACCGAGCATCCCGAGTGGTTTCACCGTCGGCCCGACGGAACCCTCAAGTACGCCGAGAACCCGCCCAAGCGCTATCAGGACATCTACAACGTCAACTGGGAATCGCCTGACTGGCGCTCGCTGTGGGATGCGCTGCTGGGAGTCATGCTGCGGTGGGTCGACTGCGGCGTGAAGGTGTTCCGCGTCGACAACCCGCACACCAAGCCGTTCGCCTTCTGGGCCTGGCTGATCGACGAGGTCCACGCCCGCGACCGCGACGTGGTGCTGTTGGCCGAAGCGTTCACCAAGCGCTCGGTGATGCGCCACCTGGGCAAGCTCGGCTTCAGCCAGTCCTACACCTACTTCACCTGGAAGAACGCCCGCTGGGAGCTGACCGAGTACGTCTCTGAGCTGGCCTACTCCGGCGAGCAGGAGTACTTCCGGCCGAACTTCTTCGCCAACACTCCGGACATCCTGCACGAGTACCTCCAGCACGGCGGACGGCCGGCGTTCGAGGCCCGGCTGGTCCTGGCGGCCACCCTGAGCCCCAGCTACGGCATCTACTCGGGATACGAGAGCTTTGAGTCAGAGCCGGTGCGAGCGGGCTCGGAGGAGTACCTGCACTCCGAGAAGTTCGAGCTGAAATCGCGAGCCCTGGACGGCCCGCTCCTGCCGATGATCGCTCGGCTCAACAAGGCGCGGCGCGAGAGCCGGGCACTGCAGGAGTTCTCAAATATAGTTTTCCTGGACACCGCCAACGACGGGCTGATCGCCTACGCCAAGCAGTCCGCGGGCGAGACGGTGATCTGCGTGGTCAACCTCGATCCCCACCAGCCGCAGGAGGGGTTGGCGGTGGTCCCGGCCAGCCTGGGGCTGCCGCCGAGCTTCACCGTCCACGACCAGCTCAGCGGCGAGCGCTTCGCGTGGCGGATCGGCCAGAACTACGTAGGGCTGGCCCCCGGCGTGCGCCAAGCGCACGTGCTGTGCGTGGAGCGATGAGCGTCGGTCCCCCCACGCTCACGCACCTGCTGGCGCGCGAGCCGCGAGCCAGCGCCGCCTCGCAGGAGGCCGCGGACGCCGCCAGCGCGCACGCCCAGACCCGCCAGTGGTTCGAGGCCGAGCCGCTGTGGTTCAAGCGCGCCGTCTTCTATGAGATCCACATCCGGGGCTTCTTCGACGCCAACGGCGACGGCTCGGGCGACGTCCGCGGCCTGACCGAGAAGCTCGACTATCTGCAGTGGCTCGGTATCGACTGCATCTGGCTGTTGCCGTTCTACCAGTCGCCGCTGCGCGACGGCGGCTACGACATCTCGGACTTCACCAAGGTCCACCCGGACTACGGCACCGTCGACGACATCCAGGAGCTGATCGACTCCGCCCACGCGCGCCGGATCCGGGTGATCGCCGACCTGGTGATGAACCACACCTCCTCAGACCATCCCTGGTTTCAGGAGTCGCGCTCGGGCGGGCCGGGATCCGATAACCCCAAGCGCGACTGGTATGTATGGTCCGACACCGACGACCGCTACCAGGACGCCCGGATCATCTTCACTGACACCGAGGTCTCCAACTGGACCTATGACCCGGTCGCCGGGGCCTATTACTGGCACCGCTTCTTCTCCCACCAGCCTGACCTCAACTACGACAACCCAGAGGTCCGGGAGGCGATGCTCGACGTGCTGCGGTTCTGGCTCGACATGGGCCTGGACGGCTTCCGGCTCGACGCCGTCCCCTACCTGTACGAGCGGGAGGGCACCAACTGCGAGAACCTGCCCGAGACCCACGCCTACCTCAAGCAGGTCCGCCGGGAGATGACCGAGAACTACCCCGACCGGGTGCTGCTGGCCGAGGCCAACCAGTGGCCCGCCGACGTGGTGCAGTACTTCGGCGAGGGCGACGAGTGCCAGATGTGCTTCCACTTCCCGGTGATGCCGCGGATGTTCATGGCCGTCCGGCGCGAGGAGGCAGCTCCGATCTACGAGATCCTGGCCAGCACCCCGGTGATCCCCGACAGCTGCCAGTGGGGCCTGTTCCTGCGCAACCACGACGAGCTGACGCTGGAGATGGTCACCGACGACGAGCGCGACTACATGTACACCGAGTACGCCAAGGACCCGCGGATGAAGATCAATCTGGGGATCCGCCGGCGCCTGGCGCCGCTGCTCGACAACGGCCGCGACGAGATCGAGCTGATGACCGCGATCCTGTTCTCACTGCCGGGCTCCCCGGTTCTCTACTACGGTGATGAGATCGCGATGGGCGACAACATCTTCCTGGGCGACCGGGACGGCGTCCGAACCCCGATGCAGTGGACCGGGGATCGCAACGGCGGCTTCTCGCGCGCTGACTTCGCGCAGCTCTACGCCCCGCCGCTGATGGACCCGGTGTTCGGCTTTCAGGCCGTCAACGTGGAGGCGCAGCTGCGCACCCCGACTTCCCTGTTGCGCTGGATGCACCGGTTCATCGCGTTGCGCAAGGAGCATCCGGTGTTCGGCTTTGGGACTTACGAGCCGATCGAGACCTCCAACCAGCGGATCTTCGCGGTCATCCGCCGCTTCGAGGACGACTTCGTGCTGTGCGTGCACAACCTGGCCCGCTCGGCCCAGGCGGTCGAGCTCGACCTCAGCCAGTACGCCGGCCGCGCTCCGGTCGAGCTGTTCGGGCGCTCGCGCTTTCCGCAGATCGGCGAATGGTCCTACCTGCTGACGCTCGCGCCGCGCGGCTTCTACTGGTTTCAGCTGGTGGAGGAAGGCGAGGACGCGATCTGATGGCCGAGGACCTCGAGAGCCCCGCCAAGACGCTGATCGAATCGCTGGACCTCGAGGCACTGGCCGGCTGGATCGAGGCCCAGCGCTGGTACGCGTCCAAGTCGCGCCACGTCACCGGGATCGAGATCGACGAGGGCGTTTGCATCGCCGGCGATCCCACGCTGGTGTTGGCGCTGATCGAGACCGGCTTCGCGACCGGCAGCCATGAGCTCTACCAGCTGCCGATCGCATTCCTGCCGGATGCCGAGGTGGGCCAGCGCAGCGCGATCCACGCCGGCGCGGGCCGCACCGCCGTCGACGCCGTGGCCGACCCCGAACTGGCCCGTGGCCTGCTGGCACTGATCGATGCCGAGTCCCAGATCGAGGGCGAGGAGGGCAGCTTTCGCTTTCAGCGCAGCGACCAGGCCGGGCCGCTGCCGGCCGGCGCCCCGGTCCGGCCGATCGGTGTCGAGCAGTCCAACTCCTCGATCGTGTTCGGCGACCAGGCGGTGCTCAAGGTCTTTCGCCGGCTGGAGCCGGGAATCAACCCCGAGCTCGAGCTGCTGCAGTTCCTGACCGCACACCAGTACCGCAACATCGCGCCGCTGCTGGGCTGGTATCAGTACGAGGGACGGTCGTTCGCGGCCACGCTGGGGGTCGCCCAGCGATTCTTCCCCGACGCCAGGGGAGGCTGGGAGCTGGCGCTCGAGCAGATCTTCACCGAGCCCGAGACGCTGCTTGAGGAGCTCGCCGACCTCGGCCGGGTGACCGCCGAGCTGCACAACGTGCTGGGCAGCGACGCCAACGACCCCGCCTTCAGCCCCGAGGAGCCGAGCACCGAGTCGCTGTCGCTGCTGACCGCAACGATCGACGAGGACATCGAACGCATCTTCGTCCGCCTCCCCGACGACGAGCGGGTGGCCCCCATCAGCGGGCGCGGACAGGACGTGCGCGAGCGGATCGCGATGCGCTCCCAGCTGGTCCTGGGTGGCCGGGCGATCCGTACGCACGGCGACTTTCACCTGGGACAGACGCTTCACAGCCCCACGGGGTGGTTCATCATCGACTTCGAGGGCGAGCCCGCCCGCCCGCTGTTCGAGCGCCGCCAGAAACGCTCGCCGCTGCGCGACGTCGCCGGGATGCTGCGCTCGTTTGCCTACGTCACCTCGGCGGCGCAGATCCTGCGCGGCCAGGCCGCGCCGCCGGACTTCGAGGAGCGGGCCCGGCGAACCTTCCTGGAGCACTACTTCGCCAGCGTCGAGCCCGCGCTGCTGCCCGGCGGCGAGACGGCGATCATCAACCTGCTGTCGATTTTCGAGCTCGAGAAGGCGATCTACGAGCTTCAGTACGAGCTCGACAATCGGCCCGACTGGTTACCGATCCCGGTCGCGGGTATCGCCCGGCTGCTGGAGTCAGAGTGACCGTCGCCACCTCCGAACTCGACGCGCTGGTGCGTCGCGAGCACACTCAGCCGCACGCCATCCTCGGCGCCCATCCCGTCGACGGCGGCGTCGTCGTCCGCGCCCTGCGCCCGGCGGCGGTCAAGGTCTCGGTCAAGCCGTCCAAGGGGAAGTCGATCGAGCTCGCCCAGATCCACCCCGCGGGGATCTTCGAGGGGATGATCAAGGGCGCCGAGCTGCCGCTGCGCTACAGGCTCAGGGTCGACTACGGGGCGGCGGGAAAGTTTGCCCTCGAGGACCCCTACGCGTTCACGCCGACGCTCGGCGAGCTGGACCTGCACCTGATCGGCGAGGGCCGCCACGAGGAGCTCTACGACAAGCTCGGGGCTCACGTGCGCAAGCACCAGGGTGTGAGCGGCACCGCATTCGCGGTCTGGGCCCCCGCCGCCCGGGCGGTAAGCGTGGTCGGGGACTTCAACTCGTGGGACGGGCGCCTGCACCCGATGCGGTCGCTGGGGTCAGGAGGGATCTGGGAGCTGTTCCTGCCCGAGGTCGGAGCCGGGGCTCGCTACAAGTACGAGATCCTGCCCGCCGACGGCGAGGTGATCCTGAAGGCCGACCCGATGGCACAGGAGACCGAGCATCCACCCAAGACGGCCTCGATCGTCTGTGAGCCTCACCACAGCTGGAGCGACGAGGACGCGGCCTTCCTGCGGCGCCGTCGCGAGCATCTGCCGCTGACCGAGCCGGTCTCGATCTACGAGGTCCACCTCGGCTCCTGGCGGCTCAATTCCCTGGAGGACAACCGGCCCCTCACCTACACCGAGCTCGCCGACGAGCTGTCGGCCTACGCCAATGACATGGGCTTCACCCACATCGAGCTGCTGCCGGTGATGGCGCATCCCTTCAGCGGCTCCTGGGGCTACCAGGTGACCGGCTACTACGCCCCGACCCCGCGCTACGGCTCACCGGACGAGTTCCGGGAGTTCGTCGACCGGATGCACGCACGCGGCATCGGCGTGATCCTGGACTGGGTGCCGGCGCACTTCCCGCGCGACGAGTTCGCGCTGGCGCGCTTCGATGGCAGCGCGCTGTACGAGCACGCCGACCCCCGACGCGGCGCTCACCCCGACTGGGGCACGCTGGTGTTCAACTTCGGCCGCCACGAGGTCCGGAACTTCCTGATCTCCAACGCCTTGTTCTGGCTGCGTGAGTACCACATCGACGGGATCCGGGTCGACGCCGTGGCTTCGATGCTGTATCTCGACTACTCGCGCCGGGCCGGCGAGTGGGTCCCCAACGAGTTCGGGGGCCGGGAGGACCTCGACGCGGTGGAGTTCCTCAAGGAGCTCAACGAGGTCCTTTACGGCCGCGAGTCCGGGATCATCTCGGCCGCCGAGGAGTCGACGGCCTGGCCCGGCGTCTCGCGCCCCACGTACCTGGGAGGTCTCGGCTTCGGCTTCAAGTGGAACATGGGCTGGATGCACGACACCCTCGCCTACTTCCAGCAGGATCCGATCTACCGCCGATACCACCACCACGAGCTGACCTTCAGCCTGATGTACGCGTTCAGCGAGAACTTCGTCCTGCCGCTGTCCCACGACGAGGTGGTACACGGCAAGGGGTCGCTTTACTCCAAGATGGCCGGCGCCGACCACTGGCAGAAGCTCGCCAACCTCCGCGCCCTGTACGCCTACATGTGGGCGCACCCCGGCAAGAAGCTGCTGTTCATGGGCGGCGAGCTGGCCCAGCAGTCGGAGTGGAGCCACGAGCGCTCGCTGGACTGGCACCTGCTCGAGCGTCCCGAGCACGCCGGCATCCAGTCCCTGGTGCGCGACCTCAACCGGCTCTACCGCGATGAGCCCGCGTTGTGGGAGCTCGACTCCGATCCCGCCGGGTTCTGGTGGCTGGAGCCCAACGACGCCGACAACAACGTGATCGCGTTCGCGCGCGCCGGCCGCGCCTCCAGCGACGAACCACGGGTCGTCGTGTTCGTCGCGAACCTGTCCCCGATCCCCCGTGAGGGCTTTCGCCTGGGGCTGCCCCGGTCCACCCGCTTCAAGGAGGCGATCAATACCGACTCCTCCTACTACGGAGGCACCGACGTGGGCAACCTCGGCGGCGTCACGCCAGAGCCGATCCCCTGGCACGGCCAGCCGTTCTCGGCCGAATTGACCCTGCCTCCCCTGGCCGCGCTCTGGCTCGTGCCCGATGAGTAACGCCGGGGCGCCGCAGAGCGCCCCGGGTGAAGTGTTTCCATGGGAACGAACGCTCGGGGCGCACGTGCTCGACGACGACCGGACCGAGTTCAGGGTGTGGGCGCCGCGCCCGGGGTCGATCTCGTTGCGGGCCGGCGGTCGTGACCACCAGCTCGCCGACGCGGGCTATGGCGTCCACGAAGCCGCGGTTGACGTCGGGGGCGGCCAGGACTACTGGTTCGTGCTCGACGGCCAGGAGGTCCCGGACCCGTGCTCGCGCTGGCAGCCCCAGGGCCTGCGCGGTCCCTCGCGCACGCTGGACGCCCGCTCGCTGCCGGGCCGCGGCGACGGGTTCGGTGCGCCGAGCCCCGACGAGCTGCTGATCTACGAGCTCCACGTGGGCACGTTTACCAGCGAGGGAACATTCGCCGCCGCGGCCGGCCACTTGCGAGAGTTGGCCGAGCTCGGGATCACCGCGATCGAGATCATGCCGGTGGCCGAGTTTCCCGGCGCCCGCGGCTGGGGTTACGACGGCGTCTACATCTCGGCCGCCCAATCCAGCTACGGGGGCCCGCCGGCGCTCGCCGAGCTGGTGGCGGCGGCGCACCGGGAGGGGCTGGCGGTGATCCTGGATGTCGTCTACAACCACCTCGGGGCTTCGGGGGTGACCGCGATGGAGGCCTACGGCCCTTACTTCACGGCCAAGTACGAGACCCCGTGGGGCAAGGCGATCAACTACGACGACCCATACTGCGACCCGGTCCGCGAATGGGTCTGCCAGAGCGCCGCAGGATGGGTGCGCGACTTCGGCATCGACGGCCTGCGGCTGGACGCGCTGCACGCCATCTTTGACTCCAGCGCCGAGCACATCGTGGCGGCGGTGGCGCGACGGGTCCACGCCGTCAATCCTGGCGCCTACGTGATCGCCGAGTCGGGGCTCAACGATCCGGTCGTCATGCGCCCCTCCGAACGCGGAGGCTGGAACTGCGACGCCGCCTGGGCCGACGACTTCCACCACTCGCTGCGCACGCTGATCACCGACGACCACGACGGCTATTACGCCGATTTTGGCCGCGTGGGTCAGCTGGCCAAGGCGTTTCACCGCCCGCATGTGGACGACGGCGGCTACTCCCGGTTTCGCCGCCGGCGCTTCGGGGCGCCCGCCGAGGACGTCCCGCGGGAGCGCTTCGTGGTCTTCTCCCAGAACCACGACCAAGTCGGCAACCGCGCCTTCGGCGACCGGATGCCGCCTCCGGCCCGCCCGCTGGCGGCGTTCTGCACGTTGCTCTCGCCATTTGTCCCCCAGCTGTTCATGGGCGAGGAGTACGCCGAGCCGGCGCCGTTTCAGTTCTTCTCGGACCACATCGACGAGGAGATCGCGGTGGCCACTCGTGAGGGGCGGCGCCGGGAGTTCGCCTCGTTTGCGCAGTTCAGCGGTCGGGAGATTCCGGATCCCGAGGCCATCGAGACCTTCGAGCGCTCAAAGCTGACCCGCCGGCGCGACCCCGAGATCGCCGACCTGTACGCGGCTCTGATCGCCGCCCGCTCGCGCCTGCCCGGCGGCGACGCCGACCGGATCGACTTCGACGAGGATGCGCGCTGGCTGCGTGTCCGGCGCGGCGCCTTCGAGCTGGTGTGCAACTTCTCCAGCCAAGCACTCGAGCTCGCGTGCGAGGCCGAGCAGCTGGAGCTGGCGACCGGCGCCGAAGCCGATCTGGCCGCGGGATACCTCAGACTGCCGCCCATGTCAGGTGCCCTGATCCGATGATCGACGTGTGGCCGGGCCTCCCGTACCCGCTCGGGGCCAGCTGGGACGGACACGGCACGAACTTCTCGATCTTCTCCGAGCACGCCGAGGGCGTCGAGCTGTGCCTGTTCGACGACGCCGGGCAGGAGACCCGGATCGACTTCCAACAGCGGCGGGCGCTGAACTGGCACTGCTATCTGCTGGGCGTGCGGCCGGGGCAGCGTTATGGCTTCCGGGTCTCCGGGCCCTACGCCCCCGACGAAGGTCACCGCTTCAATCCCGCCAAGCTCCTGATCGACCCCTACGCCAAGGCGATCGAGGGCGTGGTCGACTGGGCCCACGACGCCAACGTTCTGCCCTACGTCCCGACCGGGGAGGACGACGCCGACTACGAGCTCGACGACGAGGACGACTCGGCGGCGATGCCCAAGTCGGTGGTGGTCGATGACAGCTTCGACTGGGAGGGAGATCGGCGCCTGCGGATCCCGTTTGCCGACACGATCATCTACGAGACCCATGTGAAGGGGTTCACGATGCGTCACCCCCAGGTACGCGAGGACCTGCGGGGCACCTACGCCGGGCTGGCCTCCGAGCCGGCGCTGGCCTACCTCAAGGATCTCGGCGTCACCGCGGTCGAGCTGCTGCCGGTCCACCACATCTCCGACGAGTCGTTCCTATACGAGCGCGGCCTGCGCAACTACTGGGGATACAGCACGATCGGCTACTTCGCCCCGCACTCCGAGTACGCCGCCACCGGACGGCGCGGCGAGCAGGTGCGGGAGTTCAAGGGAATGGTCAAGGCGCTTCACCAGAACGGGATCGAGGTGATCCTCGACGTCGTCTACAACCACACCGCGGAGGGCAACCACCTGGGCCCGATGCTGTCGTTCCGCGGCGTCGACAACTCCTCCTACTACCGGCTGGTGCCCGACGATCCGCGCCACTACATGGACTTCACCGGCACCGGGAACTCGCTGAACCCGGTCCACCCCAGCGTGCTGCGCCTGATCATGGACTCGCTGCGCTACTTCGTCGTGGAGTGCCACGTCGACGGGTTTCGCTTTGATCTGGCGTCGGCGCTGGCGCGTGAGCTCTACGACGTCGACCGGCTGTCGGCGTTCTTCGACACGATCCACCAGGACCCGGTGCTCTCGCAGGTCAAGCTGATTGCCGAGCCCTGGGACGTCGGTCCCGGGGGCTATCAGGTCGGCAACTTCCCGGTCCTGTGGTCGGAGTGGAACGGTGTCTACCGCGACACCATGCGCGACTTCTGGCGAACCCACGCCAGCGTCGGCGACTTCGCGCAGCGCCTGTCGGGCTCAGCGGATCTCTACGAGTCAGACGGGCGCGAGCCGTTTGCATCGATCAACTTCATCACCGCGCACGACGGCTTCACGCTGCGCGACCTCGTCTCCTACGAGTCAAAGCACAACGAGGCCAACCGCGAGGACAACCGTGACGGCACCGACGACAACCGCGCCTGGAACTGCGGTGCCGAGGGCGAGACCGACGAGCCAGAGATCCGCGAGCTGCGAGCCCGCCAGCAGCGCAACTTCCTGACCACCCTGTTCGTCTCTCAGGGCACCCCGATGCTGCTCGGCGGCGACGAGCACAACCGCACCCAGGGCGGCAACAACAATGCCTGGTGCCAGGACAACGAGATCTCGTGGTACGACTGGAGCCAGGGTGCGGATGCCGAGCGGATGCACCAGTTCGCCCAGCGGCTGATCCGGCTGCGCCGCGAGCACTGCACATTCCGGCGCGAGAGCTTTCTGCGCGGGACCGAGGTCAACGGCTCACAGCTTCCGGACGTGTGGTGGTTTCGCACCGACGGGCGCCGTATGACCAGGCGCGACTGGCAGCACGGCGAAGCGGTGCTGGGGATGTTCCTCAACGGCCAGGCGATCTTGACCCCGGGCCCGCGCGGCGAGGAGATCGAGGACGACTCGTTCGTGGTCCTGTTCAACGCCCACGCCGAGGACCGGGTGTTCAAGCTCCCGCGCCGGCGGATGGGCGCCCGCTGGGCGCTCGAGCTGTGCACCGCCGACCCGGACGCGCCGGCGGGCAGCGCGAGCTATGGCGCGCAGGCCGAGGTCAACGTCACCGCGCACTCGATCACGATCCTGAAGCGCGCCGCTTGACCGCGGCCCGTCCGTTCCGGGCGACCTACCGCCTGCAGCTGACGCCCGGCTTCGGGTTCGCGGCCGCCCGCGCGCGCATCCCCTACCTGCGTGACCTAGGGATCTCGCACCTTTACCTGTCACCGTCGCTGCAGGCTCGCTCCGGATCGACTCACGGCTACGACGTCGTCGACCCCACCCGGGTGTCGGATGACCTGGGCGGCGAGGCGGGACTCAGGGCCCTGGCCCGGGGCGCCCACGAGGCGGGACTGGGACTGATCCTCGACATCGTTCCCAACCACATGGCCACCGACGACGCCAACCGGTTCTGGACCGACCCGGTGCTGCGCGAGCGCTTCTTCGACATCGATCCTGAGACCGGTTCCCATCGGCGGTTCTTCGACATCGGCGATCTGGCCGGGGTGCGCCAGGAGGACCCCGAGGTCTTCCGGGAGACCCACCGGCTGGTCCTGTCGCTGGTCGAGGAGGGGGTGATCGACGGGCTGCGGATCGACCATCCCGACGGTCTCGCCGATCCCGCGCAGTACCTCCGGCGGCTGCGTTCCGAAGGGGCCGAGCACGTGTGGGTGGAGAAGATCCTCGAGGCCTCAGAGCGCCTGCGTGACTGGCCGGTGAACGGGACGGTCGGCTACGAGTTCCTCAACGACGTCTGCGCGCTGTTCGTCGACGGCGATGCCGAGGACGCGTTCACCGACCTTTGGGTGTCGGTGTCGCACGACGGGCGGAGCTTCTCCCAGGTCGCGGGCGAGGCCAAGCTCGAGCAGGCGTCGGGGACGTTCGCGCCGGAGATCGAGCGGCTGGCTCGCGTGCTCGATGAAGACGTTGCGGTTGGCGAACTGGCCGCTGCGGTGGCCGCGATGCCGGTCTACCGCACGTACGTAGAGCCATCATCCGGGGTGGTCGCCGACGGGGACCGCAGGGCGATCGACGAGACCGGCATGTCGCGTGCGCTCGCCGAGCGGCTGCTGCTGGCGCGCCCCGCCCCGCCGGAGTTCGTGACCCGCTTTCAGCAGACCAGCCCGCCGGTCGTCGCCAAGGGCGTCGAGGACACCGCCTTCTACCGCTACGCGCGGCTGGTCGCCCTGTGCGACGTGGGGGGCGATCCCGGCCGCTTCGGTATTTCGATCTCCGATTTTCACGCCGGCTGTGAGGAGCGCGCCGAGCGCTTCCCGCTGGCGATGCTCAACACCAACACCCACGACACCAAGCGATCGGCCGACGTGCGGGCGCGGATCGCTGCCCTTACCTGGATCCCCGACGAGTGGGCGGAGCACGTGCGGGACTGGCTCGAGCTGACCGAGCCGCTTCGCGCCGACGGGGCGCCCGACGATCTCGAGCGCTACTTCCTGTTTCAGACCCTGGTGGGCGCCTGGCCGATCGAGCTCGAGCGAATCCAGGGCTACATGGAGAAGGCGCTGCGCGAGGCCAAGCGCAACACCAACTGGCTCGATCAGAACGCCGAGTGGGAGCAGAGCGTGCTCGACTTCTGCCGCGAGCTGTATGGCTTTGAATCGTTTCTGGCCGACTTTGAGCCGTTCGTGTCCCGGGTCGCGGAGCTGGGGGACCGGATCTCGCTCGGCATGCTGGCGCTCAAGCTGACCGCACCCGGAGTGCCCGACATCTACCAGGGCGACGAGCTTGCCTTCCGAGCCCTGGTCGATCCCGACAACCGGCGCCCGGTCGACTGGGATTGGTACCGGGCGATGCTGTCTCGCCTCCAGGGCGGGTCGCCCCCTGACCGGGCGACGCGCAAGCTGTGGCTGACCAGCCGCCTGCTCCAGCTGCGCATCCGCCGTCCCCGCGCCTTCCAGGGCGGCTACCAGCCGCTGGACGCGGGCGAGTCGACGGTGGCCTTCGTGCGGGAGGGTCAGGTCCTGGCGGTCATCGCCACACGTCCGACGGCCGGCCACGGATCGTTTACCGGGGTCGCTCCGGGCCCCTGGCGCGACGTGCTGACCGGGCGGGTGCAGACGCTGGGAGCTTCGGTGGATCTGGCGGACATCGTCGGCCCCCTGGGGATCGCTGTGCTGGAGCGGCTCTAGCGGCTACCGCGGACCGCGGTTCGGTCGTCAGGCCGGCGACGCTTGCAGAGCGACGATGTCGTCGAGCTCGAGCGCCAGTTGCGACCAGCTGTCGCCGGCATCGTCGCTGATCAGGAGGGTCCCTCCGCGCAGTCCCGCCAGCAACGTGTTCGGCCGCTCTGGCAGCACGGTCAGCGCGTACGGCATCCGGCGGAGCTTGTCGGAATACCCCCACCCGTCGACGGGGATCCACCCGTTGCCGCGGGAGCGGTACAGGTGCGCCTGCCCGTCACCGCCGCCGTGGGCGGCTGACGGGGAGCGGCTGACCGCGACATACCACAGGTCGGGGTCTGCCGGATCGATCGCCTGTGCCCACGCGTAGTGTCGGTCCAGGCCGTCCTGCAGCGTGCTCCAGCTGTCGCCGCGGTCCTCGGAGCGGGCGATGCCCTGCCCGGCGACCTCGTAGAGGCGCTCGCTGGCCAGCGGATGCGTTCGCAGCTGGTGAGCGTCGCTGTGAGCTTGCGGGTTGTGGTCGACCCACGAGGCGCCGCCGTCGCGCGAGCGGATCACGCCGCCGAGCTCGATCCCGACCGCGAGCCAGGCGGGATCGGTGGGGTGCAGCGCGATCGTGCTCACGTGATGTGTCCACGGGCGGGGTGGGAAGGACCAGTTGGGCTCGCTGGGCAGGTCGCGCATCGCGGGCAGCCTCCGCCAGCTGCGCCCGCCGTCCTCGGAGCGGTAGAGGTTGCTGGGCTCGGTCCCGGCGTACACCACCGAGGTGCCCGACTCCCGATGCGAAGGGGACACCGCGACCGACATGACCCGACGGTCGGCCAGCCCGGCCCCGTCGTTTCGCCAGCCGAGCCCGCCGTCGTCGCTGGCGTACAGGCCGCTGTCGGGCGTGCCGACGTAGACGCGGTCAGGGTCGTGAGGGTCGATCGCCACGCACTGCGCCCCCACGCCGCCAAGCACCGACTCGGCCGCGGTTGGTCGCAGCCCCTCGAGCTCGAAGCGCACCACGTCCTCGCCGGTGAGCGCAAACACCCGGCAGCGCTCACCCATCGGATCCGCTCCCCGTCGCGTAGCCGGCGATCCGCGCCGCCGGGCCAACCTGGTCATCACTCATTTAATGCGCTCAATTCGATCTGACACCAGGCTACGGCCAACACGTCTGCGCCACCATCGGTAATTGGTCCTAGTCCCAGGGCGCATTCGCGGTGTTCGCCGTGTTTGCCGCGCCCGGCAGCCAACGCCCCCTCCCGTGTCCAGCATCATCTGCCCCACCTCACGCCGCGGCTTCTCACTGGAGCGATTCCGAGGCAACCTGCGCGAGCATGCGATGCTCACGTCAGACAACCTCTATCGAAGGGAGCTGGCGATGACGGGCAAGGCTGACTTCACCGAGCAGGAATGGGACGTCGTCCTCCAGGCGCCGCCCAGCGCCGGCATGATCGTCGTGACCGCCCAGAAGGGCGGGACCTTTCGCGAGACGATCGCGATGGCCAAGGCCTACGCCGAGGCGCGCAAAGAGCATGGCCAGAGCGAGCTGCTCGACGCGATCGCCGCCGCCAAGCCCGAGGTCGACCACACGCGCTACCACTCCTTCGAGGAGCTCCGGGAGCACGGGCTGCAGCATCTGCGCGACGCTGTGGCGCTGCTTCAGACCAAGGCCACGGCCGACGAGCTGGATCAGTACCGGCGCTTTGTGCTCACGCTTTCAGACCGTGTCGCCAACGCCCATCGCGAGGGCGGCGCGTCGGTCAGCCAGGCCGAGCAGGCCGCCATCGACGAGATCTCCACGGCCCTGGGCAGCGCCGACCAATAGCCTGGGCCACCGTGGACCTCGCCGCCGCCTACGCGCCGATCTTTGCGGAGGTCAACGCGCTGCTCCCGGCCGGGGCGGTCGTCGTCGACGCTCACACTCACCTCGGCGCCGACGAGGACGGGCAGTCCCTGGCCCCCGGCGACCTGCTGGCGTTTCTCGACCAGGTGGGACCGACGGCGCGCGCCTGCACGTTTCCGTTTCACGATCCTGAGCGCGAGCCCGCCTACCGGGTCCCCAACGACCGCGTGCTGCAGTGGGCGCAGGAGTGTGACGGACGGCTGTATCCGTACTGCCGCCTGAACCCATTCGACGATCCGGTCGCCGAAGCGGAACGCTGCCTGGCGCGGGGTGCCCGGGGGATCAAGCTCCATCCCCGGGCCCAGGCGTTCGGCTTCGGCGACGGCGCCGCCGAGTCGATCTGGAAGGTGGCGCACGCGGCAAACGTCCCGATCCTGATTCACGCCGGCCGGGGGATGCCCCGGATGGATGCGCTCGCCGACCTCGCGCTGCGCTTCCCGGACGTCGCGCTGGTGCTCGCGCACGCGGCGATCGCCGATCAGGGGATGTTCGCGTCGCGGCTCGGCGACCATCCCAGCGTCTTCTACGACACCTCCACCTTCTCGATCTTCGACCAGCTCGAGCTGTTCGCCCGCGTCCCCGTCGAGCGGATCGTGTTCGCCTCGGATGTCCCCTACGGACGGCCGATCGCCGCGCTCCACGCCGTCCTGCGGATTGCCGCGTACGCCGGCCTGGACGACCGTGACCGCATCGCCCTGGTCGGCGGCACCATGACCGACATCCTGGAGGGCCGCCCGCGCGCCGCGCCCACGCCTCCGCGAGTGCCGGAGATCCGCCCCATCAGCGGGCGGCTGGCGCGGGTCAACGCCTACGTGCTGATGTCGTTCGCAGCCGCCCTCGGCGCCGGGCCACCGGCTGACTTCGCCCGTGGCCTGCCGTCGATCGCGCTCGCTCGGGCGGCTTGCCGTGACCCGGAGCCCGGTCCCGCCGGGCCGGCGCTGGAGCAGATCGACCGCATGCTGGAGGTCGCCGAGCAGCTGCTCGTCGCCGGCGGCGAGCAGACCCGCGCCGCGTTCGGGCTGGTGATCGCGGCCGGGGTTCTGGCCGCCACCGAGCCGCTGTCCGCGGCGGATGCGCAGTCGCCGGGCGACGCCGTGCCCGCGGCGCACAGCTGACATCGAGTCGTGTGTCACGTGGACGGGAGGGCCTTCGTCCGGGTGACGGAGGTCGTAGACCGGGAGGCGAAACCGGTCCGCCGGTAACATCGGACCGATGCCGATCCAGTGGGCCGGTTTGGGGCCGGAACTGCTGCTCTCACTCGACCGGGCTGTCGCCGAGCCGCTTCGCTCCCAGCTCGAGCGCGAGCTCCGAGAGGCGATCCGCTCCGGCCGGCTGCCGGCCGGCGAACGGCTCCCGTCCTCACGAGCCCTGGCCACCGAGCTCGGGATCTCCCGGGGCCTTGTGCTCGAGTGCTACAGCCAGCTGCAGGCCGAGGGCTTCCTCACGTCGCACACGGGTTCGTCCACCCGCGTGGCCGCCGGCGCCCTGGCGCCGTCGCCGCTGCCGGCCAAGGCCGAGCCGTTGCCGCGGCTGGCGGTGGACTTCCGCCCCGGCCTGCCCGACCTGACCAGCTTTCCCCGCCGCGACTGGGCCTGGGCCCTGCGTGAGAGCTGTCGCGACGCCACCGCCGCCGAGCTGGGGTATGGCGATCCCCGCGGCAACCAAGCCCTGCGCCAGGTCCTGGCGGGATATCTGGGCCGCGTGCGCGGGACCGTCGCCGACCCCGAGCAGATCGTGATCTGCAGCGGCTTCGGCCAGGGCATCAACCTCGTCCTGGCATCGCTGGCACGCGAGGGAATCCGTCGGGTCGCGATCGAAGACCCCGGGGACGACGACTACCTCAAGATCTCGGCGCGGCTCGCCATCGAAGCGGTGCCGGTGGCGATCGACGAGCGCGGGATCGACGTCGCCGCACTCGCCGACACCGGGGTGCGGGCGGTGATCCTCACCCCCACCCATCAGTTCCCCACCGGCACCGCGCTGGCCCCGGAACGGCGCCAGGCGCTGGTCGGCTGGGCCAACGAGCGGGGAGCCACGATCATCGAGGACGACTACGACGCCGAGTTTCGCTACGGCCGCGATCCGGTCGGCGCGCTGCACGGACTGGCTCCGGATCGAGTCGCGCTGATCGGCACGGTCAGCAAGTCGCTCGCCCCGGCGCTGCGGATCGGGTGGGTGGTGTGCCCCGCCGCGCTGCTGGACTCGGTCACCGAGGACAAGCGGCTCAGTGATCGCGGGGCGCCGACCATCGAGCAGCTCGCCCTGGCCGCGCTGATCGAGTCCGGCCGCTTCGACCGTCACCTGCGCCACATGCGCGGCGTCTACGGCGCCCGCCGCGCCACCCTGATCGCGACCCTGGCCGAGCACGCCCCGGGCATCGCTCTGCACGGCCTCGCCGCGGGGTTTCACGGCGTAGCGCACCTGGCGCCGGACGCCGACGAGCAGGCAGTCGTCGAGCAGGCGCGCTCGCGCTCGGTCGGCCTGTACGGAATGAGCTCATATCGCCCGAGCGGGGGCGGCGGCCCGCCCCAGCTGGTGATCGGCTTCGGAAATCTCAGCGAGCCGGCGATCGAGCGAGGGATCAAGGCGATCAGCGACCTGCTCTGAGCGCCCTCGGGGCCCTCGGGGCCTAGGGGCCTAGGGGCCTCGGGGCCTCGGGGCCTCGGGGCCTCGGGACCTCGGGACCTCGGGGCTCGGGCAGCGGGTTCCGCGCGCGCATCTGGCGACAAATCCAAACTTCGGGCTCAGGTTTGGCGCATCCGCGCCGCCACAGCGACGTCTGGTGACAAATCCAAGCGGCCGGGGCGGGTTTGTCACGTCCTGGTCGGTCCACCTGCCGTTGCTGCGCATCGCGGACGTGGCTGCCAGCCGGCGCTCAGGGCTCAAAGCGGCTCACTGACTTGCTGACCAATTGGCTCTTATCGCTGGGCCGATTGCGACCTACATTGGCCCGGTCATGCAAATCCGCCCCACGAAGCCCGCAATGCTGTCGGCGCCCGGAGCAGCCGCACTGGTGGCCAGCTCGATCCTGGCCCGGCTGCCGCTGGCGATGTTCAGCATCGCGCTGCTGGTCCACGCCCAGCGCTTGAGCGGATCATTCGCGGTGGGCGGCGCGGTCAGCGGCGCATACGCGATCGGCGGCGCGGTCTCGGCGCCGGTACTGGGCCGGCTCGTGGACCGTTGCGGTCAGACTTGGGTGCTGGTCTCGGGGGCTACTGTCTCGGCGCTGCTGCTGGTGGCGATCGGCCTGGTGCCGCGCAGTGCCCCGCCGCTGCTGCTGGTGGGACTGGCCGGGTGCAGCGGGCTGGCGACACCTCCAGTTGAGGCCTGCGTGCGGTCGCTGCTGCCGTCAATCGTGGCCGAGCCGAGTGGACTGCCGGCCCTGTTCGCGTTCGAGTCGACCGCGCTCGAGTTGACGTTCGTGTTCGGTTCGCCACTGGCTCTCGGACTCGGGCTGCTGTGGTCGACCGGCGCGGCGGTGGCGCTCAGCGGCCTGGTGATGCTGGCCTCGACGCTCGCGTTCGCCGCGCAGCCGGCGTCGCGGCGCTGGCGGCCGGATGCCGACGCACAGCGTCCGCGCGGGGGCTCGCTGCGCTCACCGGCGCTGCGAACTCTGATGCTGATCCTGCTCGGCACCGGAGCGGTGTTCGGCGCCACCGAGGTCGGCGTCACCGCGGCCGCCAAGGCGCTCGACAGCGCGGCGGCCGCCGGGCCGCTTCTGGCCGTCTGGGGACTTGGCTCCCTGCTCGGCGGGATCGCGGCGACTCGCCTGGGCGGCGGCGCGCGGCGAGCCGGTGGGCTGAGGCTGCTGCTGGCCGCACTCGCGCTCGGCCATGGGGCGCTGGTCCTGGCCACGGGCAGCGTGCTGGCAATCGGCGCGGTCATCCTCCTGGCCGGAGCGACGATCGCCCCGACGGAGTCGACCATCGCCTTGATGGTCGACCGAGCGGCGCTCGCCGGTGCCCACACCGAGGCCTTCTCCTGGGTCGTGACGGCGTCCTCGGCCGGCGCCGCGGTCGGCGCGGCCGTGGCCGGCGGGCTGGTGCAGAGCGCCGGCGCCCCGGCTGCATTCGCCTTCGCCGCGGTCTGCGGCGGATTGGCCGTGGCGATCGCGGCGCTGGGATCACCGGACGCCGCGGCGCTGGGATCACCGGACGCCGCGGCGCCAGGATCTGCCGACGCCGACGCCGACCGCGCGGCCTCCCGGCCGACCGGACTCCCACAGCCGAGCCCGGCTTGACACCTAGCGAGCCGATGCAATAGTCTCCTAGGTATGAGGAACGACGCGCTCAACGGCCAGCTGGATCCGTTGATCCTGGCCACGGTCGCCGAGGAGCCGGCGCACGGCTATGCCATCTTGCAGCGTCTCAAACAGCGCAGCGCTGGCACCTTCGACCTCGCCGAGGGCACCATCTATCCGGCGCTTCACCGCCTCGAGCGTGACGGTCTGCTGAGCAGCTCGTGGTCGATGCAGAGCGGGCGGCGGCGGCGGGTCTACCGCGTGACGAGGCCGGGTCGCTCGGCCCTTCAGGTCCGTCGCCGGGAGTGGAAGAGCTTCGCCCAGGCCGTGGAGGCAGTGTTCGGATGACCTGGCTCGATGCCCTGGCCACCGAGCTCAGCGCGCGCGGCGTGCCGGCTCGCCAGCGGGCGCGAATCCTGCTCGAGCTGCGCGACCACATCGCGTCCGAGCCCGGCTGTGAGGATCGCCTGGGGGACCCTCGGATGCTCGCGGTCAGCTTTGCCGATGAGCTGGCGACGGCTCGGGCGCGGCGCTGTGCCTTTGGCAGCTTCGGAGCGCTGGCGCTCACGGCGCTTGCCCTGATCGTGTCCCAGCTGGCGATCGGTCACGCCGGGGGCTACCCGGGCTTCACGAACGGGATCTCGCTGGTCCTGTTCGTTCCCGCACTCCTGGGGATGTTCGTCGCCCCCCAGATCGCGCTGGTGGCCGGCACGCTGGCCGCGCTCCGGGCGGCTCGCCGCCGGCGCCGGCCGCACCTGCCGGCCGCCGAGATCGGGCTGATCGGACGCCGGGCCCGCGTCGCCCTGCTGGCCGGCTTCGGGACCGTGACGGGACTGGCCCTCTACCTCGCGGACTTCTCGCAGCGCCTGCCGGCTTGGTATCTGGGGCTCGTCGGAGGACTCGGAGCGGTAGCGGCGGCGGCTCTGTACCTGGCTTTTAGCGCTCTCAGGCATGCCCAGGCGATCGTCTCGGGCAGCGACGGGGCGGCCGGTGACGTCTACGACGACCTGCCGCTCATCGCCTGGCCGTGGCTCCGTAGCCGGCCGTGGCGACTGGGGGCCGTCGGCACGCTGATCATCGCGCTGATCATGACCTTGTTCTTCGCGCACGCCGAGCACTCGCTCGCCGAGGGACTTCAGCGCGGGATCGCCGAGGGCCTCGCCGTAGCGGCCGGGTTCGTGCTGCTGGGCCGCGCCGTCGGGCTGTTTCCGGCCCACAGCGAGGCGGTAACGCCACCCGGGCAGCTTGCGATCGCCGCCGGACTGATCGCCGACCCTGAGGACCAGCTCGCCGGTGACGATGACCGTTCACGCGCCGAGCTGATCTTGCGCGAGAGCTTCGGCCAAGGTCGGCTGAGCCTCGACGAGCTGACCGCCCGGGTGTCGGCGGTCCACGACGCCGAAACGGTCGGTCAGCTGCGCGACGCGCTCGCGGGCCTGCCGCCGCAGCGGTGAGCTCCGTCGTGGGGAGCACGGCCAGCCTCAACTGATCGTGCGCGCGTTGCTCCAACGCACCCGATCACGGGGCAGCGCCCGCCCCCGGTGCCCCGTGGGGTCTGGGCGCCCGGTGCCCGGTAGTGTCTGGGCGCCCGGTGCCCGGTAGGGTCTGGGCGCCGACATGCGCGTCCTGGTTATCTCCTGGGAGTACCCGCCGATAATCGAGGGCGGGCTGGCTCGCCATGTCCGCAAGCTCTGCGAGCACCTGGTCGGCGAGGGCGTCGAGGTCCATGTCCTGACCCGCGGCGGGGGTCGGCTGCCGGCCACCGAGGATCGTCACGGCGTCATCGTGCACCGCCTGCAGGAACCCCCGTTTCCCAAGGACGTCAGGGCATTCGTGCGCTGGGTTCAGACGATGAACGACGACATGCGCGAGCTCGGCGACGAGCTCTCCGAAAGCCTGCGCTTCGATCTCGTGCACTCCCACGACTGGCTCGTGGCGGGCGCCGCCGAGCAGATCGCGCGCGGCAGTGGGCGGCCCTGGCTGGTCACCGTTCACGCCACCGAGTACGGCCGCCATCAGGGTTGGGTGCAGACCTACCCGCAGTCACACATCCACGCCGCCGAGCGCGACATGGTCCGCGGTGCCGACCACGTGATCACCTGCTCGCGCTACATGCGAAGTCACGTCTCCACGGTGTTCGGGGTTTCACCCGTGCGCATAACCGCGATGCAGAACGGCATCGACGCCCGTGACCTGGAGCCCGTCGTCGCCGATCTCGACGAGCTGCGCGCCCGCTACGCCAAACCTGATGAGCGGCTCGTCCTGCTGGTGGGACGCCTGGTGTACGAGAAGGGCTTTCACCTGGCGCTGGACGCGCTCGCCCCGGTCATCCGCAAGCTCGGCAAGGTGCGCTTCGTGGTTGCCGGCACCGGTACCGCCGAGGCGGAGCTCCGCCGCCAGGCCTGGCGCCTCGGCCTGTCACGCAAGGGCGTGTTCCTGGGCTGGGTCGGCGACGACATGCTGCACTCGCTGTACCGGATCGCTGAAATCTGCCTTGTGCCGTCGATCTACGAGCCGTTCGGGCTCGTGGCCCTGGAGGCGATGGCCTCCGGCTGCCTGTGTGTGGTCGCCGACACCGGCGGGCTGCGCGAGGTGGTCCCCGGCGACGGGACCGTGGGACTGCGCTTCCCCTCGCGGGACACCGCGGCGCTGGGGGCGATCCTGGAGCGCGTGCTGACAGACGATTCCGAGCGCGCGCAGCTGGTCGCCGAGGCGCGCGAGCACGTGCTGCGCTTCGACTGGGGCGAGGTGGCGCGCCAGACCCTCGGTATCTACCGCGAGCTGGCCCAGCCCGATCGCCGCGGGTTGGCGCGGTCCCCGCGCTGATGCGACCGGAGCGACGCGGTCAGCCCAGCGCGCGTGCGCGCTGGCACCTTAAAGGCTGAGGGCCCGGATCGCTCCGGGCCCTCCAACACTCGCCTGTTAGTCGGGATTACATCATCCCCGACATGTCGGGCATGCCGCCGCCCGGAGCGCCGGCCGCCTCCTTCTCAGGCACCTCGGCGACGATCGCCTCGGTGGTGAGAATGTTCTTGGCGATCGACGCGGCGTTCTGAAGCGCCGAGCGGGTGACCATCGCCGGGTCGATGATGCCCTCGGCGACCAGGTCCACGATCTCGCCATTGGACGCGTTGAGGCCGTGGCCCTTCTTGGCCTTGCGGACGTCATTGACGACGACCGAGCCCTCCAGGCCGGAGTTCTCGGCGATCTGACGGAGCGGCTCCTCGAGCGCGCGGTAGACGATCTTCGCGCCGGTCTGCTCGTCCGGGAGCACGATCGCGTCCACGTTGAGCGCCTTCTGGGCGACCAGCAGCGCGACGCCGCCGCCCGGCACGATGCCCTCCTCGAGGGCGGCCCGGGTGGCCTGCAGCGCGTCCTCGACGCGGTGCTTCTTCTCCTTCATCTCGGTCTCGGTGGCAGCGCCGACCTTGACCACGGCAACCCCGCCCGACAGCTTGGCGAGACGCTCCTGGAGCTTCTCGCGGTCGAAGTCGGAATCGGTCGTCTCTACCTCGGCCTTGATCTGGTTGATCCGGCCCTTAATCCCATCGCTGTCGCCGTTGCCGTCGACGATCGTGGTCGTGTCCTTGGTGACAACCACGCGACGGGCCCGGCCCAACTGCGAGAGCTGCGTGTTCTCGAGCTTGAGGCCCATCTCCTCGGTGATCACCTCGGCGCCGGTGAGGATCGCGATGTCCTCCAGCATGCGCTTACGGCGATCGCCGAAGCCCGGCGCCTTGACGGCAACACCGGTGAACGTGCCGCGCAGCTTGTTGACGACCAGCGTCGCCAGCGACTCGCCCTCGACGTCCTCGGCGATGATCAGCAGCGGCTTGCCCGACTGAATCACCTGCTCGAGCACCGGCAGGATGTCGCGGACGGAGCCGATCTTCGAGTTGGCGATCAGGATGTAGGGATCCTCGAGAACCCCCTCCATGCGCTCCTGGTCGGTGACCATGTAAGGACTGATGTAGCCCTTGTCGAACTGCATGCCCTCGGTGAACTCGAGGTCCATGCCGAACGTCTGGCCCTCCTCGACGTTGACCACGCCGTCCTTGCCGACCTTGTCGATGGCGTCGGCGATCACGTCGCCGATCTCGTCATCGCCAGCGGAGATCGTCGCCACGCGGGCGATCTGGTCCTTGCCGGCGATCTCCTTGGACTGCGACTCGATGTTCTTGACGACATCGTCGACGGCGCGCTCGATGCCGCGCTTCAGCGCCAGCGGGTTGGCCCCGGCGGCGACGTTCTTCAGACCCTGGCGGACGATCGCCTGGGCCAGCACGGTCGCCGTGGTGGTGCCGTCGCCGGCGACGTCGTTGGTCGCGGTGGCGACTTCCCGGACGAGCTGGGCGCCCTGGTTCTGGAAGACGTCCTCGACCTCGATCTCCCGGGCGATGGTGACACCGTCGTTGGTGATCGTCGGGGCGCCGAACTTCTTGTCCAGCACCACGTAACGGCCGCGCGGGCCGAGCGTTACCTTGACTGCGTTGGCGACCGCATCGACGCCCTGCTCGAGCGCCTTGCGGGCCTCCGCCTCGTACTTCAGTTCTTTATGTGCCATTTGATCTCTAGTTCTCCTGGGGTTCTACTGGACCTTGGCCAGCACATCTGACTCGCGGAGGACGAGTAGCTCCTCGCCATCCACCTTGATCTCGGTGCCGCCGTACTTGCTGTAGAGGACCTCGTCGCCCTCGGCGACGTCCAGCGGCGTGCGCTTGCCGGTGTCCTCGTTGACCTTGCCGTCGCCGACGGCCAGGACCTTGCCCTTCTGAGGCTTCTCCTTGGCGGTATCGGGCAGGACGATCCCACTCGCGGTGGTCTCCTCCTCCTCGATGGCCCGTACGATCAGGCGATCGCCGAGGGGCTTGAGCTTCATTGTGGTCAGACCTCCGTTTGAAGTTTGCGATACGGGGGGGCGTTTGGCACTCGTGCACTCAGAGTGCCAGCGCGTCACGCACTATAGCTCGCCGGAATCGCTAATCAAGGCCAATTTGGCACTCTGGTGTTAAGAGTGCCAGCAGCTCGGCCGGATCAGGGAACGCCGACCAGGCCGTAATACCAGTCGCGGCCGGCGTGGACGACCTTGCGCCGGTCCACCACTCGCTTGCCCTGGTACCTGTAGCGCAGCGTCAGCCGCCGGAACACGTTCGCCTGGACCTGCGTGGCGTAAACGGTCACTCGGTAGGGGTGGAAGGTGCCGCCGGCGCAGTCGGGCATGCAGTCGTCAAGCCAGACCGCGCCGTGCCCGGTCGCCTGCGTGCGGTTCCACTGCGTCCAGCGCATGCGTCCGAAGTGCAACCGGACCCCCTGGCCGTCGAACCCGCCCAAGAAGCCGCTGCCGTCGCCGGTGTAGCCGATAACGAACGGTCGCACCTGGAGGTTGTGCCGGGTCGAGACGTCGGTGGGGAGCAGCGGGAGCTTCGGCCGCGTCTGCGCGGCCGCGGACGCCCCTAGACACAACACCAGCACCGCTCCCAGCACGACAGCTCTCATCCGGGCCCAGTCTAGGGATCGAGAGGCGAGGCGAGCCTAGTTGCGCGCGCCGCCGAGACCGTGGATCCGGTCGCGCAGCTCAGGCGGGTTCTCGATGATCTGCGAGAACCGAACCACCGTGACGGTGTCGTCCATCGAGACCTTGCGCCCGTAGATCTGCTCCAGGAAGTGGATCATCTCGTCGACGCGGCGAAACTCGGGGTTGTCGTGCTCGATCTCGCGCGGCGACAGGTCACGTACGCGCTTGACCTCCACCTGGTCGATGACGGCGTGAAAGATCTTTTCGCGCGGGGAGTGCTGGTATCCGATCGTCACCAGGACGCACTCGTTCTTGCGGTACTTGTGGGACTTGTCGCCCAGCCGGATGGTCGCCGTCTTGCGGCCGCGGCGAAGCTGGTCTCCGAACACCGAGGAGTAGAAGTTGAGCACCCGCATGATCGATCGGAGGGGCAGCCTACCGGTCCGGTGCCCTCCGCGACATGGCGTGCTGGACCATCTCGCGCTCGCCGGCGTAGGTGAGCTCCCTGGCCGCCTGGTCCAGCGGCATCCAGCGGGCCTGCTCGATTTCGTGATCGTGGTCGGCGAGGTTTCCGGACCGGTACTCGAACAGGAAGAACCGAACCGTCTTGTCGATCGTGCGGCCCCGGCGCTCGTAGCGATATCGCACCACCCCCAGCTCCTCGATCAGCTCCGCCTGCACGCCGGTCTCCTCCGCCACCTCGCGGCGAGCCGCCTGCTCGGCGGTCTCGTCGCCGTCGGGGTGGCCCTTGGGCAGTCCCAGGACCCGGCGGCCGTCGGCGGCGCGCTTGACCGGGACGATCACCACCACGCGCCCGTCGTCGACCACCACGCCGCCGGCTGAGAACTCGGCCGCGCTAGTAGACATAGCCCTCCAGCGCGCCGGGGTCGTGGACGGTCAGCCGCCCGCGGCCCTGGGTGATGATTCCGGCCCGTTCGAGCACCGCCAGGAAGCGACTGGCCGATTCCCGCGAGGATCCGGCCAGCTGGGCGAGATCGGCCTGGGTGGCGGTGATCAGGACATCGGCCTCGCCGGCGCCCTCCGACCGGGCCGCGGCCACGAGCTCCGCGAGCACCGAGGCGACGCGACTCTGAACCGTCTGAAACGACTGGCGGGTGAGCCGATCGTTGGTCTCCCGCAGCCGCCGGCTGAGAGCCGCCAGCAGCTTGACCGCGATGTCCGGATGCTCTCGCAGCAGGCGGCGCATGTCCTTGCCGAGGATCGCCACCGCGTCGGTCTGCTCGAGCGACTCCACGGTGGCCGAGCGGCGGTCGTCGTCGAAGATCGCCAGCTCGCCGAAGATCTCCCCTTCTCCGAACGTGGCCAGTGTGATCGTGCGTCCGTCGGTGTGCTCGCGGACCGCCCGGACGTGGCCGGTGCGGACGATGTAGCAGGTGTCGCTCTGGTCGCCCTCGTGAAACACGGCCTGGCCAGGTTCGAACCGGCGGGGCACGGTGACCTGCGCCACGCGCGCCAGATCCTCGTCGGCCAGCGTCGAGAACGCCGGCACGCGTTGCAGCAGCGCTCGTGTCTCCTCGCCTGTGGCCGCCATGTGTGAGGGATAGCACACACCTCAGCGGGCGACGGTCAGGGCCTACCGCTGGCGGCGGCGACTTTCGTCAGACCAGGTCGAGCACCTGCTCGCGGCGACGGCGCCGAACCGCCCCCGCGATCCAGAGCCCGATCGCGCCCAGCAGCGAGAGCGGGACCAGCACCGCCAGCGCGATTAGCGCCACGCCGGCGGCGATCACCAGGACACGGCCGGCGTCGTGTCCGGCCTTGCCGATCGTGAATCCGCTCCCGCTCGCCGCCGGGTGGCCGGGAGCACTGGCCGCGTTGATGGTCACCGCGATCTGAGTGTTGTCGACCTTGCGGTGCAGCGAGCGCAGCGTCGACTGATCGCTCGCGATCGACGCCTCGGCGTCCCGGATCTGGGCCTTCAGACTGTCGATGTCGCTGGTCGTGGTGGCGGCCGCCAACTTCCGCAGCAGCGCTGTCCGCAGCGCCCGCGCGTCGGCCAGCCGTCGGCCGGCGCCACCGACCTGCCCGGTGATGTCCTGGCTGGAATCGGTGCGCGACACCACCGAGGCGCCGCGCAGGCGAGACAGCGCCGACATCGTCTGCTGGAGGTTGGCGCTCGGAACGCTGAGCTGGAACTGGGCATAACCGCTGGAGCTGTTGGTCGCGGTCACGTTGGAGTTCTCGACGACGCCATCCTGGACGCTGACGACGTCGAACACCTGCTGGGCCACGTCGTCGACCCGGTTGGGGCGCGTGGACAGGCTGAGCTGTGCCGACTGGACGACCTGGCGGCCGCCGGTGGGGGGCGTGGGCGCCGTTGCGCCGCCCGCGGAGGACGGCCCCGACGCCGAGGGCGACGTCGCCGGGGAGGGCGACGTCGCGGAGGACGACCCCGCCGCGGAGGACGTGGACGATGGCGCGGACTCGGCGCGCAGGGCCCGCCCCACGCCACCGCTGAGGGCCGAAGCCGACGAGGTGACGGTCGGCATCTGCACGCCGCTGGATGAGCCTCCGCCCCCCGCGGACAGCACGACCACCACCGCCAGCCCGGCGACGAGACCGGCCGCCGCCCCGGGCGCGAGCACAGAGCGCCAGCGCAGGCGGCGGCGGGGCCGGCGTGGGGGCCGGGCAAACCG
The DNA here is from genome assembly GCA_036502145.1 of Solirubrobacteraceae bacterium. GTDB lineage: Bacteria > Actinomycetota > Thermoleophilia > Solirubrobacterales > Solirubrobacteraceae > Palsa-465. The sequence continues at coordinate 127,625 of DASXZB010000012.1, read as the reverse complement.
CCGCTGCACGCGCTCGTCGAGAGCCGCCGCAAACGGCTCGCTGGCTACCGGGCGCTGGCCGGCGAGGATCAGGGTCAACTCGGCGAGCTCGGCGTCCTCCGGTGCCACCGCCTCGCCGCCCAGAGTCGCGTCGATCACCGCCAGCGTGGTCTCGGCGTCCGGGTCGAGCGGAGATTCGTCAAAGCGACGCATCGCAGGCCTTTCTCAGCTTCTCCATGGTTCGGTGCAGCAGCGTCCCCGCCGCGGTTTCGCTGACCCCCAGCACTGCCGCGATCTCGGCGTTGCGCAGCCCGGCGTGGAACTTCAGCGCGACGATCTCGCGCTCCCGGGCCGGCAGGCCGGCCAGCGCCGCCTTGACGGCGGTCCGCCGCAGCGCCACCTCGGCACCGTCGTGGACGCTCGCCGTCTCGGTGTCCTGCGGATCGCTGACCAGGGTCGCCACGCGGCGGCGCCGGCGCAATTCGTCGAGCGCCGCGTTGCGCGCGATCCCGAACACCCAGGCGCGCTCGTCGCCGCGCCGGCGGTCGAACGTGACCCGCCGGCGGTAGGCGCGCTCGAAGGCCAGTGCGGTGACGTCCTCGGCTGCCGAACGGTCGCCCAGCAGCGTGGCCACGTAGGCGAACACGTCGTCGAGGCTCGATCGGTACAGCGCCTCGAACCGCGCCCAGGTCGACTGGGATGCGGTCTGCTCCTCGAGCGTCTCGGTCTCCGTCACACCCTCACTACGAACCCCGACCCGATCCATCACAGGGCCGGTATGGTGATCTGCGTGCGCGGCGCGCTGGCGACAACGGTACTCGCGTTAGGGGTGGTCGCGGTCGTGCCCGTGGTGCCGGCGCAGGCGGCCAGGCACAACCCCACCAGGGCGCAGATCGCACGGGCGGTCAACCGGGCCAAGCGGTCAGCGTCGCTGTGGGCGACGGTGAACATCTGTGACACCAAGCGGCATCCGAACACGCTTGGCATCCGCGCCCAGATGCCCGCGCTGGGCTTCCCGTCGTGGCTCTCGTTCCAGATCCAGCTCAACTACTACTCAGCCAGCAAGCATCGGTTCGTGCCGATCTCCAAGGGGTCGATGCTGATCCGCCTCGGCCGCTCATCGCACGGCCTGCAGCAGGCCGGCGCGAGCTTCAGCTTCACGCCCCACACCGGGCTGCTGAACGCGAACGTCAACTTCATCTGGAGGCGGTCGGGCAGGTTGCTGGGTCAGACCCGCCGCCGGACCACCGCCGGCCACCCCAATGCCGACTTCGGCAACCCGCCGCACTTCAGCGCCAAGCAGTGCCGGATCAGCTAGGCCTGGCTGCCGCCGAACCCCTCAGCCGCCGGCCAGGGCCACGAACAGGCGGGGGTCGTTGCTGACCACCCCGGTCACGCCCAGCGCGTCCAGCTCCAGGATCCGCGGTAGCTCGTCGACGGTCCAGATGTACAGCTCGCCACCGGCGGCGCGGACCGCCCGCACCAGCGCGGGTGTGGCCAGCCGCCAGTGGGCCATGATCGCGTCGCAATAGCCGGCGGTGATCACGCGGAATGCGCGAGCCGGAAACACCCGCCGCGCCACCCCCACGATCACGTGAGCGGGCAGACGCATCGCCGGCGAGCGGAAGGGATCGCGATGCACACGCGGCACCGACCACCCCAGCCGGACGCCCGGCTCGGCGGCGCGGATCGTTACCAGGCTGGCGGGGTAGTGGGTCGAGATCAGGGCCCGCGCCAGCAGCCCGTGGGCCCGCAGCGCGTCGAGCACCCGGAGCTCGTAGCCGGGGAGCTTGAGATCCACATTCAGCTCGACGCCGTCGAACGGCGTCTCGGCCAGATGGACCAGCGCCTCCTCGAGCGTGTGCGGCGATCGCGAGTCGGCGTCGTGGTAATCGTGGGCCAGCAGCAGGCGGTCCCCGCCCCGCTCCGGCAGCACGTCGAACTCGATCATGTCCACCCCGGTGCCGAGCGCGGCGTCGAAGCTCGCGCGCGTGTTGCCGGGCACGATCAGGTCGGCCCCCTTGTGACCGACGCGCTTGAGCCTCGACGGCTCTCCGGCTATCGCTGACATCGCGGGCACCAGAAGGTGGTGCGGTTGTCGTCGCCTTGGCTACGGGCCTGGATCTTCGCCCCGCAGCGCGGGCAGGGCCGGCCGTGGCGTCTGAACACGCCCGGCTGCTCGCGCATTCGCCCCGTCTGAGCCGAGGCGAGCATCCTCGGCCGCACCGCGTCGATGATCGCTACGGCCTCGGAATCTGTGACCTCGCCGACGGGTCGCCAGGGATCAACTCCCGCCTCCCAGCAGCCCTCGGCCTTCCAGATATTTCCGATGCCGGCCACGTTGCGCTGGTCAAGGAGCGCATCGCCGATGCCGCGCGTGGGATCGTCTGCGCGCAGCCGGGCCAGGAAGCGGTCAGGCTCGAACTGCGCCGCCAGCACATCGGGACCCAGGCCGGCCAGGCGCTGATCGAAGCGAGTCCGGCTCTCGGTCAGCAGCTCCAGCACCGGACCGTCGAACTGCACCACCTGGTGCCCGGCCCGCTCCAGCACCAGCCAGGCCCGGCGCGGGGAGCGTCGCCAACGCATGTCCTGCTCGTAGACCGCCCAGGAGCCGGTCATCCGCAGGTGCGAGTGCAGCGTCAGATCGCCGTCGAATCGGATGAACAGGTGCTTGCCGTGCGTGCGGATCCCGGTCACCGCCCGGCCACCTAGCCGCTGCGGCCAGCGATCCATGGCGTGTCGCGCCTGGGGCGTCCGGATCGCCTCGGGCACATGACCCTCCAGCACCGCCCGCATCCGCCGGGCAGCGTAAGCGATCGTGTCTCCTTCTGGCATCAGCTAGAAGCTGAGACTAGTGTCCCCGATTCAGGAGTCCAGCGGCAGCCGGGCCAGGACCGAGCTGGCCAGCAGTGTGACTGCTCCGGGCGCCGACAGCATTGCGGGCTTGACGGGGCGGGTTTGCATGACCCAGCCGATGTAGGTCGCAATCGGCCCAGCGATCCGAGCCAATCGGCGAGCAAGTCCGTGAGCCGCTTTGAGCGCTGGACGTCGGCCGGCAGTGAGCCGCCGCGACAAATCCGCACCGGCCGCTTGGATTTGTCACCAGACGCCGCTGTGGCGGGGCGGATGCGCCAAACCCGAGCGCGAAGTTTGGATTTGTCACCAGATGCGCGGGCGGAGGCCGCTTCCAGGAAGGATCGAGCGTCTGCGGACGCCGGCCGCGCCGGAGCGGCCCGTTGTCATTGAGGCGTCGGCTGGCACGGAGCCGCTCTCCGCACCGAGAGACTAGGCGGTGAGCGTCAGCCGGCGCGGCCCTTCCTGGAAGCCCAGCGCGGTCAGTGCCGGTGCCAGGAACGACCCCATCGCCGATTCTCCGTCTACCTTCTCCAACGCGAGCCGTCGCATCCGTCCCGCCCGCACCTGGTCGACCAGGGCCGACAGCGCCGGCTCAAGGCGGGGGTCGTCGCGCTCCACCAGTGTCTGCAGGGCCCGGCCGCCACGCTCGAGATAGATGACCGGGTCGCCGCCCATCAGCACCACGTAGGCGCCGGCGGTGCGCGCCGGACGGCGCCCGCCGGGCTCGCTGGGTCGGGGCCAGGACAGCGCGGCACCGTAGGGCTGGGCCGGGTCCACGGCGGCCAGCACGAGGGCCCGGTCTGCGTCCTCGGTCGAGCCGGCCCGAGCTCGCAGCCGCTCCACCGCCCCCGGCAGCGCGAACTGGGCACCGCCCAGCCCCTCCAGGAAGTAGCCGCGCCGAGCCACCCCCAGGGTCTCGAGCTGCGACAGCTCGGAGTAGATCGCCGAGAAGCCGCCGGGGAAGCCCTCGGCCAGCACCTGCTCACGCGTCAGGATTCCGTAGCGCTCCAGCAGCAGCTCGCCCAGAGCGCGGCGCCGGGCCACCGGATCGACCTCGCCCCGCAGCAGCGGCTCGGTCAGCGACCAGCGCCCCTGAACCTGGGCTGCGGCTCCGTCCCGGCGCCGGCCGGCACCGAATCGTCCCGCACGACGCGTGGAACGCCGCACGGTATCCCGCTGCGCGCGGGCCAAGGTCAGGCGGGGAGCTCGCAGCGGCGCGAAGGCATCGTTGGTGGCCACGCCGGCCCAGGCCAGGTCCCACAAAGCCTCCTGAATCTCTTCCGGGGACAGGGAGACGTCGACCAGCAGATCGGTGAAGAAGCATGCGCCCGCGGCCAACCGGGCGCCCACCGCGTCGTGGGCCGCCTGTGACGGGATTTCCCCGCGGTAGGGCGGCGGCCCCAGCAACGGCAGATCCTCACGGAAGAACAGCGCGACCCGGCCCGAGTTTCGCCCCAGCGCGCCGGCGCCGATCCAAACCACCTCGCCGCTGGCGCACAGCTGGTCCATCCACGACGGGGAATAGGCGCCGATCCGGCGCGGCAGGATGTCGCGCTCCCAGACGTCGGCGGGCAGCGGGAGCCCCTGCAACGGAACCAGCACCTCGCGCAACCGGTCGATCCCGGCTCCCGACGGCGGGTGGCGATCGATTCCCTGCCAGCCCGGCAGAAAACGCGCCAGCTCGCGCTGCTCGGCGGGTTCGATCTCCTTGCGCAGCACCGCCAGCGACGCGCGGCGCAGCCGGCGCAGGACCTCGGGGTCGCACCACTCCCGCTCTGAGCCCCCGGGACGAAGCTCACCGCGGACCAGCGCGCCGTCGCGCTCGAGCTCACGCAGCACGGCCGAACCGTCGATCCCGTAGCGGGCCCGCACGTCGGATCCGGTGAACGGTCCGTGGGTGGCGCCATAGCGGCGCAACAGCCGGGACAGGGCGTCGGGAACGTCCTCCAGGAACGCCGCCGGGAGGCCGCCTGGGGGCGCGGCGCCGAGCGCGTCGCGGTACAGGCCGGCGTCGGCAGCGTCGATCCAGCGCTCCTCGCCGTTGACCCGGATTCTGGCCGCGCGCCGCTCGGCACGCAGGTCGTCGAGCATCTTGGCGGGATCAAGCCCCTCCATGACCCGCGCCCGGGCCTCGTCGACGCGCAGGTCGCCCACGCGCCGAAGGACGTCGAGCAGGCTGTCGCGGTTGGCGGCCCGGGTCGGCTCCGACAGACACTGCAGGTCGGCTTCCACACTCTCCAGGGCGCCGGGGTCGATCAGATCGCGCAGCTCCTCCTGGCCCAGCAGCTCGCGCAGCAGGTCGCGGTCCAGCGACAGCGCCGCCGCCCGCCGCTCGGCGTTGGGCGTATCGCCCTCGTACATGTAGGTGGCGACGTAGTCGAACAGCAGCGAGGAGGCAAACGGCGACGCCGTAGCGGTCTCCACCTCCACCAAGGTCAGCTCGCGCCGCGCCAGCCGGGTCAGCAGCTCGACCAGCCCCGGCACGTCGAGGACGTCGCGCAGGCATTCGCGATATGTCTCCAAGACCACCGGGAACTCACCGTACTTACGGGCAACTTCCAGCAGCGACTGCGATTTGAGCCGCTGTTGCCACAGTGGGGTGCGCTTGCCGGGCCGCGCCCGCGGGATCAGCAGCGCCCGTCCGGCGTTCTCCCTGAAGCGCGCCCCGAACAGGGCCGACGAGCCGAGCTCGGCGACCACCAGGTCCTCGATCTCGTCGGGCTCCAGCAGTACCAGGTCGGCTCCGGGGGGCTCCTCGGCATCCGGCAGGTGGACGATGATCCCGTCGTCGGAGTAGATGGCGTCTGACTCCAGGCCGACCCGCTCGCGGATCCGGGCGCTCAAGGCGAGCGACCACGCGGCGTGGACCCGGCCCCCGAACGGGCTCAGCACGCACAGCCGCCAGTCGCCGATCTCGTCACGGAAGCGCTCCACCACGATGGCGCGGTCCGACGGAACCACCCGGGTGGCCTGTTGCTGCTCGGCCAGGAACTCGACCAGGTTCTTGGCGGCGCGACGGTCGAGGTCGTACTCCTGCTCCAGCGCCTCGGGTTGCTGGTCCACGGCCCAGCGAGCGAACGCGCCGATCGCCTCGCCCAGCTCGCGGGGTCGGCCCACCGTGTCGCCCTTCCAGAACGGCACCGCGCCGGGCAGGCCGGGGGCCGGGGTGACGATCACCCGGTCGCGGCCGATCTCTTCGATTCGCCAGGTGGTCGCCCCGAGCAGGAAGGTCTGGCCGGGGCGGGCCTCGTAGACCATCTCCTCGTCGAGCTCGCCGACCCGGCGGCCGTCGGGCAGCGTGACCGCGTAGAGACCCCGGTCGGGGATCGTGCCGGCGTTGGTGACCGCCAGCTGGCGGGCCCCGGGACGAGCGCGGATCGTCCCGGCCACCCTGTCCCAAACGATCCTCGGTCGCAGCTCGGAGAACTCCGACGACGGGTAGCGGCCGTCGAGCATGTCGAGCACGTTCTCCAGTTGCCCGCGAGACAACTCGGCGTAGGAGTGGGTCCGCGTGACCAGCGCGTAGAGGTCGTCGACCGCCACCGGCTCGTGCTCGGGGGCCGCCGCGGCGATCGCGACGACCTGCTGGGCGAGCACGTCGAGCGCGTTGCGCGGTACCACGGTGGTCTCGATCTGAGCCTCGCGCATCCGCCGCGCCACCACCGCGCACTCCAGCAGGTCGGCACGGAACTTGGGGAAGATCCGGCCCCGGCTGACGTCGCCGACCGAGTGTCCGGCGCGGCCGATCCGCTGCAGCCCGCGGGCCACCGACTTGGGCGACTCCACCTGGATCACCAGGTCGACGGCGCCCATGTCGATTCCCAGCTCGAGGCTCGAGGTGGCGACCAGGCAGGGCAGCTCGCCGGCCTTGAGCATCTCCTCGACCACGGTGCGCTCCTCACGAGCCAGCGAGCCGTGGTGTGAGCGAGCGAGCTCCTCTCCGGCCAGGTCGTTGAGCCGGATCGCCAGCCGCTCGGCGCCGCGGCGGTTGTTGACGAACAGGATCGTCGACTTGTGGGCGCGGATCAGCTCCAGCAGCTCGGGGTAGATCGCCGGCCAGATCGAGCGCCGCGTGGCCTCACCGCCCTCGAGCGGATCGACGTTAGGGGCCGGCGTGTCATCGGGCTCGACCATCGACTCGACCGGCACCTGGATCTGCAGGTCGAGCTCCTTGCGCACGCCGGTGTCGACCACCCGGCACCTGCGGTGGGGCCCGACCATGAAGCGCCCCACCTCCTCGAGCGGGTTCTGGGTCGCCGACAGCCCAATCCTCTGCACGTCGTTGCCCGCGGCCTGCGACAGCCGCTCCAGCGTCAACGCCAGGTGCGACCCGCGCTTGGTCGAGGCCACGGCGTGGATCTCGTCGACGATGCACCACCGGGTCCCTTGAAACAGCTCCTGGGCGCGCCCGGTCAGCATCAGATACAGCGACTCGGGGGTGGTGATCAGGATGTCCGGGGCCTGGCGGAGCATCTGCTGGCGCTCGCGCTGCGGGGTGTCACCGGTCCGCACGGCGACCTGGAGCTCGGCGCCGATCCCCCGCAGCGGAGTCCGCAGGTTGCGATCCACGTCATAGGAGAGCGCTTTGAGCGGCGAGACGTAGACCAAGCTGATGCGACGGTCACGGGAGCTCGCCGGCGCTGGCTGCTGGGCGAGCTGGTCGATCGCGTACAGGAACGCGGCCAGCGTCTTGCCCGACCCGGTCGGAGCCGAGATCAGGACGTGCTCGCCGGAGGCGATCGCCGGCCAGGCCTGCACCTGCGCCGGCGTGGGGGCTTCGAACGCGCTCTCAAACCACTCTCGGGCGCGCGGGGTGAAGGCTGACAGTGACACCGTCAGCCTGAGGTTAGTCCCCGTCCGGGCGGTCAGCTTGGAGAAATCGGCACGATCGGCGGCGGCCGCCAGAGCCCGCGCAGCGCCCTGGCCTTGCGCCAGTACAGCCGGAGGTTGACCCGGAACGCGCCCGTCGGCGCCGGCAGCCAGTTGACCTGTGGCTGGCGCGGTCGCGTACGCGACAGCACGACCACGATGCTCCCGTCGGCACGCCGGCGCAGCGGCGGGTGGCTCGAGCCGATCGCGTAGCGGTGCTGGCGGTTGGCGACCAGGTAGCCGCTGAGGTCGTACATGGTCAGCGCCCAGAAGGCGCGGACGGGCGGCGCGTCGCCGCGGGGGAACACGATCCGGTAGCTGTTCTTTCGGTTCAGCAGGTTCCCGGCCGCGTCGGTGAGCGCGGTGGGGTAAATCGCCTCTTGCCGGCGCCGCGATCGTAGATCATCGCTCCGGGCCGGGGTCCATGAACGCGATCCGCGGCGAGAGCCCGGCGCTGTCGGCGAGCGTCGCGATGAGGCGGCCCGGCTGGACCGCCGGGCGGATTTGACCCAGGTGGGGGGAAATTCGGGCGCTCAAAGCCTCTAAGTCTTCAGCGACGACGACAAGCCCCCAGAAGGCCGCCGGACCCGGTGGGGCGTCGCGAGCCTCGACGAGCTCGAGGATCGCCGGGCCCAGACGGCGGAAGCCCTGACGAAAGGAGCCAGCTTCACGGATACGACGTAACGACATCCCAGCGCTCTCCAGCGCCTGCGCGGTGCGGTCGAAGTCCGGCGTCGTCACGACGACGTGGTCGATGGCGACCGCCTGGTTTGGATGCGTGACGGTCGGCGGCGGTGGAGCTGCCGTCGCGCGCGTCGCCAGGCCGTCGATCGCCGTCGGAGCTTCGACATGGCGCAGCGTCCACCCGACGATCCCGTCGCCGGCCGGCGGCGCGTGGGCTCGATCCGTGCCGGCTGCGCCGAGCTCGACCTCGACCCCGCCGAGCTCGAGCCGGCCCTGCTCTACGGCGAACCCCAGCGCGCGCCAGCGCTCCGGCGGGTCGGCGATCTCGAGCCCGGCCAGCTCCGGCCGCGGGTCGCCGGCCATCCGCGTGCGGACGATCACTTCCCTTTCTGGTGGTTGGACTTGACGACCCCGCTGGGCCGCTTGCGCGTGCCCTTCTCCTGCCGGGGGATCCCCATGTGGGAGACCGTCACCGGCTTGGGAGTGCCGCAGCTCAACGTGCTCGCCATGGCCGGGGCCGACAGCCGAGGCCGACCGTCATCGGGCTTGGCGGCGAAGTTGAACGCGCCGGTGAGGTCACCGGTCACGCGGCGCCGCCAGTTGCTGAGGTTGGGGACCTCGACGCCGAAGCGGGTCTCCAGGAAGCGCAGCATCGAGGTGTGGTCAAAGACATCCGAGCACACCAGTCCACCGCGGCTGAACGGCGAGACGATCAGCATCGGGACCCGGAAGCCGAGTCCAATCGGTCCGTGGATCCCGCCCGCCGCCGCTGGCAGCGGGGAGACCGTGAGGTACTCGCCGGCAGTCCCCGGGGGAGCCACCGGCGGCGGTACGTGGTCGAAGAAGCCTCCGTTCTCGTCCCAGGTGATGAACAGCGCCGTCTTGCGCCACACCTTGGGGTGGGAGATCAGCGCCTGGACGATCTGAGAGGCGGCCGTCTCCCCTGAGACGGCGGCCGAGAAGCCGGGGTGCTCGTTCTCCACCAGGCTGGTCGCCAGCCACGACACCTTGGGCAGCCTGTCGTGGCTGAGATCGGACATGAAGTCGGCCGGGAAGGTGGGGGTGAATGCCCGGTCGGCGAGCTCCCCCGGCCTGTTGTAGGCGGCGAAGTAGGGCAGCGTGTCGTCGAGCACGCCCCCGCCGGGCGAGGTGTAACTCTTCCAGCTGATTCCGCGGGCCTGTAGCCGTTCGGGCATCGTGGTCCACTTGAAGGTGCCCTTGAGCGCATCGCGCGGCGCGCCGGCACTGACCGTCTCCAGGAGCGGACCGCCCTTGGCGCCCGAGGGGTCGAGCGTGGCGCTCACCGACATCAGCCGGTTGGGGTCGGTGGGGCCGATCACCGAGCAGTGATATGCGTCGCAGATCGTGAACGCGTCGGCCAGGCTGTAGTAGAAGCGCAGATCGGCGCGGTCGTAGTAGCCCATCGTCTCGATCCCGATCGCTGGACCCTCCACCTGGTCGTGGACCTGGACGAACTCGTTGTTCCTGCCGTGGTTGTAGGACTGGTGCTGCGGAGCCCAGCTGTGGGTGATGTCCGGCATGCAGTAGTGCCGCCCGCCGGCCGGCAGCCGGAACGGCTTGACCTTCTTGCCGGCGGAGTTGCGCTGCGTGAACGACTGGCGGTTGTGCTTGTCGTCAAATCCGCGTACGCCGCTCAGGGTCCCGAAGTAGTGGTCAAAGGACCGGTTCTCCTGGATCAGGAAGATCACGTGCTCGATGTCCTTCAGCGAGCCCTTCGCCGGCGCCGCCGCGGCCTCACCGGCCAGCAGCCCCGCGAGCCCGCCGCCCAGCGCGGTCAGTCCGAGCCCGGCCGCCCCGGCTCGGAGCAGCGTCTCGCGTCGCGTCAATCCGCCCCGTTCTTGCATATCCCTCTCCCTCTCCTCGGTGACCGCGGCGAGCCTACCGGCCCGTCCGCCATCACCGCGCCACCGCGCCATCTCCGTCACCGCGCCACGCGGGATATCTCAGTCCATCAGCAGGACGAGCTTGCCTCGGACATGCCCGGCCTCGCTGACGCGCTGGGCCTCGCCGATCTCGTCCAGCCCGAACGTCTGCGCGACCGGCAGCGAGAAGCGCCCGGCCCCGATCAGCTCGCCGATGTCGCGAAGCGCGTGCAGCGCGCGGCCGGTCCCCATTCCTCCACTGAACGCGACCCCGGTCTCCTGGGCCCCCCGGTAGTCGGCGATCGTGACCACGTGCTTGGGGTCGCCGGTCAGCTCCACGAGCGCCGGCAGCGCGCCGCCCCCGGCGGCGTCGAGCGCCCGGTCCACGCCGTCGGGCGACAGCGCCCCGACCCGCTCCACCAGTCCGTCTCCGTAGGTCGTCGCCTCGGCCCCCAGCGAGCGCAGGTACTCGTGGTTGGACTCGCTGGCGGTGCCGATGACCCGGGCCCCACGCGCGACGGCGATCTGCACCGCGGAGCTGCCGACGGCGCCCGCCGCCCCGTTCACGAGCACCGTCAGCCCGTCTGTCACGCCGAGCAGATCGAGCGTCCGGGTGGCCGTCTCGATCGCCACCGGCAGCGCCGCGGCGTGAGCGAAGTCGAGCCCCGCCGGGATCGGGGCGTAGTCGGTCATCAGGGCCAGCTCGGCCGCCCCGCCACCGGCGGCCACGAACCCGAACACCTCGTCTCCGGGCCCGACGTCGCTGACCGAGGCCCCGATCTCGTCGACCACCCCGGCCACCTCACGCCCCGTGGTCATCGGCAGCTCGCCTCCCATCGCTCCGCTGCGCATCTTCCAGTCGACCGGGTTGACCCCGACGGCGCGCACGACCACGCGGATCTGACCGTCGGCGGGCTGGGGATCCGGGAGCTCGACGAGTTCGAGCACCTCGGGGCCGCCGAACTGTGCGAACTGAACTGCCTTCATGGTCTCTCGCTCCGTGGTCGGGATTGGTCAGGCGCCGGACGCAACCTGCCTGGCCCTCACGAATACAGCATCCATCATCGGCTCGGTCAGCCGGCCCGTGAACGTGTTCTGCTGACTGGGGTGGTAGCAGCCCAGCAGCGTGAACCGGCCCACGCCGGCTTCGGCGCCGTGGCCGAACTTCGGGCGCGGGCGCGCCACATCGTCGGCCAGCACCCGGAGCATGGCGTCCCAGGCGAACAGTCCCAGGCACACCACCACCCGGGCCTCCGTGAGCAGCGACAGCTCTGAGGCCAGGTACGGCAGGCAGGTGTCGCGCTCGGTTGGCGTGGGCTTGTTGGCCGGCGGCGCGCAGCGAACCGCCGCTGCCACCCAGCACCCGGTCAGCTCCAGGCCATCGTCACGGGAGCGCGAGACGGCCTGGTTTGCGAAGCCGGCCCGGTGAAGCGCCGCGAACAGCCAGTCACCCGAGCGGTCGCCGGTGAATACCCGCCCGGTGCGGTTGCCGCCGTGCGCGGCCGGGGCCAGCCCCACCACCACCACCCTGGCGCCCGGGTCGCCGAACCCGGGCAACGGGCGGCCCCAGTACTCCTCGGAGGCGAACGCGGCGCGCTTGACCCTGGCCACCTCTTCCCGCCACGCCACCAGCCGCGGGCAGCGCCGGCACGCGATGATCTCGCGCTCCAGATCGTCGAGCGCGCCGTTGCTCACGACGGCGGCAGCAGCCCGAGGATCAGCCGGTCGATCACCGGCGCCAGGTCGAGCACGTCCTCGGGCACGCCGAGGCGAACCTGACGCGACACCAGCTCGGTGATCGCCCCCACCACCGCAAACGGATCGTGCGGCGAGCCGAAGCGGCCGATCAGTCCGCGGCGGGCGGCGGCGGCGTTCTCGGCATCGAGCACGTCGGCAAACGCCTGCAGGATCATGTCCCGGCGCTGGGCGGCGCGGGGCCCGGCCCCGATGATCTCGACCAGCAGCGTCTGGGCGAACTCAGGATGCTCTGACAGCGCGGTCAGAAACGCACGCGTGCCGGCCCGCATCCGCTCCCGGGCATCGCCTTCTGGCGCCTGGCCGGCGGCGGTCGCCATCGCCTCCTGGACCACCCGCCGCGCCAGGTCGAACAGCGCCAGCATGCACTCCTCCTTGTTGGCGAAGTGCTCGTAGAAGGTCGCCTTGGACATCGCCGCGCGGCGGCTGATCGACTCTGAGCTGGTGCCGGCGTACCCGCGTTCTGCGAACTCGAGTGCCGCCGCGCGCAGCAGGCGCTCACGCTGCAGCGGCAGGCGGACCTCAGGCGGGGGGGCGTGACGCCCCCGGGCCGCGGGCAGGGCAGACGACGGCTCGTCCATCGCTCACGCCTTCAGGGCGCGCCCGTAATGGCGCTCGTAATACTCGCGGTAGGCCCCGGAGCGGATCGGCTCCCACCACCATGAGCTCTCGCCATACCAGGCGACGGTCTGTGCCAGCCCGTCCTCGAACCGCGTCCGGGCCCGCCACCCCAGCCCCTCCAGCTTGTCGGAGGAAAGCGAGTAGCGACGGTCGTGGCCGGGCCGGTCGGTCACGTACTCGATCAGCGATTCGTCGGCGCCGGTCAGCTCGAGGATCCGCTTGACCACGTCCAGGTTCTCGCATTCGTCAGGCCCGCCGCAGTTGTAGGTCTCGCCCGGCTGGCCGTGGGCCAGCACGTGGCCGATGCCGCGGCCGAAGTCCTCCACGAACAGCCAGTTGCGCACGTTCTTGCCATCTCCGTAGACCGGCAGCCGGTCGCCCGCCAGCGCGTTGAGGATCATCAGCGGGATCAGCTTCTCCGGGTACTGGCGCGGCCCGTAGTTGTTGGAGCCGCGGCAGACCATGGTCTCCAGGCCGTAGGTGTGGAAGTAGCTGGCGACCAGCAGGTCGGCGCCGGTCTTGGTCGCGCTGTACGGGCTGGAGGGCTGCAGCGGCGAGGACTCGGTGAACGAGCCCGCCTCGATCGATCCGTAGACCTCGTCGGTCGAGACCTGGACGTAGCGCAGATCGCGCTCGCGAGCGGCTTCGAGCAGCACATGCGTACCCAGGCCGTTGGTCACCGTGAACGCGAACGGCTCGGCGATCGAGCGGTCCACGTGGGTCTCGGCGGCGAAGTTGACGATCGCCTCGGCGCCAGTAACGGCGTCGGCCACCGCGTCGGGATCCTCGATCGCGCCGGTGACGAAGCGGATCTCGGACTCGACCTGGCGCAGGTTCTCCCGCCGCCCGGCATAGGTGAGCTTGTCGAGCACCGTCACCTCGTCGCCGTGCTCGCGGACCCGCAGCTCGACGAACGTTGAGCCGATGAACCCGGCGGCGCCGCAGACCAGCAGCTTCACGGGACCTGCGCGTTCGCGGTCAGCGCCATGAACTCGCTCAGGCCCTGGCGCCAGTGGGGCAGGACCGGTGCCCCGCGCTCGCTGCGCAGAACACTGTACGCGGGGCGCGGCGCGGGGCGGACGAACTCTGCCGAGCTGACCGGAACCACCTCGCAGCCCTCCATGCCGGACACGATCTCCCGCGCGAACTCATACCACGAGCACTCCCCGCCGCCGGCCACGTGCAGGAGGCCGACCGGAGCGCGCTCGCCGCCGGCGGCCAGCTCCACCAACGCGGTGGCCAGGTGGCCGGTGAAGGTGGGGCATCCGATCTGGTCGTCGACCACGGTCAGCCTGTCGCGCTCGCCGGCCAGCCTCAGGATGGTCTTCGGAAAGCACCCCCCGCCGGCTCCGAACAGCCACGATGAGCGCACCACGGTATGCCGGCCAGGCGCCCCGTGGGCGACGGACCGCTCGCCCTCGAGCTTGGAGCGTCCGTACCCCGAGCGCGGCCCCACCGGGTCGGATTCGACGTACGGCGAGTGCTTGGAGCCGTCGAACACGTAGTCGGTGGAGACGTGGATCGTCCATGCCCCGGCGCCGGCCGCCGCCCGCGCCAAGTTGCCCGCGCCCGGCCCGTTGACGGCCAGCGCGCGCTCGTACTCGGACTCGGCACCGTCGACGTCGGTCCAGGCGGCGCAGTTGACGACAGCGTCGGGGGCAGCCTCGGCGAGCGCCCGCTCGACGGCGCCGGAATCGGCGATGTCGAGCTCGGTGCGAGGCAGCGAGATTGCCTCGTGGCCGGCGGCCTCCGCCGCCGCCGACACGTCTTGGCCGAGCATCCCGGCCGCGCCGGTGATCAGGATCCGCATCGCGGCTGAAGGGTAGACGGACCTCTTCATTTAGGCGTTGCCGAGCCGAGCGTGTTCGCGAACTGTGGAGCCCCGGTTACGCTGGTGTTTTTTGCGCCGACGCCGTGTTTGCGGGCTCAGAGCCGGAGCTAGATTTGCCCCATCGGCGCTCGGATCCGTTTCCTGAACGTTCGACAATCGGCCGCAGTGGCGGTCGCAGTGCTCGCGATCGAGGCAATCCTGTCAGCAGTCGCGGCCCGCGACCCCCGGCAGCCGACTCTGCTCGGACGGTTGGCCCCGGCAGAACTGCCGTCGCAGACGCACGTCCTATCGGTGCTGGTCGGCTTGGCGCTGCTGGCCACGACGCCGCGGCTTTGGCGCGGGACCCGGACCGCCGTCTCGCTGGCGATGATCGGTCTGGCAGCGCTGGCGGCGCTGAATGCCGTCAAGGGCCGCTACGACGAGGCCGCGGTGGAACTGCTGTTGATCGCGCTGCTGACCGCCGGCCGAGGCTCGTTTCCGCTCGGCTGCCGCAACCGGCCGCGGCTGGCGATCGTGTGTGCCGCGGTGGGCACCTGGGGCCTGAGCTACTGCGCGCTGCTGGCCGCCCCCATCGCCCGCGGCCACAGCCACGGGCTAGTCCATGCGCTGCACCGGTCGGTCACCCACGCCCTGCGGCTGGCCGGCGGCCCGCCCCACGTCGACGAGCTCTGGAGCTCGCTGATCGAGGTTCTGATCGCCTGTGCAGCCGCGATCTCGGTGCTGGCGATCCGCTCGCTGCTGCGTCCGGCGAAGGCCGACAACGGCCACGTCGAGCACGACTACCGCGCCGCCCGGGCGATCGTCGACGCCTACGGCGAGGACTCGCTGTCGCCGTTCGTGCTGCGTCCTGACAAGGCGCTGCTGTTCGCGGCCGGCGGGATGCTCTCCTACCGGGTGATCCGCGGTACCGCGATCGTCTCCTCGGACCCGGTCGCCCCGGGCTCGACCGCGCCGCAGGTGCTGGAGGCGTTCCTGGCGCTCGCCCGGCGCAACGGCTGGCAGGTCGCCGTGTGGGGAGCCTCGGATCGCTTCATCGACGCGTATCGCCGGCTGGGATTGCGAGCGATCTGCGTCGGCGAGGAGGCGTTCGTGGACCCGGCGAGGTTCACGCTGGAGGGCCGTGCGGTGCGCAAGCTGCGCCAGTCGGTCCATCGCGTGCAGCGCCGCGGTTGGGAGATCGACATCTGCGACGGTCGCGAGATCGACGGCGAGCTCGAGACCGAGATCGACGCGCTCGAGGACCAGTGGCGCAGCCAGCGGCGCCGGCTGATCGGGTTTGCGATGGGGATGGGGCCCTACGAGACCGAGGTGCGTCCGGACGACCTCTACGTCCTGGCCAGGTCTTCCGAGGGCGAGCTGGGCGCCGTGATGAGGTTCGTCTCACACTGCGGAAAGCTCTCGCTCGACACCATGCGCCGGGTGGGGGCCACGCCCAACGGGCTCAATGAGGCATTGGTCTGCCGGGCCCTCACGGTGGCCCGCGAACGTGGCATCCGGCAGGTCAGCCTCAACTACGCCGGTCTCGCCCACCTGGTGCGCTCCCAGCCGGCGCGAGGTCGCGTTTCGCGGTGGGGGGTGCGGCTGGTGATGGCGCCGCTCTCACGCCGCTTTCAGATGGAGCGGCTGGTGCGCTTCAACCAGAAGTTCTCGCCCCAGTGGCGCCCGCGCTTCCTGGTCTACGAGAGCGCCGCCGGGCTGCCCCGCACGATCGCGCGAGTTCTGCAAGCCGAGGGCTACATTCCGGCGCCGGGCCGGCCGCGGCTGCCACGGCGGCGGCTGGCGCTGCCGAACGCGCTGCCGCGCTCGCCGCACGCCAAGGGCGCGAGATAGTCGGCGGCGTGGGCCGGTTGCGTCCTCGCCGCCCTGTGGTCCTGGCGCTCACCGTCGCCGTTGCCGCGATCGGGCTGGTCGGCGCTTATCGCTACTGGGAGTCCTACTACCAGCACCGCGGCTTCACCACCGTGGCCTTCCTGCCGCAGGCCCGCCGCGGGCGCCGCGTGTCGGTGGACTTCTACTCGCGGGCGCTGCGCCGCGAGGCCGACTACCTGGTCTACCTGCCGCCCGGCTACAACCCGGCGCGCCATCGCTACCCCGTCTACTACCTGCTGCACGGCAGCCCGGGCCGCCCGGTCGTCTACTACGACATCGCGAACATGGACGTTCGCCTCGACAACCTGATCAGCCTGCACCGGATTCGGCCGATGATCATGGTCTTTCCCGACGGGCGGATCGACAACAGCACGATCTCGGACTCGGAGTGGGCCGACACTCCGTCGGGCAGCTTCGAGGGGTACGTGATGAACGTCGTCGCCGACGTCGACCAGCGCTTCGCGACGCTGCCGTCTCGCGGCGATCGGGTGATCGCGGGCTTCTCGGCCGGCGCCTACGGAGCCACCAACATCGCGCTGCACAACCTGCCCACGTTCGGAAACCTGCAGTCCTGGTCGGGCTACTACCTCCAGAGCAGGACGGGAGTCTTCTCGCACGCCGGCCACGCCACGCTCGTCGACAACAGTCCGCTGGACTATGTCCGCCACCTCGGCCGCCAGCTGGTTGTCGATCCGTTGCGCGCGTTCCTGTTCACCGGACGCGACGATGACTCCAGCCCCCAGCAGGCGCCGATGGCCATGGCGCTTGCCGCCCGCGGCGCGACAGTCAGCTATGCGCTGTACCGGGGCGGCCACGATTGGCAGCTCTGGCACGCCCATCTGAACCAGATGCTCGAGCTCGCCTCGCGGGACGTCAGCGAGCCGCTACGGCCCGGCCGAGGTCGCGCCAGGACGCTGACCCCGGGCGTGGTGCCGATTCCCAACGGGGCCGGCCGCCACCACCGTGTCCGCCGGCGCCTCCAGCATCGCGGTCGGCGCGGTCCGCGCCTCAGGCGGCGGGCGACCCGTGAACAGCGCCGCGCCCATCATCGGCGCCGTGCCCACCGCTACGTGCTGGTCTCATACACAGCGCCCCGGCTTCCGCCCGGCCAGCAACCCCGGGCCACCGATCGGCTCGGAACCGCCGAGCTGCTCGGCGGCCTGATCCTGGCTTTGAGCTCGGCCGCTTTGATCAACCTGGGCTTTCTGCTCCAGCACCGAGGACTTCGACGAGGCCGGCCCGGCGGCATCCTGGCCATGCTCCGCGGGGCGTTTCGAAGCCGGACCTGGCTGGCTGGCCAGGCCGTCGGCTGGACCGGATTCGCGACTCAGATCGTGTCGGTGGCGATCGCCCCGCTGGCCCTGGTGCAGGCGTTCGCGGCCGGCGGACTGGCTCTGTCGGTCCCGCTGGCGGCGGGACTGTTCTCGTACCGGATCACTCCCCGGCAGCTGCTGGCGGTGCTGGCGATCGCCGCCGGCCTGGCCGTGCTCCCGGTTGGGTTCTCATCCGCTGCCGATCGTCTGGATGCCGGCTCGCTGGTCGTGTCGGTGACGTTGGCCGTGGCCGCCGCGGCGGTCCTGGCCGCCCGCCGGGCCCAGTGGACGCGCGCCGTCGCCGCCGGGATCATGTACGGCGTCGCCGACGCCGCGATCAAGGCCGTCTCCATCGGCTGGCGCGCCCATGGCCCCGCGGCGCTGTGGTCCGGGTGGACGGCGCTCGCGGCGGTGGCGACGTTTGCCGGCTTTCTCGCCTTCCAGGCCGCGCTGCACAGCGATGGGCCGATCAGCTCGATCTCGTTGATGAACGCGCTGGCAGCTCTGGTCGCCCTGGTCTGCGGGCTGACCGCGTTCGGCGAGTCCCTAGGTACCAGCCCGGTCGCGGTCGCGGGTCACGTGCTGGCGATCGCCCTCGTGCTCGGCTGCGTCCCCGTGCTCGCCGCCGCCCAGGGACGAATGGCGCAGGCCCCCGAAGCTCCTGAGGGCCTGGAGGACACCGGCCGTGCCCCCGCGGTCACCGCGTGAGACGGGGCGGGCCAGCGCGCAGGCGACCCCGAACACCACCGCCTCGAGCACCGGGCCGAGGCCGGGGCGGCGGCTGAAGACCACGTCGCTGAGCCGCAGGTTGCGGGTCAGCGCATAGCTTGCCTGCGAGGCCAGCAGCAGCACGAGCAGCGCCAGCGGGCCGGCCAGGGCCACCCGTCGCAGGGGGCTCACTCGGCGCAGGGCTACCCCGGCGATCAGGCCCGCCAGCAGCCAGGCCACGACCACCCGCGCCAGCGGCTGGCGATCGAAGCCGGCCAGCTGTAGCAGCGGCAGCGCATCGCCGACCATCCGGCCGCCAAACCAGCCCAGCCCGCGGAGGAGATAGAGCCAGCCGTATCCGGCGAGCAGGCTCACCAGCACCACGACGGCGGCGGCGAGCGCGCTACCCCCGGCGCCGAGCGCGCGAAGCAGGCTCGACCGCGGGCCGAGCGTCGCGGCCTGGCTCACCACGCCCGCCGGGCTGCGCTGGCGATGACCACCCAACCAGGGTACGCCCAGCGCTCTACCTCGGCGTCGGGCAGCTCTTGGGCGACCGGAACGGAACGCCCAGCTTCTCGAGGCCCGCCTCGTACTGCTTGCCGCCGGGAAACGGTGCCGTGGTGGCCGACCAGATCACCGACTGGCAGGTCTCGACTCGGCAGTCCCCGCCGAACGTGTAGAAGTTCTTCGTCCGCTCGTTGACACACTGGCAGGAGGCGTGTCTGGGGTCGTGGCGATCCACTTCGCAGACGACGTCCAGGCACTGCACCCACAGCCCCCGCTCGCTGCACTTCAATACACGCGTGCGCGGGGTTACGTCCTGCAGCGAGAAGTTCGAGTGCAGCTTCCGGCCCTTGGGCGCGCGCTTGTCGCAGCTCTTGAAGCCGACCGAGTAGCCGGTCTTGACCTTGCAGCGGCAGAGCGAGACGTCCTTGTCGGACTTCGACGGCTTGCAGGCGGCGAACGTGCACAGCGCATAGCGCTGGTCACACAGCCAGGCCCCGTCGAGCTTGAGCTTCTTCGGGCGCGCGACGGTTCGGGCAGCCGACGCCGCGGCGCTGACCAGCGGAGCCACCGTGACTGCCGCCACTCCCATCGCCGCCCGCACCAGCACCGTCCGCCGCTGCAAGCCCGGTTCGTGCCCGGACGCGGTGCGCTCGACCAGGCGGGCAATCTGCTGTTCCCCCACCGCCGGGTCGGCGGCGATCCGCTGCCGGGCGTCGACCAGGACGGCGCTTGGCGTCGCGGTGATGCCGTAGGCCGCCGCCGTCCGGCGCTCCGGGTCTGCGTACACCGCCCGCAAGCTGAACTCGTCCGCCAGCCGCAGGTTGTCGTCGGCCCCGGCACCGCTCACCACCGCGACCGCCAACTCCGAGTCGAGGCGCGTCTGCCAACCGGCTACCCGGGGCAAAAGCTCACGGCAGGCGGCGCAGTCCGGATCGCCGAAGACGAGCAACAGCGGCCGGTCGGCGACGACCAGCGACTCCAGGCTCCGGTCGCGACCCTCCTGATCAGCCAGCGTCAGCGGCGGAGCCGGAGCCCCGCCGCGCAGCCGTCCCGGCTTTCGCAGCTCGAGCACCAGCCACCCGGCGCTCGCGATCGCCGCAATCGACGCCCACAGGAGCGAGCCGCCCCCGTCGGCTGCCACCAGCCCGGCCACGGCCGCGAGCAGCGCGTTGCGGGAAACCGTCGACCAGCCAGCCTCGCTGGAGTGCAACCGACCGAAGCAGCGGCATTCGGGGTGTCGTCCATGGCCCACGGTGATCGCCACCGCCGCCCCGAAGACCACCAGCAGCAGCATTGCCGCCAGCGCGCCGATCCGCGCCGAGGGTCCGAAGGCCAGCGCCGCCGCCACGCCCAGCTCGCTGCCGATCAGTGCCCAGGCCAGCTGCCCGGCGAGTCGCTGCGGAGCTCCGAACGCGACAGTCGTCCGGCGTACCGCCCCGCGGTCGGCCAGCTTCGCCGCCCCGGCGACCGCGAACACCGCCGCGAGCACCAGCCTGGCGGCGAGCACTGTCACGCTTGACGACCTCGGATCGACCCCCGGGATGCTGGCTTTGCCACCCGGTCAGCCTAGACCCGGGGCCGGCGCCGCTGTCGCGGCCGGCTGCTTTGCACGGAATTGGCCTCCCAGACCAGGTTCGGCCCGGCGCTGTTTAACGCCGACGGCGCCCCCGGCCCACGACTCGCGGACCGGGGGCGCATCTTCAGCGCGGCTGCGTCGGCTCTACCTCAGACGCACCCTTTCGGTCGCAGTCGCGGCCTTCTGGTGCGGCTGCGTGAGCACGAATGTCATCGACCACGTGCCGCGGGACACGCGCCGAATCTCGCGCAGGGTCACGTGCGCCACGCCGCGGTTGACCTTGGCATGGCCCAGCGCCATCACGTGCTTGCCGTGATTGACCATCACCTGCAGCTTGCCCTTGGGCTTGCTCTTTGACTTCTTGCTCTTGGGGAACGTCACCTTGCAGCTGATCTTGTGGTGACGGACCAGCTTGCAGGACACCTTGGGCTTCGGTGCCGAGGCGCCCTTCGGTCCCCGCGGACCCTTGGCGCCCTTGGGCCCTGGGGGTCCCTGCGAACCGCGGGGTCCCTGCGGGCCCTGTGGCCCTTGTGGTCCCTGTGGCCCTTGTGGTCCCTGTGGCCCCTGTGGCCCCTGTGTGGCGGACTGCTCGACGAACCGCGTGGTGACAGCCCGAGTGTCGCCGCTGGCGTCCGTCAGCACCCAGGTCGCCTTGTACGAGCCGGGTGTCAGCGAGTTGACGTTGACGCCGCCGGGGGTGTCGACGTTCGCCGCCGTGAACACCGGTTCACCGCCACCGGCCGGGGCGATGGTGAGCCCCACGTGTGACGTGCTGTCGGTGGGCACGGTCGAGCCGTTCGGTCCGGGCAGGCCGGACTCCGCGAGCGCTGTGAACCCGCCGTAGACGGTCTCGCCCTGGAGCGGCGAGGTGTCCTCGATGTCGGGCACCTCGGTCCGCGTCTGCCCGCCACTGGTCTCGTCGGTCTGGGTGATCGCCGACGCCGACAGGCCTGTGGCGTCACCATTGCCCGGGCACACCTCTCCGGTGAGCGCGGCGCCGCCGGCCAGTGCACTCGGATCGCCGGCCCCGGCATTGGTCGGAGCGTCAGACAACGGCGGTCCGTAGTAGTTGTCGGCCTCACACTTGCCGCCCGCGAGTACCGACTGCTCGCCGTCGATGGCGACCTGGAGGTGCGCCGTCTGCAGCGTGGTCACCGTCCGCGAGCCGTTCGACAGCGCCACCGCATCGCCGGGGTGCAGCGTTCCGGTGGCGAACGACACCTTGATCGTCCCACTGCTGTTGCCGCTGGCGGAGTGTGACTGCCCGGTCCGGCTATCGGTCACCGTGTAGGACTCGCCCTGGACCAGGCCCGAGCACGAAACCGACTGGGCCTGCAGATCGGCCGTACACGTCGGGAACCCGCTCGGCTGGAACGTCGCCAGCGGGTTGACGAACTTCGAGACCGCATCGGGCTCGCCGACCGGGACCGTCAGGTGCACCAGGCCTCCGAGCGGGTTGGCCGTCGGCAGGTTCGGGTCCTGGAAGGCACGGTTGTCGTTCGTGCTCTGGGTCAGCACGTCTCCCTTCCCGACCGGGTTACTCAGCGACACCGTCGCGATTCCGGTCTGGGTGTTGCAGAAGTCCGTCGCGGTGCCCGTGCTCGGAACCTGGGTCCCGTTCACGGTCGCCGTCAGGACCCCGGTCTGGAAGCACGGGGCGAGCCCCAGCGACGGTCCTCCCTGAGCCGGATCGTTGGTCAAGAACGCGCCGTTGTCGAGCGCGGTCCACCCCGTCCAGCCGGATTCGGTGAACGGGTTGCCTCCGTTGCCGGTGAGGATCACCTGGTGGTGCGGGCTCGGCGCCCCGGCACCCGAGTAGTCGACATCGATCTCGTCGCGATCGTCGCCGACCACGCGCGGCCCCACCGTGGCGCTCCATTTTCCGCTGGCGTCGGTGATTCCCGAGCCCTGAGCGACGGTCACCGGATTTCCGTTGGCGTCCGCGCGCAGGATCGAGACCTGGGCCGTCACGCCGGCCGTATTGGAGCCGATGTTCCCGGTCACGGAGTGGCTGAACTGCGTCAGGTTGACCTGGGGCAGGGGCAGCGGATTGCCGGTCTGGTTGGTCCCCTGGACACAGCCGTTGTCGTCGTTTGACCACATCTCCTGGAGGAGATATTGGTGGCCGTTGATGACCTGGTTGTAGGGGGATCCGTTGCTGGCGAACCCCAGCGGGGTGCCGTGCTGCGGCCCGAACTCGCACTTGTCGGCAACCTCGAATCCATTCGGGTCCATGTAGCCGACGCCCTCCGGATCGGTCATCGCCTCGACGGTCTCGTGACCGGCGATGTCGGCCGTGACCTCGGCGTCCGGATTGCCCTGCGGATCGCCGCCTTGCGCGATCGACCCGGCCTCGATGATCGGATCGATCGTGATCGCGTAGATGGTCACGCCGTGGCCGACATCGGAGACCGAGTGATAGCCGCCGAAGGCGTTGGTTCCGCACACACCGGGCAGGATGCACTCGTCGACGTTGGGCGGCAGGAACACGTACCACAGGTTGTGCAGCCCCCGCGGCTGACCCGACGTGCTCTGCACGACGTGGTCGACCTCGGCCTGGATCTGGGCGTCGGTGATGCAGGCGCCGGTGGCGTTGTTGGTCGACGCGCATTGATCGGCGGCGGCCGGATACGGATCGGTGTCGTCGACCGAGTCGGTCGCCGGGTTGTAGTTGATGCTGTAGGCGCCCGGCGTTATCCCGCCGACGCTGGTTCCCTGCGCGAACTGGGGCAGCACCGTGAACATGTTGCACTCGGCGGTCGCCGTCGTGCAGTTGCTGCTGGCACCGCTGTCGTGCGCGGTATCGGTGAAGAACTTCTGCACCAGCCCCTCGTAGGTCGGGATCCCCGCCCCGGGAGAGCCCTGGAACTTGAACCCGGGCGGGGCCCAGAAAATCGTGTGCACGGTGACGCCGCCCGCCATCACCGAGCCGCCGTGATAGGTCACCGGGATCAGCGCGCCCGAAGCGATGTCCTGGCTGCCGAACTGCCCCTGGCTGTTGACCGGCGGGATGAGGCCCAGCGCGCCTCCGACGCGCGGGTGAAACTTCGTCTTGGCTGAAGCTGCCGGCACCATCGCGCCGAGCACTAGACAGACCACAGCCGAGACGAGGACCAGTCTGCGACTCATCGAGCAACCTCCCTCTGGATCTACGGACCCCCTCCGGTCCGCGCGGCACGCTATCGCAGCGGGCGCGGCCCCGCAAGCCCCTCGGCGCTGCAACAATCGGGGCCATGGACGTCAGGCTGTGAGGCGCCGCCAAGTCCTGGTGGTGGCCGCGTTCACGATCGTCGCGCTGGCCGCGATGGGAACCGGTGCCGCGGTCGTAGTCGCCAGCAAGGGCAGGCCAGAACCAGCGATCGCGACCTCCGCCCAGACGGTGTCGGTCAAGTGCCGCGCACCGTCGCTCGGCGGCACGCTGCCGGCGCTCGTCTACCTCCCCGCCGGTTACCGCCATGGATCCGGGCGCTACCGGGTCATCTACTTTCTGCACGGGCTGCCGGCGCAACCCGGGACATACACCACAAACGCCTTCGTCGCCGGCGCCCTCACGTCCTCACAGCGGACGATCGTGGTCGCGCCCCAGGGGGCCCGCGTCTCCAACGGCGACCGCGAGTATCTCGACTGGGGCCCGAGCGAGAACTGGCCCCAGGCGATCGCACACGACCTCCCCCACTGCATCGACAAGCGCTTTAGAACCGTGGCCAACCGCTTTGGCCGGGCGCTGGTCGGACTGTCGGCCGGCGGCTACGGCGCCTTCAACATCGGCCTACGCCATTTGTCCATGTTCGCCGCGGTGGAATCCTGGAGCGGCTACTTCGTGGCCACCGATCCCAGCGGCGAGCACGTGCTCGACCTCGGCTCCGATCAGGCCGACGTCGACGCCCGCGTCCCGGCCGGCCAGTACCTGAAGAACGAGCAGGCCACCTGGCCGTCGCTGATCGCGTTCTACGTCGGCAGCCAGGACTCGCGCTTTCTCCAGATGAACCGGCAGTTCGACGCCGAGCTGCGCCAGACCGGCATCCCGCACTACTTCCGCATCTACTCCGGCGGGCACTCCTCGGCGCTGTGGCATGCCCAGGCGGCGCCCTGGCTCTCGATGGCGCTGCGCTACACCAAGACCGAGGCACGCCGGCGGGGCCGGTAGCGCCGCCGCCCTGAAACCGCCGCGGCCTGCCGTGCGCTCGGAGCCGCCCAGCGCCGGACTCGCTCAGGAGCACGGACGGCCGACCTGGGACCTGGGGGCGCCGCTTCTGCGACAAATCCAGCGCCGCAGGTTGGATTTTCCGCCAGCCGCAAGCCCTGCGGACGGTTGGTGACAAATCCCGGGCGTCCCGTCGGGGTTGTCGCAAACCGGCATCCTGCCCCGCACCGGTGCCGTGATCGCCGAGGTCATGTGCCGGCGAGAGTGATCGGCGCCGATCGCTTCTAGGGGCCGGCGGAGGTCGGAGCGGCGTCGATCGTCACGCCCAGCCCCCGCAACCGGACCTTCCCGGTCTCCGGGTAGTAGACGCTGTCGCCGGGCTCGCGCGTCCCGTAGACCAGGTAGGTCAGCCCCTGATCCCCCGCGCTCAGCGAGTGCGCCACCCCGGTCGAGGGCGGGCGGCCCACGATGTCGCCGGGAACGAGCGGATGGGACGACTCGCCCAGCCGCAGCATCCCCGACCCCGCCAGCACGATGAACAGCTCCTCCTCGAGCGCATGGCAGTGCGGCGGCGCGCCGCTGGCGCCCGCCGGCAACGTGACCCTGTTGAGCCCGGCCTGGGCCGCGCCGCCCGCCCGCCCCAGAGCGCGGACTTCGACTCCGGGGAACGGGCCGGTGTCGACATCGTCCGCAGCGACCACATTGGCCGGCCGCTCGCCCGGCTCCCCCGGCTCCAGCGGACCCGCCAGCGCCTCGGCCTTGAACGGGTGTACCGAGTCGACCGGCACCCACCGCGGCCCGCACCACATGACCTTGGCACGCGGCAGATAGGTGATCCGCGTGTCGCTCCCGCTCCCGAAGGCCAGCAGCTCGAGTCCTCCATCGCCGGCCAGGAACGTGTGTGGCTCCTGGGACGGCCGATGGACGACGGTGTCGCCGGGGCCGACCCTGCAGACGCCGCTTCGCTGCCAGCTCAGCCCGCCGCCGCGCAGCACGTGGAAGATCTCCTCCTCGTTGCCGTGCACGTGCACCGGCATCTGCCGCGCGCCGGCCGGCACGACGAAGTGACTGCAGCCGATCCGCACGCACCCGGCGGCAGCGCCGAGGCGGCGGCGAGTGAAGCGGATATCGCCCTCGGCGACATCGAGCGCCTCGATCTGTTGGAGTTTGACCACGGCCGGTGGATCGGTCATCGGCTGCTCACCTCACGACGGGATTGATGATGGCCGGCGGGTCGGTCATCGGCTGAGACCCTACAAGTGGACAAGGCCAATTGTCCGACTGGGCCTGGCACCGAGCCGCCGCAACGGGTACACCTAACGGTGATGACCGACACCGAGACGCGGCCCCTGGCGACCGGCTATGAGATTCCGCCCGGCTGCCGCGATGAGCTGTTGGCGCCCGACGGCACGCCGCTGCCCCACGCCGTCTCGCTGATGCGGGCCTTGGAGCGGCTCGGTCCCGAGTCCCTGGACGCCGCGGGCAAGCGCCGCGACACCATCTTCATGCAGCAGGGGATCACCTTCGAGGTCGCCGGCTCAGACGGCGAGCGACGCGACCGCGCCTGGCCCCTGGATCTCGTCCCGCGCGTGCTCACCGCCGCCGAGTGGACCACGATCAAGCGCGGGCTGGCGCAGCGGATCCGGGCCTTGAACACGTTCGTCGACGACGTCTACCACGCGCACGAGATCGTCCGGGCCGGAATCGTCCCCTGGTCGCTGATCGTCAGCCGCTCCAGCTTCGCGCGGCCCGTGCACGGCGTGCGTGCGCCGGGTGGCGTCTACTGTCACGTCTGCGGGTGTGACCTGGTGCGCGATGGCGACGGTCGCTGGCGGGTCCTGGAGGACAACGTGCGGACCCCCTCGGGAATCTCCTACGTGCTCGAGAACCGGGTGGCGATGACCCGGCTGATGCCGGAGCTGTTCGCCGGCCACCGGGTCCGCGCCGTCGATCACTACCCCTCGCTGCTGCTCGACGCCCTGCGCGCGGTCGCCCCGGCCGCCGAGAGCCACCCCACGGTCGTGCTGTGGACCCCGGGCCCGCTGAACTCCGCCTACTTCGAGCACGCCTTCCTGGCCCGGCAGATGGGCGTCGAGCTGGTCGAGCCCGGCGACCTGGTGGTCCGCGACGCCGTCTGTTACATGCGCACCACCGCCGGACTGCAGCGGGTCCACACCATCTACCGCCGCCTCGACGACGACTTCATCGACCCGCTGGAGTTCCGTCCCGACTCGACTCTCGGCGTCCCCGGGCTGGTCCGCGCCTACCGGGCCGGCACGGTGGCGATCGCCAACGCCATCGGCACCGGAGTCGCCGACGACAAGGCGATCTACTACCACGTGCCGGAGATGATCCGCTTCTACCTCGGCGAGGAGCCGATCCTCGACAACGTGCCTACCTACCTGCTCAGCGACGAGCGCTCGCGCCGGGAGGTTCTGCGGCGGCTGCCCGAGGTGGTGGTCAAGCCGACCTCGGAGTCCGGCGGCAAGGGCGTCTTCATCGGGCCCCAGGCCAGTCAGGCCGAGTGCGAGCAGCAGGCGCGGTTGATCGAGGATCAGCCCGGCCGGTTCATCGCCCAGGAGCTGGTCCATCTGTCGACCGCGCCGACCGAGGCCGGCGACGGCCGACTGGCCCCCCGCCACGTGGACCTGCGGCCGTTCGCGGTCTTCGGCGAGGAGATCAGGATCGTCCCCGGTGGCCTGACCCGGGTGGCGCTGCGTCCCGGGTCGATGATCGTCAACTCCTCGCAGGGCGGGGGCTCGAAGGACACCTGGGTGCTCGACGACGACAGCCAGGCCGACCTGGCGCCGGGCACGCTCCCCGCCCACCGGCCTCCGCGACTGCCCGACGTGCGCTACGGCGGCTGGCACAACCAGGCCCAGCAGCAACAACAGCAACAGCAGCCGGCGCCGCCGGCACTCTGAGGTGCTGGCCCGGATCGCGCAGGAGCTGTTCTGGCTCGGGCGCGATCTGACCCGGGCCGAGCACACCGCGCGGATGCTCGACGGCGCCTTTCACGCCGACGTCGCCGGAGCGCCCTGGGAGCGCGGCATCGCGCTCAGCTGGGAGGGAGTGCTGGCGACGATCGGCGCCAAACCGCTGGCGCCGGGCGAGGAGGCGGCGCTTCCGGAGGAGGCGCAGCCGCTGGGGCGGATCGAGGTGGCGCGGCTGCTCACGCTCGACACCGATAGCCCGGCCTCGGTCGTCTCGTGCCTGGCCCGGGCCCGCGAGCGCGGGCGGACGATGCGCGACGTGATCTCCACCGAGATGTGGGAGGCCCTGAACGCGTTCTATCTGCTGCTCGGTCGCTACGACCTCCAGGCGGCGCTTCGCACCGGGCCGTATTCCGTCTATCAGGAGGTCAAGGAGCGTTGCGCACTGTTCTGGGGTCTGGTCGACCGCACCATGCTCCGCGACGAGGGGCGCGCCTTCCTCGAGGCCGGCGGGCGAATCGAGGAGGCCGACATGACCCTGCGGATGCTGCGAGTGGCGATTCCCGGCGGATCGCTCGAAGACGGCCACGAGACCGAGGCGCTGGCGCTGCTGCACGCGGTGGGGGGCTTTCAGGCCTACCGGCGGGCGGTCCGCAATGCGCCGACGGTCGGCCCGGTGGCGAGCTTCTTGCTGTTCGACTCAGCCTATCCGGGCTCGGTCGCCTCCTCGGTGGCGGCGCTCGCCGCCGCCCTGTCGGCGGCCGACGCGCAGCCACGGTCATCGCCGCCGGTGCTGCGACTGGGCCGGCTGATCGCCGATCTCGAGCTCCAGCGCCGGACGCCGGATACGAGCGGAGCGCTGGCGCAGACGCTGGAGCGGGTCCAGGACGAGCTCGAGCTGGTCGATCGCGACATCGACGCCCGCTATTTTGCGATCGCCGCGCTGGCCGCGGTTCATCTGTAGATGTCGGCGGGTAGTCCTCGCTCCGCCGTCCCAGAACCCACATCGGGCATGAACTTCGCGATCCGCTACCTGACCGAGTACGAGTACGACGCCGACGTGGTCGACAACCTCAACGCGCTGCGCGTAAAGCCGCACGGCAACGGCCTGCAGCGCTGCGACGAGTTCAGCGTCCGCCTCACCCCCGAGGTCCGCCTCCACCGCCACACCGACTACTTCGGCACCGAGGTGGTGGAGTTCGAGGTCTCCCGGCCCCACCGCCAGCTGACGATCGACGTCCGGGCCCGGGCCAGCACCAAGGCAGGCGGCCAACCGCCGCAGGCGACCTGGGATGCCCTGCACAGCCCCGCTTACCGTGAGGCCGGCGGGGAGTTCCTGCTGCAGACAGATGACGCTCCCGGACACCCGGCGCTCGACCGCCTGCTGGGCGTGACCCGTGCCGCCTCGACGCCGCTGGCGACGGTGCTGCTGGTCTCGGAGCTGATCCCCGACGAGTTCGAGTACCGGCGGGGAGCCACCTTCGTCGACTCCCGAGTCGCCGACCTGCTGCAAGCCGGGGCCGGTGTCTGTCAGGACTTCGTCCACCTGGGGCTCTGCCTGCTGCGCCACCACGGGATCGCCGCCCGCTACGTGTCGGGCTACCTGTTCGCCGCCGACGCCGATCAGGGCAGCGAGTCGGTGGAGGTCGACACCCACGCCTGGCTCGAGGCGCTGCTGCCCGGCCCCGACGGCGGCGAACCGGTCTGGGTCGGCGCCGACCCCACCAACCGGATACTCACCGGCGAGACCCACGTGAAGATCGGCCACGGCCGCCACTACGCCGACGTGCCGCCGATCAAGGGCGTCTACCGGGGGGCGGCGGCGGCCAAGCTCGAGGCCAGCGTGACCATGACCCGCCTGGAGGGCGTGGACCCGGCCTCGATCGCGCGCGCCTGAACAACGGCCGGTCGGGCTAGGACGACTACTACGGGATTTTCGCCGCCCGGACGACGTGGGTGTTTTCGTTGCCAGGGGACCACCGCGAAGGTCCTGGACGGGGCTGGACCACTCTGATCGCATCGGGGTCGCGGGGCCCAGATCTTCACCCGGGCCCCGCTGGCTCCGATCGCATCGGTCAGTGCTGCTGGCCGGTCCTTGGGTTCAGGATCAGCGTGCCGCTATGCGGAGCGCTGAAGTCGAACATCCCGGCGAGATCGAACGGCAGGCCCCGCGCCTGGTCACGCCCTGAGAGCACCTGATCGGCCGAACCGGGGATGCCGGGAAGACCCCAGTTGTACTCGACGAAGTTGATGATCGAGGCCTGGTCGCTCAGGTTGTGATCGACCGAGTTGAACTTCGAGTAGGGCGAGATCACCAGCATCGGCAGCCGCGGACCGAAGCCGCAGCGGCCTTGCTCGCCGGCCAGCGGGTGGTTTGAGTGCGCGTCCGGCCCGGCGCACTTGCCTGAGGTCGGACCGCTGGTCGTCGTGGCGGTCAGGTTGTCCGCCGGAGACGTCGACGGATTGGTGACTCCGCTGTAGACGTGGTCATACCAGCCGTCGGAGTCGTCGTAGTTGACGATCACCGCCGTACCGCTCCAGTCCGGCGACCGTTCCAGCGCGTTGATCTCGTCGACGACGAATCGCTGCTCGTCGGCGGGATCCGAATAACCGGCGTGGCCGTCCTGGTATCCGGGCGCCTTCAGGAAGCTGACCGCGGGCAGCGCCTTCGCGGGCAGCTGGCCGGAGTTGATCGCCGCCACCAGCTGGTCGAAGTCGCTCGTGTCGTACTGATGGTTGGGAGTGTTGAACTGCGGCACTCCGTTCTTGTAGGACTGGGTGTCGTGACCAATCTCCTTGAGCCCGTCCACAGTGTCCTGGCCGTTGGCGGTCGGGAGCGTGAGGTGGTGGGGATTTGCCGTCGACGCGTAGTACTGGAACGGCTCGTGGTGGGGGATGTAGTCATCCTTGTAGCCGTACTGGCCCGTACCTCCGAGCGCCTTCCCGACCGGGTGCACCGAATCGCACAGCCCCTGGTTGCTCGAGTTCGGAACCTGGCTCTGGAAGCCGGCGTTCTTGAACTGGTCGGCGATGAACGTGCTCGTCGACTGGCCGGGCTGGCCGGTGGCCGCCAAGGCCTGCCGATAGCTCGTGGAGGGGCGGAAGCCGCCCTCGAACCACCCCCACGAGACGTGGGCCTGGTTGAGCTCGTCCCCGATGTTCTGGCCTGACATGGCCACCGCGTCGCGGGTGGAGCAGTCGTCCCAGTACGGCTGGGCATCGCTGGTGAGCGAGTAGCCGCCGTTGCCGTCGGCGTCGAGGTCCGCGTTAGGTGACGTCGAGGTGGCGATCGAGGGGATGTTGGCGCTGTGCGAGGTGTCGACGTCGCCGGTGTCGCCGGATGCGAGATTGATCGCGCCGGGCGACGAGGGACCGAACGTGGTCCCGAACGAGTTGTCGCTCATCGCATAGTGCTGGGCGTAGTTCCAGAGGCCGGTGACGGTGTTGCCGTCGTAGTAGTCCATGACCGTCTTGGGGTCGCATGTGTTGCCAGCGGGCCCGGTCCCGCTGCCGGTGCCGACACTCTGAACGAACAGATCCATCTTGCCGCTGTCGAACGCCTTCTGCTCATCGCTGTAGTTGTGGTCCTGATCGCAGGTGAGCTGGCCCTGGCCCTTGACCGACAGACCGGCTGCGCTCGAGTCCAACCGCTGCGGGTCAGACTGGTTTGGGTTGTTGGTGAGCAGATTCGTGCTGTGGCGCAATTGCGGGGGCAGCGACTTGGCGGTCGCGGGCGGCAGGCCGTCGACCGCCGGCGTTCCCGTCAGGGGCGTGAACCTCTGGCCGTCGGTGTTGGCAGCATTCGGGTACGTTCCGAAGTAGTGATCGAAGGAGACGTTTTCCTGGAAGATCACGACCACGTGCTTGATCGGCGTGTACGTGCCTCCTGCGGCCGCGT
Organism: Solirubrobacteraceae bacterium; assembly: GCA_036502145.1. Classification (GTDB taxonomy): domain Bacteria; phylum Actinomycetota; class Thermoleophilia; order Solirubrobacterales; family Solirubrobacteraceae; genus Palsa-465. The sequence continues at coordinate 96,199 of DASXZB010000012.1, read as the reverse complement.
CATGATGGTTTCGCCGCGGATGATCGACCCGGCCGACCGCGCTGGCGGCGGCTGCGATCGTGATCGCGCTCGCCAGAGCGGCGAGCGCCAGCAGCAGGCCAAAGTTGCGCTTGCGCGTCAATTTGCGCTCCTCGATAGTGGGGCTGTGGATACGACGTGTCGATGGCGGCACGTCGACCGCCACAGCTTGTTGGCGCCGGGCATCGCAGAAGTTGCCGCGCCGTGACGCAGTTGTTAGCGGGCTGTGATCTTGGCCGCGGCGCCGTGCCGACGGCTACTCGGTCCAGAAATCCTGGACCACCTCGCCGTCGCCGCCCTCCGGGCGGTCGTTGCCGATGGCGATGAAGGCCAGCCCGCCCTTGCCGCCCTCGAACGCTCTGACCACGTTGGGGGCGACCCGGACCACGTCCCACTGCCTGAGCTCGACGATCTCGTCGTTCAACCGCACCCGGCCCGAGCCTTCGACCACGATGTAGGCCTCCTCCTGCTCGCGGTGGCGGTGACCGAAGGGCGTCCTGAAGCCGGGCGGGTAGCGGAAGTAGCTCACCCCCAGGTGGTCTGAGCCGAGGTGCTGACGGGCATAGCGGGCCTCGAAATCGGGGGCGCTGTCGGCACCCCGGTTCTCGACGTCCCCGAGGTTCTTGATCGTGAAATCCGCCATCTGAGCAAGTCTATGGCAGCCCTCCCACGGCGGCCGTCTCAGGAGGCGCATACGTTCCTGGCCGGCGACGAAAATGTCACGCACAGCGACAGCTTCGGTGGTACCGTCGCCGGCATGGGCGAACGAACGCAGTACACACCTGGCACATTCAGCTGGACCGACCTCAGCACCACCGACCAGGAGGCCGGCAAGGCCTTCTACGCCGGACTCTTCGGCTGGACCTACGACGACTCACCCGTGGGGGACGGCGTCTACTACTCGATGGCCAAGCTCGGCGACAAGTTCGTCGCCGCGGTTTCGCTGCAGCCTCAGCAGCAGCGCGATGCCGGCGCTCCTCCGGCCTGGAACTCTTACGTCACGGTTCAGGACGCCGATCAGACGCTGACCCGCGCCAAGGAGCTCGGGGCGACCGTCCACGCGGATGCCTTCGACGTCATGGAGGCCGGCCGCATGGGGGTGGTGCAGGATCCACAGGGCGCCTACTTCCTGGTCTGGCAGCCCAACCAGCACATCGGCGCGGGCCTGGTCAACGCCCCGGGCGCGCTGGCCTGGAACGAGCTCGGGTCGCAGGATCTCGACGGCTCGGCGAAGTTCTACGGAGACCTACTGGGGTGGACCACCACGCCGATGGAGGGCGCCGATCCGACCTACCTGGTCATCAGCACCGCCGACGGCCACAGCAACGGCGGCATCCGGCCCCCGGCACCTCCGGGGACACCACCGTTCTGGCTGGTGTACTTCGCCAGTTCCGATCTCGACGCGAGCCTGTCCAAGGTGTCCGAGCTCGGCGGCAACGTGCTCGTTGGCGCCACCGACATCGGTATCGCCAAGATCGCCGTCGCCCAGGATCCACAGGGCGCGGTGTTCGCGCTCTACGAGGGCCGCCTGGACGACTGACCGCGATTCGCCGGCCGCGGTGGTGTGCATCTGGCGCTCGCGGCCGGCGTCATACTGAGCGCGTGCGAACTCGCTGGTTGCTGACGATCGGCGCCCTCTGCGCCGCCTGCGCCGGGTGCGCTCAGCAGCAGCAGCGCCCGGAGACCAACAACGTCCCGACGCCGACTCCGACCCCCAAGGTCGACAAGCAGTCGAGCGGACCGGTGCTTCACGGTCACCCGCAGGTGGTCCAGCCGGTGGCCGGATCGGCGCCTCGCAGCGCGGCGCCGGCCGACGATTCGGCCGGGGTCAGCGTCGGTCCGGTCTCGAGCTCGCTCCCACAGCCGATCGCCGAGTCCGACATCCGCCAGCAGCTGGCCAAGAGCGGGATGACGGCGTCCACCAACCAGGCCACGCTCACCCCGGGGGGCTTGGCGGTGGCGCCGATAGATGCCCCGGCCGCGGTTCAGGAGGTGATCGCGGCCGGCAACGAGATCGCGCGGCTTCCCTATCGCTACGGCGGGGGCCACATGACCTACGAGGACACCGCGTATGACTGCTCGGGGTCGATCAGCTACGTGTTCGCGGCCTCCCACCTGCTCGATCACACCGTCGTATCAGGAGATCTGGAGAACTGGGGCCAGCCCGGTCCCGGCAAGTGGATCACGGTGTTCGCAAATGCCGGGCACACCTTCATGTACGTGGCTGGGCTGAGGTTCGATACCGTCGCGCTGGCCGAGACCGGATCGCGCTGGTCAAATCGCTCCGCCGACGAGCCTGACCTGAAGACCTTCTCGGTCCGACATCCCGCCGGGCTGTAGCGCTCGGCTAGGCGCGGCCGTAGACCGGGATCAGGGCTCCGCTGGTCGCCGAGGCGTCCTCGGACAGCAGGTGGGCGATCACGGCCGCGATCTGGGCCGGCTTTACCCACCGCTCGTGATCTGACTTCGGCATCGCCCTGCGGTTGGCCGGAGTGTCGATGACGCTCGGCAGGATCGCGTTGCAGCGGACGCCGTCGTCGCGGTACTCGACAGCGATGGCCTTCACGAACGCCAGCACCGCCGCCTTGGAGGCCGCATAACCCGCGGCGCCGCTGAACGGCTCCAGTGCCGCCCGCGTGCCGACGCACACGATCGAGCCGCCGCCGCGGTCGATCAGATGCGGCAGCGCCGCCTGGGTGACCAGGTAGGTGGCGCGGAGGTTGAGCCGGAACTGCTCCTCGAAGCGCTCGAGTGCAACCTCGTGCACACGGCCGGGCGCGTCGAAGCCGCCCACCAGGTTGGCCACGCCGCCCAACGGCGCACGGGCGTCCGAGACCGCCGCGGTGACCACCTGGGCGATGCTGTCGGGATCGAACAGATCCGCCTTGACCAGCTCCAGGCCGTCGCGTTCCTGCACACGTTCGAGCTCTGACTCGACGATCCACGGCACCACCACCCGCCAGCCGCAGTCGAGCAGGCGATCGGTGACCGCGACCCCCAATCCACCAGTTCCCCCTGTAATGAGTGCAGTTTTGGTCATTCGGTGTCGTCCGGCCATCACTCTATCTTCGTGGCCGGGATGTACGTGCGGGATTTTGAAGACGGGTGCGTCGTCGCACAGCCACTGCTCGTTCGCAGCGCCGCCGTGCGCCGCCGCCGTGAGGGCGACGAGTACCTCAAGCTGATGCTGGGCGATCGCACCGGGAGCGTGGCGGCGATCGTCTCGGAGGGTCTCGACGAGGTACGCGAGCTCGCCCGGACCGGCAGCGTGGTGAACGTCTGCGGGCAGTTCTCCGACCACGAGCGCTTCGGACCCCAGCTGACCGTGGAGACGCTCGAGGTCGCGCCGGAAGGCGACTACGACGCGGCCGAGCTGATCGACGGACCGATCCGGTCCGCCGAGCAGATGGAGGCCGATCTGCGCGAGCTGGTGGCCACGATCCAGCACCCCCACCTGCGCCGGCTGCTGGCGGCGCTCCTGGGCGAGGGTTGCCCGACCTGGTTGCGCTACCGGGAAGCCCCGGCGGCCAAGCACTACCACCAGGCCTACCGGCACGGGCTGCTCGAGCACTCGCTCACCGTGGCCCAGGCGGTCAGCACGACCTCGGCCACCTTCCCCGGCCTGGATCGCGACGTCGCGGTGACCGGGGCGCTCCTGCATGACATCGGCAAGCTCGACGCCTACGAGGTCCACGGACAGGCCATCGAGATGTCCGACGACGGCCGGTTGTACGGCGAGATCCCGCTCGGCTATTACCAGGTGCGCCGAGCCATCGACGACATCGACGGCTTCCCGGCCGAGGTCGCCGGGGCCGTTCTGCACATCATCCTCAGCCACCACGGCTCGCTCGCCCACGGCAGCCCGGTGGTCCCGTGCACGCGCGAGGCGACGCTGGTCCACATGATCGACAACCTGGGCGGCCGGCTGGGCAGCTTCGACCGGATCGAGAAGGAGCTGCCGGCGGGCGAGCGGTGGTCGGGGTTTGACAAGGGGATCGGGGGCGGGGCGTTCTTCGCTGCCGCGGCCGAGCCAGAGGAGCGCGCCGCTTAGGAGGATTGGCCCGGGGGCCCCGGATCTACGGCGGCGACGACTGAGTCGCGACGCCCTCGTCACGGCTGTGTCGCGACTCGTTCCAAATCTGCGCAAATAGCGTGCGCAGCCGCCCGGCCCGTCTCGTCGCCTATGCGGCGCGACTAAAGTGGGTCGCCGTGGCCAAGGACACCGAGAAGCTGATCCGGCAGCTGTCGCTTATCTCGTATCTGATGGCCGAGCGTCGCCCCGTCACCGCGCCGGAGATCAGGCGCGACGTGGAGGGCTACAGCGTCATGAACGAGGACGCCTTCGCCCGCCGGTTCTACGCCGACCGCTCCGAGCTCGAGGCGCTGGGAATCGTGCTCGCGGTCGAGAAGCCGGTGGACGGGCTGGTGGAGCAGGAGAACTACTCGCTGCCGCCGGAGAACTTCCACCTGCCGGCGATCGCCTTCACCGATACCGAGCTAGCGGCCCTGCGGACCGCGCTTCAGCTGCTCGACGGGGAGTTCGCCTACGCCGAGCCGCTGCGGCTGGCGCTTCAGCAGATCTCCTGGGGGCGCCCCAGCCCGCTGGCCACCCCGGAGCAGAACACCGTCGCGCTGGGGATCACCGGCTCGGCCGGGGGCCACGAGGTCTCCCACCGCCTGGTGAAGATCGAGACCGCGATCTTCCGGCGCAAGACGATCGTCTTCGACTACCACACCATGGAGCGCGACGAGGTCGGAGCGCGGCGCGTCGACCCCTACCAGCTGCTCTACCAGGGCGGCCAGTTCTACGTCGTCGGCCGCTCCCATGAGCGCAGCGCAATCCGTGTCTTTCGCCTCTCCCGGATCCGCGGCAAGGTCGGCTACGCCACCAAGGCCGAGCACGACTTCCAGCGACCGGCCAACTTCGACCCGCGGGCCTACGCCAACCGGATCCACTGGCAGTTCGGGGAGCCGGTGGGCAGCGCCGAGGTGTGGGTCGGCAAGCGGATCGCGTGGCAGATCGAGCGCCACTTCGGCCCCTACGGGGAGATGCGGGAGGCCGACGAGGATGCCGAGCCCGGCGACCGCCTGTTCGTCACCCGGTATGCCAACTCGCGCCAGCTGATCGCGTGGGCGCTGGGCCTTGGCGAGAACGCCGCCGTGGTCGGTCCGCCCGAGCTCGTCTCCGAGCTTCACTCCCGGATCGGCCTGCTGATCGAGCGCCACACCGGCGAGCCTCAGATCGCCCGGTCGCGTGGCCACACAGGAACCGCGGCCGCGGCCGCCCAGGCCGAACCGGCACCGCGCGCCGAGCGAGGCGACGCCGGCGACAGCAACGGCCACCGCCCCGATGCGGCGATCCGTCCGGAGCGCTTCGCTCGGCTGGTGACCCTGGCCAGCATCCTGATCGAGGCCGGCCGGGCCCGGCGACTGCTCGATGCCGGCGACCTGTGCGGCGCGCTCAAGGTCTCCGAGCAGGAGCTGCGCGAGGACATCTCGGTGCTGAACGTCGTCAACTTCGGCGCCGGCACGTACGTCCTCTACGCCGAGATCCAGGCCGACGGGACGATCGAGGTCGATCCCGAGCCCTACGGCGACTCGTTCGCCCGCCCCGCCCGACTGCTTCCCGTCGAGGCCAAGGCGCTGGTGGCGGCGATCGATTGGATCGGCGAGCACATCCCCGAGGGGTCGCTGACCTCGGTGCGCGAGAAGGTGGTTCAGGCGCTGGGGGCGGATCCCGTGCGCGATGGGCTCCAGTTCGCTGCTCCCGGCGGGGCTGACGCCGCGATCGAGGCCGAGGTGTCAAGGGCGATCGCCGGCCGGCGACTGCTGTCGTTCGAGTACTACAAGGAGAACGAGGACGAGTTCTCCACCCGGCTGGTCGAGCCCTACGCGCTGATCAACGGCCGCGAGGGGTGGTACGTGGCCAGCTTCGACCCCTCGCGCGACAGCGTTCGCCACTTCCGGCTGGACCGGATCAAGTCCGCCCTGGCCACCGACGAGCGGTTCCGGCCGCGTCCCGACGTCGACCCCGCGGCCGACGTCGACGGCTGGCCGCGCACCGGTGAGGTACCCGCCTCGGCGCGCGCGCGCGTCTGGATCTCCCCGGAGCGGGCCCGCTGGGCCCGCGAGGAGCGCCACGTCGTGGACGAGCTCGAGGACGGTTCGATCATCGTGGAGCTGGGGTTCGCGGGCGTCGACTGGCTCGTGCGGGAGACGCTCAAGGAGGCCGGCGATGCCGTCGTCCTGGAGCCCGAAGACGCCCGCGCCGCGGTGCGCGCGGCCGCTGAGACGATCGCCAGCAGCGAGCTCGTCTCCCGCTGACGGCGTGAGCCGTCGCGACGAGATCAAGCTGACCGACGACGAGCTGTCCGCGTTCGTGGCCGAGCAGCGCGTCGTGATCTGCGCCACCAACGGCCCGGGCGGCTGGCCGCACCTGATGCCGCTGTGGTACGTGATCCGCGACGGACAACTGTGGGCCTGGACGTACGGCAAGTCCCAGAAGGTGCGAAACCTCGAGCGAGAGCCGCGCGCCACGCTCCAGCTCGAGGCCGGCGACAGCTACGACCAGCTGCGCGGCGTGATGATCGAAGCCGAGACCGTGATCCACCGTGACACCGACGCGGTGTCCATGCTCGGAGCCGAGCTCGCCGAGCGCTATGGGAGCGGCGCCCTGTCGCCCGAGGCTTGGGAGGCGATCCGGGCCCAGGCGCCCAAGCGGGTGGCGCTCCAGTTCGTTCCCCGCCGGGTCGTCACCTGGGACCACCGCAAGCTCGGCGGCACCTATTGACAGTGACCGTGAGCGTCCGGATGCCCGCCTCCGGGCACCCGGACACTCGGACAACGTCAGTGCCAGACCCAGCGGGCGAGATGGACGACGAAGTGCAGCGTCTGACCGCTGCTGTCGTTGACCGTGACGTCGACTCCGACGAGGTTGAAGACACTGTTGTGGCGGACCAGCTGCCAACCGGCGGGGGTGAGCTTGAAGTTGTGAAAGCCACCACTCGAGGGCGGGATGGAGTAGTCGTGTTCACCGAGCAGGACACCGGCGCGGGTCACGGTGAAGTGTCCGCTGCACGTGGTCTGGCCGCCGAAGCACCCGATCTGAATTCCGATGACCCGCCCGGGCGACACGAATCCTTCGCGGCCGAGCACCCGGACCTGTGACGTGGTCAGCCCTCCGTTGAAGGTCTGATCGTCGCCGAACGAGGTGCCACTGGCACTGACCGCCACCAGGCGGTAGTGATAAACGGTGCCCGACGTCAGTCCGGTCAAGTCGGCTGCGGCGGTCCGGTTCACGGTCCCGTTGCCGGCCTTGACGGGGGGTGTGGTGGAACCGTAATTGCTGTCGGTTCCGTACTGGAAGTAATAGCTGGTGGCCTGCCCGTTCGGGTTGACGACCCCCAACACTCTCTCGGCGGTGGTGGCGATTCCCACCGCGTAACCAGTTGTCACCGTCGGTCCGGGGGTCGCAGCTGCTGCTTTTGGAGCCGTCGCGGAAGAATCGGTCAGTGCGATCGCCGCGCAGACGATGGCTGCGACCGCGGTCACCAACCCGGCTTTACGCATATTGCCTCCTTAGGCCTCTGGACAAACGCTCAAACACGGCGCGACCGGCGTAGTTGCGGGAGAATCTTGGGCTGGGCCGGTACGCTCAGGGCCGTCATGCAAGAGCTCAAGGGTCTGATTCTCTCCGGCGGCAAGGGCACCCGACTGCGGCCGATCACCCACACCAGCGCCAAGCAGCTGGTGCCGGTCGCCAACAAGCCGGTCCTGTTCTACGGCATCGAGGCGATGGCCAGCGCCGGGATCGAGGAGGTGGGGATCATCATCGCCCCCGAGACCGGCGACGAGATCCGCGCCGCCGCCGGCGACGGAGCGCGGTTCGGGGTCCGGATCAGCTACATCGTCCAGGATAAGCCCGCCGGCCTGGCCCACGCGGTGCTGACCGCGGAGCCGTTTCTGGGCGTCTCACCGTTCGTGATGTACCTCGGCGACAACCTGCTGCAGGGCGGGATCGAGGACCTGGTGCAGGCGTTCCGTTCCGGCGCGCCGGACGCCCTGATCCTGCTCACGCCGGTGCCGGACCCCGAGCAGTACGGGGTCGCGGAGCTGCAAAACGGGTCAGTCGTGAAGCTGGTGGAGAAGCCCCCGGACCCTCAGACCGACCTGGCGCTGGTTGGTGTCTACATGTTCACCTCTTCGGTCCATGCCGCGGCCCGCGCGATCGAGCCCTCGGCCCGGGGCGAGCTCGAGATCACCGACGCCATCCAGTACCTGGTCGACGACGGCATGCGCGTCGAGCCGCACATCGTCCGGGGCTGGTGGAAGGACACCGGGCGGCTCGAGGACATGCTGGCGGCCAACCGGCTCGTGCTGGAGACGATCGAGGGGCGGGTCGAGGGACAGCTCGAGGAGTCCCAGGTCGACGGCCGGGTGGCGATCGAGCCGGGCGCCCATCTGCGGCGCACCACCGTGCGCGGCCCGGCGATCATCGGCGCCCGGGCGCGGCTATCGGACTGCTACATCGGCCCCTACACGGCGGTCGGGGAGGGGTGCGTGATCGAGAATGCCGAGGTCGAGCACTCGATCCTGCTGGCCGGCTCGGCGGTCCGCAACCTGGCCGGGCGGATGGAGTCCTCGCTGCTGGGCCGCAACGTCAAGATCGGCCGCGACCACCGCCAGCCGCGGGCCTACCGGTTCCTGGTCGGCGACAACTCCGAGATCGGGATCCTGTAACCGCGCCTGGGTCGCGTCACCCCCCTCGGCCCAGCGGCCTCTCACGCCAGAACGAGGCGACCTCGTAGCGCATCGACCTGACCGCCGGCAAACGTGGGCGACAGCGTGGTCGGCCGACGCTAGCGGCACCGTCGGTACGCTCTTGCGAGATGCCCGACCCACCGGCTGAGGTTCGCGAGCGTCTGCTCACCGCCTGGCAAGGCGAGATCCTCGCCGGGGCCGTCTACGATCTGATCGCCCGCCGCCTGGACGAGCGCGAGGCCGACATCCTGCGCCGAATGGCCGAGGCCGAGGGCAGTCACCGCCGGCGGCTGGAGGCGCGCATGCGCGAGCTGGGTATCGAGATACCCGAACCGGCCGGCGTGCGGGTTCCGGTGTGGCTGCGGATGCAGGCTCGGGTGGCCCCGGTCGACCGCCTGCTGGCGGCCCGAGAGGCGGCCGAGGACGAGGAGGTCGACGACCTCTACAAGCGCTCCACGGGCGACCCGGAAACCGACCGTCTGCTGCGCGAGATCCGCAAGGAGGAGCGCTCGCACTCGTTGGCCGTGGCCGAGCTGCGCTCGGGATCCAACGGCTCGGAGCCCGGCCCAGGCGACACCGGGCCCACCACAGCGGCTCCCACGAGTCCCGGTCCGCCGGCCGCAGAGCCACCCGTGGCCCTGCCCGGCACCCGGGCCCGCCTGGATCGGATCCTCGGGCGCGAGAAATGGCACCGCACGGGGACGGGCTGGATCTCGGGCGCGATCTACGGCGCCAACGACGGGCTGGCGGCCGTGTTTGGGATCGTCGCCGGCGTCTCCGGCGCCACCGGCGGCTCGAGCTCGGTGCTCACCGCCGGCCTGGCCGGCGCCGTCGCCTCCGCACTCTCGATGGCGACCGGGGCCTTTCTCGCCGAACGCTCGGAGATCGAGGTCGCGGCCGCGAACATCGAGCGCGAGCGCCAGGAGATCGCCGAGCACCCCGAAGAGGAGAAGGAGGAGCTGTCGCTCTTCTACCAGCTCAAGGGGATCGACCCGCAGACCGCCGACCAGATCGCCGAGCAGATGGCCCGCCGTCCCGACGCGATGCTCCAAGCGCTCGCCGCCGAGGAGTTCGGCGTCGCCATGAAGGCCGACGGCAAGCCGACCGAGGCTGCAGTCGCGGCCGGTGTCTCGACCGGTCTCGGGGCGATCGTGCCGGTGATCCCGTTCATGATCACCACCGGCACGGCCGCGATCCTCGCCGCGGCCGTGGTCTCGCTCATCGCCCACTTCCTGGTCGGCGCGGCCAAGTCGCTGGTGACGCTCCGGACCTGGTGGGCGGCGGGACTCGAGATGACGCTGGCCGGGGTGATCGTCGGCGGTGCCACCTACCTGATCGGACTCGCGCTCCCGACCTGAGGAGCCTAGGGGGCGTCAGTCGAGCAGCTCGACGAGCTCCGCCCGCAGCCGGGCGACCTCGTCCTCGAGCGCGGCGACACGGGCCTCCAGGTTTCCGTCGCCGCTCGCCGGCGAAGGCGCCGCGGCGGGCGTCGCCACGGGCCCCGCCCCGGGAGCCTCCACAGGCCCCGCCCTCGGAGTGTCCACAGGCCCCTGCCCAGCCGCCGCAGCGGCCCCGGCCGAAGCCGCCGTGACCGGTTCGGAGCCGCCTCCGGCACCGCCGCCCAGCAGCTGCTCGAAACGATCCTCTTTCTGCCCCGGACGGCGGGCCAGACGCTGGACATACCCCCGCTCCCCCAACCCCGCCAGCACGCGGTCGACCTCGTCGAGCGTCTCGAAGTGCGCCATCCGCTCGCTTCGGCCCTTCAGCTCGCCCGGAGTCTGGGGACCGCGGAGCAGCAGCACGCCGAGCAGCGCCAGCGACTGGCGGTCCAGGCCGAGGCCCTCCTCGGCCAGGTGGCGGTACTTGATCGCCCGCGAGCTGTGGCCACTGGCCAGCCGCGCCAGCCCGTAATGCGACAGCCGGCTGGCCGCCTCACGGACCGTGGTCTCGTCGTAGTCGGTCACCGGATCACGGTTGGTCGACTGGTTGCAGGCCAGCCGCAGCGCGTTCACCGACAACGGGTACTGATCGGGCGTCGTCCAGCGCTTCTCGATCAGGCAGCCGAGCACCCGCTGCTCGGGTGCTGTCAACTCGCCGAGGTGCACGCCACGCGAGGATAGAGCGCAAAGATCGACGGTGGCGTGCCCGCGTTCTGCGACAAATCCGGACGTCGCCGCCGGGTTTGTCACAGAGCGTACGCCAGGCGCGACGCTGGCGACAAATCCACGCCACGAGGGTGGATTTGTCGCAATCGTCAGGTCATGAGGCCGGCCCGCCGAGCCGGAGCGCCCCCCAAGGCCCGAGCGCCCACGGGCCGGAGCGCCCCCAAGGCCGGAACACCGCCAGGCCCTGGCCCAGCCCGGTCACCGCTCCCCGGGACGGGCGATCAGGACGCTGCACGGCGCCCGCTCGGCAACCAGATCAGCGACACCGCCGATGATCCGGCGGGCCGGGTTGCCCCTGGCCCGGGTCCCGGCGCCGACCACGATCATCCGGGCGTTCTCCTCCACCGCGATGTCGGTCAGCACCAGTGCGGCGTCGCCGCGACGGACCTGCTCGGTGACCTCGAGCCCGTGTCCGCGCAGCGATTGCGCCGCCCGCTGTACCGCGGCGGCCAGCGCCGGCTCGTGGCCGGCGAAGAAGCGATGCGCGCCGACCACCAGCACCGTGGCTCCCAGCGGTGACGCCACCTCGCCCGCGGTCCGCACGGCGAACTCGCTGGACGGCGAACCGCTGGTGCCGACGACGATCACGTTCAGCCGCTCGTCGCCCGGCTCGCCCTGGCGGCGGGGCCAGATCAGCTGCAACAACGTGCGCGCCGGCTGGATGGCCCCGGTGGCAACCTCGCGGAGCAGGATCGACCACGTCGGGGCCGGCGCCTGCGGCAGGTCGATGGTCAGCGCGACCTCGCGTCCCTCACGCCGCACCTCGGTCTTACCGATCCGCTCCAGGGCCCGGATCGCGCCGTAGTTGGTCGCCAGGACGGGCGCCTCGAAGCGCACCACCCCCTCCTCGCGGGCGCGCTCGACGAGGGCCGACAGCAGCGCAGTGCCGACGCCCCGCCCCTGCCAGTCGTCCACGACCACCACCGCCGGCTCGGCGGCGTCGCCTGAGCCGCGCACGTAGCGCGCCACCCCCACGCCGTCTCCCGACTCATCGTCGATCGCGACCAGCGCCTCGTGATCTCGGTGGTCGACCTGGGTCAGGTAGTCGAGATCGCGCTCGCGCAGGGCCGGCATCGACCCGAAGAAGCGGCGGTAGCGCGTCTCCGGACTCAGGCGCGCAAAGCCCTCGGCCAGCCCGTCGCGGTCCTCGGGCTCGATTGGGCGGATCGTGATCCGCGACCCGTCTCGCAGCGTCAGCGCCATCCCCCGCGATCGTAGTTCGAAGCGACCCGCACCGAAGATCGAAGATCGAGGACCGAAGACCGAAAAAAGACCTATTTGACAGATACATCTTCACGATATATCTTGCCGATCTATGGCCACCGCTGACCCCCAGATGCCGGACAGCCTCGACCAGCCACAGCCACAGCTCACTCCCACCGGCCGCGTGATCCTGGGGATGATCACGTTGGGCCGCCGCAGCGGTTATGACATCAAGCAGTTCGTCGACAAGACCACGCGCCACTTCTGGGCCGCCAGCTACGGCCAGATCTACCCGGAGCTCAAGCGGCTCGAGGACCAGGGCCTGATCATCGGCCGCGACGATCCGGCGGGCGGCCGCGCCCGCACGGTGTACGAGCTGACCGACGCCGGCACCGCGGCGCTGCACAGCTGGCTGCGGGCGTCGAGCGTGCCGGCCCCTGAACTGCGCGACGAGGGGATGCTGAAGCTGTTCTTCTCCGACGCGCTGCCCGAGCAGCGGATCGACAACATTCGCGCGATGCGAGCGCAGGCCGAGACCAAGCTCGCGCTGCTCGGGGCGCTCGAGGACAAGGCCAAACGCGGGAGGACCGGGCCCTACCTCACCCTCCAGCTGGGGCTGGCGGAGACCCGGTGCCTGATCGGCTGGTGCCAGGAGGCCGAGCGGCGGCTGGCCGAGGACGCCAAGCTGGCCGAGGACGCCAACCGGGACGCCGCCGGGGAGCCTACATGAGCCGCCTCGCCGCCTTCCTGGACCGCAACGGCCGCCGCGTGCTGATGGCCGCGGTCCTGGGTGCGATCGTCGCCGGAGTGCTCGGCTTCGGCGTGGCCGGCAAGCTGAGCCCCTACGGCCAGGATGACCCGGCCACGCAGAGCGTCCAGGCCACGCACCGCTTCCAGGCCGCCGCCGGCCGCCAGATCGATGCCGGCGTGGTGGCGGTGGTCCACTCCGGAACCCTCAGCAGCCCCAGCGCGCGGGCGCGCGTGACCCACGTGGCCGACCGCCTGCGCTCACAGCCTGACGTGGCCCGGGTGGTCAGCTACTACGACAGCCGCAACCCGGCGATGGTCTCGCACGACGGCCGCTCCACGTACGTGCTCGCGTACTTCAGGCCGCTCTCGGACAAGCGCCTCGCCGACGACGCCAAGACCGTGGAGCACGCGTTCGCGGGCCAGTCCGACGTGGCCCTCGGTGGCGCCGCGATCGCCAACGCCCAGGTCAACAAGCAGGTCAGCCTCGACCTCGCGCACGCCGAGCTGCTCGCGTTTCCGTTCATCTTCCTGCTCTCGCTGCTGTTCTTCCGCTCGCTGGTGGCCGCGCTGCTGCCGCCACTGCTCGGCGGCCTGGCCATCGTGGCGACGTTCTTCGCCCTGCGAATTGTGTCCAACTTCGTCGACCTCTCTGTGTTCGCGCTCAATCTGGTCACCGGGCTCGGCTTGGGCCTGGCCATCGACTACAGCCTGTTCATGGTCTCGCGCTACCGCGAGGAGGCGACCAAGTCGGGGTTCGGCGTCCAGGCGCTCACCCGGACGCTCCAGACCTCCGGCCGGACAATCGTGTTCAGCTCGCTGACGGTGGCGGTGGCGATCGCCTCGCTGGCCATCTTCCCGCAGCGCTTCCTGTACTCGATGGGGATCGCCGGCGCGCTGGTGGCGCTGCTGGCGGCCGCGCTGGCGCTGGTCGTGCTCCCGGCGCTGTTGACCGTTCTCGGCCCCCGGGTCAACGCCCTGGCGCCGAAATGGCTGGCGCGCGCGGCCGAGCGCGATTCGCGCCCGGCCGAGAGCGGCGGCTGGTACCGGCTCTCCCGGCTCGTCCAGCACCATCCCGCCCGGATCGCCATCGCCAGCGCCGCGGTCCTGATCGCGCTCGGTATCCCGTTCACCCAGATCAAGTTCATCTCGGTCGGGGCCGGGGTGCTGCCGTCCACCGCCAGCGCTCGACAGGTAAACGACACCCTGAAGACGGCCTTCCCGGCCAACCGCACCGCTCCCCTGGAGCTGGTGGTGGGAGCGCCCGCGAGCTCGCAGCCGGTGCGGACGCTGACCGCCCGGGTGCGCAGGCTGCCGGGCGTCGCCGCGGTCGCTCCACCGGTGGCTGCCGGGCCCGGCACGTCGCTGGTCTCGGTAGCGCCGATCCACGATCCGCTGGGCGAGGCCAGCCAGCGACTGGTCCGCGACGTCCGGGCCCTGCACGCCCCCGTGTACGTCGGCGTGGCCGGACAGACGGCCGCCTACGTCGACCTCGAGCACAGCCTCGGCGTCCACCTCCCGGCCGTGCTGGCGGTGGTCGTGGCCGCCACGCTGATCGTGCTGTTCTTGATGACCGGCTCGGTCGTGCTGCCGGTCAAGGCGGTGCTGATGAACGTGCTCAGCCTGAGCGCAGTGTTCGGGATCCTCGTGCTGATCTTCCAGGACGGCAACCTGCAGGGGCTGCTCGGCTACCGCAGCCAGGGCGCGCTGGACGCCACCCAGCCGATCCTGCTGTTCGCGATCGGGTTCGGCCTGGCCACCGACTACGGCGTGTTCCTGCTCTCGCGGATCAAGGAGGCCCGCGACGGCGGCGCCTCGGACTCGGACGCCGTGGCCATCGGGCTGGAGCGAACCGGGCGGATCGTCACCGCGGCGGCGCTGCTGTTCGCCGTGGCCATCGTCGCCTTTGCCACCTCGGAGATCGTGTTCATCAAGGAGCTGGGGATCGGCACCGCGCTCGCCGTGCTGATCGATGCCTCGGTCATCCGCGCCCTGCTGGTGCCGTCGCTGATGGAGCTGCTGGGAACGTGGAACTGGTGGGCCCCGGCGCCGCTGCGCAGGCTGCACGCCCGGATCGGGCTGCACGAGGGCGGACCGCCCCCGCCGCGGCTGCGAGAGCACGCCCCCCAGCACTAGCCCCGGCTGACGAAAACACGCCCACCAGCACTAGTCCCGGCTTACGAAAGCACGCCCACCACCACTGGCCCCGGCTTGCCAGTGCACGCCCGCCGGCACTAGCCCCGGCTCACATCGCACGGACCACGAACTCGATATCCCGCCCGGCGCCCGGTCCGTCCACCGACCAGTGCCCACGCCGCCACGAAACACGGGTCCCGTCGGCCAACCGCGCGCCGGCGCGCCCCAGCCGTGGCCTGCCCCACAGCGTGGCCACCAGCGGGCGCTCATCGTCAGGGGCGTCGCCGAGCCCGGCGGCGACGTGCTCGGACGGGTAGCTGACGACGATCGCGCCGGTGCGAACCCAGACCGGTATCCGATGCAGCGGCGCGGGCACGATCGGCTCTCCGCCGCCGTGCACCGGGACGTCTGACCAGGTCTCGATCCATTCGCCCCGGGGGAGCGCGACCTCGCGCTCGCGGGCGCCGTCGTCGAGCACCGGGGCCACCCACAGGGCCGGCCCGTACCCGTAGCCGTCGGCGATCGACCACCCGCGGGGATCATCGGGGTCGACCAGGCACAGCGGACGGATGATCGGCATCCCGGTCAGCGCCGCCGTGCGGGCCGCCGCCCTGACATACGGCACCAGCTGCTCGTGCAGCAGCACGTAGCCGCGATACAGGTCCACCACCCGCCCGCCGTAGTGCCACGGCTCCTGGGCCATCCGCGCGTGGGCCTGCATCAGCGGGGTGAAGCAGCCGAGCTGCAGCCAGCGGACCAGCAGCTCCGGCGGGCACCGCTCGACCAGGCGGTGGCCCAGGTACCCGCCGACGTCGTGCGAGAGGTTGGAGAAGCCGCTGCAGGCCCCGCTCAGCATCGCCACCACCAGCGCCCGCAGCGACCAGAAATCCGAGGCCTGGTCTCCGGCCCAGGTGATCCCCGTGGCCTGCTGCCCGGTCCAGCCGCTGCGTCCGAACAGCACGCCGCTGGCCGGGTGGACCTCGTCGAGCGCACGCTGCAGGCACCGCCGGTGCAGGTCGCCGAGCGCCCAGGCGGCCTGGGCGCCGGTCCGGCCGTCGGCAAGCCCCACCCGGTCGGGGATGTAGTAGCCCTCGCCGTCGTCGGCCTTGATCCCCTCGACGCCCAACTCGAGGACGCGCTTGGCCGACTCTCGCCACCACCGCTCGGCGGCCGGGCTGGTCAGGTCCACGGGTGAGCCCGTCCCCATCCACCACTGGGTCACGAACGGCTCCGTGCCGTCCGTGACGAAGTGTCCGGCCGCGGCCGCAGGGGCGTAGTTGGGCGCCGGCTTGGAGTGCAGCCGCTCTGACTGGGGCTGGGGCGGGATCTGGCCGTCGCGCGAATCGAGATTGACCCACGGCGTCACCCAGACCACCGTCCGGACGCCGGCCGCGCGCAGCCCGGCGATCATCCCGGCGGCATCCGGGAACTGGTGGGGGTTGAACTCCCAGGTGTTGTACTGCGTGGCCCAGGGGGAGTCGATCACGATCGCGTCGAGCGGAATCCGGCAGCGGCGAAAGCCGTCGAAGTCGTCGAGCACGTCGTCCCGGTGCTCGTGGACGTCGCGGCTCTTCCAAAAGCCGTAGGCCCACTCGGGCAACAGCGCGGGAAACCCGGTCAGCCGGCAGAGGGCACGCAGCCGCGCCGCCGGCGTTCGGGCGCACAGCAGCCGCAGGCGCAGCGGTCCGGCGTGGGCGCGGGTGGAGACCGAGATCCGCTCACCCGCGAGCTCGAAGCGGGTTCCGTTGGCGTCGGTCTGGCACCACACGGCGTAGCCCCGGCTGGACTGAAGCCACGGCAGCGGAGCGCAATCGCCCTGCGGGATCCCGCCCTCGGCCAGCATCTCAGGCGGACAATCGGGACCGGTGTAGCGGCGATCGGCGCCGAGCTGGACGTCGCGACCGGCTTGGTCGAGGCGGACCCCATGACGCAGGCCCAGTCCCACGAGCCGCTCCTCGGAGCGGCGGTCCCAGTCGACGGCCAGCCGCAGCGGCTCGCTCGCGGTCCGGACCGACAGCGCCACCTGCTCGGCTTCGAGCAGCGAGATCTCCACCGTCGCCTCGCGGCCGCCGTACAGGCCGACCGCCAACTCGACCGAGTGCTGATCGCCGCCGAGCGACCGCGCGTGCAGCGCCCGTTGCGCCGGCTGCAGCCGCTCGCGCGCCACCACCCCTTCGGTGAACTGGATGAACTGGTCCTCGATCGCGCCGTCGGCAACCCACACCCCGCCGGAGCGCAGCAGCCGACGGCCGGCCCGCCGGACGGTGAACGAGAACGGTCGCAGCGAGACCTCGACTCGGAGCTCGCCGCGGACCAGCACCAGCTCGTCGACAGCAGCCGAGGTCGATGTCGCCCGGGGCGTCATCTGGCAATGGTTCTCGACCGCGGGCCCGGTCCATGCACCCGTTCACGAAATGGTCACGCAACGTGAGCGCGTTCTTCACGGCCGTCAGGCTCGGCCCCCGGATCCTTGGGGCCATGAACGAGAACAGTCGCGCCGATATGCACGTGCATTCCACCGCCTCGCAGCTGTCCAAGCTCGGAGTCCAGCGCTCGCTGCACCTGCCGGAGTGCGCCACTGAGCCCGAGGAGGTCTATGAGCTCGCCAAGCGCCGCGGCATGGACTTCGTGACGATCACCGATCACGACACCATCGCCGGGGCGCTGACGCTGGAGCAGCTGCCCGACACGTTCGTCTCCGAGGAGCTCACCGTCTCCTTCAAGGGTGAGCGGCAGGCAGTGCACGTGCTCTGCTACGGGATCACGCCTGAGGACCACGAGTGGCTGCAGGCCCACAACGACGATGTGGAGGCCTGCGCCGAGTACCTGCGCGACCGCCACATCACCGCCGCTCTGGCGCATCCGTTCTACGCCGTCCAGGCACCGCTGACCCCGCGCCACCGGCGCCGCCTGGCGCGGCTGTTCCCGATCTGGGAGACGCGCAACGGCTCGCGCGCGAAGGAGCTCAATCTGCCGGCGTTCGTGTACATCGAGACCCACGGGGGCACCGCCATCGGCGGTTCCGATGACCACGCCGGAATCGACATCGGCCGGACCTTCACCGCGACGCCGAAGGTGGCGACCCCGGCGGAGTTCCTGGCCCACATCCGGGAAGGGGAGGCTGAAGCCCACGGCGCCCAGGGCAGCGCCGCCAAGTGGACCCACGCGGCGATGGCGCTGGCGATCCGCAGCCTCAGCCAGGGCGAGGGACCGGAGCGCCCGACGCCCGAGGCGGTGTTCAAGATCGTCGAGCGGGTGATGCGCGAGGGCGACGTCCGCCACGGCCAGGTCGGGGCCGACCTGGGTGCCGAGGACGCCCGGGCCCTGCTGCGCGCCTGGTTGGCGGCGATGGACCTCCAGCTCGACGAGGCCGATCTGCTCAGGCTGCTTCAGGACGGCGAGCTCAGCCACCCGGACCTGCTGCGACGGGCTCGGCGAATCCACGAGCGCAGGCTCGCCGCGGCGGTGCAGGAGATCGTGACCATGTTCGACCAGCGCGCGCTCGACCTGGGGCGCGCTCAGAACGCGGTGTTCGACGCCTGCATCCCGGCGATCCCATACGCCGCCGCCGGGGCGTTCCTGGGCCGCGAGAAGTTCAAGCTCACCCGCAGCGACGGTGACCGTCCCCGGGTCGCCCTGGTCGCCGACGGGATCGGCGGGATGCACGGCGTCACCCACACCCTGCAGCAGATCCGCGATCGTGGCGTGCCCGGCTACGAGGTCGAGGTGATCGGCACCGACGCCGACGTGGACCGCCGGCTGAGCGCCGTGGCCGAGATCGACATCCCGTTCTACCGCGGGCTGAAGATTGGCGTCCCTACGCTGCCGTCGCTGGTCGAGGCGCTCGCCGAGGGTCGCTACGACCTGGTCCACCTCTGCTCTCCGGGACCTGCCGGACTCGGCGCCTGGCTGCTGGCCCGGCTGCTCGAGCTCCCGGTGGTCGGCAGCTATCACACCGAGCTTGCCGCCTACGCTGGGCTGCGGTCGGGCCTGCCCCACCTGGAGGCGATGGCCGCTGTGGCGCTGGGGGCCTTCTACGGCGCCTGTGACGTGGTCCTCTCGCCCAGTCCGGCCACCGACCAGCGTCTGGCCCAGCTGGGCATCGAGCCGGGCCGGATCGAACGCTGGGACCGCGGCGTGGACCTGGAGCGCTTTGACCCTGCGCTGCGCCGGGAGGGCGCGTTCGGTGGCCAGATCAACGTCCTCTACGCGGGTCGGCTGACCGCGGAGAAGGGCGTGGCGCTGCTGGCCGACGCCTTCCTGGCCGCCCGGGAGCTCGACCCGCGGCTGCACCTTGTCCTGGCCGGCGGCGGCCCCGAGGAGGCGGGACTCCGCGAGCGCCTCGGCGAGCGCGCGACCTTCCTGGGGTGGCTCGGCGGGCAGGAGCTCGCCCGCGCTTACGCCAGCGCCGACGCCTTCATGTTCGCCAGCCGGACTGATACCTTCGGCCAGGTGATCCTCGAGGCGCAGGCGAGCGGGCTGCCGGTGGTGGCGGTCAACGAGGGCGGTCCGGCGTCGCTGGTCGCAGACGGCGAGACGGGGCTGCTGGCGCCCGCCGAGCCGGGCGCGCTGGCCGAGCGCCTGCTGACGCTGGTACAGGCCCCGCTGCTGCGCGAGCGGCTGCGCAAGTCGGCGTTGGCGGTGGTCCGCGAGCGCACCTGGGAGGCATCGCTGGATCGGCTCGCGAGTGGGTACCGGTCCGCGCGGCTGCGCGCGCCGGCTCCGGGCGAGGCCCGCAGCGTCGCCTGAGCTGCCGATCACCGACGCGGTCGTCCCGGTCGCGGGTCTCGGAACGAGGCTGCTGCCGGCGACTCGCTCGGCGCCGAAGGAGATGCTGCCGGTCGTCGACAAGCCGATCGTCCAGTACGTGATCGAGGAGCTGGCCGGGGCCGGGATCGAGCGGGTGCTGTTCGTTACCGGGCGGCGAAAGCGCGCCATCGAGGACCACTTCGACGCCGATCCCGAGCTCGACCGGGCCAGCGGCACGTCGGCCCCCGGCGGCGGGCTGCGGATCCTGTACACCCGCCAGCGCAATCCCCGGGGGCTCGGCGACGCGCTTCGCTGCGCCGACGGCTTCAGCGCCGGCGGCCCCGTGGTCGCGGCCTTGGGGGACGCGATCATCGAGCCATCGCCGGCCGGCGGGCCGGGGATCGTGGCCCGTCTGGTCGACGCCTACGTCAAGCATGGCGCCAGCGCTGCTCTGGCGGTGACCGCGGTGCCCGAGACGGCGGTCAGCAAGTACGGAATCGTGGTGGCGCGAGCCGGCGGCGACCAGATCCTCGAGGTCTCGGACGTGATCGAGAAGCCCGATCCGCAGCAGCTGGCCAGCCGGACCGCGATCGCGGCCCGCTACGTGCTGGGCCCTGAGGTGTTCGCCGCCCTGGCCCACGCTGAGCCGGGCGAGAGCGGAGAGATCGGGCTCACCGAGGCGCTGCGCGACGTGATCGCCGGCGGCGGCCGGGTGATCGCGGTGCCCCTGGCGGCCGGCGAGCGGCGCCACGACATCGGCACCGTCGAGGGCTACTGCCAGGCGTTCCTGGAGCACGCGCTGCGACACCCCCAGCTCGGTGGCCCGCTGCGTGCCCAGGCGGCCCGGCTGATCGATGGCGGCTGAGCTGGGTCGCGGGGCGGCCAGCGCCCGGGCCGCGCTGGCCGGAAACCCCTCTGACGGCTACGGCGGCGCGGTCCTGGCGGTGACGCTCCCGGGATACCAGGCACGGGCCAGCGCCCGGTTCGCCGCGCGGCTGGACATCTCTCCGCCGAGCGAGCTGGTCAGCGCGGCGGCGCTGCGCTTCGCGCGGCGGCACGCGACCGAGGCCGCGAACGCGGCGATCGAGTGGACGACTTCGATCCCCCGCGGCGTCGGGCTGGGCGGCTCGAGCGCGATCGTGATCTCCGTCCTCAGAGCTCTCTGTGAGCTGTGCGAGGTGACGCTCACCCGGACGGAACTGGCCGAGCTGGCGCTGGCCGTGGAGGTACAGGAGCTGGGCATCGCCGCCGGGCTGCAGGACCGGGTGGCCCAGTCCTACGGGGGCTTGACGTTCATGGACTTCGCGGCCGGCTCAGGCGGCTACGAGACGCTCGATCCGGCGCTGCTGCCGCCGGTGGTGGTGGCGTGGCGCGCCGACGCGGGCGGAGCCTCGCACGAGGTCCACGCGCCGTTGCGCGTCCGCTACGAGCGCGGCGAGCCGGCGGTCCTGAGCGGGCTCGAGGAGCTGGCCAGCCTGGCACGGGGGGCCCGGACGGCCCTGCTGGCCGGCGATTTCCACCAGCTGGCCCGCTGCGTGGACCGCAGCTTCGACCAGCGCCAGCGGATGCTGGCGCTCGATCCGCGCCACGTGGAGATGGTGCGCTGCGCCCGGGCCTGCGGCGCGGCGGCCAACTACGCCGGCTCTGGCGGGGCGATCGTCGCGGTGTGCGAGTCCGGAGACCATCGCCGGAACGCGGCGCGGGAGCTGGCGCGCCTTGACTGCGGGACGTTTGCCCTGCCGCCCGGTCTCGGGCTGGCGGGCCCCACCAGCTAGCCGATCCTGAGCTTGCGGCCCAGCCTGAGGCCCAGCGCTCGATCGAGCTGACTGATCAGTGGGTGGGCAACGGACAGCCCGGATCCGGCAAAGGGGAGGCTGGTCAACGGCCTCTGACGCCTGCCGTGCAGGGTCAGCGCGACCTCCTGACAGCCCTCCGGGTTCACGGTGGCGACGGCCAGCTGCCGGACGCCGGACAAGAACGTCAACCGGATCCGGTACCCGGGGTCCGCGGGGCAGGCGAACGCGCCCGGCTGCTCGCCGGGTAGCGCGTTGATCAGTCCCGCGACCCGGTCGATCCGCCTCCGGGAGGTAAAGGTGAACGGGCCGGCGACGACCTGGCCGGCCCTGGTGAGGATCACCCGCAGCCGCTTGGCGGATCGTGGAATCCGCTCGCTCGCGGGCCGCGGCGTGATCCAGACGTCCTGCGCGTCGACGCGGACGCCGGTTTCACCGTCGGACAGGGAGACCATTTCAACCACCAGCTGGCGCGAGCTCAACTCGCCGGAAACCGCCGGCCAGGCGAAGCCCTCGATCAAGCCGGACTGCCCGCTGGAGGTCGTCAGCGAACCGCTCTCGCCGGGCCGCGAGCCGCGCGGGTAATGGGTGCGCACGTACACATCCACAGTGTCGGGACCGCCGGGAACCACCCACCAGGCGTGATCGTCGACCGCGTTGCCGACCTGGGACAAACCGGGATCCCCGAGCACCCCGGCATCTCCGGCCGGCTCGGCGTCGGAGCGCTGCGCCCCGGGCGGCAGGCGCGCCTCGGGGAGATGGCTGCCGGCATCCAGCCGCGCCAGAGCGCGGTTGTGAGACGACGCGATGACCGAGGCCAGCGCGGACGGCGCGTGGGCCCGCCGCCGAGCCGCCGGCTGCTGCGAGCGCGCCAACTGCCATGGCTGCTGCCAGCGCGCCGACCGCCATCGCCGCCGCGAGGGCGACGATGACGCTGCGCAGCGGCAGGGGACTACTGGAAGATCTCGGTGGTGCAGTCTCCGCCGGGGAGGTGGATCTCGTGCGGACGGGCACCCTCCGTCTGTTCGTGGAAGTCGACGAAGAAGTCCTCGTCCACAGCGTAGGTCCCGTCGGATTGGCGGTCGAGCTTGGTGATCCAGCCCCGCAGCTCCGGATAGAACTGGTTGTCCCAGGTCGAGTACAGCGAGTTGGAGACGTACACGCGCTCGCCGTCGAGCGAGTTCTGGAGCATCTGCGGACCGCCGTTGAGCGGACCCGGCGCCTTGGGGTGGCCCCCGTCGCGGCCCAGCAGTCCGCCCAGCCAGACCTGCGAGCGCAGCTGCGGCGAACGCGGGTCGGAGACGTCGTAGTGGCGCAGGTCGCCGTGCAGCCAGTCCGAGAAGAACAGGTCCTTGTCGTCGAGCGACAGCACCAGATCGGTGATCAGGCCGGGCACCCCGCCCTCCAGCGGCCAGCCCTCCAGCGGCTCGTTGGCCACGTCGATCACAGTCTCGGCGCCCCACGACCCGTTGTCGCGATAGAAGCGCTTGACGGTGCTCGACAGGGTCACCCCGACAAAGCCCTGGGCCGAGTCGGGATCGTGCTGCCAGCGCAGCTCCAACGGGATCCACCCGTCCTCGCCCAGGTCGAGCGTCTGCTGCAGCGAGCGCTTCTCCAGGTCCCAGAAGTGCAGCTTGCGGCCATACTTGCCGGCGGCCACGTCGGCCGGATTGAAGCCGCCCTGGAACGTGTTCGGTGCCCCCCACTCGCTGGAGACCAGCGCGTTCTGGCGCGGCTGGTACCAGAAGTCGTACATGAACTCGAGGTCCGGCGGCTCGTTCTCCCAGCGGCCGGCGACCGAGAAGTCACGTGCGTCGAGGATCGCGAAGCCGCCCGGGGCGTTCCCTTCGGCGTCGCCGAGCATCGAGATCGTGACGATGTCGCCGGGCATGCAGTGGACGGTGTGCGGTGCGCTGAGCCCTAGCTTCTCCTTGATCTCGTCGCCCTCGATCACGTTCTTGATCCGGGGCGAGCGCGGATCGGAGATGTCCAGCATGTGGATCCGAGACGAGCGGAACCCGGGCACCACCAGGGTGTCGCGCTGGAGCTGGGAGTGGCACGCCGACGAGCACGCGTTGAAGCCGAAGTGGTGCAGCTCATCGCCCGCGTTTGGCATCTCGGTGCGGCCCACGACCTGGCCGTAGCTCGCCGACGACGGGTCGACGTCCACCACCGCGATGAAATCGGGCTTGTCGATTCCGGTGCCCTCGTACAGCGCGGCAACGTAGATCAGCTGCTCCGCGGGCTGCTCGCGCGCGACCTGTGGCGAGGCGTAGCCGGGACCGTTGTGACCGTTGCTTTGATCGTCGACGCTCATCGTCCCCTCCTGAGGGTCTCGCTGCCGGTCCGGCCACCTTACCGGAGCCGGGCGCCCCCGCTCGGTCCGCCGGGGTGACCAGGATCGGCCGCGCAGTCGGCGAACTCCCGAAGGATGGGGACCAACCGGCTCGAGTCGTTCTCGGACGGCGTGATCGCGGTGGCGATCACCCTGCTGGTGCTGGGCATCACCGTCCCCAGCCCCGGCAGCCGTGAGTCGCTGGGGCACGCGCTTCTCTCCAAGTGGCCCGAATACGCGGCCTACGCGACCTCCTTCCTCACGATCGGGATCATCTGGATCAACCACCACGCGATGATCAGTCGCCTGCGCCAGGCCGATCACTCGATCCTGATCCTCAACCTGCTGTTGCTGATGACGATCGGGATCCTGCCCTTTGCGACCAACCTGATGGCCACCTACCTGCGCCAGTCGCACGGCCAAGCTCTGGCCGCGGCGGTCTACAGCGGGGCGTTCCTGGTGATGTCGTTGAGCTTCACTGCGCTGAACCGCCACATCCTGCTGATCAAAGCCCACATGCTGGGCGACCCGATACCGCTCGATCAGCGCCGCCGGATCCTCTCGCGGGCCCGGCTCGGCCTGATCCCGTATCTGGTGGCCACTGCCCTGGCCTTCGTCTCGCCATACGTGACGCTCGCGATCTGCGCCGTCGTGGCGGCGTACTACGCGCGGCCGATCGCCAGCGGGACCGAGCAGCGCTGACCCCGGCTCATCGTCCTCGCTCGGACTCCTCGTGGCAGGCGTGTGTGGCGATCCGGTACAGCCAGGTCCGCGTCGCGGTGACGGGGTCGGCCCCGCCCAGCCCGCGACGCGCGCGAGCGAGCGTCACCTGTACCGCGGCGTCGGCTTTGTCCGGGCAGCCGAGCATCAAATAGCAGTACAGACCCAGATCCGCCCGGTGGCACGCGATCAGCTCGCCGACCGCGCGCTCCTCATCGACGCCAGCCGCCGCGAGCGGACCAAGCGCGTCACCTGGGTCTATCGGCCTGCGAGTCATGGCGCGTTCACATGTCAAACCGCTCCAACGCTCAGTTCTCATCGGTGCGGCCGGCACGTGGTCAGCTGAAAGAGCCCGCCCGGAGCGCCTAGGCGGCGGTCCCGGCCCCCACCCCGGTCCCGGTCCCGGTGCCCAGGCCGGCGTCGGCCGCGGTCCGAGCCCCGGCTGCGGCTCGCGCCCGGGCCTGGCCCGCCGGCAGCACCCGCTTGCGCAGGTCGTACTCGTATAGGTAGTAGTCCAGCTGCATGGTGTGGCGCTGGCGGGGTGAGAAGTGGCGCATGTGCAGCTTCTCGTCGCGGCGGATCTCGGCCTCCATGTCGGCGCGACTGGGCAGCGCCCAGTCCCCGGCCAGCCAGCGGGCGGCCAACTTGGCCTGAGACTCGGCAAACGGGAAGATCGTCGGGACCGCCTGCCCCAGCCCGATGAACGCCAGGTCGTCGATCCCGGGCTTGAACATCCGCTTGTACAGCGGCAGGACGTTTCCGGGCGCCGACAGGAACTGCGGGTCGAAGAACGGGAAGTTGATCTTGTAGCCGGTGGCGAAGACGATTGCGTCGACCTCCTCGACGCTGCCGTCGGCGAACCGCACCCGGCTGCCCAGCAGCTCCTCGATGTCAGGCTTGGCGATCGCGTCCCCCGAGCCCAGGCGCAGCAGCAGCTCGCTGGACACAGTGGGGTGCGCCTCCAGGAAGTTGTGATTGGGGGTGGGCAGCCCGAAGTCCTCCATCCGACCTGACACCAGCCGGGGCAGCAGGCGGGCCGCCCGGCGCTGGAGCGTCAGCGGAAGCCAGGGGATCGTGCGGACCGCCTGGTCGATGGGGCGGCCGAAGATGTACTTGGGCATCACCCAGGCTCCGCTGCGAGTGGAGATGAAGACCTTCTCGGCTACCCCCTTGCGGGAGAGCTCGGAGACGATGTCGACGCCGCTGTTGCCGATTCCCACCACCACCACGCGCTGGCCGCGCAGGTCCAGCGGCTCGGTCGGATCGATGTAGTGGTGTGAGTGGATCGTCTCCCCGTCGAACTGGCCACGAAACTCTGGAAACGACGGATCCCAGTGGTGGCCGTTGCAGACCAGCAGAGCGTCGAACTCATGCGTCTGGTCATCGGCGGTCCGAATCTTCCAGCCGCCGTCCGGCGCGCGCTCGGCGTGGTCGACGGCGGTGCCGAAGCGGATCTGCTGGCGCAGTCCGAAGCGGTCGGCATATTCGCGCAGGAAGCGATGGATCTCGGTGTGGTGGGGGAAATCGGGATAGCGATCGTCCATCGGGAAGTCGGCGAAGCTGATCGAGTTCTTCGACGTGTCGATGTGCAGCGACCGGTAGGCCGAGGAGCGCCCGTTGGGGTTACGGAAGTACCAGTTTCCGCCGACGTCGTCCGAGGCCTCGAAGCAGGTGTAGTCCAGCTCCCAGTCGCGCAGCGCCTTGCCGGCCGTCAGCCCGCTGACCCCGGCCCCGATCACGCACGTGCGCGGTCCGTCTCGCATCCTTCAAGCCTCCTGTGGTTTGGCGACCGAGAAGCTTACGACGAGCCGCCGGACCCCGGTGCCGGGCGATCGGCTGCGGTTACGATCGCAGCCATGCGAGGGAGTGCTGCCGTGCTGGCGCGGACGCTCGGCAACGGCCGGCTGCGCCGTGTGGAGCTCGCCTTCGCCGGCTTCTCGCTGGCCGAGTACGCGGTCTGGACGGCGATCCTCGTCTACGCCTACGAGCGCGGCGGGACCACCGCGGCCGGCCTGATCGCGGTCGTCCAGCTCGTCCCGGCCGCCCTGGTGGCCCCGTTCGCGGCCGGTCTGGCCGACCGCCGCGGCGGGGCCTTCGCGCTGGTGCTGGGGTACGCGCTGCAGTCGCTGTCGATGGGCGCCGCCGCGGCAGTGATCCTGGCCGGCGGTCCCGCCCTGGCCGTGTACTCCCTGGCCGTGGTCGCGGCATCCGCGGTGACGCTCAGCCGCCCCGCCCAGGCGAAGGTGCTCTCCTCACTGGTGGAGCGTCCGGAGGAGCTGACCGCGGCCACGGCGGTGGCGGGGTGGATCGAGGCCTCGAGCACGCTCCTCGGCCCGGCGCTGGGCGGCCTCCTGATCGCGATCGACGGGCCGGGGGCGGTGTTCGCGGTGTTCGCCGCGGCGGTCGCCGGCTCGACGCTGCTGGTCGTGCCGATCGCCTCCGCGGCGGCCGGTGGCGACGGAGACGGTGAGGACGCGCAGGCCGGCGGGGTCCTGGCCGGGATCGGCGTCCTGCGACGCGAGGGTTCGTCCCGGGCGCTGGTCCTGATGATCGCCGCCGAGCACGTGGCGGTCGGTGCCCTGGACGTGCTGGTGGTGGTCCTCGCCATCTCCGCGCTGGGGCTGGGCTCACCCAGCGCCGGCTACCTGAACGCGGCATTCGGAGCCGGCGCCGCCGTCGGCGGGTTCGCGGCCCTGGCCCTCGCCGAGGCCCGGACGATCACGGTTCCGCTGCTCGTGGCGGCCGCCGTGTGGGCGGCCGCATTCGTGGCCCTGGGAGCGTGGCAGACCGCCGTCGCCGCGTTCGCGCTGCTGCCCTTGGCCGGTATCTGCCAGGCGGTCCTGGACACCGCTGGCCGGGCGCTGCTGGCCCGCGTCACGCCGCACGAGGTCCTGGGGCGCGTGTTCGGCGTCCTGGAGGGTCTGGCGATGGCGTCGCTGGCCGTCGGCTCGCTGCTGGCTGCACTGCTGGTCTCCCTCGGTGGTGTGAGCGCGGCGCTGATCGGGGTGGCGGCCGTGCTGGTGGTGACCGCGCTGGTGCCGTCCGCGAGCCTGCGGCGGCTGGACTCGCTGGTGCCGCCCCACGACGCGGTCAGGCTGCTGAGAGGCCAATCGCTGTTCGCCGCGCTTCCGCCGGCGGTGATCGAGGGGCTGGCCCGCGAACTGGTGCGGGTCCCGGTCCGGGCCGGCCAGGTCGTGATCAGCGAAGGGGACATCGGCGACCGCTTCTATCTGATCGCCGACGGCGACTTCGACGTCTCGACGGCCGGCGAATACATCCGTACCCGTCACGCCGGCGAGGGCTTTGGGGAGATCGCCCTGCTGCGTGACGTGCTGCGGACGGCGACGGTTTGCGCCCGCACCTCGGCGGTGCTCTACGCGCTGGGCCGCGAGCCGTTTCTGGACGCGCTCCGGCCGGCGATCTGAGATGGAGCGCTCAGCTCGAGGGCTGCACGACCGCGGCCAGCTTCTGCAGGGACTGTTCGGTGCCCGCTTCGTTGTCCTCGGGCCGGACGCCGGGCGGTATGCCCTCGCACAGGATCGTGACTTCGGTTCCCTGGTCGGTGTCGGTGAAGCTCGTGGTCACCTTCATCTCGCCGCCGAACGCCTGATCCGGTGACTCGAACCGGACCGCCTCCACGATCTTCTCGTTCTCGACCAGCTCGACGAACCTGCCCTGGAAAGTGTCGGTTGCCTCCGAGGTCTTGCCGCCCGGCGACAGCTGGGGATCCTTGTAGGTGAGCGAGATGCGAAACGTGCCGCCCTCCCGAGCGTCAAACGCGTGCACCTGGCTCTCCATGTTGTCGGGCACGCGCCACGCCGCCAGCGCGACCGGATCCAGGCAGGCCCGGAACAGGGTCGCCCGCGGTGCCTCGATCGTCTTGGACACCCGGGTACTCGCTCGCTCGGTCATGGTCGCGACGAGCGTAGCGCCCGGCTGTCAACCACCAATCGACTGGGTCAGCGACCCGTAGGCATCCGGCCGGCGGGTGCTCAAAAACGGGAACAGCTCCAGCCAGTCACGGCGCTGGTCGAGATCGAGGTCGGCGACCAGGACGGCCGGCTTGTCCCGGGGCGCCTGGACCAGCACTCGGCCGTAGGGATCGGAGATGAAGCTCGAGCCGTAGAAGGTCAGTGGGTCCTCGAAGCCGATCCGGTTGACGGCCACCATGAAGGTGCCGTTGGCGATCCCCCCGGCCACGATCACCTGCTGCCACAGCGGCTCTGTGTCGAAGTTCGGGTGGTCGGGCTCTGAACCGATGGCCGTGGGGTAGATGATCACCTCGGCGCCCTCCAGCGAGTAGGCCCGGGCCAGCTCCGGGAACCACTGATCCCAGCAGGTGGGACAGGCCAGCTGCGCCGTGCGGTCTCCGACCGGCAGCGGGACGAGCGGGAACGAGTCGCCACCCGCCGGGCCGGGACGGAAGTAGTGGTCCTCGTAGTAGCCGGCGGTGACCGGAATGTGGAGCTTGCGCGTGCGTGAGACCAGCTGCCCCTCGGGCGAGACGACGACCGCGGTGTTGAAGCCCAGGCCATCGGGGCCGTCGGCGCGCTCGTACAGCGAGGCGTGGACGTGGATCCCGGTCTCCACAGCCAGCCGCGCGGCGAACGTAACGGTGGGGCCGCCCTCGACCTCCTCGGGCGCCGCTCCGGCCGCCTGCGGACCAGCGGGGGTGATCGCGAAATATGACGACAGCGTCAGCTCCTGCAGACAGACGATCCGCGCCCCCTCCGAAGCGGCGATCCGGATCCCATCGGCCAGCGCCTGGCGGTGCTCGTCGGGATCGGGGTGCCAGCGATGCTGGACCAGGCCGACGCGGAGCGGGTCGCGCTCGGGCGGGCGGGTCCGGGCCGGCGACTCCGGCGGCGGCCAGGCGGTGAGGACGACCGGGGACTCAGGCATGTTCGGCGACCGGAACCTGTTGGGTGATGCAGTGCGGACCGCCGCCACCGAAGGCCAGCACCAGCCCCGGGACCGCGACCAGCTCGCGGTCGGGATACGCGGCGGCGATGATGCGCAGCGCGTCGGGATCGGTTTCTGCGCCGGCGACGGGCACGATCACCGCACCATTGCAGATGTAGAAGTTGAGGTAGCTGGCCGCGATCCGCTCGCCCGCTACCTGGTCATAGGGCAAGAACGGCATCTCGGTGACCGAGATCCCGGCGGCTCGCAGACGCGCCCGGTTCTCCTCGCAGTGCTCGAAGTTGGGATTGTCCTGGGGCACGGACTGCAGCAGCGCCCGCCCCGGCTCGATGAACGACGCGATCAGATCGACGTGGCCGTCGGTGTCGCGGTCCTCGAGCAGGCCGAGCCCGAGCCAGATGAAGCGCTGCACCCCGAGGTGGTCGCGCAGCGCCGCCTCGATCTGCTCGCGCGACAGCGAGGGGTTGCGGTTGGGATTCAGCAGGCACTGCTCGGTGGTCAGCAGCGTCCCCTGGCCATCGGTCAGGATCGAGCCGCCCTCGAGCACCAGCGGGGCCTCGCGCACCGGATCCCCCAGCCGCTGCGCGATCAGCCGCCCCACCGCGGCGTCGCGATCCCAGGGCGGGAACTTCTCGCCCCAGGCGTTGAACTGGAAGTGGACTGCGATCCGCCGGCCGTCGTCGCCGTGGACGTAGACCGGGCCGCAGTCGCGCAGCCAGGAGTCGTCGAGCGCCAGCTCCGCGATCTCCACCGCCTCCGTGCAGGCCGCGCGGGCCAGCCGCGCGTCCTCGCCGCCGTTGGCGATCATCGTCACCGGCTCGAAGGCCGCGACCGCGTTGGCCACCGCCGCGTAGTCGGCGCGGGCCTGCTCCATCGTCTCGCCCCACAGCTCGGTCCGGCAGGGCCAGCCCATCAAGGTTCGTTCGTGGGGCTCCCACTCAGCCGGCGTGCGCACCCGCTCAGCCTACGCGCAAGCGCTCACGCCAGGTGCTGACGGTGCGCCACGGCGGCCGCCTGGGTGCGGCCCTGGACTCCGAGCTTGGCCAGGATCCGCGACACATGCACGCTGGCCGTCTTCTCGGCCATGAACAGCGCCGCCCCGATCTGGCGGTTGGTCGCGCCCTCGGCCAGCAGCGCCAGCACCTGCCGCTCCCGAGGGGTGAGACCGAACGGGTCGGCTTCCGGCGTGGCCGCCGCTCCGTTCTCCGAGTCTTCAGCCTCACTGAAGGGCGCGGCGCGTCCACCGTCCTGGAGCCCGAGCCGCGCCCGCTCGCCCAGCGCGCGGATCTCGTCGCGCAGCCAGCGCGATCCCAGCGACTCCGCCGCCTCCAGCGCCGCCTGCGCGACCTTCGCGGCTGCCGCGCGGTCTCCAGCCGCGACGTGGCACTCGGCCTCGCGCCAGCGCCCGATCGCGGCCGGGTAGGGCCGCTGGACCGCCTCCCAGGCGCCCGCCGCCCGCGCCCATTCCTTGAACCCCGCGCGCCCGCGCGCCCGCGCCAGCTCGGCCTTGCCCTCGGCCAGGAAGGCCCGCTCCACCGGTCCTCCCTCCTGCGCCGCGGCGTCGAGCCGCTGGACGTGGATCCGCACCCGGGCCAGGGCGTCGCGGACCTCGGCGGGCTCTCGCAGATCGCGAGCTCGCTGGGCGCGGTCTGACTCGGCGCGGGCGCCGATCGCGCTGACGCGGGCGATGCGCATCACGTCGTCGGTGCACAGCTCCAGCCGGTCGAGCGCATCGTCGACCGCCCTCCGGGCCCCGTC
This sequence comes from Solirubrobacteraceae bacterium, assembly GCA_036502145.1. Lineage (GTDB taxonomy): Bacteria > Actinomycetota > Thermoleophilia > Solirubrobacterales > Solirubrobacteraceae > Palsa-465. The sequence continues at coordinate 64,892 of DASXZB010000012.1, read as the reverse complement.
GAGGTCGCGTTGGCGACAGCGAAGCTCGCCCAGCAGCGAGCCGAACAGCCCGATCCACTGGGGCTCGGCCGACACCAGCACCAGCGGCTCGGCGTCCTGGAGTGAGCGCGCGGCCAGCTCCTCGTCGCCGATCCCCAGCGCCAGCTCGGCCTCACGGGTGAGGCGGAAGATCAGTCCCACCCCGCTGAGCCGTGCGGTCGGCGGGGTCAGGTGATCGCGCGCCGACTTCCAGTCGCCGGCCTGGAAGGCCAGCTCCGAGACGGTCATCGTGATCCACTCGTAGGAGCGGATCAGGCGACGCGGCGCAACGGCAAATCCCTCCAGCGCGGTGGCCAGGCCCTCCTGGGTCCGGCCGGCCACCAGCAGCATGTCGGCGAGGTTGGAGTAGGCGGTCACCATCGTGTCGGGCTCCTCGTTGGCGCGCGCGATATCCATCGCCCGGTGCAGGCGCTCCACGCCCTCGTCGACGTGACCGAGGGCCACCTGGGCCATTCCCAGCGTGTTGTTGACCTCGGCCTCGGCGAACCAGTCCTCGGCGTCGATCGCCGCCTGCAGGGCGATCTTCCCGTCGGCGGCCGCCTGGCGGAAGCGCCCGCGCAGGAACTTCGTCCGCGCCAGCCAGGCCAGCAGCGACGGTCGGACCCCAAAGGGGTCGTCGGCGGGCACCATCGCCAGAGCCCGCTCGGCGTGGGCCACCGCCTCCTCGCCGCGGTTCAGAGACCAGATCGTGCGGGCCAGGCGGGCCAGCAGGGCGGCGTAGCGGGCCGGATCCTGATCGGGATCCAGCTCGCGCAGGGCGGACTGCAGCAGCACCTCGCCGCGGGTGCGGTCGCCTACGATCGAATGGGCGCGGGCGGCGCGCCCCAGCAGCGTCACGTGATCGACCCCAAGCAGCTCCTCGGCGCCCTCGACCCGGGGCCACAGCTCCAGCGCCCGCTCCCCCAGGTCCGCGGCCTCGCCGTAGGCGTGCACTCGGCCGGCGGCTACCGCCGCCTGCACGGTGCTGCGCAGCGCCGCCGGCTGGTCGCCGGCCGAGGCGTAGTGGCTGGCCACGGCCGTGGTGCGCTCCAGCTCGCGCTCGCCGCCGCTCTCGCAGGTCTGCTCCAGGTAGCGCGCCAGCGTCAGATGCAGCTCCCCACGCTCGCCGGGCAGCAGATCGTCGTACAGCGCCTCGCGCAGGAGGGCATGGCGGAAGCCGAAGCGCCCGTCGGCGCCGGCCACCAGAACCTGCTCGGAGACCGCCTCGCGCAGTGCCGCCAGCAGCGGCTCGCGGTCCAACTCGGTCACCGCCGTCAGGGCTGCGTCGTCGAGGACTCGCCCCACGGCGACTGCGCGGGCCACGCGTTGGGCCTCGGGTGACAGGCGCTCGATCCGGACCGTGAACGCATCGCGCAGACTCTGCGGCGCCGCGCCGCGCCCGTCGAGCCCGGCCGCCAGCAGCTCCTCGGTGTACAGCGGATTGCCCTCGCTGCGCGCGAACAGCCGCTCGACCAGCGGGGGATCGGGCTCGGCGCCCAGGATGTCGGCCAGCGCCTCCCCCAGCTCGTCACGGTCAAACGGCTCCAGCTCGATCCGCCGCGCGGTGGACAGCCGTTCGAGCTCAGACAGCAACGGCCGCAGCGCGTGGCGGCGGTGCAGCTCATCGGTGCGGTAGGTCAACAGCAACACCACCCGCTCCTGGCGCAGGCTGCGGGCCAGGAAGGCGACAAAGGCCCGCGTCGAGCGGTCGGCCCAGTGCATGTCCTCCAGGACCAGGAGCACGGGAACCGATTCCGAGAGCAGGTCGATCAGCTCGAGCACGGCCTCGAAGAGCCTCAGCTGGCCGCTGCCCTCGGCGCTTTCGTTGAGCGGGCGGCCATCGTCGAGGCTGGGCAGGATCGTCGCCAGCTGAGCCCGGCTGGCGCCGCTGAGCGCATCCAGCGCCGGATTGGATTGCCGAACCAGCGGGCGCAGCGCGCTGAGCAGCGGGGCGTAGGGGAGCTCGCCGTCGGCTTGCTCCACGCCGTCGCCGCGGAGGATCAGCGGCGGCGGGTCGGCCGCCGTGCCGAGCGTCTGCTCGAGCTCGGCCACCAGGCGCGTCTTACCGACGCCGCTGTCACCTCCGAGCAGGACGAGCGTGGGCCGGCCGGCCGTGGCCTCCTGGACGGCGAGCTGAAGCTCGGCCAACTCGCCGACCCGGCCCACGAAGTGGTTGCTCGTCAGTCGAGACCGCATGAGCAAAGTATCGCCGCAGAGCGCCGAGACGTCCCGTGGAGCCCGAGCGCTCGACCTGACCGTAGCGCTGGGCGGCCCGGTGAAGGTCCTGGATGTGGCTGTCGGCCATGACGGCTGCAAACTGGGGATGCATTCTGGATTCCCTTCGATCGATTCCAACGTGCATCTCAGGATGGACTGAGACACCCCTGCGCACATCGGCAGAACGCAGCCAATTTGAGCCCTTAGGGCCTTACGTGCACCGGGTCGACCCCTTACTACGTGCACCGGGTCGATCCCTTACTACGTGCAGCGGGTCGACCTCTTCACAACCTTCGCGAGCGCCGAGACGGCACGACGGGGACAAACGCCCGCGGGCTGATCACCTCCAGTTCGCGCAGGCGCAGGCGCAGCGGCCCGTCCTGCACATCCGCGTCTCCGACCACGGCGACAACATGCCTGGCGTTGACCCGCGCCAGCTCGTCGGATTCGAGCAGCTCTTCGGCACTGGCCTGACCCCCGGCGGCAGCGAGGGTGACGCGGTCGGGCGCGACGTACCACAGCTCGAGCTCCTCGTAGTGGCCGAGCAGCGCCCGGGCCAGCGGGTACTGCGCGGGGTGGTAGAGCACCACCAGCCGCGGCCGCCCCGGGAACTTCAGCCGGCGGGCCTGGCGCAGGCTGGCGGCATCGCGCAAGAACCGGGGCGCGCGCACGCTGGAGGGCTCCAGCGCGACGACGCGGGGAATCGACAGCAGATCGCGGGCATGCGCCTCGAGCTCGAAGCCCTCCAGCTTGCCGGGCAGCAGCAGAATGCCCAGCGACTCATCGGGGGGGTCCTCGTCCCGCCTGCCCCGCCGATCCATCCTGGTGGGCCCCATCCCTAACCCGCCGGCGTCGACGCCAGGGCCGCGCGTCCGGCGTCCCGGGCCACCAGCATGCGCGCGCGCTCGCGTGCCGAGCCCCCCGTGACCGTGACCGTCGCGTAGACGCCCCCCTGACCCGGGCTGGCGTTGGTGGCCACCAGCTGGTTCTGGGCCGCCACCCAGATCGCCGCGCCGCCGACGCCGGTCACCGGAATCGGCTGGTCGCGCGTGTTGTGCACGCCCCCGTTGCCGAACACCTGCGAGTAGTGAGAGCTCGTGGTATCGAACTCGGTGTAGGCCACGGCCGAGGGCTGGGCGTTCACAGCGATGTGCATCCCGCTCGCGCGCAGCACGCACTTCAGGTTGGTGGGATCGGAATCCGCGATGCGAAGCTTGACCGCTGCGCCCAACCGCGAGACGGTCGCTGTCCGCACCTGCGCGCAGACACGCTGTGCGACCGAGACCGCCCTCGTCCTGGTGGTGGACGCCGAGCGGGTCTGGCCGCCGCCACCGCCACATCCCGCGACCACAACGCAGCACAGCGAAAGCGCCAAGCAGGCCGGGCGGCTGACGAGGGTGTTCGAGCTGACCGTCTAGCCCTCTCCGGGCCCGGCATCGGCCGCCTCGCCGGTCCTGGATGCGACCTGCGACCCCTCGGCCGCCTCGCCGGGCCCGGCCGGCGCTGGGACGCCCGGCAGCTGCCCGCCGGTGCTGAGCGGGCTGAGCGGCGAGCGGGTGGCGCCCGCGACCTCAGCCGAGCTGACGTTCAACGGGTGGTGGCAGGCGGCCAGATGCCCGCCCGGGTACTCGGCCAGCGGCGGCTCCACGCTGGAGCACACCTCTGTCGCCCGCGGACAGCGGGTGTGAAAGCGGCACCCCGAGGGCGGGTTGATCGGGTTGGGCGGGTCTCCGCCGATGACCAGCCGCTCGCGCTCGCGGTTCTCCTTGGGGTCGGGGATCGGGATCGCGCCGAGCAGGGCCTCGGTGTAGGGGTGGATCGGCTTGCTGTACAGCTCCCTGGCCGGCGACAGCTCCATCAGCTTGCCCAGGTACATGACCGCGATCTGGTCCGAGACGTGACGGACCACGGAGAGGTCGTGGGCGATGAATACGTAGGACAGGCCAAACTCGTCCTGGAGGTCGTCGAGCAGGTTGATGACCTGGGCCTGAATCGAGACGTCGAGCGCCGAAACCGGCTCGTCGAGCACGATCAGCCGGGGGTTGAGCGCCAGGGCACGGGCCACGCCGATCCGCTGACGCTGGCCGCCGGAGAACTCGTGCGGGAAGCGGTTGACGTGCTCCGGGTTCAGTCCCACCCGGTCGAGCAGCTCCCGCACGCGGGACTGGGCCTCGGCTCGGCCCATTCCGTGAAGGCGCAGCGAGGTTCCCACGATCTGGCCGACGCGCTTGCGCGGGTTCAGCGAGGAGACCGGGTCCTGGAAGACGAGCTGGACCTCGCGGCGGACGGGCTCCAAGCTCCGGCGGCCGAGGTGCGTGATGTCGCGACCGCGGAACCGCAGCGCGCCCGAGGTCGGCTCCAGCAGCCGAACCATGCACCGCGCCAGCGTGGTCTTGCCGCAGCCTGATTCTCCCACCACTCCCAGCGTCTGCCCTTCGGTCAGCGACAGCGAGACGTCGTCGACGGCGTGCACCACGCCGATAGTGCGATCGATCAGCACCCCCTGCTTGATCGGGAAGTGCAGTTCGACGTGGTCGGCCTCGAGCAGAGGCTGCTGCCCGTCGGCCCCCGGCTCGGTCTCCACGCTCGCACTCACGCCGCCACCGGTCCCGTGCCGAGACCGATGCGCCCCTCCACCTCGCGGCGGGTGCGCTTCTCCGAGAGCTCCAGCCAGCAGCGATCCTGGTGCTCGGGGGCATCGGGAATGCGCGCCTCGAGCGGGGGCACCTCGATGCAGCGATCGAACGCATGCGGGCAGCGGGGGCGGAAGTGACAGCCCTCCGGAGCGTTGACCAGCGACGGCGGCTGACCGGGAATCGCCGGAAGCCGGTGAGGGGGCTCGCGATCCATCCGCGTGACCGACCCCAGCAGGCCCCAGGTATAGGGATGCTGGGGGTCGTAGAAGATCTCATCCAGGGTGCCCTGCTCGACCACGCGCCCGGCATACATGACGATCACTCGATCGGCGATGTCCGCCACCACCCCCAGATCGTGGGTCACGAAGATGATGCCGCTCTCGCTCTCCTGACTGAGCTGGGCGATCTCCCGCAGGATCTGGGCCTGGATCGTCACGTCGAGCGCGGTGGTCGGCTCGTCGGCGATCAGCACGCTCGGCGAGAGCGAGAGCGCCATCGCGATCATGGCGCGCTGGCGCATCCCGCCTGAGAACTCGTGCGGGTAGGCACGGGCCCGGTCTCGCGCGCGCGGGATCCCCACCCGCTCCATCAGGTCAACCGCCCGGTCCAGCGCTACCGCCTTGGAGATGTTCTCGTGGGCTCGGATCTGCTCCACGATCTGATCTCCGATCCGGTGCACGGGGCTGAGCGAGGAGATCGGGTCCTGGAAGATCATCGCGATCTCCTGGCCACGGATGCGTTCGAGCTCGGACTCCGATGCGGTTACCAGCTCGCGCTCGCCCAGCCGCGCCGAGCCCTTGAAGCGCGAGTTGGGAGAACGCGTCAGTCCCATCAGCGACATCACTGTCACCGACTTACCGGACCCCGACTCGCCCACGATCGCCACCACCTCCCCGCGGTCGAGCGTGAACGAGACGCCGTCCACGGCGTGCACCAGGCCGTCCTCGGTGGCGAACGAGACCTGCAGATCCTCGACGTCGAGCAGTCGCTCAGCCATCAGACATCAGTCCCTGGGGGCGGCGACATCACCCGGTGAGCCGGATCCGGGGATCGAGCATGGCGTACAGGACGTCGGCGAAGGCGCCGAACAGCACCACGAAGAACGCTGTGAACATCGACCCCACGAGGATCGGAGGGACGTCGAGGTTCCCGATCGCCTGGGCCTCGTACTGGCCAATCCCGGGGAGGTTGAAGATCGTCTCGGTGACCAGCGCGGCGCCACCCAGGAGCGTCGCGAAGTCCAGGCCGAACATGGTGATGATCGGCATCAGCGAGTTGCGCAGCACGTGGTGGGTGAACACGGTGCGTTGCGACAGACCCTTGGCCCGCGCCGTTCGCACGAAGTCCTGGTTGACCATGTCGAGCAGGTTCGATCTAAGGACCCGGGAGTAGAAGCCGATCGACAGGACCGCGATCGAGATCCACGGCAGGACCAGGTGATAGGCCCATTGGGCGGGGTTGGAAAGCCCGCTGTAGCCGGTATTGGGAAACCACGTCAGCTTGTAGGCGAACAGGTACAGCAGCAGCGCGCCGAGCAGGAACACCGGTATCGAGACGCCGAGGATCGCCGCCACCATCAACCCGCGATCCGACAGCCGGCCCACCCTCAGCGCGCTGATCGAGCCGAGCAGGATCGACGCCACGAGCCACAGGATCCCGGCCGGAATCACCAGCGACAGCGTCACCGGAAACTTCGTGCGGAACTGGTCGACGACGTTGAGGTCGTCCTGATAGTCCACGATCTGGCCGGTGAAGATCAGCTTCATGGTGTTGGCGTATTGGACGTAGAACGGCTTGTCGAAGCCGAACTTGCGGCTGACCTCGTTGACGGTGGTGGTGGTGGCATTGCGCCCCGCGATCGCCCGGGCCGGGTTGTAGCTGGGGATGATCTCGAAGATCCCGAACACCACCACCGAGGTGGCGAACAGCAGCGCGATCGCCGACAGCGTGCGGCGGACGATGAACCTGGCCATCAGGTCTTCAGTCGCACCTGCGCGCGAGGGTCGAGCGCATCGCGAACGCCGTCGCCGACCACGTTGATGCTGAGCACGGTGAGCACCAGCATCGCGCCCGGGATCAGCGAGTAGGTGGGGACGGTCTGGATGTACTGGATGCCGTCGGAGATCAGCGTGCCCCACGATGCGTTGGGCGCCTGCACACCTGCCCCCAGGAACGACAGGTACGCCTCGAGCAGGATCGTGATGGCCAGCATCATCGGCACGAACACGATGATCGTCGAGGCAGCGTTGGGCAGGATCTCCGAGATCATGATCCGCCACGGGCCCAGGCCCTGGAGCCGGGCGGCATCGACGAAGTCCTGCTCACGCAGGCGCAGCACCTCGCCCCGGACGGGTTTGCCGAGGTACGGGATGTAGATCACCCCGATGATCAGAGCCGGGATCATCACCGAGTTGCCCTTGATCGGACCGATCCCTCCGAGGGCCAGGGCGGTGCCGACCGCGACTCCCAAAATCACCGGGGGGAACGACCAGATCAGCTCCATCAGCGGCCTCAGCAGCGCGTCCACGATGCCCCTGAAGTACCCGCACAACAGGCCAATCAGGGTGCCGAAGAAGATGATGATGATCGTCGCGACACCACCGATCAGCAGCGAGGTGCGCCCGCCGTACAGGAGCCGCACGGCCAGATCACGGCCATTGGTATCAGCGCCGAAGAAGTAGTGGCTGGTGAACGTGGGGCCGATCGGCACGCCATCGGTCGAGACCACGTTCGTGGACTTGCCGTTGAGATTGATCGTGCCGGTGACGTTGTTGGTGTTCGGCCCGATGTGAGCGATGTGCTTGGAGTACACCGGCGCCAGGAGGCAGACCACGACCAGCAGCACGAACAGACTCAGGAAGGCCAGCGCCACCTTGTTGCGCCGCAGCCGGCGAAAGGCCAGCTGCCAGGGTCCGATGGCCGGGGCGTGCCGGCCCTCGCTCCACGCATCTCCGCCCTGCTCCCCCAGCACGACGCCCGCGCCGGCACCGTCGGCTCCCGACGACTCAGCGTCCCGCCCGCGGGAGCGAAGAGAAGGGTCTAATGCCATCGCGTGGTCACGAGCTTATCGCCGCCTTACCGCGAGCGGGCCGGGAGGACGCCGGCAGGCGCCCTCCCGGATCACCGCTGCTACTTGAGCTGCAGGCTCGTCAGGTCGGTCTGGTACTCCACCGACAGCACTCCGGAGTTGAAGTTCAACTTGTTGGAGTAGAACTTCGGGAACTCCTGGTGGCCGTAGGCGGCGTAGTAGGCCTTGTTGACCGCGTACTGGTCAAGCGCCGACCACTGGCCGGCCACCGAGTCCGGCGGCTGCTGGTCGAGCTTGTTCAGCGTCTGGTCGTAGTGCGGGTCGCTCACGTACCCGTAGTTCAGCGACGAGCCCGCGTCCGAGGCGAACAGCTGCATGAAGTCCCATGGGTTGGGGAAGTCCTGCACCCAGTCGCCCCAGCCCACCGTCGGCTTCAGGCTGGGGGCGCCGATCGTGGTGAAGTACACGCCGGAGTTCACGACCTTCTCGGTGGCCTTGAACCCGAGCTGGTTCAGCACTCCGGTGAAGTAGTCCAGCCACTGCCTGCGGGGACTGCGCTCCTCGCCGTACACGGTGATGGCCGTGCCGGTCATGCCCGACTTCTGCATCAGCGACTTGGCCAGGGTCATGTTCGGCGGGCCGGCCGGGTCGTGGAACGGGCAGCTCGACGGGCTGGAGTGACCGATGATCCCGGTCGGGATCAGGTGGCAGTCCTCGGCGATGAACCCGCTGTCCAGGCGAGACAGCGCGCGGTCGTCGAGCGCCGCCAGAACCGCCTGGCGGGCGTCGAGGTTGTTGAACGGCTTCTTCTGAGTCGAGAACCAGAAGTAGTAGCTCGAGTTGGTCGGAATCGCCTGGAACCGGTCGGCGGCCTGCGTCTTGACCTGCTCAAGGATCGAGGACGGAAGCGTGTCACCGGCATCGAACACATCAGACTGGTTGTTGAGGACCTGCTCGGCGTTGGCCAGGACGTTGGGGTTGACGTTGTAGACGATCTTGTCGGCGTGCCCCTTGGGCAGTCCGGGCACGTCGAACTTGGTGTTCTTGACCAGCGTGTAGGTGTGGCCCGGGGTGATCGGGCCCCACTTGTACTGCCCGTCACCGATCGTGCCGGTGGCCGCCAGGTTCTTCATCGGCGTGTTCGAAGGCACCGGAGCCGTCCCCGCGAGCGCGAAGATGTCGACGATCGGCGCAAACGGAGCGACCAGATTGATCTTGATCGTCCCGGTCGCGTCGTTGGTGACCATCCCGGAGATCGTCTTGGACTTGCCCTTGGCGTAGTCGCTGCCGCCCTTGATGTACGCGCTGACGAACGAAGCCGCCTGCCACGGGATCTTGATGTCGCGCTCGACCGCGTACGTGACGTCGCTGGCCTTGATCGGCATCCCGTTGGAATAGTGCAGGCCCGGGCGGAGCTGGAAGGTGTAGGTCTTGCCGCCGTTGGAGACGGTCGGCATCGCCTTCGCCAGCCCCGGCTCGATCTTCGAGCCGGCCGTGCCCTGGACACCGCGTACGAAGGTCAGCAGCGGCAGGTTGACGACCGAGTAGAGCTCGGTGCCCTGAGTGGTGAAGTCGAGTCCCTGGTCGGCGGACAGGGGTGGGGTCCCAGACGCGATCGTGATCGTGCCCCCCTCCTTGCCGCCTGAGCTACCACTAGCGCTGCCTGAGCTCGCGGCTGACGACGACGAGCTCGATGAACCGCCACATGCCGCGAGCGCTACCGCTGCGGTGATCGCCAGCAGCGTCGCCGCTGCTGGTCTGGTCTTTCTCTTCACAGATCCTCCTCCTCAGAGGTCGAGTTCCCAGACCGCACAATCTAATCCTCCGCGGCCGAATTTGCGAGTCCCTGGCCGCTTGCGGCCGCGTCCTAATCGCCGCCTAATGATTTCCCAACCGCGCACCACGCCGGCCGGCACCGTCGCCCGGCGGGGTCGATCTGGAACCACTCCGTTGCTCGGGCACCGTCCGCCCGCCCGCCATTACCAGTTGCACTTGATCTCGGTGTATTGAGATAATGCGGGCCCCCCGAACCGACCAATCTCGATACGCGCCGATCAGGGAGAGGGTTGATGACCACCGCAAAGCCGACCAGGCTCCGCCGCGCCGCCGCGGCCTTGGTCCTCGTCATCGCGGGCCTGCTGACGAGCCAGGCCGGCGCCGCCCAGGCGATGCCCCCGGCCGCCTTCAACCCGGTCGTCGAGGCCCAGAACTTCTCGATCACCCAGCAGCGCCAGGCGATCTACGACACCCCTGCCTACCAGACCGAGCTCGCCGCCGACAGCACCGCCAGCACCGCCCAGGCGCTGGCCACCGAGGCCGCCGATCCGGGGCGCCTGTTCACCGACGATCTGTGCTGGAACCTCGGCAACGGCTGCGCCGGCGACATCCGCCTCAACGATTGGGCCACCCACGGCTACGGGCTGGTGCGTCCGGTGCTGTTCACGGCACGCGACGGAGCAACGATCTCAGGCCATGTCTGGGCGACGGTGGCCGGCCCCGCCAAGCGACCCGGGATCGTGATCACCAACGGCTCGGTGCAGGCCGACGAGCAGATGTACTGGTACGCGGCCCAGACGCTGGCCAAGGAGGGCTACGTGGTGCTGACCTTCGACCCCCAGGGGCAGGGTCAGTCCGACACACTCGGCCAGTCGCCCGACCAGAGCGAGGGCGTCCCCGCGCAGTCGGATGGCCGCCCGTTCTACGACGGAACCGAGGACGCGATCGACTTTCTGCTCTCGACGCCTCAGCACCCCTACGAGCCGGTGCCGAGCTGCAGCAGTGCGACCAGCCACGCGGCCAAGCAGGACAGCCGCGTCCAGGCCGGGCTCGACGCCGCCTACGATCCGTTCTGGCAGCTGCTCGACGCTGATGAAATTGGGCTCGTCGGCCACTCCTACGGGGCCGCCGGCGTCTCCTATATCGCCCAGTGGGATCCGCGCGTCAAAGCGGTGGTGGCCCTGGACAACCTGGGCGGCCCGGGCCCCAACGCCGGCGCTGTGCCCGGCTCGGGCGGTACGGCGACGATCGGCGAGCAGGGCTGCCCCGCCGACCCCGCGGACCGCGCCACCGTGCCGATCACCAAGCCCGCGCTCGGCATCTCCGCCGACTACGGGCTGCCGCCGACGCCCAACGCCTCGCTTCCCGACCCCCGCAGCAAGGAGGCCGAGTCGCTGGCCTACAGCAAGGCCGGCGACGACTCCGGGGAGATCGTCATCCGCGGCGGCTCGCACCTGGACTTCAGCTTCATCCCCAACCAGGCCTTCGGCGCGTCGCTGCGCGGCCCGGACATCACCGACTGGTATGCGACGGCCTGGTTTGACAAGTACCTCGAGCACGATCCCGGCGCCGACGCCATGCTGCTCACCAAGCGCTGGCAGGGCGATCCGGTGGAGGCCGGCGTCGACCCCAACCACGACGGCAACGCGTTCTCGTTCTACTACTACTCGCGCCTGGACTTCCACCGCGCCGGCGGTCCGGTGTTCGCGTGCGAGGACCTTCGCGACGGCTGCCCCGGGATGGTCTCCGACGACGGCTACAAGGGCAACTACTCATACATCTCGATCGACACCACGCCCGACGCGGTGAGCGGCCCCGGTGCGGCGGTCTCCAAGGGCTCGCGCCTGACGCCGTGCACCCGCCGCCAGGCGATCACGATCCGCCTGCCCAGGCTCAAGGGCAAGCGGTTTACCAGGGTCAAGGTCTACGTCGACCGTCGGCTGGTTCTCGCCAAGCGGGGCAGGTCGCTGCGGTCGGTGACGATCGCCGGGCTGCCGGGAACGGCCCGGCACACCATTCGCGCCTACGCCTACCCGCGCCACGGACGGGCACGGCGGGTCGTCAAGCGCGTCTACGGCTGCGCCCGCCACGCCGCCAAGCGTCCCGAGCATCACCGGCGGGTCCACAAGCCGCGGCGGCACCGGGCCAAGCACTGATGTGACGGTGGAGAGCCGGTCAGCGCTGCCCACCCGTCGGCCCAGGGGCCGTTCAATCGACCGTCAGGACCGCCTTGCCCGCTACGCGCCGGTTCAGCAGCGCCTCGATCGCGCTCTGGCCCTCGGTCCACGATGCCACGGTGTCGATCTGGGGATCGAGCCGGCCGGCGGCGACGAGGTCGGCCAGACGACGAAGGTCGGCGGCCCCGCTGCGCGAGTGCTGGAGCTCGGAGAAGATGTACAGGCCGTACAACCGTGCTCCCGGGGCGCGGCTGAACAGCTCGCGGGTGGGATAGCTGACCGGCTCGGGCACGGTCGCGGCGAAGTTGATCACGATCCCCCCGGAGGTCACCCGCTGTAGCGCGGCGCCGAGCACCGGCCCGCCGACCGCGTCGAGGATCACCTCGAACTGCGGGCTCTCCGATGGGACCAGCTCGGAGATCACCTCGGCGGCGCCCAGCTCGGCCAGCCCGGCCGTGCGCCGGGCCATCGCCGTGACCCGGGCCCCGGCCAGCGACGCCAGCTGAATCGCAAAGCGCCCCACGCCGCCGCTGGCCCCGGTGACCAGCAGCTCCTTGCCGAGCACGAAACCCGCGACCTCGAGCGAGCGCAGCGCGGTCAGCCCGGCCACCGGGAGCGTCGCCGCCTGCTCGAACGAGACCGCCTCGGGCAGCTCGGCCAGCAGCTCGGTGTCAACCGCGACGCGGTGCGCCCAGGCGCCGGCCGGCACCAGCCCCACCACCCGCGCGCCCGCCGCCGGCCCGCTGCCGTCGCGCGCCGGCGCCGCCACCACCCCGGCCAGGTCCCAGCCGGTGAGCTGGCCCGGCGGCTTGGATTGCAGCCGCTTGCACTCGCCCCGGTTGAGACTGAACGCCTTGACCTCGACCACCGTCTGGTGCGCCAGCGGCTCCGGATCGGGTACCTCGCGGAGCTCCGCGTACGGAGGCTCGGGGATGCTGACAAGCGCGTGCATACCGGTCGATCACCGATACTAGGGGGAATGCGCACGTACCTGAGGCCCGTCCCGGCGATGGCCGTCGCCCTGGGCCTGGTCCTCGCCGGCCCCGCCAGCGCCGCCCTGAAGGTCGACTGGATGCGCGGCGTCTCCTCGCCTGCAACGCCGGCCAAGTACGACAAGGTCGGCGTGATCAAGGTCGGCTCTTCCAAGGCCAAGAACGTGCTGGTGCTCGAGCCAGGCACCCTGGCCGGCGGCGCCTACTTCGTCCCGCTGGCGCAGTGGATCACTGCCAAGGCCAAGGGATGGCAGGTGTGGTCGGTGGAGCGGCGTGAGAACCTGCTCGAGGACCAATCGGTGCTTCAGCGCGGCAAGGACGCCAAGGCCAGCACGACCGAGCTGTTCGACTACTACCTGGGCTACATCGCCAACCCCGCCATCACCCGCCACTTCGTCGCGGTGCCCGACTCGAAGGTCCGGTTCGCCAAGCGCTGGGGCATGAGCGTCGCGGTCGGGGACCTGCACCGGGTGGTCGGCGCGGCGCGCAAGCTCGGCGGCAAGGTGGTGCTCGGCGGCCACTCGCTGGGCGGGAGCGTCGTCACCGCCTACGCCACCTGGAACTTCGCGGGCCGTCCGGGCGCCGGCCAGCTCGGCGGGCTGGTCTACATCGATGGGGGAAGCTTCCGGTCCGCCGAGACCGCGCGCGCCGCCCGAGCTGCCCTGGACGCCTTGCGACCTGCCTCGGCGACTCCCTGGCTCATCTTCGGCGGCATTCCGGCTCCTCTGGCCGGGATCTTCAGCGCCACCGGCTCGACCGCAGCGGTGCTCGACCCCAACGCCCGCTCGATCGGCCAGCAGTCCGGGCTGCTCAACCCGTTCCATCTGACGCCGTCGGTGCCGCTCAGCAACCTCGCCCAGTACGGCTACGCACTCAACGTGGGCACCTCGCCCCGGCCGCTGATCGCCGCCCAGGCCCACCTCGGCAAGGGGATCGCCGCCACCGGCGCGGCACGGGGCTGGAACGGCAGCGGAGCCCTGACCCCTGTCACCCGCTTCGCCCGGATGTTCTCCGGCACCGGGGTCGAGGACTCCGACGGAACCGAGTGGTACTTCCCGAGGCGACTCACCGATGACACCGCGGCGATCGCCAACGGAACCGCCAACGCCGCCCAGAAGGTCCTGGGACTCAAAGCGACGATGGGCCGCCGACTCCCGCGCGACCTGCGCATCTACGCCTTCGGCGCTGCCCTGGGCGGCCGCGTGATCCTCACCGCGGCCCGGCAGCTCGCCCTCCAGTCGCACATTCCGCTGCGCAACCTGACGCTGATCAACCGCCGCCGCAGCTACGCGCACAACGACCCCAACGGGGCGTACCCCAACAACGTCTTCTTCGCCCACCTGGTCCCGTTCCTGGCCAGGGTGGGGGCCAAGCGGGGCTGACCGGGGCCCGAGGGACGGTTGGCGGACGACACCTTCAAATCGCTGCGTGCCCAGCTAGGCGACGACCTGCCGGACGGGGTGCGACGGCTGAACTCCGAGCAGCTCGACGATCTGGCTCAGGCGGTCGCCGAGACGCGGCACCGCCAGCGCGCGGAGCTCGCCGCCGCCGGCGACCGGGCGCTGGGAATGATCCCCCGGCTGTTGCGGGGGCCGATCCGGCGGATCGTGGGATGAGCGGCGGTACGGGTGTGCGGCCCGGGCGCGTGGTCGGGTGAGCCGCGCCACCGGAGCGCCCCAGACGCGCGCCGAGGTCCGCAAGCTGGCCCGCATTCTGGACCGCGATCCGGACCGGCTGGCCTATCTCGAGCAGCTGCCCCTGGCCGACCTGATCGAGCTGCGCGAGCGGGTCACCGACGTGCTGTGGAGCTCTGACGGCAGCGCCCTGAACCGGCTGGCCGCCGCCAGCAAGCTGCTCCCCACCGCGGTCAGCGCCGCGATCAGCGAACGAGCCTTCGGACCGCTGCTGTCGGCGCGGCTGGCCGCGAAGCTCGAACCATCGCGCGCCGTCGACGTCGCGGCCAAGCTGTCGGCGCCGTTTCTCGCCGATGTCGCGATCGAGCTCGACCCCCGGAGGGCCAGCCAGGTGATTGCCCAGATGCCGCCGCGCCAGATCGGCGAGGTCACGCGCGAGCTGATCGCGCGCGAGGAATACGTGACCATGGGGCGGTTCGTCGGCCACCTCTCCGACGACGCGGTCGCCGCCGCCCTGAGCGAGACCGACGATCGAGCGCTGCTGCGGGTCGCCTTCGTCCTCGAGGAGAAGGAGCGGCTCGAGAAGCTGATCGGGCTTTTGCCGGAGCAGCGGCTGGCCTCGATCGTGCGCGCCGCCGCCGACGACGAGCTGTGGCTGGAGGCGCTCGACCTGCTCGAGCACCTCAGCGATGGCCGGCGCAGCGCGATCGTGACCGCCGCGCTGGATCTCGACCCGGCCACCCAGGAGTCGATCGTGGCCGCGGTGCTCGAACACGACCTCTGGAACGAGGTGCTGGTGATCGCCGAGCACGACCCGGGGCTGCAGAGCAAGCTGGCACGTCGCGTCTCATCGCTGTCGGCCGCGCAGCGCCGGGAGGTCGCCCAGCGGATCCGGGAACAGGGGTCGATCGAGCGGTTGGGGCCGCTCGGCGCGGCGCTCGAGGCCGGCTGAATGATTCAGGGCCTGTAGACCGACGTCCGGCAGGGCTGCCCGCCGCAGACGTCGACCACCGGGCCGTTGGGCTCCAGGAAGTCGGACTTCTGCGTGATCGCCGCCGGAGTGACCCGCACGTTCGAATGCGGGTCGATGTTGTCGACCGGGTTGTCCACCGGCGGCGTGTTGCCCAGCGGCGGCGGCTTCACCCGGCCGGGGCCGCTGTCCCAGACCTCGATCGCCGAGCCGTTGAACGGGAACTTCCGGATCCTCGGGATCCCATAGAACAGGTTGCGGTCGCGCCGGCGGTTGGTGCGCAGATCGAGCGCCGGCTGGTATGCCGAGGCGCCGATGGTGCGGGCCTGAACCGCCGCCGCGTACATCGTCACCTGGTGGTCCCCGTAGGCGATCTGCATCAGCACCTGGTGCGACGGGGTGTCAGGCAGCGGGTGCGAGGTCATCTGCTGGGCGTACCCGTCGGGCTCGCCGCGATCCCAGAGCTGGAGCGCCAGGTCGAGGATCATCGGATGCGCGGACTGATCCGGATAGCTCTTGAACAGCAGCGGCTTGTACAGCGCGAAGTCCGTGCTGCGCTCCAGCAGCATCGCGCCGTAGTTCATCCCGGTCACGCCGAGCACCGCGTGGCGGAAGTCCGGCGCCACCGCGGTGGTCACGCCGCCCAGAATCCCGCCTTCGCTGTTGCCGTCGTAGTACAGGTTGGAGGTGTCGATCTCCGGCCGGCCCGCGACCTGGAACGCCGGATTGGTCGCCAGGCCCTGCGGGTTGCGCATCAGCCGGCCCAGGAACAGCATGTTCAGCACACCCTGCTGGAAGCGGTCGATCACGGCCGGGAACCGGTTCAGGTTCTGCAGCGCAGCCGCGTCGGCGGGGATGTCGCCCTCGGCGAAACCCCACCAGTTGGTGGCGCAGAAGACCATGTTGTGCTCGGTGGCCATCATCTGCGGGCCGGGCGCCTCGACCTCGGCGGCGGAGCCGAACAGCCCGTGGCCGTAGAGCGAGAGCCGGGCCGGGTTGGTGGGGCTGGCCGAGCTGGGGATGATGCACTCGAACTGCGCCGTGGCGACGTTGCCGGGGATCTGCGTCGGCACCGCATCGGGCTTGTTGGAGCTGTAGTGAAAGCCGGGCTGGGCGGTGTCGCCGCAGACCCGCAGGTAGCACGGGACCTGGAAGGTGCCGGTGACCTTCTGGACCGGTCCGCTCACCCCGGCCATCGGCGGGAGGATGCTGGCGCCGGTGGACTGGAACGAAGGCGAGGCGCCCTGCACGACGGAGTCACCGAGGTTGGTGTCGCCGAGCTGGGCGAAGGCGTTGTTGCGGATCGCCAGCATCCGCGAGGTCAGGCTCTGACGGGAGCCGATCGTGAAGTCCCACGCCTCGTACATGTTCTGGCGGCCGATCCGGGCCCGCTTGAGCGCCTTGAAGATCCGCGCGTACCGCGCGCGCTGTGAGCGCTCGGCGCGGGGCAGCTTGCTGCCGGCACGCAGGAGCGCAAACCAGCGAGGAGCCTTGATCAGCCGGCCGGAGCCGCTGCGCAGGTCACGCAGCGCGGCGATGTAGGTGTGGCCCTCGGTGAAGTTCTTGCCGGGGTGGATCATCAGGTCGGTGTTGGCGGCGGCCCTGGCCTGTGCATCGAGCTCGGCCCAGATCAGCTGCCGCTTGCCGGTCGCCG
Organism: Solirubrobacteraceae bacterium; assembly: GCA_036502145.1. Classification (GTDB taxonomy): domain Bacteria; phylum Actinomycetota; class Thermoleophilia; order Solirubrobacterales; family Solirubrobacteraceae; genus Palsa-465. The sequence continues at coordinate 47,790 of DASXZB010000012.1, read as the reverse complement.
CATCGATCACCACGATCGGCGCGCGCTTGGCGAACGTGCTCGCCATGTTGGTCAGCGCGACCGGATTGGTGCGCCGCATCGCGCGCTGGTTGTCGAGACCCGGGATGTGCACCACCAGCGCGCTTCCGGGGCTGAAGCCGTCGTTTCGGTCGTACGGTCCCACCGTCACCCGGACGCCCGCGGTGTTGCGGGGCATCGCGTTGGCCGGGAGGCGCACCCGCAGGCCGGTGTGGCTGGTGCGGTCCGGGCGGGTGAACAGGTTGCTGGGGAACGGGAACAGGCAGGGCTGGCCCGCGAACGGCTGGCAATCGGCCGCCGGCTTGGCCGAGGCCGCGGCGGCGCCGGCCCCCAGCGCGCCCACCAGCGCCGCCGTGATCAGACCTCTCAGCCAAAGCGTGTTCATCCATCCTCCTCGATTGCGACGCGTCCCGAGCTGCCGGCAGTCGTTGCCGGGCGGCTCGGCAGGCTACCGTAGTGCCGGGCGCGGAGCTCCGGTCCCGGACCTCGATCGCACCCCAGGAGACCCACAACCCGGCGCTATGTTGGCAACGGTGAGTCCCGAATCACCGCGCGCTCAGTCGAGCTCCGGGGCCAGCCGCGGCCTGGTGCTCCTGCTCGCGGTCTCGTGCGGCGCTGCCGTCGCCAACCTGTACTACGCGCAGCCGCTGCTGCACACCTTGGCCCACGCGTTCGACGTCTCCGAAGGCACCGCCGGGCTGCTGATCACGATCACCCAGGTCGGCTACGTGGTCGGGCTGGCGCTGCTCGTGCCGCTCGGCGACCTGCTCGAGCGCCGGCGGATGATCGCCGTGACCCTGCTGCTCAGCGCCGCCGCGTTGGCGGTTGCCGCCGCCGCCCCGGGCTTCACGGTCTTCGCCTCGGCGATCCTGATCGTGGGGATCACCTCCACGGTGGCCCAGGTGATCGTGCCGATGAGCTCCTCGCTGGCCAGCGAGAACCAGCGCGGCCAGGTAGTGGGAACGGTGATGAGCGGCCTGCTGGTCGGCATCCTGGTGGCCCGGACCGTCAGCGGGCTGGTCGCCGCTGCGCTGGGCTGGCGCACGGTGTTCGCGGTTGGCGCGGTGGCCATGGTGGCGCTGGCGGCGATCCTCCACCGCGCTCTCCCCGAGGTCCCTCCCACCGACGAGATGTCATACACCGGCCTACTGGAGTCGGTGCTCTCGCTGATCCGCGAGGAGCCGGTGCTCCGCCGGCGGATGATCATCGGCGCGTTCACCTTCGGCTGCTTCAGCACCCTGTGGACGTCGATCGCCTTCCTGCTCTCAGGAGCTCCCTACCACTACGGCAACGCGGTCATCGGGCTGATCGGGCTGGCCGGCGCAGCTGGAGCCGTGGCGGCGTCGGTCTCGGGACGGCTGTCCGACCGCGGGTATGGCCGCCGGACCACCACGGTGTCGCTGATCATCGTCCTGGCCAGCTGGGCCGTGCTGGCCGTCGGCAAGACGTCGCTGGTGGCAGTGATCATCGGCATCGCGGTGCTGGATCTCGGCGTCCAGAGCGTCCACATCGGCAACCAGAGTGCGATCTACGCGTTGCGCCCAGAGGCCCGCAGCCGCCTCACCACCGCCTACATGGTCTCGTTCTTCTCCGGCGGCGCGCTGCTGTCGGCGATCAGCACCGGCGTCTACGCCTCCAGCGGCTGGATTGGCGTCTGCGTCCTGGGCGCGGTCACCGCGGCACTGGCACTGCTGTTCTGGGCCGTGAGCGAGCTGACCAGCCGGGGCCGGCAGAGCAGCTCGAGCCGGCGGCCGCTGACCGAGGGCGCGGGCGGAACCGATTGATGGCCTCCGGTGGCGCTTCCGTGGACGTGACCGCGGCCGGCGCCCCGGCCGGGGAGCGGCAAGGAAGCGTCCTGGTCGTGTTCATCGGCCTGATGCTGGTGCTGCTGATGGCAGCGCTGGATCAGACGATCGTCTCCACCGCGCTGCCGACGATCGTCGGCGACCTCGGCGGCCTCAGCCACATCTCGTGGGTGGTGACCGCATACCTGCTGGCCCAGACCGCGGTCACCCCGGTGTACGGCAAGCTCGGAGACCTCTACGGCCGCAAGGTGATGCTGCAGATCGCGCTGGTCATCTTCTTGATCGGCTCGGCGCTGTGCGGCTTGTCCCAGAGCCTGACCGAGCTGATCGTCTTCCGGGGCCTGCAGGGTCTGGGCGGCGGCGGATTGATGGTCGGCACGATGGCCGCGATCGGCGACGTCGTCTCGCCCCGCGAGCGGGGCCGCTACCAGGGGATGTTCGGCGCCGTGTTCGGACTGGCCAGCGTGATCGGCCCGCTGCTCGGCGGGTTCTTCACCACCAGCCTCTCCTGGCGGTGGATCTTCTACGTCAACCTGCCGATCGGCGTATTGGCCTTTGGCGTGCTGGCGGTGACGCTGCCCTCACGCAGCGACGAGGTCCACCATCAGATCGACTACGTCGGTGCGGCGCTGCTGGCCGCCGCGCTAAGTGCGCTGGTGCTGCTGTGCACCCTGGGCGGAACGTCCTACGCCTGGGGCTCGGCGACGATCATCGGACTGGGCGTGGCCACGATCGTCCTGATCGTCGCCTTCGTGGCCGTCGAGCAGCGCGCCGCCGAGCCGGTGCTGCCGATCCGGCTGTTTCGCAACCGGGTGTTCTCGGTCACCAGCGCGATGGGCCTGGTGGTGGGCTTTGCCCTGTTCGGGTCGGTTACCTACCTGCCGCTGTTCCTGCAGGTCGTAAACGGCGCCACTCCCACCGGATCGGGCCTGCAGATCCTGCCCCTGATGGCCGGGCTGCTGATCACCTCGATCCTGTCGGGACAGCTGATCAGCCGCACCGGCACCTACAAGCCGTTCCCGATCGCTGGAACGGCCCTGATGGTCGTGGGGCTGGTGCTGCTGTCGACGATGGACGCCGGCACGGGACAATTGGAGGCATCGGCGTTCATGTTCGTCCTCGGACTGGGACTGGGACTGGTCATGCAGGTGCTGGTGCTGGCGGTGCAGAATGCCGTGGAGTACAAGGACCTTGGTGTCGCCACCTCCGGCGCAACCCTGTTTCGCTCCATCGGCGGCTCGGTCGGGACCGCGATCCTGGGCTCGATCTTCTCCAACCGGCTGAGCTCCCAGCTGGCCGCGGCGCTGCCGACCAGCGCCGCCCGGTCTGTTGGCGGGGGCTTGACCCACGCCAACCCGGCGGCGCTTGACCGGCTGCCGCCAACCGTCCATCACATCTACATCAACGCGTTCACCAACGCGCTGAGCACCGTGTTCACCGTCGCCGCGGCGATCGCCGCGTTCGCGTTCCTGCTCAGCTGGGTGCTGCCACAGCGCCGGTTGCGCGACAGCGTCACCGCCTCTGGGAGCGGGATCACCGAGAGCTTCGCGGTGCCGCGACCGACCGGCTCGCTCGCCGAGGCCTCGCGCGCGCTGGCCACGGTGATCGGGCGCGATCGGCGCCGCCAGCTCATCGAGCAGTTGGCCCAGCGCGCCGGTGTCGATCTCTCGGCCGCCGCCAGCTGGCTGATCGTCCGGCTGCACGAGAATCCGGCGGCCGACATACCTTCGCTGTGCCGCGACTTCGCGATCCCAGAGGCGGTCGGCGAGCGAGCGCTCCGGGAATTGCGCGACCTCCAGCTGATCACCGAGGGCGACGGCGGGGCTCCGGTGCGAACGCCCACGCCGGAGGGCGAGGAGATCGTACGGCGGCTGATCGAGGAGCGGCGGGCCAGCCTGGCGCGGCTGTGCGAGGGCTGGTCGCCCGACGACAACGCCGAGCTGACCGAGCTGCTGACCGGGCTGGCGCGCGAGCTGGTCCGCGAGCCCGCCCGCGAAGTCGGCGCCCCCGCCTAGGCAGAGTTGCTGCTCTGGCGCCCGCGCGGCGTGCGGACCCCGATGTGGGTCGACCCGCCGAGATCGCTCTCGATCGCCGCCGCCGCCTCCTGCGCTGCGGGCAGGAACTCGCGCCGCAGCGTGGCCATCGACGCCCGGCTGGCGTGCACGGACACGTTCAGGGCGGCGACCACCGCCCCGGAGGCATCGTGGATCGGCACCGCCAGCGAACGCAGCCCCTCCTCGAGCTCCTGATCGGTGGCGGCGTAGCCCTGCCTGCGGACCCGCTCCAGCAGCTCACGCAAGGTCGCCTTGTCGGTGACCGTCCGCGCCGACAGCGGCTCGGTCTCGATGCGCGCCAGACGAGACTCGAGCTCGTCGTCGTCCAGCGCCGCCAGCAGCACCCGCCCCATCGAGGTGGGGTAGGCCGGCAGCCGCGTGCCGACCGACAGCGTGATGCTCATGATCCGCCGCGTCGGCACCCGGGCCACGTAGACGATCTCGAGGTCGTCGAGCACCGAGATCGACGACGACTCGTTGACGATCGTCACCAGCGTCTCCATATGCGGTTGCGCCACCTGCGGCAGCGTGAGGCTCGACAGGTAGGCGTAGCCCAGCTCCAGGACGCGCGGGCTAAGCGAGAAGCGCCCGTCTGAGACGTTCATATAGCCGAGCCGCACCAGCGTCAGCAAGAACCGCCGGGCCGCGGCGCGGGTGAGGCCGGTGGCCCGGGCCACCTCGCTCAGCCCGAGCTCGCGGTGCTCGGCGTCGAACGCGCGCACCACCATCAGCCCGCGCTCCAGCGATTGGACGAAGTCGGCGTTCCTCGGACGGTCGGCGCTCATGCTCGGTGCCGAACCGCTTCGATCGTCGTTCGGCATGCGAACAGTACCTCACAAAACCGATGCAGCCCCACTGCCGCCTCGCAGCGCTGGGTGCACCGCTCAGGCGGAGCCCGGCCCGGCGCGGCTGGGCGCCTCGGAGGGCGACACCTCACCGATGATGCGTGAGCCCTGGGCCCGTCCGTGAGAGAGGAAGCTGATCGACCAGCGCAGCATCACCACCAGCCGGTTCTGGTAGCCGATCAGATACCAGATGTGCACCCCCAACCAGATCAGCCAGGCCGGGGGGCCGCTGAGCCTGATCACACCGAGGTCGGCGACCGCTCGGCCGCGCCCGATCGTGGCCAGGTTGCCCTTGTTGATGTAGTGAAAGGCGCGGGTCGGTCGACCGCTCAGCCGGTGCTGGATCAGCCTCGCCGCGAAGTGGCCCTGCTGGATCGCCACCGGCGCCAGGCCGGGAAGATTCAGCGGATCCCCGTGCCGGTCGCGGACGCTGGCCATGTCGCCGAGCACCAGCACCTCGGGATGGCCGGCCAGCGTGAGGTCGGGACCGACCGCTACCCGGCCGGCCCTGTCGATGTCGGTGCCGGCCTGCTCGCCGAGCTTTGATGCCAGGTCTGACGCGCGCACCCCGGCGGCCCAGATCACGGTGCAGGCGCGGATCCGCTCCGTGGAGCCGTCGGGTGCCTTCAGGGTGACTCCGTCGGAGTCGACGTCGACCACCGTGCTGTTGAGCCGCGGCGTGACGCCCACCGCTCGCAGAAAACGCGAGGCCTTGGCCGATAGCGACTCTGGAAACGCGGTCAGCAGGCGATCGGCCATCTCCACCAGCAGGATCCGGACATCTCCAGAGTGGACGTTCTTGAAGTCCCGGTGCAGCGTGTCGCGGGCCAGCTCGCCGATCTGGCCGGCGATCTCCACTCCGGTCGGTCCCCCGCCGACGACCACCACTGTCGCCGCGGCGGCGCGGTCACCCCCATCGGTGGCGATCTCCGCTCGCTCCAGCGCGGTCAGCAACCGCGAGCGCACCGAGATCGCGCTCTCCAGCGACTTCACCTCCCCGGCCACCTCGCGCCACTCCTCGTGGCCGAAGTAGGAGTAGCTCGAGCCGGCGGCGACCACCAACGTGTCGTACTCCAGCGACGCAGGAGGGTGGGTCGGCTCGTCGGCGACCAGCAGCACCTTGCGGGCGTCGAGGTCGAACCCCGACACCGCGGCCAGCAGGACGTTGACGTTGGGCGCCGAGCCGAACACCGCGCGCAGCGGGTAGGTCACGTCGCTGGGCGACAGCGAGCCGGTGGCCACCTGGTAGGTCAGCGGCTGGAACAGGTGGAAGTTGCGCCAGTCCACCAGGGTCACCGAGATTCCCGGCGCTCCGCGCAGGGGCTTGACCGTCTCCAAGCCGCCAAAGCCGCCGCCGATCACGACCACTCGGTGCTTGGAGTCAGCGCTCACGACGGCCTTGGGAGATGGTTGGGCGCTCAGCCACTGGTCAAAGCTCCTTCAGGGGATGGGCTCTAGAGTCGGTTCTTCGGAGACGGTAGTGGGTGGGTGGCGCCCCCGCGGTCCGGAGCCGCCGGGGTGGCGCCCCGCGGTGCGGAGCCGCCGGAGCGGCGCGATCCCAGTCCACAGAGGCCAAGGAGACTCATGCTGGTTACCCGCCGCGGTGCCAATCTGACGCTGATCACCCAGCCCGAGCACGCCAGGCTGGCCGGTCAGCTGGCGGCGGCGTGGGGCAACGAGCGGTTCGCGGTGCCGGCGGCGCGGGAAGCGCTGCTGATCGCGGCCACCCACCACGACGATGGGTGGCTCGAGCTCGACGGGCTGCCGGTCTACAACGAGCGAGCTCGCCGGCCCGCCCATTTCGTGGAGCTGCCGCTGGAGCGGACCGTCGGTCCCTACTCCCGCGGCGTCGAGTCGGTGTACCGGCGCGATCCCCACGCCGGAGCGCTGGTGTCGATGCACTTCAGCGGCTTCTACACGGCCCGCTGGGGGATCCAGGGCGGCTCTCCCAGCGACAACCCGCTGGCCGCCGAGGTGGTCGCCACCCAGGAGGCGCGCTGGATGCCCGCGCTCCGCGAGGCCTGGGGTTACCGAGGACCCCGCAGCGAGTTCGACGCCCGCACCTGGCACGCCTACGAGTTGATGCAGGCCCTCGATGTGATGTCGCTTGGCCTGGGACTGGCCGACCTGGAGCGACCGTCGGGCGACGGGCAACCGGTCATCGTGACCGCGACGCTGGCTCGGGTCGATCAGCCACCCGGCGCCCGGATCGTTCCCGCGGTGCCCGTCGCCCTGGGCGGCCAGCGGGTTGACCTGATGCTGTCAGTCACCGCGCCGTGGCGACTGCGAGTCGACCCCTACCCGTTCTCAAACGCCACGTTCGAGCTGCGCATCGAGGCTCGGGAGCTCGACGATCGCCAGTACGACTCGGCCGAGGAAGCGGCGGCGGCGTTCCATGCCGCCGAGGCCCAGGAGCTCACGATCACCGTCGGGGCGAAGTGACGCGGTGGACCGGGCTCGTAGCGCGCTCGCCGCCGAGATCCTCACCGCCAGCCGCGCCCATGACGCGCGTCAGACCGACCGGCTGGCCCGCTACCGCAACCTCGAACCCGAGACGGCGTCGCTGCTGGCGCTGCTGATCCGCGCCACCCGAGCACGTCGGGTGCTCGAGGTCGGGACCTCCAACGGCTACTCCACCCTGTGGCTCGCCGACGCCGTGGAGGTCACCGCCGGCCACCTGCTCACGCTCGAGATCGATCCGGCCCGCACCGCCCAGGCGCGGGAGAATCTGGAGCGCGCCGGCCTCGCCGAGCTCGTGGAGTGCCGGACCCAGGGCGCCGCTCAGGCGCTCGCCGAACAGCCCGCCGACGCTTGGGAGTTCGTGTTCCTGGACGCCGAGCGTCCCCAGTACGCCGCCTTCTGGTCGCGACTGGTCGAGGTCATCGCACCCGGTGGGCTGGTGGCGATCGACAACGCCATCTCCCATGCACCGGAGCTCGCCGCGGTGCAGGCCCTGATCGCCGCCGACCGGCGGCTGGAGTCCTCGCTGGTCCCGATCGGCGCCGGGCTGCTGCTCGTCGTCCTGGCTCGCTGAGCGAACGCTTCCGGGAGTGCGCGGGGCTACTGCGGCTCTGGGACCTGGCGGTCCAGCACCCGGGTGAGGGCGGCGATCGCGACCACCAGTCCGACCGAGATCGCCAGGGCGGCGTGCAGGCCGGACACCAACGACGTCGCAATCAACGAGCCGAACAGCGCGACCCCGATCGCACTGCCGGCCTGCCGCATCGTGTTCAGCGTTCCCGAAGCCACTCCGGACCGCGAGGGATCGACGCTGCCCAGCATCTCCGAGGTGATCACCGGGACGATCAGCCCGGCGCCGAACCCCAGCAGGGAGATCTGGACGATCACCGCCAGGTAGGCGGTCGAGGCGCCGACACCGAGCAGCCCGGCACAGCCACAGGCCACCAGCACCGCGCCGATGGCGATCGTCCTCCGGGGCCCGAGCCACCCCAGCACCCGCCCGGCGACCAGGTTGGCGCCGGTGATCGCAACCATGATCGGCGCCAGCGCCAATCCGGTCTGCAGCGGGGACAGGTGCTGCTCGCGCTGAAACAGCAGGCTGAAGACGAAGATCAGTCCGTAGAAGCAGATGTTGATCAGCAGCCCGATCACGGTCGAGCCGCTGAACGTTCGCGAGCGAAACAGCCCCAGGGGGAGCATCGGACTCGCCGACCTGGCCTCGATCGCCACGAACGCCGCACCGGCCAGCGCCGCCACCGCGAACCCGGCCAGCACCAGCGAATCCCCAAAGCCGCTGCGCCCGCCCTCGATCGTCGCCGCCACCAACGCCACCAGCGTGATCACCGCGGCGAGCTGGCCCGGCAGGTCGATCCCGCGGCCCGTCGTGCGAGTCGTCTCGCTGGCGAAGCGCAGCGTCAGATACACGCCCACCGCCGCCACCGGGACGTTGATGAAGAAGATCGCGCGCCAGCCGAGCGATGCGATCAGCACGCCGCCGACCAACGGCCCGCCGGACAGCGACAGGCTGGCCCCCGCCAGATACAACCCCACCGCGTGGGCGCGAGCGGCCGGCTCGGGGTAGGTGTGGTTCAGCAGGCTGAGCGACCCCGGGACCAGGATCGCCGCGCCGACGCCCTGGACGGCACGCGCGCCCACGAGCACGCCGAGGCTCGGCGCCAGCCCACACACCACCGAGGCGACCGTGAACAGCGCAAAGCCGCCGACGAACACTCGCCGGGCGCCGATCCGGTCACCCAGCGCGCCCGCGGTGAGGATGAACGCGGCAAACGCCACCGTGTAGGCGCTCACCACCCATTGCAGGGAACTGACGCCGCCCCCGAGGGCCGAGCCGATCGACTTGACGGCCACGTTGACGACGCTCACGTCGAGCTGCACCACGGCAAAGCCGAGGCTGGTCGCGATCAGCGTCATGCGGCGCGCAAGCGTGGCGGTCGACCCGGCCGACCCGTTCCCCGCCGGCGCCGCGGTGTCTACCGCTGGCGTAGGCATAGCTTCAACCTAGTAACCGAACACTTCGTCGAGAGACGAAACGTCAGTCGCGGCTGTGGACGTACAGCGTTCCGCCAGGTCCCGAGAGCCGGATCCGCAGGCGGGGAGAGCCGGCGACCGGCGGCGTGGCCGGTGGCTCGATCACCTGACTGGCGAACATGCCGCCGCCCTCCACGGTGACCTGGATTCCCTCGGGGACGATCAGCGTGGCCGTGCCGAACAGATTGAAGATCTCGAGGTCGACCACATCGCCGTGCAGCGTGGCCTGGCGGAGATCGAGAACGATCGTGCCGAAGTACGACCTGAACGACGACCGCGCCGCGAGCTCCCAGGCACCGCGTCGCACCAGGCGCGAGCAGACTGCGCGTTGGCTCATCCCCGTCGCCGTCAGCGCCACCGGGCGCGACTCCGAGGGAAGGTCGGCCACCAGCGGGTTCAGGTCGGGCTCGGTGCGGGCCACCTGGGCTCGGCCCACCCGGTCGGCGAACTCCTCCAGCGTCAGCCGGCCCTCGACCACGGCGTCGCGCAACAGCGTGACTGCGCGCTCGCGCTCGGCGTCTGAGACCAGCAGTGCGGGACGGGTCTCCTCGGCCATCGGCCCACCGTAGCGCGGCCGCCGCTGCCGGCGCCGCCGCGTTACAGGGCGCTCAGCGCTGCCAGTCGACCTGGAGCTCGTCGCGCTTGCCGAAGCGCTCCAGGTGCGAGCCGATCACCCGCTCCATGCGCTCCTGCGCCTCCTGATCGGCGGCGCTGACCACCAGCTCCAGCCGGCTCCCGCGCGCCTGCAGCTCGCAGCGGCCGAAGTCGAACTGGATGTAGCCGTTGTGATCGTCGAACGATGCCTCGTTCTTGTGTCCAAAGTGCTTGCAGAGCTGGCGCATGTACGGCACCGGCTTCTCAGTGGCCACTTCGGCTCTGGTTGTGATCGTCGTCATGGTCCGGAGCTTAGTGACGGCGGCGTACGGGTCTGAGCGGCGGGTAGTCAGAGCGCGGGCGCAGAGACCGAAAAAAGCGACGAAGGGACTTCTCATGGCCACCAAGGAGACAGTTGCCGTTCTCGGCGCCGGCGGAACGATGGGCTTCGCGATGGCCCGCAACCTGGCCCGGGCCGGGATCGAGATCAGGGCCTGGAACCGCTCGCGGGACAAGGCCGAACCGCTGCGCGAGGATGGCGCCACCGTCGCCGACACCCCGGCCGAGGCGGCGCAAGGCGCCGCGGTCGTGCTGACGATGCTCTCCGACACCGACGCGGTGATCGAGTCGATGGCGGGCGAGGCCGGGACACTGTCGGCGGAGCTGGCCGAGGAGCCGATCTGGCTGCAGATGAGCACGGTCGGTGAGGCGGGGACCGAACGCTGCATCGAGTTGGCCCGCGAGCACGACCTGGAGTTCATCGACGCCCCGGTGCTCGGGACCAAGGCCCCGGCCGAGCAGGGCAAGCTGGTGATCCTGGCCTCCGGTCCCGAGCCGGTGCGCGACCGGGTCCAGCCGGTGTTCGACGCCGTCGGGCAGCGGACCATGTGGGTCGGCGAGACCGGCGCCGGGACGCGCCTGAAGCTGGCGACCAACAGCTGGATCCTGGCCGTGGTCGAGGGCGGCGCGGAGACGCTGGCCCTGGCCGAGGGGATGGGGCTCGATCCGCAGCTGGTACTGGACGCCATCGAGGGTGGACCGCTCGATCTGCCCTACCTGAGGATGAAGGGCAAGTCGATCATGAACCGCGACTTCGACCCGTCGTTCCGGCTGTCGCTGGCGGCCAACGACGCCGCCCTGGTGCAGGAGTCAGCTGAGCGCCGCCACCTCGACCTGCCGCTCGTCCGGACCGTCCGCGAGCGACTCTGGCAGGGCGTCGAGGAGCACGGCGACGAGGACATGAGCGCCACCTATCTGACCAGCGCCCCGGCGTAACGACCACCCGCGCCGGGAGTCGCCGCGGGGACCGCTACCGCGCGATCAGCACCAGCAGGTGGCGGGGCCCGTGGACTCCCTCCAGGCGCTCGAGCTCGATGTCCGAGCTCGCCGATGGGCCCGAGATCAGCGTGACCGGCAGGCCGCGCTCGCGCACCGAGGAAGCGGTACCGGCGATCGCCTCGGGGACCAGCCCGAGCACCTGGTCTTCGCTGACCACGCAGATGTGGTGGTCGGGCACCAAGGTGATCGCTCGCCGACCGGACGGCCCCTGCCCGTCCAGCACCAGCGTGCCGGTCTCGGCGATCGCGGCCGCACAGCCGGTGACGGCGCCGTCGATTGCGTCCAGCTCGGCCGCCGAAAGGCCGCGGTCCTCCACAACCTCCGGTCCTTCGCCCGCGCCCGGTCGCCAATCTGCCGCCAGCTCCGGCGGCACCACCACCCGCGCCAGTCCCAGCTCGCGACAGGCCTCGGCGACCGCGCGGCCCACCTCGCCGGCCGCCACCTGGCGTACCTGCGCGTGGTAGTCGATCAACCGCTCGCACAGCAGCTCCACCAGCTCGTCGGCGCCGCGATCGTCCGACGTGCGGTACTCCCGCGCCACCGTCACGTCGCCGGCGCGCTCCCCGGCGGGCACGTCCTGCAACGCCGAACGGATCCGGGCCAGGATCTCCTCACGGGCGGCGCTCACGTGCGCTGACGCCACCAATCTCTGAAGCTCTGGCGCGGCAGGGGGGGAAGGTCACGCATCGACGACCAGCCCGAAAGCGGTCCCGGCAGCCGCTCGATCTTGCCGCCGCGCACCAGCGGCCACTGGGCCAGCCGGCCGGACCGCTGCGCGGCTTCATATAGGCGCCGGTCCGCGAACACCCGGGCCATCGCCCGCATCGCCAAGTGCTCGCCCGCCAGCCGGCCGCGCAACCCGCCGGCGGCGGTCGAGTGCTTCACCTCCTTGTGGCGGAGGTGCACCAGCACCTGGGGGATGTTGATCTTGACCGGGCAGACCTCGTAACAGGCGCCGCACAGGCTCGAGGCGTAGGGCAGCGACCCGGCCTCCTCGAGCCCGCTGAGCAGCGGCGTCAAGATGGCGCCGATCGGCCCGGGGTAGGTGGAGCCGTAGGCGTGACCCCCGGTCCGCTCGTACACCGGGCACACGTTCAGGCAGGCGGAGCAGCGGATGCAGTTCAGGGCCTGGCGCCCGATCTCGTCGGCCAGCACGTCGGTGCGGCCGTTGTCGATCAGCACGAGGTGAAACTCCCGCGGCCCGTCGCCTTCGGTGACTCCCGTCCACAGCGAGCTGTAGGGGTTCATCCGCTCGGCGGTGGACGAGCGCGGCAACAGCTGCATGTAGACCTCGAGATCCTGCCAGGTGGGGACGATCTTCTCGATCCCCATCACGCTGATCAGCACCTCGGGCAGGGTGGTGCACATGCGCCCGTTGCCCTCCGACTCCACGACGGACACCGTGCCGGTCTCGGCGATCGCGAAGTTGACGCCGCTGATCCCCACCGGCGTGTTCAAAAACAGCTTGCGTAGGTGGCGGCGCGCGATTTCGGCCAGCTCGTGCGGGTCGTCGGAGAGGTCGCTGGGGACGTCGTCGAGCTTGCTCAAAAACAGCTCCCGGATCTGCGCTCGGTTCTTGTGGATCGCTGGCACCAGGATGTGGGACGGCGTGTCGTCGCCGAGCTGGATGATCAGCTGGGCCAGATCGGTCTCCCAGGCCCGGATGCCGCGCCGGTCGAGCGCCTCGTTGAGCTTGGTCTCCTCGGTGGTCAGCGACTTTGACTTGACTACCTCGTTTGCACCGTGCGCGGCGACGATGTCGCCGACGATCTGATTGCACTCCCGCGCGTCGCGCGCCCAGTGGACCACGCCGCCCGCCGCCTGGACCGCGCCCTCGAGCTCGAGCAGGTAGTCGTCGATGTGTCGCAGGACCCGCTCCTTGAGCGCCCGGCCGGCCTCGCGCAGCTGCTCCCAGTCCGGGACCTCGGCGACCACCTCGGCACGCTTGGCGCGGATCGTGTGGGTGGCGTGACCGAGGTTGTGGCGCAGCTGGGTGTCGGCCAGCGCGGCGCGGGCGGCCTGCGGAAACGTAGGGTGGCGCGCCGCGTCGGTCACGGTGACCCCTCGGTCTGGGCCAGGATCTCGGCGATGTGCATGGTGCGCACCCCGGCACGCTGGCGCGACAGGGCGCCACCGATGTGCATCAGGCACGAGTTGTCGGCGCTGGCGCAGACCTCGGCGCCGGTGTCGAGGATCGTGCGGATCTTGTCGCTCAGCATCGCGATCGAAGTGTCGGCGTTCTTGACCGCGAAGGTCCCGCCGAAGCCGCAGCACTGCGTCGCTTCCGGGAGCTCGACGAGCTCGAGCCCCCTGACCGCCCGCAGCAGCCGCAGCGGCCGGTCGCCGACGTGCAGCATCCGCAGCGAATGGCAGGTCGGGTGGTAGGTGACGCGGTGGGGAAAGAACGCCCCGACGTCATCGCTCCCCAGCCGGTCGATCAGCAGCTCGGTCAGCTCCAGCACCCGCGGTCTGATCGTCTCCACCTCTCTGGCCAGACCCGGGTCGCCGGACACCTCGGCTACGCGGGGGTAGTAGTCGCGGACCATCCCCACGCACGAGGCCGACGGCGAGACCACCACTTCGCTGTCGGCGAACGCGCGCACGAAGCGGTGCACCAGCGCCACCGTCTCGTCGGCATAGCCGGTGTTGAAGTGCATCTGCCCGCAGCACGTCTGCTCGAGCGGGAAGTCGACCTCGACCCCGAGCCGCTCCAGCAGCCTGACCACCGCCTGCCCGGTCTGCGGAAACATCGTGTCGTTGAAGCAGGTGATGAACAGCGACGCGCGCCGCGGGGCCCCGCCGGTCACCGCTCGCCGCCGTCGGCGCCGGGATCGACGTCCGGCTCAGGGTGGGCAAGCGCCAGCACGATCGGATCATCTCCCATCGCCTCCACCTCGTGCAGCCCGGGACGCTTTGGCGACGCGCAGGACATCGGCGACCGCCCGGAAGGTGGCCGTTTAATCGGAATATATGGCCGGTTTCTCGGCCACCATCGCTGGGGACGACGGTCACCGCGCGCCCTTGGGTAACGTGGAGGGGAAGCCCGCTAGAAGGGAGTGCCAATGGCCGAGGATCCCCGCACCGGACCCAGACACGAACACGAGCGCCATTACGAGCGCGCGGCCGACCCGGCCGAGGCGGCCGACCGGCCGCTCGAGCCGAAGTCCACCTCTGAGCCGCTGTCGGAGGCCGACGTGCCCGATGAAGAGCCTCGGGCCGACGATCCCCACCACGCCCTCAACAACCCGGTGCGGACGCCCGACCCGACCGCGGACTCCGACCCGTACCGGACCGAGACCGACGACGACGACCTGGACCGGGCGTCGGGCAGCCGGGGAGCCGGGCAGGGCGCCGAAGACCGATGAAGGAGACCGCGCGCCAAGCCCGCCGGCTGCTGGAGCGGACCGGCGAGCACCCGGTGGTCAGCGTCCACTTCGATCTCGACCCGGAGGAGTTCGCCACCGCGCCGGCCCGCGCCACCCAGGCCCGCTCGCTGATCGACGAGGCCGCGCGGATCAGCCGCAGCGATCGCTCGTGGGGCCACCAGGACCGGGTGACCTTGACCGCCGACGTGGAGCGGCTCGACGCCTACCTTCAATCCGATGACCTGCCGGTGTCCGGAGCGCGAGCGCTGGCCGTCTTCTGCTCGGGCCAGGATGATCTGTTCGAGACGGTGCGCCTGCCTCACCCGCTGACGCCTCGGGTGGTGATCGCCCGGACTCCCTACGTGGAGCCGCTGGCGGTCGGTCTCGGTGAGGGGGGGTGGTGCGTGGCGCTGGTCAGCCGCCACGCCGGGCGGATCTTCGACGGCGGCGAGGCGGGCGTTCGCGAGCATCGGGACATCGGCGGCAAGCTTGCAGGCGAGCACCACAACCACGAGCGCTCCTACGACAACGAGGCCGACGCCCACCTGCGCGACGTCGCCCAGGAGCTCTACCGCCACTGGCAGCGCCGTCCCTTCCAGCACCTGCTCATCGGCGGCCCCCCAGACGCGGTCGAGCGGTTTGCTGAGCTGCTGCACAACGATCTGCGACCGACGCTTTCGAGCTCGCGCGTCGACCTCGACGTCAACTCGGCCAGCGAGACCGACGTCCGCAGCGCTGCCGAGCCGTTGGTGGAGCAGGAGCTCTCGGCCACCGAGCACCGGGCGCTCGAGGAGCTGTCGACGCGACTGGCGACCCAGGGCGCGGCGGCGACCGGCGTCGAGGCGACCCTGGAAGCGCTGACCGAGCGCCGGGTCGAGACGCTGTTGCTGAGCCGAGATTTTCAAGCCCAGGGCGGGCGCTGTCGCAGCGACGGCCTGCTGACGGCCGCGCACGACGGAAACTGCCCCCTGGATGGGACCGAGCTGGAGCCGGTGGACGACCTGCGGGAGGCCGCCGTGGAGGCGGCGCTGTTGCAGGACGCCGAGATCCTCGTGTTCGACGAGACTCCGGGCGAGCTGCGCCGCGGACGGGGAATCGCAGCGCTGCTGCGGTTCTGAGAGCCCACCTGCGTGAGTGCGGCCGCCGAGCCCAGCGGGCGATACTGCAGCCATGAGTGACGACCACAGCGGCCCCTTTCGCTCTCCCTACAGCCACAACTTCGTGCGCGTGGCGGCGGCGGTCCCGCACGTGCGGGTCGGCAATCCCGAGTTCAACGCCGGACGCACCCTGGAGCTCGCTGCCCGCGCCGACGCCGACGACGCGGCGCTGGTGATCTTTCCCGAGCTCGGGCTGGCCGCCTACTCCAGCGAGGACCTGTTCCATCAGGGCGCGCTGCTCGACGCCGCGACGACGGCGCTGCAACGGATCGTGCGCGCCAGTGAGGAGCTGAGGCCGGTGATCGTGGTCGGCTTGCCGGTCCAAGCCGAGGGCGGGCTGTTCAACGCCGCGGTCGTGGTGCACCGGGGACGGATCCTCGGCGCGGTGCCCAAGAGCTTTTTGCCCGAGTACCGCGAGTACTACGAAAAGCGTCAGTTCCGCGCCGCTCGCGATCTGATCGGCGACGAGCTGCCGCTCCTCGGTGAGGCGGTTCCGTTTGGCGCCGACCTTCTATTCGCCTGCCGCGACCTACCGGCCTTCATGCTGTACGTGGAGATCTGCGAGGACCTGTGGGCGCCGATTCCGCCCAGCACCTACGGAGCGCTGGCCGGGGCCACGGTGCTCGCCAACCTGTCGGCCAGCAACATCACGATCGGCAAGTCCGAGTACCGCCGGACGCTGTGCGAGTCGCACTCCGCCAAGATGATCGCCGGCTGTGTCTACACCGCGGCCGGGCTGGGCGAATCGACCACCGATGTCGCCTGGGACGGCCAGGCGCTGATCTGCGAGAACGGCCAGCTCGTGGTCGAGGGCGAGCGGTTCGCCGACTCCGAGCAGCTGATCGTCGCCGACATCGACCTCGACCGGATCCTTTCTGACCGCATGAGCACCAGCAGCTACGGGGACTCGATCCACGACCATCGCCGCCGGCTGGCGCGCATGCGACGGTTGGAGTTCGAGCTCGGCATCCCCGATCGGGCGATCGAGCTGAAGCGGCGGATCGAGCGCTTCCCCTACGTGCCGGCCAACCCCGTGAGCCGCAACGAACGGTGCGAAGAGGTCTACAACATCCAGGTTCGGGGACTGCAGACGCGGCTGGTCGCGACCGGGATCGAGAAGATCGTGATCGGAGTCTCCGGGGGCCTGGACAGCACGCACGCGCTGATCGTGGCCGCGCGGGCGGTGGATCGCCTGGGGCTCCCGCGCTCCAACGTGCTCGGCTACACGCTCCCGGGCTTTGCCACCAGCGCCCTGACGCTCCGCAACGCCCACGCGCTGATGGAGGCTCTGGGGGTGAGCGCCAGCGAGATGGACATCCGCCCGTCGGCGAACCAGATGCTGCGAGATCTCGAGCACCCGGCGGCCGACGGCGAGCCGCAGTACGACGTCACCTACGAGAACGTGCAAGCGGGCGAGCGCACGTCGCATCTGTTCCGGCTGGCCAACTACCACCGCGGCCTGGTCCTCGGCACCGGGGACCTCAGCGAGCTGGCGCTCGGCTGGTCCACCTACGGCGTGGGCGATCAGATGTCGCACTACAACGTCAACGCCTCGGTGCCCAAGACCCTGATCCGCTTCCTGGTGCGCTGGGCGATCGATACCGACCAGTTCAGCGCCGAGACCAGCGAAGCCCTGGGCTCGGTGCTGGAGACGGTGATCTCGCCTGAGCTGATCCCGGCCAGCGACGCCGCCGGGGACGGCCCCGAGCAGGATTCCGAGAGCATCGTCGGCCCCTACGAGCTGCAGGACTTCTTCCTTTACTACATCCTGCGCTTCGGCTACCGCCCCAGCAAGGTGGCGTTCCTGGCCGAGCATGCCTGGTCTAAGCGCGACCGCGGTGACTGGCCCGACCTGATTCCCGATCAACGGCGCCACGAGTACTCGCTGGCCGACATCCGGCACTGGCTCGAGGTGTTCCTGCAGCGGTTCTTTGCGACCAGCCAGTTCAAGCGCTCGGCGCTCCCCAACGCGCCCAAGGTGGGCTCCGGCGGATCGCTGTCGCCGCGCTCGGACTGGCGCGCGCCCAGCGACAGTCAGGCGGCGGCCTGGCTCGAGGAGCTGCGCGCGAGGGTCCCGTTCGAAGCCTGATCATGCTCGCCGGTGACCCCTGAGCGACCGCCGCGAAAACCGAACCGCGAACTCCTGACAGCCACGGGAACGACCGAAACCGAGTGAAGCTGCGATATTCGTGCCATGCCGACCGAGCCCAGACCCGTCTCCCTCTACGAGCTCGTCAAACGAGCCGCCGAGGTCGTGGACCCCGACGACAACGACGCCACGGTGGGCGACTTCGAGCTGGCCTTCGAGGATGACGACGAGCCGGTGCGGGCGCTCGACGATGTCGAGGCGCGCGTGGGCACCGTGCTCGCCGACCTCGATCCGGCCGTAGCCAACGGGTCGCTGTCGATGGCCGGTGCCATCACCACATATCTCAGTTACCGGCGCGACGAGGTGAACCGCCCGCCGGCCGAGCTGATCCGGCTGGCGGCCCGAGCGGAGTGGGAGGGCGACCCGCCTGCCGTGGTCCGCGACTGGCTGGCCGACCGCGGCGTCGAAATCTAGGCCGCGCCGCTGCGGGAGCCGCTGTGCGCCGAGTCCGATCCCTCGCCGGCGCGCCGATCGAGATCCGGAGGGCACCAGGAGGACGCCAGGGCTGCCGTGTCCCAGCCCGCCGCACCCGCCCCCGCGTCATACGCGCTCTGCAGGAACGCGAGCAGGGCCTGCTCGGGCTCCGGCGCTGAGCGCACCGCCTCGTAGGGCAGCAGCGCCAGCGATCCCTCGCCCTGCCGGCCCCAGTGCGCCGCCTCAGGCTGGAGTTGGCGCTCGCGCAGCCCGGGGGGCTCGGGGGCCGTGTAGGAGTAGTACGTCGGCTCGCGGGTGTTCGCGTCACCGGCCCACAGGCCGAACGAGACCACCTCGTGCGAATAGGCCTCCTGGGTGACCACGTCGGCCCCGGGCATGGCGGGCGCTCGCTTGCCGCCGAAGCGGGTCAGAGCGAGATCGAACGAGTGCCAGAACAGGTGGACCGGGCTCGTCTTGCCGCAGTACCAGCCGGCAAACCGCTCCAACACGGAGTCGGTCCAGTCGAGGATCCGCCAGTACCGCCGCACGGCAGCGGCGTCGTAGGAGGCGTGCTCGTGATCCTCGGGGAACGAAGTGGTCATCGGAACCCCGAACGGGTTCTCGCGGATCGCCACGTCGATTCCGAGCTCGGACAGCCCCAGGTGCAGCCGCCCGTCGAAGTCGGCCACCGACAGCCCGTCGTGCAGCTCGAATCCCGCGGTCTCGCCGTCGGCGGTGGCGATCACCAGCCGGTGATCGAGAAAGTCGAAGCTGATCTGGAACGTGGCCCCGTCGGCGGCGCGCATCCGCCGCGTCGTCAACCCGCGCACGTCGAGATACAAGGGGACGTGCCACCAGTGGTTGCGGGGAGGAGTGCTGGCCATCCGCACCTTGCCGACGATCTGGGTCCACAGATGCAACGTTTCCTTGGTCGGCTCCCAGTCTTCGAGCGCGAGTGGCGGCAGGTCGAACATCGTCTCCTCCTTCGATCAGCGCACGGCCGGTTGATCGGGCGCCACCGTTGCGGTGAGCCAGCTCGCCGCGGCCTCGAGATGGCGCGGATCGATCTGGTGCCCGACGTCTGACTCGTGGTAGTCAAGCGGCAGTCCGGCCCGGCCCAGCAGGTCCCGGGCTCGGCGGGCGAACTCGACGTCCATGACCGGGTCCTGGCGGCCATGGGCGATGAACACGCGCAGGCCGGCGCGGTCCGCGAGCGAGGGCTCCCATCCACCGACCGTGGGGATGAAGCCGGAGAAGGCCAGGATCCCGGCGGGCGCCGGGCGCTTGGCGGCCAGGCCGAGCCCGTAGCTCATCACCGATCCCATGGAGAAGCCGCCGAGGACGGTCTGTGCTGGCCCGATCCCGGTCCGCTCCCAGAGCTCGTCGTGCAACCCGGCGAGCTTGTCGAAGGCGGCATGGAACGTGTCCGGGTCCGGGTAGCCGACCCGCGGCACCCAGTACCAGTGGTGCCCGGGCCAGCCCGGGACCGTCAACGGCGCCCGCGGGGAGACCACGTGCAGCCGTCGCTGCGGATCCAGGACATCGGCGAGACCCAGCAGATCGTGCTCGTCGGCCCCTCGTCCGTGGTGCAGGACGAGCAGGCCGTCGGGCTCCGCGACCGCCGGCCGCTCGCGATAGGCGAGCTCGCTCATGTGCCGACGGACTGCCGGCGAGTCACACGGGGATTCTCGACCGGGGCCAGCAGCTTCTCCAGCTGCGGGCGCAGGTGCTCGTGCTGGCGCGGCAGGCGAAGCTGCTCCCCGAGGTGCTCGGGATCCTCGTCGACAGCGAACCCGGGCGACAGGGTTGCGATCTCGAACAGCACACCGCGCGGCTCGCGGAAGTAGATCGAGGTGAAGTAGTCGCGATCGAGCACCTCGGTGACGTGCCGGCCGGCCTGGCGCAGGCGGCGCTGCCAATCCACCTGGTCGGCGTCGGGGCACGCCCAAGCGATGTGGTGGACGGTCCCGGCGCCCTGGATCCCGGACGCGTCCGGCGCCGGGTCGTAGGCCCAGTGCACGTGGCGACGCTCGCCGTCGAGCCGGTACTCGCCGCCGCCCTGGTGGCTGAAGCCGAGCGTCTGGGTCAGAAGCTCGTGCGGCTGCGCCACGGCGCTCGCCGGGGCGTAGGCCCGCGCACCCTGGACCCCGGTGATCGCATGCTCGGCCGGGATCTCGGGGTGCGCGGCTCGCAGTGGCGGGTTGTCGCCGTCGTCGACCACCAGCTCGAACGCCAGCCCGTCGTAGTCCTCAAACCGCAGCGAGGGGCCGTCGCTGCCGCTTTCGTACCCGCGCGAGCGCAACCGCTGGGCCCAGAAGTCAAGCGAGTCCGCGGAGCCCACCCCGAGCTGGATCAGATGGATCATTCCGGCGCCGGCTCGACCCTTCGCCGCGCCGGGAAACTCGAACCAGGTGAGGATCGAGCCGGGAGTGCCCTGCTCGTCGGCGAAGTACAGGTGGTAGGCGTCAGGCTGGTCGAAGTTGACGGTCTTCTTCACCAGCCGCAGCCCGAGCACGTCGGCGTAGTAGTCGGCGTTCTGCCGGGCATCGGCGGTGATCATCGTTATGTGGTGCAGCGCCTCGAGCCTCATCGCGCTCCTCGTCTGAGATGGCGGCCTGTCCAACGCCCAGCTTACGGCCACGGTGAAGGTGCGCCGCCAGGGTCAGACGGCGACCGCGTTGCTCCGGATGACGGTCGATCGCCGCTCGGAGCGGGTTGGCGCCTGGACGTAGGCTTAAGGGGAGGAGAGCGCCGGGCCCGGCGCGAGACCACCAGGAGGACAAAGTGAGCACCGCCGCCACCGCCACAACGCAGATCACTCCGGCCCAAGCCGGGCTGGCCGACACCGCAATGCAGTTCGTCCGCCGCCTCTCCTCCCCGGACGCCGAGTGATGTCACCGATCTCTCGCGGCTTTCTGGGGCGCCGGCGGCCGGTCGCCGATCCCTCCCGGATCCCGCCGGGGCAGTACTTGACAAAAGATTTCCCAGTGCTGTCGGCGGGCCCCACGCCGCACACCCCGCTTGACGAGTGGAGCTTCACGATCCAGGGGGAGGTGCAGGAGCCGGTGTCCTGGCCCTGGGAGGAGTTTAGCTCGCTGCCGTCGGAGACGATCACCACCGACATTCACTGCGTCACCAAATGGTCAAAGCTCGACACCAGCTGGAAGGGAGTGTCAGTTGACACCCTGCTCGAGCAGGTGAACACGGAGGCCGAGTACCTGACCGCGTGGTGCGACGGGGGCTACACCACGAACCTGGCGCTCGAGGACGTCACCGACGGCAAGGCGTGGGTGGCCTACCAGTACGGTGGCGAGCCGCTCGAGCCCGAGCACGGCGGACCGGCCCGCCTGCTGGTCCCGCACCTGTACTTCTGGAAGAGCGCCAAGTGGGTACGAGGGCTCACGCTCACGCCCGACGACGAGCCGGGATTCTGGGAGAACTACGGTTACCACAACCACGGAGATCCATGGCTCGAGCAGCGCTACCAGGGCGACTGAAGTGGCTCCAGGGCTCGGTCGTCGAGGTGATCGACGAGACCCAGCGCACCAAGTCGATCGTGCTAGAGCTTCCCGGCTGGCCAGGCCACCGCGCCGGTCAGCACGTCGACGTCCGACTCACTGCCGAGGACGGATATCAGGCCCAGCGAAGCTACTCGATCGCCTCGGCTCCCGAGGACGGCTACCTGGTGCTGACCGTCGAGGAGCTCGACGATGGCGAAGTGTCGCCGTACCTGGCCGGCGAGCTGCGCGCCGGCGACGAGCTGGAGCTGCGCGGTCCGATCGGCGGCTACTTCGTCTGGGAGCAGAGCCTCGGGGGCCCGCTGCTGCTGATCGCCGGGGGCTCGGGGATCGTCCCGTTGCGCGCGATCCTGCGCCACCGGGCGGCCACCGATGGGACCGTCCCGGTGCGCCTGCTGTATTCCTCTCGCTCGCTCGACGAGGTGATCTACCACGCGGAGCTGACCCGCCTGGGCACCGACGACGGAGTCGACATCAGCTTCACGCTGACGCGCGACTGGCCCCAGGACTGGCAGGGACACCGCGGGCGGATCGATCGCCGGCTGCTCGAGGAGATCGCCTGGCCGCCGGACCAGCAGCCGCTGGTCTATGTCTGCGGGCCCAGCGGCCTGGTGGAGGCGACCGCCAACACCCTGGTCCAGATCGGCCACCCGCCCGGCCGGGTCAAGACCGAGCGCTTCGGACCCACCGGCACCTGACCAGGAGCGGCGATCGTGCAAGCACTCGACGGAAACGCAATCGCCGGAGACCTTCACGAGGTCTTCGGAACCGACATGACGATGACCGCGGGCACCTGTGCGCACTGCGGCGCCACGATGCTGATCGCCGAGCTGGTGGTCTACACGCGGGCGCCGGGGGCGGTGGGTCGCTGTCGCAGCTGCGGCGGCGTGTTGATGGTGCTGGTCGCGATCCACGACACCGTGCGCCTGGACCACCAGAGCTTCAGGCTGCTCGATCCGCCGTGATCGCGATCGCTGGGCGCGATCCCTGACCGCGATCCGCCGTGGAGTAGCGTGTCGGCCATGGATGACAACCAGATTCACAACCGGATCGAGCAGCTGGTCGCCGAGGAGCACGCGCTCTGGAGCCGCGAGTCGTCGGGGACCGCCGGCGAAGACGATCGCCAGCGACTCGAGTCGCTCAAGGTCTCCCTCGACCAGTGCTGGGACCTGCTTCGCCAGCGCCGGGCGTTGCGGGAGGAGGGCGGCGATCCCGACAGCGCCGCCGCTCGCAGCGCCGACGTCGTCGAGCGCTACCAGCAGTAGACCGCCCGGGCTGGGCGCGATGGCCTCCTACGTGGTCAACGACCGTGCCGTGGCGCGGGCCGAGCAGCGGATCCGTGCGCGGCAATACGTGCTGCGCAGCGACTGGGGCAACGTGCAGCCCAACGCGGGGGCCCAGGCCGCGTACCTGAAATCCCACAGCTGGGATGAGTACGCCGAATGGCACCTCGGCCTCACCGAGGGCGCCCGCGACCACACCAAGGCCAGATACGCATTCGTCTGCGGCGACTTCCGGCGCGTTCACCGCATGGGGCTGATCGCCTGCGTGTACCGAGCCAGCGAGTGGCGCCACAAGGCGATCGAGCTCGCCGCGCACGACCTGCTGCAGCTGCTGGACGCGACCAGCGGCTGAAGAGCCGGCCGGGTTCGGCCGGCGGCCGGCTCGACTTAGGAGGACCCTCCATCGCCCGCCAAGACGTGTGTCATCTGGGTTCTGCTGTGCGGAACTAACTTGCCTCACGTCCGTCTCCACGGCTAGACGGCGACTCGTAGGATTCGCCATCAGGTGAGCTTCGAGACCACCCTTCACGAGCTCGGCGACGGGCTGTTCGCATACATCCAGGGCGACGGCGGTTGGGGCTTCAGCAATGCCGGGCTGGTGACCGCGCCGGGCACCTCGATGCTGATCGACACCACATTCGATCGACGCTGCGCCGAGCGGATGCTCGCCGAGCTGGCCCCGATCACGTCCGAGCGGCCGATCGAGTCAGCGGCCAACACCCACGGCAACGGCGATCACTGCTTCGGCAACGCATCGCTGCCGGACCGGATCCCGGTATACGCGACCAAGGCCGCCGATGACGAGCTGCGCGTGGTCACGCCGCAGGTGCTCACGCTTTTGGAGCACATCGACGACTCCGCGGAGTGGCGCTCCTACTGGGCGCGCACCTTCGGCCGCTTTGACTTCGCCGGCACCGAGCTGCGCCTGCCCACCGACACCTTCGCGGGGCGGCTCGACGTCAAGGTCGGCGACCGCGAGGTGGCGATCATCGAGGTCGGTCCCGCGCACACCGCCGGCGATGCGATCCTTGTCGTGCCCGATGCCGAGACGGTGTTCACCGGCGACATCCTGTTCTCCAACGGCACCCCGATCGTCTGGCAGGGTCCGATCCAGAACTGGCTCGATGCCTGTGAGCAGATCGAGTCGCTGCACCCGCGCACGCTGGTACCGGGGCACGGCCCGCTGCGCGGGACCGATGGCCTCGCCGACACCAAGCGCTATCTCAACTACATCCGCGACCAGGCCCGCGCGCGCCACGCGCAGGGGATGAGCGCCGCCGAGGCCGCCGACGACATCGACATCAGCGACTTCCGGGACTGGGGCGATCCGGAGCGGATCGTGGTCAACGTCGAGACCGCCTACCGCGAGCTGGAGCCCGGCCGGCCCAGCCCACCGCCGCCGGACCTGTTTCTCGGCATGGCCCGGTGGGCGGCCCGGCATTAGCCGGGTCCCCGCGCCTCAGGCGGTCCGGGTACGTCTGGCCTGGGCCTGCGGCCGGTCGCCGCGCTCGCGGGGGCGGCTCGGGGTCCGCCGCTCACCGATCGCCAGCGCGGCCGTGTGGTCGGCCTGTGCCTCGAGGGCCTCGGCGGCCTGCGACTCGACTGCCTCGGCGGCCTGCGACTCGAGGGCCTCGGCGTCGGCGGTCGCCCAGGCCAGCCGATCGATCAGCTGCGCCATGTAGTACTCGCTGTCGGAATTGGCGGACACGATTCGCTCGGCGAGGGTCCAGCGACGCGGCTCGCCTTCTGAGCTGACGGTCTGCACGATGATCCGGGGCATGCGGTCCAAGGTAGTTCACCAGTTTCTTGTTGTCAAACTATTTCAATTGATTTACTTCTGTAGTCGCGGCGGCGGGCGCGGTCAAGGTCGACGGGACCGGGCGGGAACGTGGACCTCAGCGCCCGACCGAGAGATTCTCGGGGTCTGGGCGCTTCGCCGCACGGGGGGTGAGCGGAAGCCGACACGGCTCGCCGAGGGCGTTGGGACGTGTCGGGTTTCGTCCGCCCCCGCCCGGGCCGAAGCGCGGTTTGCCGGCGCGGCAGCAATCACGCCGCGGCCGTACTCGGCAGCCAGCTGAATCGCCACGCCGCCACCCCGAGCGCGCCGATCGCCCAGACCGCGAGCACGGCCAGGTCCTGGGGCGACAGGGCGCTCGTGAACGAGCCGCGGACCGACGCCAGGTGCAGCGCCGCGGCCAGATGCTGCACCGGGAACACCGCCGCCAGCGAGCGAAGCGTGCTCCCCAGGTGCTGGGTCGGGATCCAGACCCCGGAGATGAAGTACAGCGGCATCGTCGTCGCCTGCACGATCGGCTGGGCGGCGTCGACTGACCCGATCATGCCCGCCACCGCATAGCCGAGGCAGGCGAAGGCGAGGGTCCCCACCAGGACCGTGATCGCGATCGCGCCCAGTCCGCCGGCAGCGATGCCGACGTGATAGCCGAACCTGGCGATCACCAGCAGGATCGTGGCCATGATCACGGTGATCACCAGCGTCGACAGCGCCTGGCCGCACACCAGGACCGCCGCCGGGGCCGGAGTCGCCCGCCGGCGTTTGAGGACGCCGGTCTCCCGGGCGGTCGCCACGGACACGACCAGGCCGCCATAGGCGGCGGTGATGATCGACATCGCCAGGATGCCCGGCACGTAGAACCTCGAGAGCTTGACCGTGACGCCGTCGACGACAGTCGTTCCGTGGCCGAACACGCTGGCGAAGATCAACAGCAGCAGGACCGGGAAGAAGAAGGTGAAGAACCGCGCGCGGGGGTTGCGGAAGCTCGCGCGCAGGTCATAGCCGGTTTGGTGGATGAGCAGCGCCGCCGGCCCGCGCGACGCCGCCAACCGGTTGGCGGCGACCATCACTGGCTCCGTCCCCGGCTTGGTGACCTGCCGGCCGGCGGCGACCATCACAGGCTCCGTCACCGGCTTGGTGACCTGCCGGCTGCGCCAGGCCCGGAACAGTTTCACGATGATCAGGATCATCTGGGTCTCCCAGCTAGTCGTGGTTGGCAGTGAGATCGAGGTACACGTCTTCCAGAGTGGGCCGGGTGACCTCGAGGTCGTCGAGTTCGAGGTCGTGGGCAAGCGCCCATCCCGACAACTGGTGCAGATCGGAGGCGACCCCCGCGCTCGGCAGCAGCACCCGGCCGCCCCCCTGCGGCCGCGCCCGCTCACGGAGGGGCCCCGGGAGATCGCCGATGCCGCTCGGGCTCGGCAGCGCGAACGTGATCCGTGCCTGCGACAGGTGACGGTCGCCGAGCGTCTTCGGCGAGCCCTGGGCGACGATCCGCCCGGCGGCGATGATCGCGATCCGGTCGGCCAGCCGCTCGGCCTCCTCCATGTAATGAGTGGTCAGGAAGACCGTCTTGCCGAGCGCACGCAGCCCCGCGATGACCTCCCAGGCCGCCCGACGAGCCGAGGGGTCAAAGCCGGTCGTCGGCTCGTCGAGGAATATCAGCTCCGGGTCTCCGATCAGCGCCAGCGCTACGTCGAGACGGCGGCGCTGCCCGCCGGAGAGCGCGGCGGCCCGCTGGTCGGCCTGCTCGGCGAGGCCGACCAGGGCCAGGGTCTCGTCCAGGGGCCGCGGAGCCCGGTAGTAGCCGGCGTACAGAGCCAGGCACTCGCCGACGGTGAGCCCCGGCTCTGGCTGGGACTCCTGGAGCACGATCCCGATCCGCTCGCGCCAGCTCGAAGGCGCGTGGGCCGGGTCAGCGCCGAGCACCGAGACAGTCCCGCTGCTGGCCTCGCGAAAGCCCTCGAGGATCTCCACCGTGGTCGTCTTGCCCGCTCCGTTGGGACCGAGGAAGGCGAAGATCTCACCGCGGGCGACCGTGAGATCGATCCCGCGGACGGCGGTTCGGTGGCCATAGCTCTTGCGCAGATCGCGGACGGCGATGACGGCCGTTCCCGGTGGCGGGGACTCGGTGGCGGCGGGTAGCGGGGCCAGGGCGGTGTCGATTGAGTTCGTGAGCATGCCGTCAAGTTAGGCGCGCACGGCGCCTACGTCATCGGCGCCTGGGCCGAACTTCGCCCTCCACCCGGGGCAGGAGAACGGGGCGCCGGCACTCCACCCCCCGGCCGATGAAACTCGGCGCCGAGCGGCCTATCTTTTGGTCATGGCCCGCTCGCTGACCAGCTGGTTCACCACGGCTAACCGGTTCGTCTCAAATGACGGACGGGCACCCAGCGAGGCGATCTTCCTGCGCGGCCTGGGCCTCGCCTATCTGGTGGTGTTCCTGATCTCGAGCGGCACCACCAAGCCCCACCCGGGATTGCACGGCCGGGGCCTCGTTGTCCTGGTGGCGACCATCGCCTTCGTCGCCGCCGCGCTCGCCACACAGCCGCGTGCCGAGCTGGGCGAGTCGCGACGGCTCGCCCTGCTGGCGGTGGTGACGGTTTCCTCGGCGGTCCTGGCCGTCGTTCAACCCAACGGGATCTGGCAGGCCGGCGCGTACTTCATCGGGGTGGTGGCCGCAATCCGGCTCGAGCGGCGGACCGGCCTGATCGCGCTCGGCGTCTCACTGGCGGTGCTGGTCGGCGTCTCGGCGCTGGCCGGGCGCGGCGGGGGCGCGATCTCCGTGGTGCTCGGCGCCGTGCCCTGGTTTCTCGTCATGCGGCTGATGCGCGACGCCCGCGAGCGACACGCCGAGCTGCTGGCCTCGCAGGCCGCCGAGGCACGAGCCGCCGCCGCCGCCGAGCGCGGCCGGGTGGCCAGGGAGATGCATGACGTGCTGGCCCACTCGCTGTCAGCGCTCGCGCTGCAGCTCGAGAGCACCCGGCTGCTGGCCCGCGAGCGTGGCGTCGATGACGAGGTGACGCGCGGTCTCGATCAGGCGCACCACCTCGCGGCGGGCGGCCTCGAGGAGGCCCGCCGAGCGATCGGCGCCGCTCGCGGCGACGAGCTGCCCGGTCCCGAGCGCCTCGGAGCCCTGGCCGAGGCGTTCGGCGAGCAGAGCGGACTGCCGGTGTCGGTGGAGATTCGAGGCGATCCACGGGAACTGGCGCCCGACGAGCGGCTCGCCCTCTACCGGACCGCCCAGGAGGCGCTCACCAACGTACGCCGTCACGCCGCCGCCGAGCGGGTGCGGGTACAGCTCGAGTACGGCTCCCAGAGCACCGTGCTGGTCGTCGAAGACCACGCGCCCGACAGCGTCCCGCCGCCGGTCGGGCTCGGCCTGGGCGGCAACGGCTACGGCCTGACCGGTATGCGTGAGCGCGCGGAGCTGCTCGGTGGCGAGCTCCTGGCCGAGCCGACCAGCGACGGCTTCCGCGTCGAGCTGCGACTGCCCGCGTGAGCCTCGGCGACGCACCGCCCGGCGGCCCCGCGGCCGATCCTCCTCGGCCGGTCCGGGTGCTGCTCGCCGACGACCAGCGGCTGGTGCGCGAGAGCCTCGCCACGTTGCTGGGGCTGCTCGGAGGAATCGAGCTGGTGGGCACCGCATCGAGCGGCGAGGAGGCGATCGCGCTAGTCGACAGCCATGAACCCGACGTCGTGCTGATGGACCTGCGGATGCCGCGCGTGGACGGGATCGAGGCGACGCGCCGCCTGCGCGACCGCCACCCGGACGTGCGGGTGATCGCGCTGACCACCTACGCCGACGACGAGAGCGTGCTCGGCGCGCTGCGCGCCGGGGCCCGCGGCTACCTGACCAAGGACGCCAGCGGCCAGGACATTCGCGCCGCGATCGTCTCGGTGGCCGGCGGTGACGCGGCGCTCGATCCCGCCGTCCAGCACCACGTCGTCGCCGCGCTGGCCGATCAGCGCGCCGGCGAAGTGCAGGGGGACGCGCGGGTTGGCGCGTCCGATCCGGAGCTGCCGGATGGGCTGACCCCCCGCGAGGCGGAGGTCCTGATGCTGATCGCGGCGGGCCTGACCAACGCCGAGATCGCCCAACGGCTGGTGGTCAGTCCGACGACGATCAAGTCGCACATCAATCACCTGTTTGCCAAGGCGGGGATTCGCGACCGCGCGCAGGCGATCAACTACGCCTACCGGAACGGCCTGGCTCAGCCACCGGGTTAGCGGGTCCGGGCGTGCGCTGATGGCCGTGGGCCAAGGGCTGGTTCTGGTCCGTCCCTCGCTTCCGCGCGGGGCTAGAGCCTCCGATCCTCGCGGTCGTGACCTCCGAACACCGGCCATCGGCCGCGCCGGGCGATGAGCAGGCGGGTGATCAGGAACACCACCGGTATCAGCAGCCAGAACGGATGGCGGTGACCGTGTCCGGACGAGATCGCCGCCAGCACGATCAAGGCCGGGATCGACGCGACCAGCGGCCAGCGCCACGGCGAAGCCGACCACGACGATCGGGGCCGCGCCCTCCCCTGACCCGGCAGGTCGGCCAGCAGCCGATCGAGCTCGCCGATCGTCTTGGCCTGCAGGCAGCGGTCGATTCGCTCTTGGAGCTCGTCGGTATCGATGCGGCCCTCGCCGTGATGATGGCGGAGGATCTCGGCGGCTCGTTCGCGGTCGCGGTCACCGGCGCGGATGCGATCGTCGTCGATGCCTTCGGTCCTGAATGAATGGTGTTCGGTCATCGCTTCGGTGTCCTTTCCATCATCTGTTCTCCCGAGGTCGTTTGCCGCCCCGTTGCGCCGCCGACGGCGGTGTCCAGCATCGTGGCGGTAACGCGCCGGCGTGTCGTCGGCCCAGGGGCGGCTCCTTGGCTGCGCCCAGAGCCGGCCGAAGCCCGGCGTGCCTACTCCGCTCGGCGTAGTTCTGACTGCGCCGCTGGGCCGACGACCGACTCCGAAGCGCGGGTTATCGTCCTGGTGTGACCACGCAGCCACTGACAGCTCGGCGGCGACCCTGGTCGCTGCCCGCCGTCCGCCAGGTCGACGTCGTGGTCGCGGCCGCCGTGGCCGTGGTCCAGATCGTCGGCACCACAGTGATCGCCCATCGCGGCGCGCACACCCACGGCGGCTGCTGGTGGGGAACCTGTCATCCGGCCCGGCACCTGGGCGCCGGGGCGGTGGTACTGCTGTTGGCAGGGCCGCTGGCGCTGCCCTTCCGCCGTCGCTATCCGGTGGCCGTCCTGGCGGTGGTGTTCGCCGCCACCGGCGCCTACTCGGTGATCGGCTATCCGGCCGGCCCCATCTACTTGTCTCTGATCATCGCCTTCGCCACCGTGGTGATCGCCGGCTACCGTCTGCTGGCATGGCTGGCGATCGCCGCCGGCTGGGCCCTGTCGCTGTGGCTTCCGGTCCTGTTCGGCACTGGCCATGCGCCGAGCCTGGCCGCCGCGCTGTCTCTGGCGGCCTGGCTGCTGGCCCTGCTGGCGGGATCGGAGACGATTCGCGGCCGCCGTGAACGAGCCGCCGCGGTGGCGCAGCGACGACGACAGGAGGGGCTGCGCCGTGCCGAAGAGGAGCGGCTGCGGATCGCCCGCGAGCTGCACGACGTGCTCGCCCACAACATCTCGCTGATCAACGTGCAGTCGGGCGTTGCCCTGCATCTGCTCGACGAGCAGCCCCAGCAGGCTCGGAGCGCGCTGACGGTCATCAACGAGGCCAGCGCCGAGGCCCTGCGAGAGATGCGCTCGGTGCTCGGAGTGCTGCGCCGCGTCGACGAGCAGGCGCCGAGGGCACCCACCGCCGGCCTGGCCCGGCTCGACGACCTGCTGGCTCGCTCGGCCGCAGCCGGGGTTCAGGTCGATTTCATCCCGGAAGGAAAGCGCCGGACGCTCCCCACCAGCGTGGAGCTGGCGGCCTTCCGGATCATCCAGGAGTCGCTGACCAACGTCGCCCGTCACTCGACCGCCCGCGCCGCCACCGTGCGATTGCGATACGGGCCCCGAGACCTCCTCGTCCAGATCGACGACGAGGGACGCGGCGTCGCTGCCGACGCAGACGCGCAGGCGAGCGGCGGCAGCGGGATCGTCGGGATGCGGGAGCGGGCGACCGCGCTCGGTGGCGACCTGGTTGCCGGCCCGCGGGCCGGGGGTGGCTTCCGGGTCCTGGCGCGTCTGCCGATCGCGTCGGTGGACGAGCCAAGCCGATGATCTCGGTCTTGCTGGTCGACGATCAGGCGCTGGTGCGGGCCGGCTTTCGCGCCCTGCTCGACGCCCAGGACGACATCGAGGTGGTGGCGGAGGGAGCCGACGGCGATCAGGCGGTCGAGCTGGCGTCCCGGCTGAGGCCCGACGTGGTCCTGATGGACATCCGGATGCCGGGGCGCGACGGGCTCGAGGCGACCCAGGACATCGCTGCCGAACGCGGTCTCGAAGGCGTGCGGATCGTGATCCTGACCACGTTCGAGCTCGACGAGTATGTATTCGAGGCGATCCGCTGCGGCGCATCAGGCTTCCTGGTCAAGGACACCAAGCCCAGCGACCTGATCGAGGCGGTGCGCGTGGTGGCCGGCGGCGATGCGCTGCTGTCGCCAGGAGTGACCCGCCGGCTGATCAAGGAGTTCGCCAACCGCGCCAAGCCGCCGCCCAAGTACATCCAGCTCGACGAGCTCACAGACCGAGAGCGCGAGGTGATGGCGCTGGCCGCGGCCGGCCTGTCGAACGACGAGATCGCCGCCGAGCTCGTGGTCAGCCCCGCCACCGCCAAGACGCACGTCAGCCGGGCGATGATCAAGCTCGGCGCGCGCGACCGCGCCCAGCTGGTCGTCGCCGCCTACGAGACCGGGCTGGTCCGGCCCGGCTGGGCCGACTGAGCTTCGGTTAGTAGAAATCAATGTCAAATCCTGTAAGAGTAGGTTGACGTCTATAACTGTTACCCAGCTGAGGACGTTGCTCGCCGTCGTGCGCGGGGGATCGGTGACGGCTGCCGCGGATGAGCTCGTGGTCACGCAGCCCTCAGTTTCCTCGGCGCTCGGCGCACTGGCGCGTGAGCTCGGCTGCGAGTTGTTCGAACGTTCCGGTCGCGGGGTCCGCCTCACGGCTTGCGGCAGAGCGTTCGCGCCGTACGCGGCGGATGTGATCGGGCTGCTCGATCAGGGCCGACGAGCCGCTCAGGAGGCGGCCGAAGTCGTGGGCCGCGAGCTCCAGATCATCGCCGTGACCACCGCGGCCGAGTCGTTCGTGCCCCCGCTGATGCGCCGGTTCGCCGACCGGAATCCGGAGATCGAGCTGACGCTCGAGGTCGGCAACCGCCACGAGGTGCTCGAGCGCGTCCTCAACCACTCCGTCGACGTCGCCATCTCAGGCAAGCCTCCAGCCGACGATCGGCTGATCGCGGAGCGCCTGACCGAGAACGAGATCGTGTGCATTACCGCGCTCGACGATCCGGCCAGCGGTCACACGGGGGTCGCCGCCGCCGAGCTGGCCGGCCGGCGCTGGCTGCTGCGCGAGCCGGGATCGGGGACGCGTACCCTCAATGAGCAGTTTCTGGAGGAGCGCGGGCTGGACCCAGCGACCCTCACGCTTGGCTCAAATGGCGCGATCAAGCAGGCGGCGCGCGCCGGCCTTGGTGTATCGCTGCTCTCGCGAGCCGCCGTCGAAGCCGAGCTCGCCTCCGGATGGCTCGCAGAGATCAGGCTCAAAGACGGGCCCGCGAGGAGATCGTGGTTTGTGCTACGCGCGGCAGTGGGACCGGTGAGAGCCCCGGTCGAGACGTTCATGGCGTTCGCTCACAACGCCGCGCGGTCGCGGACCGAAGCCTGAACGGGAGTCCGCCGTGGCGCCGCGCCGATCGCCGCGATCCCTCCGGTCGCTTCCAGAACGCGTGGCACCACCTCGAGCTTGGACTCGAGCGCGCAATGCGAGATGTCCTCGGCCAGGCCGGCGGCTCTCAATACAGCGGCCTGAGCACTTGCCGCCAGCGCGTCAGATGGGGTCGGGTACCTGCATGAGACGGCCTCCACGATCAGCGCCGCGTCGGTCCGCGGTCCCGGGAGGGCGGCGCAGAGGAGGCCCGCGAGGTAAGTGTCCTCGAGCGCGGGGGCCCCGCCGGTTCCCGAACAGACGATCTGCAGATCAAACCCGCTGAGGCCTGCGGCGTCTACAAGGGCCCGACGCACCGCGTCGAGATTGAGCAGGCACGCCAGCAGCACCCGGGAGCCGCCGCGGGTCGCCGCCACGATGGTCGGAGTGCCGTTGGTCGTGGCCAGGATCAGCTCGCGGCCGTCACAGCGCATCGCGTCCAGCGGAGAGTTCCCCTGGTCAAACCCGGCTGGCGCGACGCACCGGCGCTCGCCGGCGAGCACGCGGCCCGGAGCGCGCATCAGCGCTGCGCGCTCGACGCTGTCGGTGCACAGCACCTTCGCGTAGCCCGCGGCCAGCGCCTGGGCAATCGTGGACGTCGCTCTCAGGACATCGATCACCACCACCAGACGCGCCGGCCGCAGCCCGGCAGGAGTCAGGGCGACGTCGATCACGCCGCTGCGAGCTCACGGTGCATTCCGCCGACGTTACGCGGATTTCCATAACCAAACCAACGGAAATCCGAGCTGATTCATAAGGCATGGTCTCATGATTATCGGACCCGGCTGAGATGGCTCGCCCAAGGGCTGCGGGTTCATTCCATCCATAAGTCACTCTCTATGGATATTGACAGAAAAAGTATTTGGTTTCTATCACCGCCGGGTTTACGCTGCGCCTCATGGGTTCGATCGAGAGGCTCACTTGACATGACGCTGACGGACGACATAACCACCAGCCGCAAGCGCGACCGCTGGGCGGCGGGCGTAACTCCGTACGCGGAGATGGGCTACTGGGACGCCGACTACGAGCCCAAGGACACCGACGTCCTGTGCGCGTTTCGCATCACCCCCCAACCCGGGGTGGATGCGATCGAGGCCGCCGCGGCGGTCGCCGGCGAATCCTCCACAGCAACCTGGACAGTGGTCTGGACAGACCGGCTGACCCCGCACGAGCACTATCAGGCCAAGGCGTATCAGCTCGACGAGGTGCCCGGTGTGGAAGGGCAGTACATCGCACGGATCGCCTACGACATCGACCTCTTCGAGGAGGGCTCGATCGCCAACCTGACCTCGTCGATCATCGGCAACGTGTTCGGGTTCAAGGCGCTGAAGGCGTTGCGCCTCGAGGACATGCGAATCCCACCGCACTACCTCAAGACCTTCCAGGGTCCGCCGCACGGCATCGTCATGGAGCGCGAGTACCTGGACAAGTTCGGACGCCCACTGCTGGGGGCGACCACCAAGCCGAAGCTCGGCCTGTCGGCGAAGAACTACGGGCGTGTCGTCTACGAGGCACTGCGCGGAGGCCTCGACTTCACCAAGGACGACGAGAACATCAACTCGCAGCCCTTCATGCGCTGGCGCGACCGTTACCTGCACGCGATCGAAGCCGTCAATCGCGCGTCGGCCGCCACCGGCGAGGTCAAGGGTCACTACATGAATGTCACCGCCGCGACGATGGAGGACATGTACGAGCGCGCCGAGTTCGCCAAGGAGATCGGCAGCGTGATCATCATGATGGACTTGACGATCGGCTACACGGCCATGCAGTCGATGTCCAAGTGGGCACGCCGCAACGGCATGATCCTGCATCTGCACCGCGCCGGCCACGGCACCTATACGCGGCAGAAGGTCCACGGCGTCAGCTTTCGGGTGATCGCCAAGTGGTGCCGGATGATCGGCGTCGATCACATCCACGCCGGAACCGTCGTCGGCAAGCTGGAGGGCGACCCGCACATGATCAAGGGCTACTACGACGTCTGCCGCGAACGCTTCAACCGCGCCAATCCACAGACCGGGATCTATTTCGATCAGGACTGGGCGTCGCTTGCTCCCGTCATGCCCGTCGCCTCCGGCGGAATCCACGCCGGTCAGATGCACCAGCTGCTGCACTACCTCGGCGAGGACGTGGTGCTTCAGTTTGGCGGCGGCACGATCGGACATCCGATGGGGATCGCCGCTGGTGCCACTGCAAACCGGGTCGCGGTCGAGGCGATGATCAAGGCCCGCAACGAGGGCAAGGATTACTACTCCGAAGGCCCCGACATCCTGAACGATGCGGCGAAGGGTTGCCCCGAGCTCGACGCGGCGCTCGAGGTCTGGAAGGACATCACCTTCGACTTCGAGTCGACTGACACCCCGGATGTCGTGGCGACTCCCACGGTCAGTCGCTAGTGGACCCCCACCAGGTCACGGAAGGGAGATAGTCATGAGGATCACACAGGGGACGTTTTCGTTCCTCGACGATTTGACCGACGACGAGATCGAGGCTCAAATCCGTTACGGGCTGCACCAGGGCTGGGCGATCATGGTCGAGTACACCGATGACCCGCATCCCCGCAACAGCTACTGGGACATGTTCAAGCAACCAGAGTTCGATCTCAGTCCCGACGAGGCCGACGTCGCGATGCGCGACGTGCACGCGTGTCGCCAAGCGTTTCCGAACCACTACGTCAAGGTGGTGTGCTACGACAACTCGCTCGGACGCCAGACGTCGGCGCTCAGCTTCATCGTCAACCGCCCAGCCGAGGAGCCGGGGTTCCGCCTCGAGCGCCAGGACAAGGCGGATCGCCAGATCCGCTACACGATTCATCCCTATGCTCAGCAGGAGCCGGCCGGCCGGCGTTACGGCAACCGAGGCACTCTCACCAGCCGTCGCGACGGCTCAGCGGCGGTCCACGGCATCGGCGCAGCGAGTGACGACGGGATCGGCGAATCGTAGTGGCGCTCCGCGGTCTCGACACGACGGGCCGACCGCTCGATCCGCAGGCCCAGGACAAGGCCGGCGGTGCGGCCAGGGGCTTCGGTACCGGCGAGCGCGGGTCCCCGTCCTTCTCCGACGAGTTCGGCGGGAGAGTCGTGCGTGCCGCCGAGGGAGCGCGCCGCGGCTCGGCCGTGGAATCGGTCGACTTCTCTGGAGCGGTCTGCGACGGCGAGGCCGACGTGCAAGCGGTGGTGCACGGCTCGCACGTGCACGACGTGCTGGAGGAGATGGACCGCGAGTTGATAGGGCTGGCGCCCGTCAAGCAGCGGATCCGTGAGATCGCTGCACTGCTCGTGATCGACCGCCTACGTCAGGAGATGAGCCTGCGCTCCCAGCGCCCAACGCTGCACATGAGCTTCACGGGCAGCCCGGGCACCGGCAAGACCACCGTCGCGCTCCGCATGGCCAGCATCCTGCACCGTCTCGGCTACATCGAGAAGGGTCACCTGGTCTCCGTGACCCGCGACGATCTCGTCGGTCAGTACGTCGGTCACACCGCGCCGAAGACCAAAGATGTCGTCAAGCGCGCGTTGGGTGGAGTGCTGTTCATCGATGAAGCGTATTACCTGCACCGCCAGGAGAACGAGCGCGACTACGGCCAGGAGGCGGTCGAGGTCCTGCTCCAGGTCATGGAGTCCGAGCGCCAGGACCTGGTGGTCGTGATGGCCGGTTACAAGGACCGCATGGAGGAGTTCTTTGTGGCCAACCCGGGCATGGGATCGCGGGTGGCGCACCACATCCACTTCCCGGACTACGACATCGACGAACTGCTCGATATCGCCCGCCTGATGGTCGACCAACAGGGCTACGCAATGAGCGAAGAGGCCGTCCACGCCCTCCGCGATTACATCGAACGTCGGATCGAGCGGCCCCGTTTCGCCCACGGGCGCAGCATCCGCAACGCCGTCGAGCGGGCCAGGATGCGACAGGCCACCCGGCTGTTCGAATCAGACCGCAAGCTGACGAAGCAGGACCTGGTCGCGATCGAGCCTGCGGACTTCCTCCAGAGCTCTGTTTTCACCGACACCGAAGGTGGTCGCGAGACAGGCGAGTTCGCGGGCGGGGATGTTGGAGTCGGTGCGGTGGGGCGTCGGTCACCCGCTCGATCGCGCGCGCCCCGGCGCAGCCTGCCGACGAGCTAGGAAAAAGCGATGCCCCGCCCCATCATCCTCGGTGTCGTTGGCGACTCTGCGGCCGGGAAGACGACCATGACGAGGGGACTTGTACGGATACTCGGTGAACAGCAGGTCACGGCCGTCTCCACCGACGATTACCACCGTTACGACCGAGAGCAGCGCGAACAACGCGGTATCACTCCGCTGCACCCGGAGTGCAACTACGTGGACATCATGTCGCAGCATCTTCGCCACTTGCGGGTAGGCGAGCCGATCCTGAAGCCGGTCTACATCCACTCCGATGGCACATTCGGTCCCGCGGTCTATGTGAGTCCCAAGCCGTTCACGATTGTGGAAGGGCTGCTGGGCTACTACACCGAGTCACTGCTCGACGCGTACGACGTCCGGGTCTACCTCGCTCCGCCCGAGGACCTTCGCCGTCGGTGGAAGGTCAAACGCGACACCTCGAGGCGGGGCTACACCACCGATCAGGTCCTCCGTGAGTTGGACAAGCGCGAGCGCGACTCCGCTCAGTTCATCCGTCCCCAAGAGCGATTCGCCGACGTGGTGGTCTCCTTCCGAGAGGGACACGGTCGAGATCCAGATGCCCTCGATGCCGAGCTGCTGCTGCGCGACAGCCTTCCGCACCCCGATCTCTCGCCTGTGGGCGGCAGTGGGAAGGGTGGGGTCGCCGTCGAGGAGCTCGAGTCAGAGCTGATGGTCAGGATCGCCGGCGACATCGCACGCGATCAGGCCGCCGAGATCGAGGAGGCGATCTGGGAGAAGCTGCACTTCGCGGCGCACCTGCGGTCCGAGCGGCTGGGTCAGTTCGTGGTCGGCAACGATCTGCAGCGTTCGGCGTCGCTGGCGGTCGTTCAACTGCTGATCCTCTACCACCTCGTGACGGCCAAGGCCGCGATCGCACTGGGCGGCGTGGGCCCCCGCGCCGAGGCCGTGGACACCACCGAGAGGCAGGCGGCCGGAGTGCAGTCATGACCACGTGCCGATCGACAGCGCCGCCGGCGAGGCGCCAATGAGTCCGCGCCCGGTCATTCTCGGCGTCGTGGGCGACTCTGCGGCCGGCAAGACGACGATCACCCGCGGGCTGGTACGGGCTCTCGGCGAGGATCACGTTGCCCACATCTGCACCGACGACTACCACCGATACGATCGCCAGCGACGGGCCGAGCTCGGAATCACGCCGCTGCATCCGGACTGCAATTACCTCGACATCCTCGCCCAGGACCTGGCGCACCTCCGCCGCGGAGAGGCAGTCCTAAAGCCCGTCTACCGACACAGCGATGGGACGTTCGCGCCGCCGGTGTATGTCAGGCCGGTCCGGTTCACGGTCATCGAAGGCCTGCTGGGCTACTACATGCCGGAGATGCTCGACATCTACGATGTTCGCGTTTTTCTGAACCCCCCGGAGGATCTGCGACGCAGATGGAAGGTCCAGCGCGATTGCTCCAGGCGCGGATACACCACCGATCAGGTATTGGCCGAGCTGGATCGACGGGAAGCAGATTCAGAGGCTTTCATCAGGCCGCAGCGGCGCAACGCCGACATGCTGATCAGCTTCAGGCCGGAAGACTCCGACAAGGATCCGACGCACCTCGACGCCGAGCTCACACTCCGCGACGATCTTCCCCATCCGGATCTGACTCCGTTCGTTCAGGACCGCGAGGACGGGCTGACCCTGCGCGAGGTCCAGGGCGAGCGGCAGCTGTGCATTCCGGGGAGGATGAATCCAGCTCACGCGGCGGCGATCGAGGAAGCGATCTGGGAACGGATGCATTTCGCCACGCACCTGCGCGCGCGACGCCTCGGCGAGTTCACGGTTGGAACCGAGCTGTATCGCTCTGAGTCACTGGCACTTGTGCAGCTCTTGATCCTCTACCACCTGGTAACCGCCACAGCGACCATCGCGTTGGGTGGAGACGGCGTGCGCAGTGCGGACCGTGCCGGCCAGCCCGCCTTGCAGACCGCCCCAGTCGGATCCGCCGAGGAGCCGGCTTAGCCGGCGCCCACGCCGGCAGCGGTCAGGCGGTTGCCCGGCCGCCGTCGGTGGCCGACCCCAGCGCCATCTGACGTTCGAGTTCACCCCTGATGTGACTGGGCGTGACCTTCAGTGCTTCGAGTGTCTGCCCGGCGCCGTTGCGCGAGTCGGTGAGCAGCGCGAACAGGAGGTGCTCGACGGTGATGTGATACTCGTTTCGTTTGAGCGCTTCGCGCCGGGAGCCCTCGAGGATCCGCTGGGCGTGGGGGCTCACCCCGTTGCCGTCGTCGGGGACCGCGGCGGTGGCCGAACCGGTAATAGGAACGCCCGGCATCGTAGGTTGCACGCAGGCTTTGGTGGCCTGGTGGGTAACCCCGAGCGCGTTGAGAGCTCTTGCCGCGTGGCTCTGCCGACAGCGCAGAATTCCGAGCAGGATGTGCTCGGTCCCAATCGCGTGATGACCGAGGCTCTGGGCCTCCTCACGAGCCTGTTGGATGCTGCGCAGCGCCTCACGGGTCACCGGCATCTTCAGACCCCTGGCCGCCGCGCTGAACGCCTGCTCGGTGAGATGGCGATGCTTTCGGTGCGCCGCCTGTTTGCTGACACCAAGGGCTTGGGCGATCTGACTCCATGAGGCGCTGGCCTGGAGAGCGCGCCCGGCGAGCTCGGATTCGATCTCGTCGAGCTCCTGGCGCAGAGCCCGCAGCGCCCGCAGCGCGGTCAGCGGCTCGGGGATCTGGACGGTGTCGCGCGCGAGCTGCTCCAGTGCCGTGGGCGATCGCGGCATGGGAACTGCTTACCCCAGCTGGCCAGCGGCAACCTCTGTTGACGGCCGCGTCAACCGCGATTGACGCCGTCAGGGGGCGTGCGGCGGTTCAGCCCGGTCGTCGAGCACGAAGATCTCGACCGCGACGTCGGGTTCCATGTGGTTGCTGCTCATGAAGGCGCGAACCTTTCGACCGGTCAGCTGCTCCAAGCCTGCGATGAGGTCCTCGCGCATCGTGGCCTGAAACGCCAGGCGCGTAGCGAGGACCAGCTCTTGCTTGCCATCTCTGACCAGGCTTCGCTCGCCTTTGGTCAGAGTGTCCTGGAGCAGGACGGTGACGAGATCGTCGTTCATGTAGGTGCGTGCCTTGGTGGGGCCGCGACCGGTGTACTCGTTCGTCACCCGGACGACGAGGTTCGATATTGCCGCCGCGATCGAACCTTCACCGCGGTGTTCGCTGGAGGGGCTGGACATGGCCAGTCCTTCTCGCCTCCCTCCTAGGGATGGTCGGCGCGAACGCAGGAGAGAGACGGATCAAAGCCGGGCGCGCCACCCGAATGCTCGCCGTCCCAGAGCGGTCCAGCGAGAACTCGCGTAGCGACCATCCTACCGGCGGCGCGCCCGTCAAGCCGCGGACGGTCCGGGCAAACCTCGAACGAAACGCCGAGGCTCAACTGTCAAAAGTAAACAAGTGGTCGGTGTGGGTGAGCTCGAAAGTCCTCTGAACCTCGCGCGGCCCGCGTAGCAATGCGAACCGGCGGCCATTCTTGCGCGCTCGCTTGTGGGCGTCCAGCAGCACGTGCAGGCCGGCGCTGTCCATGAACGCCAAACGGCGCAGATCGACGACCAGGCCATCGCACCGTGCCGACTCGGCCTCCAACAGCTCACACCGCAAGCGGGGACCGGAACCGAGGTCGAGCTCGCCGCGGAGCGTCAGCACCAGCCGGTCGGCCTTGGCTTGGCGTTCGATGCTGAGCTGGCTGGTCGCTGTCGATCGCCCATCGGTGATGCGCATCTCGTCGCGCTTGCCGTGGACTCGAGAGAGCCCATGGTCTCCGGCAAGGCGCTGTGAGGTGAAGGCGTCGCGTGCCCACCGACGCCGATCCGACCTAGACATTGCGGACTCCAAGCCGGCCGATCCGCACACCACCCTCAACCAGAGTCATGTCGAGCATCGCATCTCCCTCAAAACGGACGGAACCAATGCGACGGTCCGGCTCGCGACCCTACCGATGATCACGGCCGTTCCCGGCAACCGAGGCTCTCACGAACCCTGCAAGCCGCGAGCGCGCCGGAAACCTAGCACTGCTCGCCCGCACCGTCCAGGCCGGCAACCGGTGAGCGGTCTGCAGCCTGGATCCGCTCACGCAGGCCGAGAGGCCCTACCGGCGACTTCGACGGCTCCGAACCCCGCGAGCGGACGGTCCACGAAGAACACCTCCATCGTGATGTCGGGCTCGATGTGCGCCTGTGAAAGGAAGGCCACCACCTTGCGGTCGGTGAGCTGCTCTATCGCCTCCTTGTAGCGCGCGGCCATCACGCGTTGGAAGTCCTCGCGCATGGCAACGACCCGGTCTAACCGGTCGGCCTCAGAACTGTCCATCATCGTTTGCTCCAGGGGGGTGAAGCCGCTGCCGCGCAACACGACTATCACGATGTCGTCCAGTGCGTAGGCCTTGGCTTCGATCGGGCCGCGACCGTAATGGTCGCGTAGCAGCTTGACTATCGCGTTCGAGATCGCTGAGAGCAGAACCCCACCGCTGAGGTGCCCGGGGACACCGTGCCTGGACCCTTCGGGCCTGCTGCCTGCCGTATTGGCTTCGATTGCCATCGCCTCCGAGGTCTGCCACGGGCCTCCACGGACCCAAGCCATCCATCGATGGTGTTGCGAGCTTGATCTCGGGTCGCCCAACGCGCCCCGACAATCCAGCCCCCTACACGGGTCAGGCTAGCAACGTCGGGAGTCCAGGTCCACGTTCCCAGCCACTCGCTCGCCGGGCATCGGCGATTTGATGCGACGCACGCGCTCCGCGGCGTCCGCGGTCTCGTCAGACGTGCTGAGTAATCCGGGCGATGCGCTGGAGCATCGAAACGCTCGGCCACTTCTCCACTATCACCTTCTCCAACAGCACATTCAGATATTCGCGGACGAGCGGCCGCGGAATCACCTGCTCCAGTATCTGCATCTGAGTCATGCTCGGGTACTTGTCGCGGCGGATCCTGTCCAACAGGAGTCCGGCAAAGGCAGTCTGGGCTTCCTCGCGATCGGTCATAGGCTGGCTCTCCTCGTCAGCTGGCACTGGATTGTGGGGTTACGATGCCCCGCATCCAGGATGCGAATCGCGCTGTTCGTTCGCGACCTCGACTGCCAGGTGTTGAACGTACGTACTCAGACACCGCGTCGATTCGGGTGACGGGCGGCGTCAGGAGTGTTGTGCATCGAGCCCTCGGGAGTATCCGGTGCTCGAGACTCGCGTCGCGCCGCGGGTGACCACTACCGCGGTCAGCAGCGAAATCGCGGCAGCGACCAGCAGCAACACCGAGTAGGAGACGAGGTGCGCCGCCAGCGCGAGCACGAAGGGCGCAGCGAACCCGACGTACGTCAACGCGTAGAAAGCGGCGGTCAGGCGCGCGAGCGCGCGCGGCTCGGCGATCCGCTGGACCTCGATCAGTCCGGCGACCAGGCACAGCCCGTATGCGCAGCCGAGCACGACCGCGCATGGCACCAGCAACCAGGCCTGCTGTGCCTCGGAAGTGATCGCGCCGAGCACAAGACCGACGGCGAGCGCAAGCAGCCCGGCGAGGGCGGCACGGCTGCCGGTCCCGTGCCGATCCAGCCGACGCGCGAACGGCTGGATGAACACCCCCGCCAACGCGGTAAGCGCGGTGATCGCGGCCGTCAACGCGATCCCGTCAGGCAGGCGATCGGCACCCACCACGCTCGGCAACAGCGCAAACGCGATCGCCGGAGCCGCGAACACCCACGGCGCCATCGGCGCGACCACCGTCCGAAACCGGCGGTCGCCGACACCCGGCAGGGACACGCGCACCGGCATCTTCGGGGCCCGAGCGGCCATCTCCGGCGCATTGCGCAATGCCAGCAGCACCGCCGCCATCAGCACGATGTGCGGAAGGTACGGAACCACGCGGTCCTCGGCCGCCCACTGACCGAGCAACCCGGCGACCAGCGGCCCGAGACCAAAGCCAACTGTCA
The DNA here is from genome assembly GCA_036502145.1 of Solirubrobacteraceae bacterium. Taxonomy (GTDB): domain Bacteria; phylum Actinomycetota; class Thermoleophilia; order Solirubrobacterales; family Solirubrobacteraceae; genus Palsa-465. The sequence goes on along the minus strand of DASXZB010000012.1, from coordinate 5,021 downwards.
TCGCGACCGCGGCCCGCCTCGCCGCAACCGCGGGCTCCGCCGTCCCCGTCGGCGGAAGCGATGCCTCGCGCACCCAAGCCGTCCCGCACCCGAACACCACGCCACTGCTCACCCCGGCCAGCAGCCGACCGACGAATAACAAGGCGACGCTGCTCTCGCCCGCCACCAGCACCAGGCTCGCCAGCAACGACAGCGCCGCCGCCGGCAGAACCACGATTCGCCGCCCGCGCGCGTCGGAGACCGGGCCGGAGAGCAGCAGCCCTGGGATCAGCCCCAGCGCGTAGAAGCCGAACATCGCCTCGACCGTGCCGGTGCTCAACCCCAGCGCGCGGCGATACACCAGCAGCATCGGCGTGAACTGGTTGGCTCCCCACCCGGTCGCCAGCAGCACCGCCGCAGGCGCTACCCACGCTGCCGGCCGCGCAGATTCACGTTCTGAAAGAAATGTGCTAGAACGTAGTTTCAACGTGTCTGTACAAAACTACCAAATCGAGGGACGCGGCGCGAAGCAGATCGCGACCTCGATCGAGACGGCGATCACCGCCCGGTCGCTGGCGCCCGGTGCGCGGCTGCCGACGGTGCGCCAGCTGGCAGCCGACCTCGGCGTCAGCACCGCGACCGTCGGCGAGGCCTACCGGCGCCTGCGCGAGCGCGGCCTGGTGACTGGCGCAGGCCGCGGCGGGACCCGCATACGCGGCGATCGTCCCCGCTCCTGGAGGCGCTCCGCCCCCGCCGTCGCCACCGGCGCGCGCAACCTCGCGAGCGGCAACCCCGATCCCACGCTGCTGCCCGATCTACGCCCCGCGCTCGCCGCCACCGCCAAACGACTCACAAGCGGACGCGCCCGCCTCTACGGCCAAGCGGAGAGCAACCCCGAGCTCCTCGCCCACTTCGCCGAGCAGTTCATCGCGGACGGGATCCCCAGCGAGCACGTGGTGATCGTCGGCGGCGCGCTCGACGGCATCGCACGCACGCTCGCCGCGCAGCTGCGCCCCGGCGACCGCGTCGCCGTCGAAGACCCCTGCTACTGCGGGATCCTCGACGTGCTCGACGCGGGCGACCTACAGCCCGTCGCGGTCCCGATCGACGAACGCGGCGCCCGCCCCGATGAACTCGAGCGCGCGCTGCGCGACGTTCAGGCGCTCATCCTGACCCCTCGCCTGCACAGCCCCACCGGCGCCTCCACCGACCAGGCCCGCCACAACGACTTGCGAGACGTCCTCGCTTCGCGCCCGGACCTGCTCGTGGTCGAGGACGACCACGGCGCGCTGATCGCCGACGCGCCACTGCACGCGCTGGCACAGCACACCGACCGTCCCCACTGGGCGATCGTTCGCTCGACGTCGAAGGCCCTCGGCCCCGACCTCCGACTCGGAGCGCTGACCGCCGACGCCCACACCGCCCGACGCATCCTGCACGCACAGCAGGCCGCGACCGGCTGGGTCTCACATCTCCTCCAGGAAACCACCCTGGCCATTCTCGAGGCGCCCTCCACAGCCCACCTGCTCGCCCACGCCCGCGGTGCTTACAACCAGCGCCGCACGGCGCTGCTCGATGCGCTCGCAGCCCACGGCATCCCCCTCCGCAGCGCCAGTGGCCTCAACATATGGCTCCCCGTCGACGACGAGACCACGGCGGCGCAAACCCTGCTCGCCCACGGCTGGGTGCTGCGCAGCGGCACCGCCTTCCGCCTTGCCAGCGCTCCCGGGCTGCGGATCACCACGGCCGAGCTGCTCCCCGAGGAAGCACCGATCCTCGCCCGCGACATCGCAGACACCCTCAGCGCGACCAACGCCAGCCGCGCCGCGTAGTACGCTGTCGCGAGCTCTGCGGCGAGATTCGTCCGCGCGGGGGCAGGCACGGAAGCAAGCACGCGACGAGAGGGCGCAAATGACGAGCACGGATGAGACGTCGCCACATCGGGCCAGCGGGCGCCGCCTGGGGCGCAGCGCATGGTGTCTGTCGGTGGTGATGCTGATCGCATCGGGGGCGGCAGCCGCGGTCATCGGCCTGCCGGACGTCTTTGCGGTGACGAACGCTCAGGCGGCAGCGCCTCGGGCCACGCTGGATGGTCGAGTGCTGAGCGCTCGCCTCCCGATCGCCTCAGCACCGATCGTGCTGTACCGCACCTCGGTGACGGGTGTCGGCCCGCCAACCAAGCTTGGCCGGTCACGGACCCGCGCGGACGGATCGTTTGCGCTCTCCTATCCGAAGCAGCACACCTCGAGAGCGGTGCTCTATGTGACCGTCGGACGAGGCAGCGCGGTTCGGTTGGCGGCGGTTCTCGGCACCGCGCCGGTGGTCCGCCGCGTGGTGGTGAACGAGCTGACGACGGTCGCCGCGGGCTTTGCCCTGGCCGAGTTCATCCACGGCGCGAGCATCATCGGCAAGGCTCCCGGGCCGCAGAACGCGGCGGGGATGGCGGGTGACCTGGCGAACCCGCGAACCGGCGCCCTGGGCCGGGTCATCCAAGCGGCGCCAAACGGTCCTCAGACCTCGACGCTGCGCGCCCTCGACACGCTGGCGAACATGCTGGTGCCCTGCACGCGCTCTGCGGTTGCCTGCCGATCGCTGTTCGCGCTGGCCCGCCCGTCCCGCGGTGGCGCGCCGTCGGGCTCGCTGGCGGCGATGGCTGACATCGCGCGCAATCCCGCCCACAACGTTGCCAGGCTGTTCGCCCTCGCGCGCTCGGGGCCGGCACCCTACCGGCCGTCGCTTGGTCGGTCGCGGCGCCCCGACGCCTGGATCCTGGCCCTCCGGTTCGACGGCGACGGCAAGTCACTCAATGGCCCCGGAAACAGCGCTATCGACGCCGCCGGCAACGTCTGGGTCGACAGCAATTACACGTACAGCCGAAACCCGTCCGCCCCGGTTTGCGGAAGCAAGCTGTTCTTCAAGTTCACGCCAACGGGTCGTTCTGCCCCCGGGTCGCCGTACACCGGGGGCGGCGTGGACGGCTCCGGCTACGGTGTCGCACTCGATCCGCGCGGCAATATCTGGGAGGCCAACTTCGGCTTCTCGTCCGCCGCCTGCACCAGCCCACCGGCGCACAACAGCGTCTCGGAGTTCACGCCCGGTGGAAAGCCACTGTCACCCGATCAGACCGCCAGCTCCAGCGGCGGGTTCACCCAGGGCGGCGTGAGCTGGCCGCAGGGGCTCGTCTCCGACCGCCGGGGGAACATCTGGATCGCCAACTGCGCCAACAACACCGTCACGCGCTATGCGCATGGTGACCCCCGGGCATTTGCCAGCCTGGCCAATCTCGGAATCGCCAAGCCGTTCGACGTCGCGTTCAACCGACGCGGACAGGCCTTCGTTACCGGCAACGGATCCCCGTTCGGCGTGGCGATGCTGAATCCGGACGGCACCCCGACCGCGAATTCTCCGATTATCGGCGCCGGACTCAACCGGCCGCTCGGGGTCGCGGCCGACAGCGCGGGCAACATGTGGGTCGCCAACTCGGCCCTGGTCAGCGTCCCGTGTCCCAAAGGCATCCTCAAATCCAGCGGCACGGGCTCGGTCGGCCTGATCAGCAGCCACGGCGTGCCGAAGCCAAAGCCATTCACCGGCGGCGGGATCACCCATCCTTGGGGAATCGCCGTTGACGGCAACGACAATGTCTGGGTGTCCAACTTCGTCGGCCAGCGAGTGTCCGAGCTGTGCGGAATGAAGCCGGTGCACTGTCCGCCGGGGACCCGCACCGGCCAAGGGCTCTCCCCAGCCGGCGGGTACGGGTTCGACGGCTTGGTTCGCAACACCAGCGTCGAGATCGACCCGTCCGGGAACGTCTGGATCACCAACAACTGGAAGCTTCACCCAAAGCCGCTAAAGAACCCTGGGGGCTACCAGATGGTCGTCTATATCGGTCTCGCCGGGCCGCTGCGGACGCCGCTGATCGGGCCGCCGAGGTCGCCCTGAGGCGTCGGCGGCCGACGAGTGGCGAGACCCGGACTCGAACCGTCCGGACGGCGTCCCCGGTCAGGGCAAGGATGCCAAACCCGCATCGATGGCGAGACCCGGACTCGAACCGGGGACACCACGATTTTCAGTCGTGTGCTCTACCAACTGAGCTATCTCGCCTGGCCGCGCGATGCTAGCGATTGGACCCGGGGCCAGGAGCGGGGCTAGGCTTCCCGCAATGCGTCGCTCACTTTTTCTGCTCGTGGCTGTGGGCGTCGCCCTGGCGATGGCGCTGTCGGCGTGCGGCTCCAGCTCGAGCAGCGGATCCTCGGACCCCCTTCAGACGACGCTCTCCTACTTCCCGGCCCAGACTCCGTTCGTGCTCACGGTCGCCACCAAGCCCAGTGCCCGAGCGGCGTCACAGGAGAGGCAGCTCGAGCAGCGTCTGCCGCTTTTGAACTTCGGCAAGGCGGCCCTGATCTCACGCCTTCAGCAGGTAGGCATCAACTACAACCAGGACCTCAAGCCGCTGTCCGGCAATCCCGTCGCGATCGGCGATCCGAGCACCTCGATTCAGGCCTTCCGCAACGACTTCCTGATCGCCTGGGTGGCCAAGGACGCCGGCAAGCTCAATGCCCTGCTCAAGAAGCTCGGGGGACTCACCGCCGCCGGCTCGCACGATGGCGCCAAGCTCTACACGGCCTCGGGGGCGGCGCTCGGGGTTACCGGGGCGACGATCCTGTTCGCCAAGTCGATGACCGACATCACCAGCGCCCTGGACCGGCATGCCCACGGCGGCGGCGTCACCCCCTCGCAGTACTCCGATGCGGTCTCGGGGCTGCCCCCGGACGCCGCGATCCGGATCTTCGGAGAACTGGCCGGGGCGCTCTCGACCCCTCAGGCCGCGCAGGCTCGCCGGGTTCCCTGGGTGGCCGCCCTCCGCAGCTACGGCGCCACCTTGGGCTACTCGAACTCCGGGTTGGCGATCAACTTCCGCCTCGACACCGGCGGCAGGACGCTGACGCAATCGCAGCTGCCATTCGCCACCCGGGCGACCCCCGCGAGCGTCGTCTCGGGCCTCCCGATCCAGGTCGGGATCGTCGATCCATCGCAGATCTTCA
>DASXZB010000011.1:0-7009 GCA_036502145.1 Solirubrobacteraceae bacterium | reverse complement strand
AGAAATGACACCGCCTAAGCCTGGAGCCGCTGCAGAGCTTCAGGCCGGCAAGGGTGAAATGGTGCGGTAAGAGCGCACCGGCGTCGCGGTGACGCGGCGGCCAGGTAAACCCCACTCGATGCTAGGCCAAGCAGGACCGTTAGTAGGTGGCCCGCCAAGGTCCGGGTAGGTCGCTCAGATGGATGACTGCTCCAGACAGGATCCGGCTTACAGGCCTGCTAAAGAGAAGCCCCGCTCCGGCGGGGCTTCTCCATTGCCGGGGCTCGGTCCACCTCGCTGCCGCCGCACCGGCCCGGCGGCCACCTACCGCGGCACCGGCCCGGCGGCCGACTACCGCGGCACCGGCCCGGGGCCAACTACCGCGGCACCGGCCCGGCGGCCACCCGGGCCAGCGCGGCCCCCTCGAGGCGATGGACGTTCCACTCCTCTAACCGCCCCGCGCCGAGCTTGGCGTAGAAGTCGAGCGCCGGCGTGTTCCAGTTCAGCGCCACCCACTCCAGCCGCGCGCACCCGCGCTCGACGGTGATCCGAGCCAGCTCGGACAGCAGCGCCGCGCCGATGCCGGCGCGGCGCTGCGCCACCGGGACATAGAGATCCTCGAGCCAGATCCCGGGCCGGCACTCCCAGGTCGAGAACGTCCGGTAGAACACCGCCATGCCGGCGGCCACGCCGTCGATCTCGGCGATCAGGGCCTCGGCCGACGGGTGCGGCCCGAACAGGGCGTCGGCCAGCAGCTCGGGCGTTCCGAACACCTGGTCGGCGCCGCGTTCGTACTCGGCGAGCTCGACGATGAAGGCGTAGATCTGCTCGACGTCGGACGGACCGGCCGGCCGGATCCGGATCGCTTGGCTCAACCGTCGTCGGGCAGGTCGATCTCGCGCTTGAGGATCTTGCCGGTCGGCCCCTTGGGCAGGTCGTCGACGAACCAGATGCGGCGGGGGTACTTGTAGGCGGCGACCTGCTCCTTGACGAAGTCGCGGATCTCGTCCGCATCGGCCTGTTCGCCATCCTTGAGCGCCACCGCCGCGCCGACCTCCTCGCCGTACTCGTCGTGCGGCACGCCCACCACCGCGGCCTCGCGGACCGCCGGGTGCTCGTAGAGCACCTCCTCGATCTCCCGGGGGTAGACGTTGTAGCCACCGCGGATGATCAGGTCCTTCTTGCGGTCGACGATGAAGAAGTAGCCGTCCTCGTCGACATTGCCCATGTCGCCGGTGTGCAGCCAGCCGTCCCGCACCGTCTCCTCGGTGGCGTCGTCCCGTTCCCAGTAGCCCTTCATCACGTTGTGGCCGCGGATCACGATCTCCCCGGTCTCGCCTTGCTCCACCTCATTGCCGTCCTCGTCGACGACCTTCATCTCCACGCCCTCGATTGGGGTGCCGATCGAGCCCGGCTTGCGCTCCCGGTCGGGATGGTTGAACGACGCGACCGGCGAGCTCTCCGAGAGCCCGTAGCCCTCGAGGATCTTGCACCCGAACGCCTCCTCGAAGTCACGCAGCAGCTCGACCGGCATCGCGGACCCGCCCGACGCGCACAGCTCAAGCGACGCGGTGGTGTACTGCTCGCGCTCAGGGTGGTGGAGCATCGCGCCGTACATGGTGGGCACGCCCTGGAAGATGTTGACGTGGTCACGCTGGATGATCTCGAGCGCCTTGCCGGGGTCGAAGCGCGGGATCAGGGTCAGGGTTCCGGCGCCGCTGATTGTCGCGTTGAGCCCGCAGGTCTGCCCGAAGGAGTGAAACAGCGGCAGCGCTCCGAGCGTCACCGCCTGGTCGCCGAACCCGAACATCTTCTGGGAGGCCTGGGCGTTGCGGCGCAGGTTGGAGTGCGTGAGCTCCGCCCCCTTCGGCGTCCCCGTGGTCCCCGAGGTGTAGAGGATCACGGCGGTGTCATGGTCATCGGTGTCGGCGACGTCGGTCTCCGGCTCGGCGGCGCCGACCTCGTTCTCGAATTCGCCGACCTTGACCAGGATGCACTCGGCGCCGGCCTCGTCCGCTCCGGCCTGGGCGTCCTGGGCGAACTCCTCCCAGGCGAACAGCAGCTTGGCGCCCGAGTCCTCCAGGTAGAAGGCCACCTCGCGCCGCTTTAGCAACACGTTCATCGGGACCACGATGCCGCCGGCGCGCAGGACGCCGTAGTAACAGACGGGGAAGTACGGGACGTTCGGGAGCATGATCCCGACCCGGTCTCCGGCCTCGAAGCCGTGCGCGCGCAGCAGACCGGCGATATGGGCGCTGGCGCCGTCGAGCTGCGAGTAGGTGAGCTCGGCGTCGTCAAGCTTGATCGCGACCTGGTCGGGGTGCTCGCGGGCCGAGTCGGTCAGGATCTGGGCGAGGTTCATGGGTGCGCTGGCTCCGGAGTCGATCGGGATCTTTGTCGGCCTACGGTCCGCCTACCCGGTATCGGACAGGAACATGTCGGACCCAACGGTGCCCAGCTCAGCTCCCGGTGAAGTTCGCCGGGCGCTTTTGCATGAATGCCAGCACGCCTTCCATGAAGTCAGCCGACGCGGCGCGCTCCTGCTGAAGCACCGCCTCGAGGTCGAGCAGCTCATCAAAGCCGGCGTAGGCGCGGTGGTTGATGGTGCGCTTGATCGAGGCGTAGGAGCCGGGAGGCCCGCCGGCCAGCTTCTCGGTCAGCTCGGTGACCCGGGGCCCGAGCTGCTCGTCCTCGACGACCTCGTTGATCATGTTCCAGGCCAGCGCCCGCTCGGCGGGGATCCGCTCGCCGGTGTAGGCGATCTCAAAAGCCCGCGCGTGGCCCACCCGCGCCGCCAGCGTCTGGGAAGCGCCGCCGTCCAGACCGAGCCCGATGTTGACGAAGGCCAGCAGGAAGTAGGCCGACCGCGAGGCGACGACGAGATCGGCGGCCAGAGCCAGCGAGCAGCCGATCCCCACCGCGGGCCCGTTGACGGCCGCGACCACCGGCTTGGGGACCGTGCGCACCCGCAGGATCAACGGGTTGTAGACCTCGCGCAGCGGGGTCAGCACGTCTGGCTTGCCGTCGTCGCCGAGTTCGTGGCCGGCCTTGAGGTCAGCGCCCGAGGAGAACGCCCGCCCGGCGCCGGTGAGCACGATCGCGCGGACCTCGGGGTCGGCGGCGGCCTCGTCGACGGCCTGCAGCAGCTCCTGCCCCAGCTGGCGAGTCCACGCGTTCAAGGCGTCGGGTCGGTTCATGGTGACCCACGCGACGCGCTCGGAGCGCGTCAGTTCGACGGTTTCCAGGTTCAGGACGCTCATTGCGCTGGCGATCGGACAATACCGGTCACCGCCCGGTTTGAGCGAAGATGTGGCCTGACATGGAGCTGCTGCCCAAGACCATCACCCGCCCGGTCGGCCGGCTCGGCGCCACCGCTCAGAACGCGCTGGAGGTGGCCCGCTTCGGCGGACTGAACACCGACGAGGAGCCCTCGCCCTACGAGGTCGAGGCCGAGCACCGCGTCTACCGGCTGCGCCATTACTACGGAAACGGCGACGGCGGGCCGCCGGTTTTGCTGGTGCCGCCGATGATGCTGGCCGCCGAGGTCTACGACGTCGCGCCGGCCACCAGCGCGGTCACGCTGCTGCACGAGCACCGGGCCGATCCCTGGGTGGTCGACTTCGGCGCTCCCGAGCGCGAGGAGGGCGGCCTCGAGCGCACGCTGGCCGATCACGTGCTGGCGGTCTCCGACGCGGTGGAGAAGGTCCGCCGGGCCACGGGCCACGATGTGCACCTCGGCGGCTACTCGCAGGGCGGGATGTTCTGCTACCAGGTCGCCGCCTACCGGCGAAACCAGGGGCTGGGGTCGCTGATCACGTTCGGCAGCCCGGTCGACACCCGGCTGGGGATGCCGTTCGGGATCCCCGAGCAGTTCGCGTCCGGCCTGGCCAACGTGCTGGCCGACCGGGTCTTCCGGGCCTGGGCGCTGCCGGCGTGGGCCAGCCGCACCGGCTTCAGCCTGCTGGACCCGGTGAAGTCCGCGCGGAGCCGGATCGAGTTCCTGCTCCAGCTGCACGACCGGGAGGCGCTGCTCCCGCGCGAGCGCCAGCGTCGGTTTCTGGAGGCCGAGGGCTGGGTGGCCTGGCCCGGGCCGGCGATGGCCGACTTCCTGCGCCAGTTCATCGCCCACAACCGGATGCTCGAGGGCGGGTTCGTGATCGAGGATCGCCTGCTGACGCTGGCCGATATCGAGTGCCCGATCCTGTCGGTGGTGGGGACGGTCGACGAGATCGCGCCGGCGGCAGGCGTGCGCGCGATCCGGCTCGCCGCGCCCCGGGCCGAGGTCTACGAGCTGGCGCTTCACGCAGGCCACTTCGGCCTGGTGGTGGGGTCCAAGTCCAACGCCATCACCTGGCCGGCGGTGGCCGCGTGGGCGCGCTGGCGCGACGGCGAGGGCGAGCGCCCCGAGGCGGTGACCGAGGTCCCCGACGACCCCTCGGTGGAGCTGACCCCCCCGGTCGCCAACCGGGTCGGCTACGGCCTCGAGCTGGCCGGCGCGGTGGGGGCCGGTATCGGGCGCTCGATGGTGGTCACGGCGCGGCGAACCGCGCGCAGCGTGCGCGAGCTGGGGCGCGAGGCGGCCAGTCAGCTGCCGCGGCTGGCTCGCCTGGAGCAGGTCCAGCCGGGCACCCGGATCTCGCTCGGCCTGCTAGTGGAGGAGCGCACCCGCCGCGCCCCCGAAGAGCTCTTCTTCCTGTTCGAGGACCGCGCCTACAGCGCCCGCGAGGTGGGCGAGCGGATCGACAACGTCGTCCGCGGCCTGATCTCGATCGGGGTGCGCCAGGGAGAGCACGTCGGCGTGCTGATGAGCGCCCGTCCCAGCGCGCTCGCGGTGGTGGTGGCGCTCAGCCGGCTGGGAGCGGTCTCCGTGCTGCTGCGCCCCGACGGCGACACCGAACGCGAGGCCCGGCTCGGGCAGGTGCAGCGCATCATCGCCGACCCCGAGCGGGCATCGCTGGCGGCCGGCCTGGGCACAGTGCACACGTTCGTGCTCGGCGGCGGGGGCGGCCCCCGCGAGCTGGGCATCGAGCTGACCGCCGACATGGAGCAGATCGATCCCGCCAAGGTCGAGCTTCCGAGGTGGTACCGGCCCAACCCGGGCCGGGCCGGCGAGCTGGCGTTCATCCTGTTCACCGGCGAGGGCGAGAACGTCCGGATGAGCCGGATCACCAACGGCCGCTGGGTGACCTCGGCGTTTGGGACCGCCACCTCGGCGGCGCTGTCGGCGGCCGACACGGTGTACAGCGTCACGCCGCTATATCACCCGTCGGCGCTGATGATGAGCGTGGGCGGCGCGATCGCCGGCGGCGCGCGACTGGCCATGGCGACCGCGTTCGAACCGGCGCGGTTCTGGGAGGAGGTGCGGCGTTACGGGGTCACGGTCGCTTCCTACACCTGGACGCTGCTGCACGACCTGGTCGAGGCGCCGCCGCAGTCCGGCGAACGCCACCATCCGCTACGGCTGTTCATCGGGTCGGGGATGCCGAGCGGGTTGTGGCGGCGCGTGCAGCGACGCTTTCACCCGGCGCGCGTGCTCGAGTTCTACGCCTCGACCGAGACCGGCGCAATCCTCGTCAACGTCAGCGACGCCAAGCCCGGATCGCTGGGCCGGCCCCTGCCCGGCAGCCCCGAGGTGCGGCTGGCCGCCTACGACATCGACGCCGGGCAGCTGGTGCTGCGGCCCGACGGGTTCGTGCAGGAATGCGACGACGACGAGGTCGGGATGCTGCTGGTCCGGGCGCGCACGCGAGACGCCGTGTCGGTGCTCTCGCTGCGCGGGGTGTTCGCGCGCGACGACTCCTGGCTGGCCACCGGCGACCTGTTCCGCCGCGACGCCGACGGGGACTACTGGCGCCTGGACTCCATCCGCGACGTGATCCGGACCGCGGCCGGGCCGGTGTTCGCGGGGCCAATCCGCGACGCCCTTGGCACCCTGCCTGCCGTCGATCTGGCCGTCGCCTACGGGGTGCGGGCCGGCCGCGGCGAGCACGAGCTGGCGGTGGCCGCGGTGACCGTGCGCCATGGGCACGAGCTCGACGCCCACTCGCTGTCGGCGGCACTGCGGGCGCTGCCGGCGTTCGAGCGCCCCGCGGTAGTGCAGGTGGTCGATTCGATTCCGGTCACCACCTGGTACCGGCCGGCGACCGGGCCGCTGCGCGCGGCCGGGATCCCTGAGCCGGGCAAGCGCGAGCAGGTGTGGTACCTGGACCGGGGCGGCAAGACCTACCGGCCGTTGAGCGCGGCGGCGCACAAGCGGCTGGTGGCGCGGGCGGCGGCCTGAGGCTGGGCGCCGGAGCCGGCGGTGTGCGGCGCCCGGAGCCAGAGCGGTGGGGCGCCCGGAGCCAGAGCGGTGGGGCGCCCGGAGCGGGCGCGGTCAGGCACCGGAGCCGGCGCGGTGGGGAAAATCGGCTGGGGAATGAGGCTTGGACCGAAACGAGCGTTCTGGCGCCGGCGTGCATTTTTTCCACCGACCCCCCGCGCTCCGGGAAAGCGTGCGCAGAAGTGCACGCGGGGCATGCGTTTCTTCCCACACCTCGGATCCGTCACACGGTCGGTGGAAGAAATGCACCCGCCCCTTCCCGGGCGACTGGGGCGGCCCGCCGGGCGGAAGGGACGGCGCGCCGGGTGAAAGCGCGGGTTTTAGCGCCCAACCCCACCGTTCATCGGAGGTGGGCGCTCGTAGCGCCGGGGGGTGAGCGGAATCCGGCACAGCTCGGCCAGGCGAGCATCGCGTGTCGGATTACGACCGGTTTTGCCCGACCCCGCAGATCCGACGGATCCCACCCTTCCCCAGCCGATTTTCGGACCGGTCGGCAGGCCGGGCGGGCGGCGGCGTGCCGGGCCCTACGACGAAGCGGGCAGCGACTCCCCGGAGTACAGCTTGACGACCCGCAGCGCCCCCGCCGGCGCCGCCTCGATGCACAGCTGGCAGAGCACGCACTCGTCCAGGTTCTCCTCGACAAGCTCGACGCCGGTATCGCCGGCCTTGAAGATGTCGACCGGGCACACCTCGGCGAGCTTGTGGGCCAGC
>DASXZB010000010.1:0-4807 GCA_036502145.1 Solirubrobacteraceae bacterium | reverse complement strand
GAGATCAGCATCGGGAACCAGCACAGCTTGACCGCGAACAGGAACTGGCCCACGAACTCGCTCCCGTACGGATACGGGGGCCTGACGGCCGAGAAGATCGTCTTTCCCGTCAGGATCATCATGTTGCCCACTTCTTCGAGCAGGCTTTTGATTGGCAGGAAACCCCGGTCGGCTACTGCTCTGATCAAGTGGTCTCGTTCCTCCCAGAATCTCGCGGTCGCAGGGCCGCGCCGGCCGCCGTAAGCCTACGCCACCGGCGTCCAAAGCACCAACTTCCAACCGTTCCGCAATCGGCGTGGGGACGGTGTATTGCGTGGTATGTTGGGCCCGCGTTGAGCGCCTGGAGAACGAGGAGCTGCGGGACGATCGCCGGCGTCGGCGCGGCTATGACTTTGGCTGCTTGTGGCAGCGGCCAGCGCCAGGATGTCGGCGAGCCGAACGCGAAATTCCCCGTGGCGGTGGCCAGCGCCAGCTTCCCCGCCAGCCAGACGCTGGCCCAGACCAGTCACCTGGTGATCGCCGTGCGCAACACCGGCCACAAGACGATCCCCAACGTCGCCGTCAGCATCTGCAACGTGAGCTGCTCGGCCCACGCTAAGCAGGGCGAGGGCACCAGCGCGGCGGCGTTCTCCCAGAACCTCAACCAGCAGTACCTCGCGAACCCGTCGCGGGCGGTCTGGATCGTGGACCAGGGGCCGGGACCGTGCGGCTTCAGCTGCCAGAACGGCGGCCAGGGCGCCGGGGTCACGGCGTACTCCAACACCTGGGCGCTGGGCTCACTGAAGCCCGGCAAGTCGGTGCGCTTCGACTGGAAGGTGACCGCGGTGTCGCCCGGCAAGCACGTGGTCGCCTGGCAGGTCGCCGGCGGGTTGAACGGCAAGGCGAAGACGGTGCTGGCCGACGGCTCACAGCCTCAGGGCACGTTCTCGGTGAATATCGGGACCGCCCCGCAGCAGACCTACGTCAACAACCGGGGCCAGATCGTTCCCGCTCAATAGGCGCGGCCGGGGGCCTCACGCCATGGCCGACGCCTCTGGCAAGGGGCGTCAGCCCTCGCTGGAGCGCGCCCAGATGTTGACCTGACCGTCGACCGCGTAGCGATCGATGCGCTCGAGCTCGGCCTGGTCGAGGTCCAGCCGCTCCAGGGCGGCCACGTTCTGCTCCAGCTGCTCCACGCTGGAGGCGCCGATCAGCGCCGAGGTGACGCGGGGATCACGCAGGACCCAGGCCAGCGCCAGCTGCGCCAGCGTCTGGCCCCGCTCGGAGGCGATCCGGTTGAGCTCCTGCGCGCGCTCGATGTTCTCCGGCGTGATCAGGTCCTCTGAGAAGCTCTCCCCGCGACGCACCCGCGAGTCCTCCGGCACGCCCTCCAGGTAGCGGTCGGTGAGCAGCCCCTGTGCCAGCGGCGAGAACGCGATGCACCCCACCCCCTCGCGTCCCAGCACGTCGAGCAGCTCGGGCTCGATCCAGCGGTTGAACATCGAGTAGGAGGGCTGGTGGATGAGCAGCGGGGTACCGAGGTCGAGCAGGATCTGGATCGCCTCCTCGGTCCGCCGGGGTCCGTATGAGGAGATCCCGGCGTAACGGGCCTTGCCCTGCCGCACGGCGCTGTCGAGGGCGCCCAGAGTCTCCTCGAGCGGGGTCTCGGGGTCGAAGCGGTGCGAGTAGAAGATGTCGACATGATCGAGGCGCATCCGGCGCAGGCTCTGCTCGAGGCTGGCCAGTAGGTACTTGCGCGATCCCATCTCCCCGTAGGGCCCGGGCCACATGTCGTACCCGGCCTTGGTCGAGATCACGAGCTCGTCGCGCCAGCGCGCGAAATCCTCGGCCAAGATCCGCCCGAAGTTGATCTCGGCACTGCCGTACGGCGGCCCGTAGTTGTTGGCCAGGTCGAAATGGGTGATCCCGAGGTCGAAGGCACGGCGCAGGATCGCCCGGCTGCCGGCCAGGGGCCGGTCGTCGCCGAAGTTCTGCCACAGCCCGAGCGAGATCGCCGGCAGCTTCAGTCCGCTCCGTCCGCAGCGACGGTACGGGATCTGCTCGTAGCGGTCCGAATCCGGTACGTAGACGGACATCGGCCCGCGCTCGAATGGGGTCTGCACCGCGCGAGTATCCCACGGGTCAGCCCGGTTCGCCGTCCGGAGAACAGTTGCGCGCTCGGTTTGGCCATTGGGATAGTGACCGCGGGCAAATTTCCCCCTACGCTTCGGCGCTCACGTCCCTGGGGACTGATCACTTAAGCGCGTCCCGGGCCGCCGCGGGCGCCGACAGGAAGGAACTACGACAGAGAATGCCTCGGATCCGACAGCAGAACGTCCTCGCCGCGCAGTGGAGCCCCAATGGTGCAGCGATTGGAGCGCCCGATCTCACCATCCCCGACAACCAGATCTTCGGCGCGAACGTGTTCAGCCCGGCGATTCAGCGCCAGCGCTTGCCCCGAGACGTCTACAAGCGACTCTCCAGCACGCTGGCCAGGGGCGAGGCGCTGGACACCTCGCTGGCCGACGCCGTCGCGCTGGCGATGAAGGAGTGGGCGCTGGAGCGGGGCGCCACCCACTACACGCACGTGTTCCAGCCACTGACCGGGCTGACCGCCGAGAAGCACGACAGCTTCTACTCCCCGACGGGCGAGGGGACCGCACTGGCCGAGTTCTCCAGCAAGGAGCTGATCCAGGGCGAGCCGGACGCTTCCTCGTTCCCCACCGGCGGCATCCGCGCCACCTTCGAGGCCCGCGGCTACACCGCCTGGGATCCGACCAGCCCGGCGTTCATCCTCGAGAACCCCAACGGGGCGCTGCTGTGCATCCCCACCGCGTTCGCGTCCTGGACCGGCGAGGCGCTGGACCATAAGATCCCGCTGCTGCGCTCGATGGACGCGCTGTCGAAGTCGGCGATGCGTGTTCTGAAGCTGTTCGGCAACAGCGACGCCACGCGGGTGTTCACCACCGTTGGCCCCGAGCAGGAGTACTTCCTGATCGACGAGCAGTATTTCTTCGAGCGCCCTGACCTGGTGACCACCGGTCGCACGCTGTTCGGCGCCAAGCCCCCAAAGGGACATGAGCTCGACGACCACTACTTCGGGTCGATCCCGGAGCGGATCCTGGCCTACATGCTCGAGACCGAGCGCGAGCTGCAGAAGCTCGGCGTCCCGGTCAAGACCCGCCACAACGAGGTCGCGCCCAACCAGTATGAGCTGGCGCCGATCTTCGAGAACTCCAACGTCGGCGCCGACCACCAGCAGCTGACGATGCAGGTAATGCAGAATGTGGCCCGGCGGTATGGGCTGATCTGCCTGCTGCACGAGAAGCCGTTCGCGGGGGTCAACGGCTCGGGCAAGCACAACAACTGGTCGATGGGCACCGATGCCGGCGAGAACCTGTTCGAGCCCGGCGACACGGTGCACGAGAACCTGCAGTT
The DNA here is from genome assembly GCA_036502145.1 of Solirubrobacteraceae bacterium. Lineage (GTDB taxonomy): Bacteria > Actinomycetota > Thermoleophilia > Solirubrobacterales > Solirubrobacteraceae > Palsa-465. Next base: position 1,390 of record DASXZB010000010.1, on the reverse strand, counting down.
CTTGTTCTTCTGCGCCGCGGTGATCCAGGCCGTCAACAAGCATCAGGGACTGCTGCGCGCCTCGATCGCCTCGCCCGGCCAGGACACCCGGCTGGGCGCCAACGAGGCACCGCCGGCGATCATCTCGATCTTCCTGGGCTCAGAGCTCGAGAAGGTGTTTGGGGCGATCGAGCGCGGCGAAGTGGGCGAGTCCACGCCAGAGTCGTTCCTGGGGCTGGGGACGCCGGTGCTGGCGCCGCTGCCGATGCACGGCGGAGACCGCAACCGCACCAGCCCGTTCGCGTTCACCGGCAACAAGTTCGAGTTCCGAGCGCTCGGTTCCAGCATGTCGCTGTCGCTGCCGAACACGGTGCTCAACACGATCGTTGCCGAGGCGGTGGACTACCTGGCCGAGGAGCTCGAGGACGCCCTGGAGGGCGGCGCCGAGCTGGAGGCGGCGCTGCGCCCGATCCTGCAGCGCAGCTACGCCAGCAACAAGCAGATCGTGTTCGGGGGCGACAACTACTCCGAGGAGTGGCACGAGGAGGCCGCCCGTCGCGGGCTGCTCAATCTCCGCGCCACCCCGGACGCGCTGCCGTACCTGATCAACGACGAGACCGAGGCGTTGTTCTCCAACTACGGCGTCCTCTCCAAGCGAGAGCTGGACTCTCGCTACGAGGTGTTCCTGGAGCAGTACGTGACCAAGCTCAACATCGAGGCCGAGACGGCGGCGTCGATCGCCCGCACGATGCTGCTGCCGGCGGCGGCCGGGCACGTGGCGCTGATGCTGAGCGCGCAGCTGCCCGAGCTGGCCAGCGAGACCGAGAGCCTGATCGCCACGTTCGTGGACGCGATCAAGGCGCTGGAGTCGGCCAACCTGGCCGAGAATCAGCCCCACGACGACGGCATGCGCCACGCCGAGTACATGCGCGACACCACGATCCCAGCCATGGAGGCCGTCCGCGAGGCCGCCGATCAGCTGGAGAAGGTGGTGGCCGACGATCTCTGGCCGCTGCCGAAGTACTCGGAGATCCTGTTCATCAAGTAGAGCCGGCCTCGGGGGTTGACCGCCGGCGCGACCCGGCGGTTGACCCCCGGCGCGCACCGGCGGTTGATCGCCGGCGCGACCCGGCGGTCGACCGTCGGCGCGACCCGGCGGTTGACCGTCGGCGCGACTCGCCGATCCGCCCCTGGCGCGCACCGCAACTTGCGGGCGCACCAGGGGTTTTCCGCTACGGTGACCCGTCGTATGGTGGAAGACCGCCTTCCGTGCGGTGGTCGGCTCGGAAGGCATCGCGGGCTGCGCACCTTGCTGGTCGCCGCGCTCGTCGTTGTGAGCGCGTCGGCGGTCGGTGGGCCGGCCCTCGGTGCCTCCGGAGGCGCGTCGATCGGCACGCGCCACAAGCCGCGG
>DASXZB010000009.1:0-32957 GCA_036502145.1 Solirubrobacteraceae bacterium | reverse complement strand
CTACTTCGCCCGCGGCTGGCTGGCCGGGCATCAGCGCTTTGCCCTCTACGGCGGGCTGGTGTTCCTGGAGTCGACCTCGCGTTTCCTGTTCGCCCTGGCGGTGGCGGTGGGGATCGGGTCCGGGCAGGGCGTGGTCGGACTGGGGATGGCGGTGGCCCCGTTCGCCTCGCTGTGCGTGATCCCGTTCGCGTTCTCGCGCCTGCGGGTGCGCGCGCCGGCCGACGTGCCGATCGCCGACGCCGCCCGCGAGGGCCCCGCCCACGCCCAGGTCGAGGAGGTCAGCGCCGATTTGTCGTTGCGCCACGGAGCCGGGTTCGCGGTCGCGGTGGTCGGGATCATGCTCTCCGAGCAGACCCTGATGAACGCCGGTGTCCTGATCGTGGCCGCCAAGGCCGGGGGCGTGGCGCTGACCGCCGGCCTGACCGGCTTCGTGTTCAACGTGATGCTGATCGTCCGCGCTCCGCTGCAGCTGTTCCAGGCGATCCAGACCTCGATCCTGCCGCACCTGGCCGGGCTCGAGGCGCGCGAGAGCGCGGACGAGTTTCACCACGCAATCCGGGTCACGATCCTGGCCATCGCCGCCTTCGCGCTCGCCGTGGCGCTCGGGCTGCTGCTGATCGGTCCCGCGGTGATGACCGCCGTGCTCGGCAACAAGGGCTTCACCTACGGTCGCTACGGGCTGGCCCTGGTGGGACTGGGGATGGGTCTGCACCTGGTCTCGGGGACGCTCAACCAGGCGGCGCTGGCTCGCGGTCAGGCCCGGTGGGCGGCGGCGGCCTGGCTGATCTCGGCGGCGGTGTTCGTGGCCCTGGTGGCCAGCGACCTGATCGGCTCCGAGGTGACCCGGGTCGAGGTCGGCTACTTCCTGGCCACGGCGCTGCTGTGCGGGATGCTGTGGCTGGTCTACCGCCGCGGCGACGCCCGGGCTCAGACCGCGGCGGCGGCCGGGTCGGCGAGGGCTGCCGCCGCTGCCACGGCCGGCCGGGGGCTGCGCGGCGGATAGATGGCGCCTGCCCTTGGCGCCTGTGCATGTGAGGGTGCCGGCGCTTTCAGGGCTGGGGACCGGGAGGCTGGATTCCCGTGCCGCGGATGCAGAACTTCAACCGGCGCGTGGATCCGGGCGAGCAGGCTCAGACCGCGGCGGCAGCCTCGACGATCGCCGCGTAGGTGGCGGCCGGATCGTCTGATCCGAACACCGCCGACCCCGTCACCAGAAGGTTTGCGCCCGCCTGGGTGCACATCCCCGCGGTGTCGACGTGGACGCCGCCGTCGACCTCGAGCGCCACGCGGTCCCCGAGTGCCCGGCGCATCCGGTCGATCTTGTCGATCGACCCGGGGATGAACTGCTGTCCCCCCCAGCCGGGGTTGACGCTCATGCAGAGCGCCAGATCGAGCGTCTCGACGGCGACCTCGTCGAGGCTGGCCGCCGGAGTCGACGGGCAGATCGCCGCCCCGGCCGTGCAGCCGTGCTCGCGGATCCGCGTCAGCGTGTAGTGCAGGTGAGGTGTGGCCTCGAAATGCACGGTGATGTTGTCGGCGCCGGCGCTGGCGATGTCGTCGACGTGGTTCTCGGGCCGGTCGACCATCATGTGGACGTCGACCAGGCCGCCGGCGTCGTGGATCAGATCGGCGAGCGCCCCGACCACCACCGCGCCCATCGTGATCGGCGGCACGAAGTGGCCGTCCATCACGTCGATGTGGATGATGCGGGCGCCGGCGTCGAGCACCTCCTTGACCTGCGAGCCGAGCCGGGCGAAGTCCGCGGACAGGATCGAGGGGACCACCTGCCGCTCGCGCAGGTAGCCCAGCTCTCGCTCAGGCAAGGCCTACACCGCCCTGAGCATGCTGCCCTGGCAGTGGTTGCACTCGACAATTGCCGTGCTCGACATCCGCACGATCGTCGAATGCTCGCCGCAGTCCGGGCAGACGGACACCAGCTCGTATCGGTGCAGGCAGTACACGCAGCGGTAGCGACCCGGCACGGCGGTCGGCCGCAGCCATGGCTCGCCGCATCCGGGACATTCGGGTCCGAGCTTCGGCGCTGGCTCGCTCACGACACACAAGGTTACGTGACCGGTCAGCCATCACCGACGAAGCAGCCGGGCGATGAAGAACCCGTCGGTCCGATCGCGGTGCGGTAATACCTGCAGAAACGGCGTTTCGTCGCCGTCGCTGTCCTTGCTGGGGTCGCGGTCGCGCAGCGGGTCGATCGCGAACTCGGGGTGCTGGCTGAGGAAATCGGCGATCACGGCCTCGCTCTCGGACCGGGAGATCGTGCACACCGAGTAGACCAGGGTCCCGCCGGAGCGGGTCTGGGCGGCGCCGGCGTGCAGGATCCGTGCCTGCAGCCCTGCCCCGTCGGCGATTCGCTCCGGGCTGGTCCGCCAGCGCAGGTCGGGCCGGGACTGCAGCGTGCCCAGGCCGCTGCACGGCGGATCGACCAGCACGCGGTCATAGCCCGGACCGGCCCTTGCCATATTGGCGGCGTCGGCGACCTGCACGGCCGCGCTGCCGACGCCCATGCGCTGGAGCGTTCGCCGCAGCGCCTGCGCTCGGCCCGGGTGGCGCTCGACCGCGTGCAGGGTCCCCTGGTCGCCCATCATCGCCGCCAGGTGGGTGGTCTTGGCGCCGGGGGCCGCGCACAGGTCGAGCACCCGCTCGCCCGGCTGCGGCGCGAGCGCCCTGCCGACCAGCATCGAGCCCCGCGACTGGGCCATGATCGCTCCCCGGCTCCACAGCTCTGAGCCGTAGACGTCGAAGGAGCCCTCGAGCACGAGCCCTTCGGCGAGTCCCGGCGCCGGGCGCGCCGCCGGCCCCAGCTGCGCGGCCACCGCCGGGGGCGTGGCGAGCAGCGTGTTCACGCGCAGCGCCGACTCCGCCGGCTCGTTGATCCGCCTCAGCAGCGCCCGCGCCTGGTCGGAGCCGAGCTCGCGCCACCACAGCTCGGCCAGCCAGAGCGGGACGGAGTGAAGCGTCGCGGCCCCCTCCGGGGTCTCGTCCGACAGCTCGGCCAGGATCGCCGAGCCCTCGCGCGTGGCTCGCCGCAGCACCGCGTTGACCAGCCCCGCCCCACCGTGTCCGGCTCGCTTGGCCAGCTCGACACTCTCGTTGATCGCCGCGTGGTCGGCGATCCCGTCGAGCAGCAGCAGCTGCATCAGGCCCAGCCGCAAGGCCGCCAGCACCGGCGGGTCGAGCGCCTCAGGCCCCCGGTCCGAGAGCCGCTCGATCACGTGGTCGAGAGTGGCGCGGCGCTGCACGGTGCCGTAGGCCAGGGCCATGGCCAGGGCCCGGTCGCGCCCGTCCAGGTGGACGGCCTCGGAGTGAAGCGCCCGGTCGGCGTAGGCGTCCTGCTCGAAGACCCGCCGCACCACCGCGTAGGCACAGGCCCGCGCCGGCGCGATTGCGGCTCCGCTGCGCATGCGCGCCGGCACAGCGCTCAGCTCCGCCGGCCGCGCAGATAGTCCGCGGCGGGCATCGCCCGGCGGCCCGGGGGCTGCACCACTGTGAGCTCGAGCGAGCCCGGGGTGCAGCCCAGCACCGGAAGCGCCCCGTCGAACGACAGGGTGCCCGGGTCGAGCGCGCTGTCGCCGCTGACCCGGGCCTCCCAGACCCCCAGCCGGCTCCCGTCGCCCAGCATCACGGCGGCCCCGACGTGCGGCGCCAGCGCGCGCACCACGCGCTCGAGCTCGACGGCCGGACGGCCGGGATCGAGCACCCGGTCAGCAGCGGTCAGCTTCTCGGCGTAGGTGGCCTGGGCATCGTCCTGTTCGCGGCAGGGCGGGCGCTCGTCAAGCACCGAGATCAGCAGCTCCCCGCCCTTGGCCCGCAGGCGGTCGGCCAGCGTCCTGTAGGTGTCGGCGGGGCCGACCGGCTCCGCCGCCTGCGCGCAGACCGGTCCGCTGTCCAGGCCCTCGGTGAGGCGCATGATCGACACCCCGGTGCGCTCGTCGCCGGCCATGATCGCCCGCTCCACGGGCGCCGCCCCGCGCCAGCGCGGCAGCAGCGACGGGTGGACGTTGAGCATCTCGTAGGCCGACAGCAGCGGCTCCTTGATCAGCGCCCCGAACGCGCACACGCACACCGCCTCGGGCTCGGCGGCGGCGATCCGGGCCAGGGCCTGCGCCGAATTGACCGATTCGGGCTGGGCGAGCTCGATTCCCAGCTCGTCGGCGGTCACCGCCACCGGCGGTGGGGTGAGGCGTCGGCCGCGCCCCTGCGGACTCTCGGGACGGGTGACCACCAGCGCCGGACGGTGGGGCGAGTCGGCCAGCGCGCGCAACACGCCGGCGGCGAAGTCGGAGGTGCCCAGATAGACGGTCCGCACCGCGGGTTACGCCGCGGCCTGCGCTTCCCGCAGCGCCCGCATCGCCTCTTTGCGCTGCTGGCGAGAGATGCGGTCGAGCACCAGCACGCCGTCGAGGTGGTCGACCTCGTGCTGGATCACGCGCGCCTCCAGGCCGGAGGCCTCGATCGTGATCGGCTCCCCGTGCTCGTCGAGCGCGCGGACCCGGATGTGGATCGGCCGCTCCACGTCGACGTGCACCGCCGGAAGGCTCAGGCAGCCCTCCTCCATGATCTCCTCGTCATCGCCGGCCCACTCCACTTCCGGGTTGACCAGCGCCGCAAACGGCGCCTGCTGGTGGACGCGGTAGACGAGCACCCGGTTGAGGACCCCCACCTGGGTGGCGGCCAGCCCGACGCCGAGGGCGTCGACCATCAGCTCTCCCATCCGCTGCACCTGGTCGCGCAGCGCGTCGTCGAAGCGATCGACCGGCCGGGCCCGAGTGCGGAGCACCGGATCGCCGAACTTTCGCACGCGGGCCAGCGCCGCCGTCCGACGGGCGGCGACTACCGGATCGAGCTCGTGCTCCTCGGCGTCCTGTTCGGGCTCGACCTCGAAGTCCTGGCTCTCGGGCTCGGGCTGAGCGGTGTCTGTCGCTGATTTGGCCACGTTTTCAGTCTAGATCAGCCGTGGACACTGGTTCGGGCCCGGCCGGCAGCCGATTTTCGCCCCCCGCACGCGTGGCCGGCCGGCACCGAGATCTGCGGTCACTGGGGATCCACGTCGACGCTGACGCTGGCCCCCTGCCGGGCGGCCCCTGGCGCGACCTTGTCCACAGCCGCGCCCACCGCCTCGATCGCCGCCGCCCGATCGGCCGCCTTGACCACCACCTGGCTGCGAGCCCGGCCGCGAAGCCGAAACAGCGCTGCCGGCCCCAGCACGGGGTCCGCCAGCGCCGCCAGCTCGGCGGCGATCGCGGCCGCCGTGGACTGCGCCAGCGGCTCGGACTCGGCCGAGCAGACGACCCGGATCAGCGACGCGAACGGCGGGTAGCCGAGCGCCCGGCGGCGGGTCAGCTCGTCGGCGACGAAGCCGTCGGAGTCGTGCCGGGTGGCGAACGCGATCGCCCGGGCGTCGGGAGCCAGGGTCTGCACCAGGACCCGGCCGCCGTCGGCGCCGCGGCCGGTCCGGCCGGCCAGCTGGGTGACCAGCGCGAAGGTCCGCTCCTCGGCCCGGAAGTCCGGGAAGCGCAGCGTCTGGTCGGCGTCGAGCACGACGCCCAGCGAGACATCGGGGAAGTCGTGCCCTTTGGCGACCATCTGGGTGCCCACCAGCACCCCCGAGCGGGCCGCGCCAAACCCCTTCAAGGTCTGGGCGCGGCGCTCCAGGCCGGCCGAGTCGGCGTCCAGGCGGAAGATCGGAAAGCCCTCCTGCCCCAGCGCCGCTCGCAGCTCGTGCTCGATGCGCTCGGTGCCGGCTCCGTGGCGGGCCAGCGAGACCGAGCCGCAGCGGTTGCAGCGAGCCGGGACCCCCTCGCGATGGCCGCAGTGGTGGCAGGCCACGAACGCCCCGTGCCGGTGCAGGACCAGCGCCACCTCGCAGTTGGGGCACATCCACACCTCGCCGCAGGCCCGGCAGGAGAGAAAGTTCGACCAGCCCCGGCGGTTGAGCAGCAGGATCGCCTTGCCGTTGGCGCGGCGCACGTCGGCCAGCGCCATCCGCGTCTCGGGGTGAAGCGGCTGGTGGTGTCCGCGCATGTCGAGCACCTCGACGGCCGGCAGCGCGCGGCGGTCCACGCGCTCGGGCAGCCGCAGGCGGGGCATCGCGAGCATGCTCTCCGGGCGCGGCGTGGCGCTGCCGAACACCAGCACGGCGCGGTGGCGCTGGGCTCGCTGCATCGCCACGTGGCGCGCGTCGTAGCGGGGATCGCCCTCGTGCTTGTAGGAGCTCTCGTGCTCCTCGTCGACGACGATCAGCCCGATGTCCCGCAGCGGCGCGAACACCGCCGAGCGGGGGCCCACGCAGACCCGTGCCTGTCCGGCGCGCAGCCGCGCCCACTCGTCGTGTCGCTCACCGAGGCTGAGCCCCGAGTGCAGCACCGCCACCACGTCGCCGAAGCGGGCCTCGAAGCGCCCCAGGACCTGCGGGGTGAGCGCGATCTCGGGCACCAGGACGATCGCGCAGCGCCCCGCGGCAAGGGCCGTCTCCACCGCGCGCAAGTAGACCTCGGTCTTGCCCGAGCCGGTCACGCCGTGCAGCAGGTAGCGATCGCTGCGGCGCTGGCCCATCGCCCGCAGGACCGGCGCCAGCGCGCTCTGCTGCGCCCCGGTCAGCGGCGGCGGCTCGGCCGAGGCCACGCCCACAGCGTGGTGGACCGGCCGGCGGCGGACCACGCGCAGCTCCAGCCCGACCAGGCCGCGGGTCTCGAGTCGGCGCAGACGGTCGGTCCCGAGCTCGGCGGCCACGCCCGGCCCCTCGGCGGCCAGCCGCTGCAGGACGGCGCGCTGGCCGTCGGTCAGCGTGGCCCCGTCGCGTAGGGCGACGGCCCCGGCCGCGGTCAGCTCGGCGACCAGGGCTCGCTTGGCGCGCGCCCCCTCGGCGGTCCCGGGACCGAGCGTCAGAGTGAGCGCCCGGGCCGGGGTGGAGCAGTACTCGCGGGCCATCCAGCTGGCGAGCTCGACGAGATCGGGGGGGATCGAGCCGGGCAGCACGGCCTCGGGCTCGGCCAAGCGCTCGGGCGCCAGCTCCGAGCGGTCGGCGAGCTCGACCACCACCCCGAGCGAGCGCTGGCGGCCGAACGGGATCCTCAACAGCGACCCGACCTCCACCGCCTCCTGGTCGAGTCCGAGCCGGTAGTCGAACGGGCCACGGACCGCGCGGGTGCGGGTCAGCGGCTGCACGCGGGCGATCTTGCGCGGTTGCGGTGAGGGGTCGGACACAGCGCCAGCGAATCTAGAAGGCGCCGAGGATGCCGTCCCCTCCCCCTCGCTATGCGCCGGCCAGGCGGGGCGAGGGCGAGCCGCGGCGGTTATTTTCTGGGCAGTGCGTCCCGAGCCCGGCGAGGAGATCTTCTTTGATGGCCACCCGTCCTGGCGCTCGATGACGTCCTTCTACTTCAAAGGCCTGCTGGCCAGCCTGGTCGCCGGAGCGATCGCCGGAATCGCCAGCGCGATCGCCGACGGCCACGTCCAGGTCGGCTGGGTGATCGCCGTCGTGCTGGCCGTCTACCTGGCCCTGATCGCGATCGGACAGATCCGCCGGCTGCAGACCACCTACGCGATCACCAACCGCCGCCTGACGATCGAGACCGGCCTTCTGTCCCGCGAGCTGCACCAGACGCGGCTGGAGCGGGTTCAGAACGTCAACACCAGCCAGTCGCTGCTCGAGCGCATGCTGTACGTGGGAACCGTCGACTTCGACACCGCCGCCGAGGCCGACTTCGACTTCTCCTTCCACGGGGTATCAAACCCCCGCGCGATCGTCAAGACGGTCGACCGGGCGCTGCATGCGCTGCGCGGCGGGGAGGCGGCCGACCCTTCGCTCGACGTCTAGCGAGCGGCGCCCCGTGAAGCCGCGCCGGGCCTCAGGGGATCCGGACCGTCAGCTCGCTGCTCGACACTCCGGGCGCCCGGGTCGATGTCAGTCCGATCGCCTGGATCTTGTCCAGGTCCTGGCGCAGCGCCCGGAAGCGCGCGCTGCTCGTCAACCCGGTCTGCTCCCCGAGCCCCAGCAGGCGCACGAAGTCCAGGAACACCAGCGAGGTCACGAGCTTGGGGCGGTCGCCGAGCACGGCCGCAAACGACGGATCGTGGGCCAGGGCGTGCTGGCGCTGGGCCACCGCGGCGATCCCCTGCAGGCTGGTGGAGATGATCACCAGGCCCCCGGAGACCGCGTAGTCGAGCTGAAGCCCGTTGGCCAGCGAGAGCTGGTGCGCGGTGATCCCGGCCACCGGCTTGTCGTTGAACGCCGTCGCAGTGCCGCCGTTGCCGGCCTTGAACAGCTGCGCCAGCGGGATCTCGAGCTGGGCCAGCTCGGTGGCGATGCGAGACTGCTGGCGCGTTCGCGCCACGATCACCAGCGCCGGGCTCTGGGCGTGGGGCACGATCGCCACCGCGGTCTCGCCGTGGAAGATCGAGACGAGGTCCTTGACGTTGACGCCCTCCGAGGTCAGCGCGGTCCCGAGCCTCGACAGCAGCGGGCCGATCCCGCCCGCCACGCCCGCCGATGAGCCGGCGTTCAGCACCTGCGGGGCGACGCGGTCCAGGCCGGTGACGTCGAACATCAGGATCGAGCCGGTCGGCATCACGTTCTCAAGCGTGGGCTCAAACGGGGTCGTGGTGGGGCCGCTGAGCCGGGTGAGCGTCGCGTCCAGGGCACTGCGAACCTGGATCCGCGCCCCGGCGGAGGTCGGCGAGACGGCGATCGTGACCCCCTGCAGCGCGGGCTGGTAGAGCAGGTCGCCCAGCGCTCCGACGATCCCGCCCTGCGGCGCCAGGACTCGTCTGACCCCGGCCAGCGAGGCGTAGGCGTCGAGCACCCGGTCGGCCGGCAGGCCCGCCGCCGCGCGCTGGTAGACCGAGGCCGACGACAGCGACGGCGCGCCTCCGGCGGCCACGTCGATCGCCGAGCGCACGCTGGCGTCCTGGCCCAGGACGAGAAAGCCGTGCACGAACGCCAGCTCGCTGCCGGTGGGATAGGTGAGCAAGGAGGTGCCGCGGTAGGAGCCGTGGGCCACCGCCCCCGAGTCGCGAAGGAACGCCCGGGCCCGCGATTGGTTGGTGACCGCGAGCACGATCAGCGAGCCGGCGGTCGCGGTCGGGGTGTTGAGCAGCGCCAGCGCCGCCTCGTCTCCCAGCCACGGCTGGACCTGGCTGGCGAAGTCGACGCTGCGCCCGCCGCTCAAGACCGTCCCCAGCCTGGTTTGCACGGCGGCGCTGGCCAGCGGGTAGTCGGGAAACCGTCCGGTCAGCGCCAGCGCCCGCTTGACCGCCGGGCGGCCGCGGTCCAGCGAGACGTTGACGTAGGCCAGCGCGTCGGCCGGCACGATCGCCGCGGCGCCGGTGGCCGGGGGCTGCGCCCCGGACCGGCCGACGAGCAACAGCAGCACGGCGGCGATCGCGGCGAGCGTGACCAACGCGGCGATCGCGCCGGCAACCGGGCGGCGGGATGACCGCCTCGGGGTCGATGGCGCGGGCGGCGGGGCGTCCGGAACCAGAGTGGTCTCCGCCCTGATCGAATCGGTCACCCGAGCACTACATCACGCCACGGCACCCCGAGCGCCGGTCGAGCGGCGCTCGCTGCGGGCCACGAAGTCGATGATCGTGGGGACCCCCTCCAGGCGGTAGCGCTCGCGAAGCCGGTTCTCGATGAAGTACGCGTAGTCGCGGGTCACCCGGGCGCGGGAGTTGACCTGGATCGAGAACCGGGGCGGGCGCACGCCGGTCTGGGTCATGAACAGCAGCCGCAGCCGGTGGCCCGAGCCCGCGCCCCGGCCCCCCGCCCCCACCGGCGGCTGGCGCGCCGCGGTGATCTCCGACAGAAAGCGGTTGAGCTGCGGGGTCGGGATCCGCGTCCGGCTGCGATCGGCCACCGCGATCGCCTCCACCAGCAGCCGCTCCACGTGGCGGCCGGTCTTGGCGCTGGCGGTGAGCAGCCGCGGGCGCAGGCGGAGCTTGCGGTGGGCCCTGGCGCGCTCGAAGTCGAGGTCGACGTCTTCGGCGATGTCCCACTTGTTGAGCACCAGCGCCGTCGCACACCCGCTCTTCATCGCCAGCTCGGCGATGCGCAGGTCCTGGCTGGTGACGCCGGCGGTGGCGTCGCAGACCACCAGCGCCACGTCGGCTCGCTCGGCCGCCCGGCGCGAGCGCAGCGAGGTGTAGTACTCGACCGACTCCCCCACCTTGGCCTGACGGCGGATCCCGGCGGTGTCGACCAGGATCAGCTCGCGGCCGGCGTAGCTCAGCGGCAGGTCGATGGCGTCCCGGGTCGTGCCGGCCTCCGGCGAGACGATCACGCGCTCGACGCCCGCGAAGCGGTTGACGAGCGAGGACTTGCCGACGTTGGGCCGACCGATCACCGCCAGGCGGACCGCGTCGTCGTCGCCGGGGTCCTCCTCGGCGTCGGGCGCCAGCGCGGCGATCCGATCGAGCAGATCGCCGGTCCCCAGCCCCTGGGCGGCCGAGACGGCGATCGGGTCCCCCAGCCCGAGGGCATAGAACTCGGCCGTCAGCGGCAAGTCGCGGGCGGTGTCGACCTTGTTGGCCGCCACCAGCACCGGGATCGGGGCACGGCGCAGCAGCTCGGCCAGCTCCTCGTCGCCCGGTCGACGCCCGGCTCGGGCATCGACCACCAGCACCGCGGCGTCGGCGTCGGCGAGCGCCGCGCGGGCCTGCTCCTGGATCTGGCGGGCCAGCTGGTCTCGATCCTCGAGGTCGATCCCGCCGGTGTCGATCAGCGTCAGCGGCCGGCCGTTCCAGTCCGTGCGCAGCTCCTTGCGGTCGCGGGTCACCCCGGGCTGCTCGTGCACGACCGCCTCCCGAGACTCGGTCAGGCGGTTGACCAGCGAGGACTTGCCCACGTTCGGATAGCCGACGATCGCAACCTTCATGGTCGATCGAGGCTAGTGCACGGTCGGTTTGTCGGTTTCGTTGACCTCTCGGTGTAGGTGCGGTGTGCGGGAGGGAGTCGATGTGGCTTTCAGCGCCCGACCCAAGGCGTTTTAGGAGGTGGGCGCTGACGACCACGGGGGGTGTGCGGTACCCGACACAGCGCACCGAACGCGTCGGGTCGTGTCGGATTTCGCTCGCCCTAGGCCGGCCCGCGCCGCGACCCTGCAGCGACCGACAGGCCCTCACCATGTTCCCTTCCCCAGCCCAAGAACGCCGGCACCCCGGCCCCGCACCGAGCACCAACGCCAACCGCAGCGCCCCGGCGGGGGCCGGCCGAAAACGCCGACCCCCTCGCAGCCGCTGACTACAGCGGAGGCAGCGGCTGCGGCAGGTCGTTGCCGGCCCCGGCGCAGTAGCCGGCGCCCTCGGCGGCCTGGTTTGACCACAGCGACTGGACGGCGAACCTGCCGCCGCGGTTGCCTTTGATGTCGTTCAGGGCACCGGGGATCGGGGTCACCGTAGGCTCGCCGGGAGCTCCCAGGCTCTCGCCGACCCAGGCGCACTTGTCGCCGTTCTCGTTGGCGTCGATCGAGTCGTACCAGCCGCCGAGGTTCGTGGTGCTGGTCCCGCTGCCGAGGATGTCCTCGGCGCCGGGGTCGGTCACCGTCTCCTCGATCTCGTGGCCGAGCACGATCGAGAACCCGTCGAGCTTGCCTCCCGGACCGGCGTTGACGGCGTTCTCGCCGCACACGTTGGTGCCGCTGGAGTTGATCGACAGCGCGTACGGCATGTTGGTGTAGGCGATGCCCTTGGTGACGTGGTTGTAGATGCCGCCCTCCAGACCGGGGTACGTGTAGTCGTGGAAGGCGCAGTAACCGGAGGCGACCGCGTTGGGATCGCTGTAGTTCGCCGGCTGGGCGATCACGAAGTCGGCATCGGCCAGATCGGTGACGTGGAAGTGCGCCGCGGCCCGAGCCGCCTCCGCGGCCAGGTCGGTGTAGGTGTTGGCGGCGCCGGGGGGATTGCTGGCCGAGGTCTTGGGCAGGCCGGTGATCGAGTTGGAGTCATCGACCCAGATCCCTCCCAGCTGATTCGTGGGATTGGCGATGTGCTGCTGGTAGGGGTTGCCGGCCGAGTCCTTGACCGTCTGGTAGTACTGCGACTGGGTCCCCGCCCACTGGGTCCCACCGAGCTGGTAGACCCAGTTGGCCATGTAGCGCCCGGCAGCGTCGGGATCGCACTTCAGCGTGGCCGTGGTGGCGCCTTCGGCGATCGTCTCGGACCGACAGGGCCGGCTGGCGGGGAAAGCGCCCCTCTCGCCCCAGCCCCAGTAGACGACGTAGACGTGCGGGGTGGCCTGGACGTGGCCGCCCCAGTACGCCATGTTGCCCGGGTAGGGAAGCGTGGTGGCGGGGAACTCGGGCAGCCCGCAGTTCGACAGCGGCGAGGGCAGCAGGCCGCTCTCAGGGCAGGGCGGCGCGGGCGGCTGGAGGCTGCCCTGCGGCGTGAACACGTGCCGCTGCCAGATCTGCTGCTGCAGCTGGCGCTCGCGCTGCAGCGTGGGCATGAGGATCGGCTTGGCCGATGCCGCGGGCAGGCCGCCGGCGAGAAGTCCGGCCAGCGCGAGGACGAGCGCCGTGCAGAGGCTGCGATTCAGGCGTTTGAACATGACTCCCTTCCCTGCCCTAGGGGCGTTTGGTGTTCGCACAATCGGGCTCCGGCGACTGCCTGGCCTGAACCCTGAAACGGTCAGCGGCGCGGAAACTTGTGCCAACCGCCCGAGCTCGCCCGCACAGGCCTAGGGGCTACCGCCGGCCGCCCGCCGCTCGCCAGCGCGCGCGCAGCTACCGCCGCCCGCCCGCCGCCCGCCGCTCGCGCGCGACCAGCTCGGCGATCTGCGCCACGACCTGGTCCAGGGACAGTCCGGTGGTGTCGATCACCGTCGCCCCCGGCGCCGCGGCCAGCGGCGAGTGAGCCCGCGTCGAGTCCCGCTGGTCGCGGATCGCCTGCTCGGCCAGCACGACGGCGGGATCTACGTCGAGCTCGGCGGCGCGGCGGCGGGCCCGCTCCTGCGGCGTGGCGGTCAAAAACACCTTGACCTTGGCTTCGGGGGCTACCACGGTGCCGATGTCGCGTCCTTCGGCGACCCAGTCGCCGCCGGCCAGCAGCCGCCGCTGCTGGTCGACCATGGCGGCCCGCACCTCGGGGTCGGCGGCGGCCTGAGACGCCGCCTCGGAGACGACCGGAGCGCGGATCTCGCTGGTCACGTCGCGCCCGTCGAGCCTGACCCGGTCTCCAACCTCGATCCGCAGCTCGCCCGCCACTGCGGCCGGCGACACGCCGCGCCGGACCGCGGCCAGCCCCACGCAGCGATACATCGCCCCGGAGTCCAGATAAGTGAAGCCGAGCGCTTCGGCGACCGCCCGGGCCACGGTTGACTTCCCGGCTCCGGCGGGACCGTCGATCGCGACGACCATCAGGACGCCAGCGACTTGATGTGGTCCGCGAAGCCGGGATAGGAGACATCGGCGGCTTCCATGCCCACGACCTCGACACCTTCCTCGGCGGCCAGGCCGGCGACGGCGCCCAGCAAGGCCAGCCGGTGGTCACCGTGGGTCTGCAGCCGGCCGCCGCGGAGCGCGGCCGTCCCGCGGACCGCGAAGCCGTCGTCGAGGGCTTCGATGTCGGCGCCCAGTCCGCGCAGGCCCTGCACCACGGTGGCGACCCGGTCTGACTCCTTGAGCCGCAGCTCGCCGGCCCCTCGCACCACCGTCTCGCCTTCGGCAAAGCAGCCCAGCAGCGCGACCAGCGGCAGCTCGTCGATCGCCAGCGGGACCTCGTCGGCGGCAACGGTGGTCGCCACCAGCGGCCCGCTGGTCACGTCGAGATCGCAGGCCGGTTCGGTGGCGGGCATTGAGCCCGGCTCCTCGACCTCGCCGAGCACGATGCCCCCCATGCGGTGCACGATGCGCAGAAACCCGGCGCGGGTCCAGTTGGTCCCCACGCCCTCCAGCACCAAGCGCGAGCCGGGCACCAGCACCCCGGCGGCGATCAGAAAGGCGGCGCTGGACATGTCCGCGGGCACCGTGACGGGCTCGAGCTCGAGCTCGTCGGAGTTGCCGACCGTGGTCGCATAGCCGGTCTCGGCGCTGCCGGCCCGAGTCAGGGCGGCACCGGCCCTCAGCAGCATGCGCTCGGTGTGATCGCGCGAGGCGACCGGCTCTACCACGGTCGTGCCGTCGGTGGCCAGACCGGCCAGCAGTACGCATGACTTGACCTGGGCGCTGGCCACCGGGAGCTCGTACTCGACGCCCCGCAGCGGCTCACCGTGGACGGTGAACGGCGCGTAGCGACCGTCGCGCGCTTCGATCCGGGCCCCCATCCGGCCCAGCGGCTCGGCGATCCGGTCCACCGGGCGGCGGCGGATCGAAGCGTCGCCGTCGAGCGTGAAGCTGGCGCCCTGCTGGAAGGCCAGCCAGCCGGGCAGCAGCCGCATCAGCGTGCCGGCGTTGCCGACGTCGATCGGATCCGGAGGCGGCAGGGCGTTGCGCATCCCGCAGCCGCGGACCCTCACCTGGTCATCGCGGCGCTCGACGATCGCTCCGAGGTCGGCCACAGCGGCCAGGGTGGAGTCGGTGTCGGCGGCGCGCAGGTAGTTGGTGATCAGCACCGGCTCGGAGGCCATGGCGCCGATGATCGCGGCGCGGTGGGAGATCGACTTGTCGGCCGGCGGCGCGATCGATCCGCGCAGCCGCGTCCCTGGCGAGAAGCGCACGTTCACGGCCGCGCCACCGGGAAGCCGAGCCCCGCGACGAGCGCCTCGGCGCGACCGGCCGCCTCGTCGCCAGCGATCCACAGCGCCACCACCCCCTCGCTCATGTCGGCGGCCGGATACAGCGCCATGTCGGTGATGTTGACGCCGGCGCGCCCGAGCTCGAGTGCGAGCTGGGCGACCACGCCGGGACGATTTGGCACCGACGCGCGGAGCTCGAACAGCGGGCCGCCGGCCAGCTGGCCCTCCAGCAGCCGCCGGCGGTCGGCGGCGGCGTCGTCGTTCCAGGCGGTGACGGCGTCGCCGTCGCCTTCGGCCAGCGCGGCACGGATCTGCTGCAGGCGTCGCGTGGTCTGGTCGATCTCGGCCGTCAGGGCATCTCTATTCGATAAGTAGATGTCGGTCCAGATCGCGCTCGGCGCGCCGGCCACACGGGTGGCGTCGCGAAAGCTCGGTCCGACGGCCGGCAGTCGCTGCTCGCCCGCGGCCAGCGCCCCCGCCGCCTGCGAGACCAGGACGTTGGCGAGCACATGAGGCAGATGTGACACGCTGGCCAGGATCCGGTCGTGGGTCTGCGCGTCGATCGCCGTGGGCTGCGCTCCGAGGCCGTGCAACAGCCGGTGCAGCCGCTCGTAGAGCATCCCCGAGGTGGCGGCGGTCGGGGTCAGATACCAGGTGGCGCCGTCGAACAGGTCAGCGCGCGCGTTCTGCACCCCGGCGGTCTCGGCCCCGGCGAGGGGATGGCCGCCGACGAACCGGGGGTCGTCGTGAGCGGACACCACCGCCCGCTTGGTCGAGCCGACATCGGTGACCACGCAGTCCTCGGGCGCCGCACTGAGGGCCGCCCCCACCAGCGCCGGCAGCTCGCCCACGGGCGCGGCCACGAACACGGCCTGGGCTTGGCTGACGGCCTGGGCGACGGTCTCGCTGGCGTGATCCAGCGCCCCCCGCCCCAATGCGCTCGTCAACGCCGCCGGCGAACGGTCGTAGCCGTCGACCGTGGCGCCGAGTCGCTCGCGCGCGGCCAGCGCCACCGAGCCGCCGATCAGACCGACCCCGACGACCGCGAGCTTCAAACGGGCGACAGCGCTTTGCCCGCCAACGCGGCCGCCATCTGGACTCGCTCGGCGTAATCGGCGAACTCGTCGGCCACCAGCTGCTGGGCGGCGTCGCAGATCGCCTCGTCGGGATTCGGGTGCACCTCGACGATGATCCCGTCGGCCCCGGCCGCCGCGGCGGCCAGCGACATCGGCATCACCAGGTCACGGCGGCCCGCGGCGTGGCTCGGGTCGACGATCACCGGGAGGTGGGTCAGCTCCTTGAGCACCGGGATCGCCATCAGGTCGAGCGTGAACCGGTATGCGGTCTCGAACGTACGGATCCCGCGCTCGCAGAGCATCACCGACTCGTTGCCCTCCTTGAGGATGTACTCGGCCGCCATCAGCAGCTCCTCCAACGTGCTGGAGAGGCCGCGCTTGATCAGCGCCGGGCGGCCCGATCGGCCGATTTCGGACAGCAGGCTGTAATTCTGCATGTTGCGGGCGCCGATCTGGATCACGTCGGCGACCTGCAGCACCGGCTCGAGGTCGCGGACGTCCATCACCTCGGTGACGATCGGCAGGCCGGACTGCTCCTTGGCCTCGGCCAGCAGCCGCAACCCCTCCTGGCCCAGCCCCTGGAAGGCGTAGGGGGAGGTGCGGGGCTTGTAGGCGCCGCCCCGGAACAGCGTCGCGCCGGCGTCGCGGACGACCCGCGCGGTCTCGAGCGTCTGCTCGCGGGACTCGACCGTGCACGGTCCGGCGATCAGGGCGAAGTTCTCGCCCCCGACCTTGCGCCCGCCGATGTCCAGCACGCTGGGAGCGTGGTGCTTGAATTGGTTGGAGGCGAGCTTGTAGGGCTTGGAGATCGGCACCACCCGATCCACCCCGGGCGTGCCCTCGAGCTCGAGCCGGGCCACGTGCTCGCGGTCGCCGATGGCGCCAATCACGGTCACCTCCTCGCCGCGACTGACGTGCGTTCGCGCGCCGACGTCCTGCACTCGCTCGATGACGGCCTGCACCTCC
The DNA here is from genome assembly GCA_036502145.1 of Solirubrobacteraceae bacterium. Taxonomy (GTDB): domain Bacteria; phylum Actinomycetota; class Thermoleophilia; order Solirubrobacterales; family Solirubrobacteraceae; genus Palsa-465. The sequence goes on along the minus strand of DASXZB010000009.1, from coordinate 16,232 downwards.
TGCTCGGTGGCCGTCGGTTTCATCACGATCATCATCTGCTGTTCCTTTCTGCGCCTGGAGACTCTACGGAATTCGGTCCTTGCGCCGGACCGGCGGGTCACTGATCGGTGACCGGGGTGAGGACGGCGCCCGACCTCCGAGCGATCCCGCCGTGGGCGGGGGCAGAGGGCTGTGGCCGAGCGCCTACGTAAATCGCCAGGCGTAGAAGCGCGCGTAGCTCGACCAGCCCCAGGCGGTGGAGGTGCTGCAAGGCGTGGGAGTCTGGTCGCTCATGCGCTGGTGGGGTTGTAGCAGACGGCACGGTGCCTGCCAAGGTTTGTGTACAAGCTGTTCGGTGGCGGATCGCGGGCCCGCTCAGACCAGCTCGCCGATCGCCTGCAGGAACCTGGCGTTCTCGGCGTCGGTTCCCACTGTCACCCGCAGCGACAGCGGGCGTCCCAGGGCCCCGCCGGCCCGGACCAGGACCCCCCGCTCGGCGAGTCCGCCCAGCACGTCGGCCTCCGCCGAGTCGTCGGGTAGGTGGGTCCAGACGAAGTTGGCGTCGGACTCGGCCACCCACAGCCCCAGCGACCGCAGGCCATCGATCAGCTCCAGCCGCGCGGCAACGGTGTGGGTCACGCGCCGCTCGACCTCGTCCTGGTGGCGCAGCGCCTCGACGGCGGCCGCCTGGGCGGCCATGTTGAGGTAGAACGGCTGTCTGACCTGGTCGACGGCAGCCCGGAAGTCCTCGGAGCCGCAGAGCCCGTAACCGACTCGGAGTCCGGCGAGGCCGTAGGCCTTGGAGAAGGTCCGCAGCAGCACCAGGTTGGGGTAGCGGCGCAGCAGCTCGACCGAGGCGTAGGTGTCTCCCAGCGCCAGGGCAAATTCGACATAGGCCTCGTCGAGGATCACGCATACGTGGCGGGGCACCCGATCCAGGAAGGCCTCCACATCGGGCAGCGGGAGCGAGGTCGAAGTGGGGTTGTTGGGGTTGCAGATCAGCACCAGGCGGGTGGCGACCGTAACCTCGGCGGCGATCGCATCGAGGTCGTGGCGATCCTCGGAGTCGAGCGCGACCTCGATCGCGCGCGCTCCGGAGGCCGCCGCAAGGTGCGGATAGACGCTGAACGCGGGCCAGGCATAGACGACCTCGGCCCCTGGCTCGAGCAGCGCCTCGCCGGCCGCCAGCAGGATGTCGCAGGAGCCATTGCCCAGCGCGATCCGGGGCTTGGGGACCCCGTAACGCGCCGACAGCGCGCTGCGCAGCGCCGCGTAGGAGGGATCCGGGTACCGGTGCACGCCGGACAGCGCGCGCCCAGCGGCTTCGAGTACGCCAGGTGCCGGGGCAAAGCAGGACTCGTTGGAGGCCAGCATCGCGACGTCGGCGCCGAGGTCGTAGCCCGCCGCCAGGGGATAGGACGGGATCCGCCTGATCCGCTCGCCGAATTCGATCGCCATGGCCGCTCTTATTGTGCCGATTCGAGGTCGCGCCGCAGCGACCGGGCGGCACCCAGGTAGACGTGCTTGGGCTGGTGCTCCTCGTCGGCGTAGTAGTGGACCATGGTCCGGATCACCCGGGGCAGCGAGCCGGGCACCGGCACCTCACGCGTGCACAGCAGCGGCACCCGGTCGAGCCCCAGGCGCCGGGCCGCCACGGCCGGGAACTCGGCGTCGAGGTCGTCGGTCAGCGTGAAGATGCAGCTCACCATCGCCTCCGGGGCGAGCGCGTTGCGCTCCATCAGCTCCCGGATCAGAGCATCGGTCGCGGCCAGAATCGCGTCCGCGTCGTTGGCCTCGACGCTATTGGCGCCTCGGAGCGCGAACAGCCGCATCGGTCGGTAATTCTGCCAGAGGCCCTCGAGCGGCCGTCACTGGCTTGAGCTCGTAGACGGTGGCGCATCCGAAGTGCCTGACCGAGGCGATCAGCGACCCCAGCTCGGAGCGCAGGTCGGTGTGGACCGCGCAGCTGAACAGCATGAACCGGGCGCCGCTGTCGCGCACGAAGCGCCGCGCCGCAGCCGGCGACTTCGCGCCGAGGAACAGGGCGTCGGCCTGCAGCGAGCGCGGAATGCATTTGGGCTCTGACCACAGGCAGTCGCCGACGAACGTATGCCGGCCGGTGCGTGCCGGAACGGCCTCGCCGAGATAGAACTGGGTCAGCACCCCGCCCGGGGTGGGACTCCGGTTCAGGTAGGCGAGCGCATCTCGCTCGTCGTGGGTGATGAAGTTGGCGTTGCCGGGCGTCGGGTCGGTGTACTGGTGCGCGACCGCCATCGCATAGGCGTTGGCGGGAATCGTCCCCAGCGCGATCGCCGCCGCGCCCACCAGCCGAGCGCGCGGCAGCCGGGTCAGCCGGGCCCGTTGGACGCCGGCCACGGCCAGCGCCGCCAGCGGCAGGGTCAGCCCGTCGAAGGCGTGCAGCGGCGTGGCGCTCAGCGCGGTCGCCGACATGAAGTAGATCACCACGGCGGCCAACGGCCACAGCCGGCTCATCAGCTCCAGGAAGTCGCGCGGCCGGCCCCGGTAGCCGAGCAAGGCCACGATCGCCAGCGGAGCGATCCCCAGCGCGATCGACCAGAACGAGAAGGTGTGCTTGCTGGCCTGCCGGGCCAGGTCCCACGAGATGTCGGCGTGGCCGAGGACCACGTAGTAGATCAACGGCAGACCGGTCAGGACGAGCGTGAGCAGCGGCAACCGCAGGCTGCGCAGCGTGCGATGCTCGCGCCAGCGGATCAGCTCGGCCCCGGCGATGACCAGGATCATCAGCTCGCCCTGCCAGGGATGCAGGGCGCTGGCCACGGCACCGAACAGCCCCGGTAGCCACACCACCTGGCCGGCGGTGCGGGCGCGGTCGTATCCCAGCAGCGCGAACACGATCAGCGCCACCGCGATCAGGCCGAACGGGTAGCCCCACGACAGCCAGAGCGGCATCATGTCGCCGACGATCCCGAACGCGCCGTAGACGATGCTGAACGAGCCGAACAGCAGCGCCAGGGTCAGTCCGGCCCGGCGGGCATAGCGGCCCTCCAGGCTCCGGTGGCAGTAGGCGCGCATGGCCAGGAACGTGCTCACCACCGCGACCGGCTTCCACAGCAGCAGCGCCAGCCACGGCGCCACGCCGAGCGCGGCGACCGCTCCCGAGATGACCACCGCGGGCTGGAAGTAGTCCGACGGCGTCGGGCGAAGCACGAACAGGTTGGCCGCCAGCAGATGGTGCGAGGCGGACTGGATCCAGGCCAGATACTGCATCTGATCGACGATGAAGAAGCCGTCGGTCCCGGTCCACACCCAGTCGTGGGCCACCACCTGCCAGAGGTCCAGCGCCACGACCCACATCGACAGCGCCGCGAACAGCGCCAGCAGCCCGATCTCGAACGGGTCCAGCCGCCGGCGAGACGCCATGGTCGGCGCCGGCGCCGACCGGGAAGTGGCCGCGTCGAGCGTTAATTCAACTCGCACGTCAGCGAAGCTAACAACTCGGCCGGGTTGCCGAGAAGCCCCTAGAAGGCAAGTTTATGCTGGTGAGACTTCGAGGCCTGGCCCACCGAGCTCGACAGCAGGTTGATCCCGTGCTTGGCGAAGTAGATCGATGTGGCGGGCACGAACGCAAACACCAGAAACAGGGTCAGGACCAGCGCGGTGCGACGCAGACGTACGCTGGTGGCCAGCGCGGCCAGCGGCAGCAGCCAGACCACGTACCACGGCACCAGCCAGGCGAGGCTCGCGATCAGTGCAAATGTCGACCAGCCGGCGCCGATCAGCCAGTCGCGGCGGCGGTAGACCTCGTAGGCGACCACCAGCACCACCGCGACGTTGGCCAGCCGCAACAGGGCCGGAGCTCCGCCGCCGATGCCGATCGCCAGCCCAAACAGGTTCGGGATGCTGAAGTCCGTCAGCAGCGAGCTCTGGTCAGACAGGTTCGGGATCGAGAGCCCGAACAGCGACACGCTGATCGCGATCAGCGGGACCGCCGTCACCGCCGCACCCACCAGCAGCTTGATGGCCCGGGCCCGGGTGCGAGCGCCCAGCAGCAGGAACGGGAGCAGCACGACGGCGGTGAACTTGACCGCGATCGCGATCATCAGCAGGGCCCCGGCGGCCCGGTCGCGGCGGGCCAACAGGAGCGAGATCGCCCCCATCGACGCCGCCAGCATGAAGAAGTCGTTGTGGAACCCGGCCACGGCGTAGAGGAGGAAGATCGGGTTCAGGGCCACGAACACCACCGCGAACCGAGGGTCGTGGCCGAGCTGGCGCGCGCACTGCCACACAATCGCCACGAAGCCCAGGCTGAGCAGCACGGTGACGACCTTGACGGTCCAGTAGGCGACCGGCAGGGACGTGAACGCCAGCGGGTAGCTGAGCGCGGTGAACAGCGGGCCGTAGGGGCTCTTTAGGTTGTGCCAGCTCGTGAACCGGTAGACCGGGTCGTAGAACTCCTGCTTGATGACGTGCGTGTAGGGGTTGAGGTGATGCAGCGCACCCAGGCGCGCGTAGCCCAGGTAGTTGAACAGGTCGGTCAGCTGCAGCGGCGGACTGAGCAGGAGGATCGCGTGCAGGATCACGACGCAGATCGCGATCGACTTCATCGACAGGGTGCGCACCGACGCCAGCACAATCCCGTAGGCCAGGACCATCGCCGCCAGCACGCCGCTGAACGCCAGGCCCAGGGTCTGGGGGTCCTCGATGATCCGGGTGACGAAGTCGTGCAGCGGCCCGGCCTCCCAGTTGGGGAACGTCTGAGCGCTGCGCGGCACCAGGATCGAGGGCCCGGCGGCGGCGCAGGCCACGACCGCGAACGTGGCCAGGATCAGCGCCGCCAGCGCGCTCCGGCCGGCCCGGCGTCCGAACCGGACCCGCAGCCACGGCAGCGCAGCGCGCAGCCGGGAGGTGTCGATCCTCGGAAGCGCCACCGCGCCCTCGCCGCCTCCGGCAGTCGCGCCGGCCCCGGCGATCGGACCCGAGGCGAGGGTGATCGGCCTTTCGGGCTGGTTGGAGTCCTGCAGCATGGACTGAAGATAGTGCCGTTTGGAGCGTTTGCCGGGCCGACGGGGAGAGTTGCGATCTCGTTAAGTGCCCTCTGGCGAGGGATTAATGATGCCCGGCCTAGTGGTTATCGACACACACTAGGGCTAGCGTTGACGCGTGAGCGTCGGCTCGCTAGCGCACGGCGATCGGCGCCCTGCTCTAGGCAAGCCGGGCGCGCTGTGGCGCCGCGTCCTGGCTGACCGAGCCGCGCTCGCGGTGTCCGGGCTGACCGTCCTGGCGGCGGTGCTGCGGTTCTACCGCCTGGGCCACCAGGGCTTCTGGTTCGACGAGGGCAACACCGCCCTGCTGGTCCGCTTCTCTCCCGGAAAGATGATCGGGCTGATCCCGCAGTCGGAGTCCACGCCGCCGCTGTACTACATGGTGGCCTGGGTGTGGGCGCGGATCTTCGGGTACGCGGAGGCGGGCCTGCGCTCGCTCTCGGCGGTGGCCGGGGTGCTGGTGGTACCGGTCGCCTACGGTGTCGGCGCCAAGCTCGTCACCCGCCGGGTGGGGGTCGTGGCGGCAGCCCTGGCGGCCTGCAACCCGTTGCTGATCTGGTACTCGCAGGAGGCACGCTCCTATGAGCTGCTCGTCCTGCTCACCGGGGTGGCGCTGCTTGCGTTCGCCTACGCCACCGAGCAGCCGCGCCCGGCCCTGCTGCTCGCCTGGACGGCCGCCTCGGCCCTGGCCCTGTCCATCCACTACTACGCCGTGCTGGGAATCGTGCCCCAGGCGATCGCGCTGCTGATCAGGCACCGTCGTGACCGGGCGGTCCAGCTTGCCGTGGCGATCGTGATCCTGTGCGGCGCCGCCCTGATCCCGCTGGCGATCGCCCAGAACGCGACCGGCCACGACGACTGGATCGCCACCACCTCACTGTCCTTGCGGCTTGGCCAGATCATCCCGCAGTTCTTGATCGGCACCGGAATGCCGGTCCACCCCGTGCTCGAGCCTATCGCCGCCGCGATCGCGGTCGGGGCGATCCTCCTGGTACTGGTGCGCGCCGAGGAGCGCGAACGGCACGGAGCATTGCTCGCCGGCGGCCTGGCGATCGCCGGGCTGGTCCTGATGCTGATCTTCGTGGCCGTTGGAGTCGACGACCTGATCACGCGCAACCTGCTCGCCATCTGGCTTGCAGCCGCGGTGCTGGTCGCCGGGGGGCTTGGTGCCCGGCGCGCCGGGGTGCTGGGGATCCTGGCCACCGCGGCGATATGCGCGATCGGGGTCACTGCGGTGGCCGGCGTCGACTTCGACCGAAGGCTTCAGCGCCCCGACTGGCGCCCGGTGGCCCGGTCGCTGGGCCCGCTGCCGGACGCCGGGACCGAGGCGCGGGCGATCCTCATCCAGCACTACCGCACGCTGCTGCCGCTGTCGCTCTACCTCCCCCGGCTGCAGAAGCTCCATCGGCCCGGCGCCCGCGTCTCCCAGTTCGACGTGATCTCGATCCGCTCGCCTCAGGAAGCTGTCTGCTGGTGGGGCGCGGCCTGCAACCTGATCCCCTCCCAACTGCAGGCTGGCTATCCGGTGCCCGGGTTCCGCGACACCTCGCGGCGCCGGGTGCGGCAGTTCACGATTCTGCAGATGACCGCGTCGCGCCCCGTTCTGCTGAGGCCGAGTGCGGTCTCGGCCGTTCTGCGGACGACGCGGCTTGCCCACGACGAGCTGTTGATCCAGAGGCCGTGAGCGCCGCGAGCTCCGCGTCGGTCAACAGTCGGTAGCTCCCGAGCGGGAGGTCCCCGAGCTCCAGCGAACCGATCGCCGTTCGTTGCAGCTCGCGCACGGGGTGCCCGACCTGCTTGCACATCCGCTTGACCTGGTGCTTGCGCCCCTCGCGGATGGTGAGCTGGATCGTGTCGCCGCTCAGCCACCGGGCCCGGGCCGGCGCGGTGCGCCCGTCTTCGAGCGCTACCCCGGCGGCCAGCGCGCGCAGCGCCCGCTCGCTGACCGGTCCTCCGCCCACCACGGCCGTGTACGTCTTGGGCACCTCGAAGCGCGGGTGGGTGAGCTGGTGCGCCAGGGCGCCGTCGTTGGTGAGCAGGATCAGCCCGGTGGTGTCGATGTCGAGCCGGCCCACCGGATACAGCCGCAGCCGTGACGGCACCAGCGAGATCACGGTCGGGCGGCGCTGGGGATCACGGGCCGTGGACACGTAGCCCGGCGGCTTGTTGACGGCGTAGGCGGCCCGCGGCCCCGCGTCCTGGACCCGGACGCCGTCGACCGCGATCACCTGCTCGGCGGTCACCGGGTGGGCCGGATCGTCGATCACCGCGCCGTCGACAGTGACCCTTCCGGAGCGGATGATCGTCTCCGCCGCCCGGCGTGACGCGACCCCGGCGCTGGACAGGAACTTCGTGAGTCGCATCGCAATGGCACCATAGACAGCGTGGATCTGAAGCTGCTGCAGCGCACCCTCGGCGATCTCGGCGAGCCCGGCTACCGAACCCGGCAGGTCTGGCGCTGGGCTGCGCAGGGAGCCGACTCCTATGACGCGATGACCGACCTGCCGCTCCGGCTGCGCGCCGCCCTGCAGGAGCGCGTCCCGTTCTCGAGCCTGACCGTGGAGCAGGAGCTATACGACCGCGACGGGACGATCAAGGCGCTGCTGCGCACCGCCGACGGCCGGCCGGTGGAGGCGGTGCTGATGCGCTACCGCGATGGACGCCGCTCGCTGTGCCTGTCCTCGCAGTCCGGCTGCCCGCTGACCTGCACCTTCTGCGCCACCGGCCAGATGCGGTTCGGACGCAATCTGACCGCGTCGGAGATCCTCGATCAGGCGCTGCATTTCCGCCGTCCGGGCACTCCGGGCGCGGCGCCGCAGCCGGTCGACCACGCCGTGTTCATGGGCATGGGCGAGCCGATGATGAACCTCGACTCGGTGCTGGAGGCCTGCCGCCGCCTCCCTGAGGTCGGGATCAGCCACCGGCACACGGCGATCTCGACGGTGGGCTGGGTGCCGGGCATCGTGCGGCTGGCGGCGGATCCGGCGCCGGTCCGCCTCGCGCTCTCGCTGCACGCCGCCGACGACGCGTTGCGCTCACAGCTGATGGCGGTCAACGACCGCTACCCGCTCGAGGACGTGCTCAGGGCCTGCCGCGACTACTACGAGCGCAAGCGGCGCCGGGTGTTCGTCGAGTACGTGATGCTCGCCGGCGTCAACGACTCCTACGCGCAGGCCCGCCAGCTCGCCGAGGTCCTCGACCGCCGCGCCTTCAAGGTCAATCTGATCCCGTACAACCCGACCGACTCGCCCTATGAGGGCTCCAGCCCCAAGGCGATCGAGGCCTTCCGCGCCGAACTCGAGCGCTCCGGGATCGGCGCCACGGTGCGGCTGACCCGCGGCCGCGGCATTTCCGCCGCCTGCGGCCAGCTGGCGGCCGGTGGCGCGGACCGGCCCGGCGCCGCGGCGGCCTTGGCGGAGGCATCCCGTGGCGGCCCGGCCGGCGGCTGACCGGCTCCACGAGGCCCGGCTGACCGCGCAGCTGCTGGCCGGCCGACCGGCGCCCGACCCGGTCGCGGTGGCCGAGCGGTTGCTGGCGATCCAGGCTCAGGATCCGCGCGGCGCCAGGCTGGCGGTCCGGGCCCGTAGCCGCTGCGTATCCGCGGCCGACATCGACCGCGAGCTGACCGAGCGGCGCTCGCTGGTGATCACCTGGCTGAACCGAGGCACACTGCACCTGGTTCGCCGCGAGGACTACGCGTTTCTGCATGCCCTCACCACCCCGCAGCTGATGACCGCCAGCGCGACCAGGCTGCGCCAGGAGGGGGTCGGCCTGACCCAGATCGACCGCGGGCTGGAATTGATCCGTCGGGGGCTGGCCGAGCACGGCCCGCTGACGCGCCCGCAGCTGCGCGAGCGGTTGGAGACGGCCGGGGTGCCGGTGGCGGGCCAGGCGATGGCTCACCTGATGTTCCGGGCCGGTCTGGCGGGGATCAGCGTCCGGGGACCGATGGTCGGCCGCCAGCACGCCTATGTGCTGGTCGAGGACTGGCTGGGGCCGGTCCAGCCGGTGCCGCGAGACCGCGCGTTGGCCGAGCTGGCGCGACGGTACCTGGCCGGGCACGGGCCGGCCACCGACCGCGACCTGGCGCGCTGGGCGGGCCTGCCGCTGCGCGACGCCCGAGCCGGGCTTCAGTCGATCGCCGGCGAGCTGGCACAGGGCTCAGACGGGCTCGTCGACCTGGCCGCTCGCCCCCGCGCCGCCAGTCTGCCGCCGCCGCGCCTGCTGGGGACCTTCGAGCCGCTGCTGCTGGGCTGGACCTCCCGGACGCAGGTGCTCGGCGACGACCCCCGGTCGATCGTGGCCGGGGGAATGTTCCGCAGCTTCGCCATGGTCGGCGGGCGCGCGGTAGCGGAATGGAGGCTCTCGGGCCAGGACGTGGAGATCGACCCGTTCGGCCCGCTCTCAGACGACGATGCGGCGGCGCTCGAGCGCGACGGGGTGCGGTTGCGCAGCTTCCTGGGAGTGGGCTAGAGCTAGGCGACCGTTTCGTCGCCGCTGATCGCCGGCGCGCCCGCGGGCCCGTCGGGGCCCCCGGAGGCAGCGCCGACCCCGGCCCGGGCCTCGCCGGCGCGCAGCAGCCGCTCGCGAAGCTCCTGCTCGAGCTCGGGTGACGGATCGAAGCCCTCGATCGGTGGCAGCTCGTCCAGCGACCGCAGGCCGAACAGCTTCAGGAACAGCTCCGTGGTCCGGTACAGCACGGCTCCGAACTGGGATCGTCCCCCCTCCTCGATGATCCCCCGCTCCAGCAGCGTGGCCGCCGCCGACTCGGCGCTGACGCCGCGGATCCGGGCGATCTCCGGCCGCGAGACCGGCTGTAGATAGGCGACGATGGCCAGCGTCTCCGCCTGCGCCGGAGTCAGCGGCGGCGTCCTGGGCTTGGCCAGCAGCCGACGGGCCGCCGGCTCGACGTCGGCGTGCGTGCTGAGCGTGAATCCACCGGCCAGCTCGCGGACCACGAAGCCGCGGCGCTCGAACTCGTAGTGCTCGCGCAGCCGCTCCAGCGCGGTCATCACCTCGTGCAGCTCGGCCTCGGTGGCCTCGGCCAGGGTCTCGGCCGCGACCGGATCGGCGCTCAAGAAGAGCAGCCCCTCGAGCGTCCGTTCGAGCTCGGCGCTCACGCGGTCGACCGTCCCAATCCGCTCATCCGGTCAGCCGCCTGGGCGCTCATGCGGTCATCCGCCCCAGCCCGCTGCCGGCCTCGATCGTGATCTCGGCAAACGGCTGCTCCTGAGTCCAGGTCGCCTCGCCCTGCTTGTAGAGCTCCAGCAGCGCGTACAGGGTCACCGCCACCGTGACCCGATCCGAGCGCGCCACCGCCTCCGAGAAGGTGAACCGCCCGCGGCGAAGCAGCGCCCGCAGGTGGGCCAGCCGCTCGGCCACCGACACCTTGGCGACGGTTATGTGGCGGATGTCGACCGGCGGGGGCGACTGCAGCAGGTCCCCGATCGCACCGGCCAGCGCCGCCGGGTCGTAGACCGCCTGAGCCTCGGTGAGGCGCGCCTTGCGCAGCTGGGCCGGGACCGGCGCGGAGCGAAACCGCTGTCCCTGCTCGCCCTCCAGCCGCTCGCGCAGATGGGCGGCGGCGGCCCGGTAGCGGTGCGCGGCCAGCAGTCGCGCCAGAAGCTCCTCGGCGGCCTCCCCGGGGTCGAGCTCGATCTCCTCGATCTCCTCGCCGGGCAGCAGCAGTCGTGACTTCAGCTCCAGCAACGCGGCGATCAGGACCAGGAACTCGGTCGCCGCCTCGAGATCGAGTTCCCCGCGCCGTTCCAGATGGTCGATGTAGGTGATCACCACATCCGCCAGGTCGACCTCCAGGAGATCGACCTCCTCGCGGAGGATCAGCGTCAGCAGGAGGTCGAACGGACCCGCGAAGACGTCCAGGTCGAGCTCGAGATCGACTAGTGCCACCGCCCAGACCTTAACCGCGCGGTCGGACCGGTCCCACTCCCATGGCCTCGCGCACGTCGATCAGCGTCGCCGACGCGATCGAGCGGGCCTTCTCGGCCCCCTCGGCGAGGATCCGCTCCATTCCGGGCTCGTCGGCTCGCAGCTGCTCGTAGCGCTCGCGAACCGGTGCCAGATACGCAGTGACGGCCTCGCCCACGGCCTGCTTGAAGCCGCCGTAGCCCGAGCCGTCGAACTCCCGCTCGATCTGCTCGGAATCGATCCCGCGGACTGCGGCCATGATCTCGATCAGGTTCGAGATGCCCGGCTTGTCGGGGGCTCGGACCACCTCGCTGCCCGAGTCGGTGACCGAGGAGCGAAGCTTCTTGGCGATCGCCGCGGGCTCGTCGAGCACGTAGACGGTCCCCTGGGGCGTCCCGCCGGTGGTCGACATCTTGCGGTCGGGGGCCTGGAGGTCCATGATCCGCGCGCCGACCGCGGGAATCCGGGCCTCCGGCACCACCAGCGTCTCGCCGAACCGCGCGTTGAAGCGGATCGCCGCGTCGCGCATCAACTCGATGTGCTGGCGCTGGTCCTCTCCGACCGGCACCTCGTTGGCGCGGTAGGCGAGCACGTCGGCGGCCTGGAGGACGGGATAGGTGAACAGTCCCGCCGAGACGAGGTCTCGCTGAGCTCCGGCCTTGTCCTTGAACTGCGTCATGCGATTCAGATCGCCGAACGAGGTCACTGCGGACAGCAACCAGGTCAGCTCGGGATGCTCGACCACGTCTGACTGGCGGAAGAAGATGCACCGAGCGGGGTCCAGGCCCGCCGCCAGCAGCGTCGCCGCGGTGTCGTAGACCGCCTCGCGCAGACGGGCCGGCTCGTACGAGACGGTGATGGCGTGCAGGTCGACCACGCAGTAGATCGCGTCGCCCCGGTCCTGTCCGGCGACCCACTCGGTGATCGCGCCGATGTAGTTGCCCAGGTGCTTGCGCCCGGTGGGCTGAATCCCCGAGAAGATCCGCATTGGCGGCAGGCTACTCAGCTGTGGCGCGGGCCAGCGGTCCGCCGGTCCCGGGCGATCCTGAGCTGCCCGAGACCCGTCTGCGGTCGCCCGACAGCATCCAGGCCGCGATCACGCCGGCCACCGCCCCGCAGGCGTGTCCCTGCCAGGAGACGCCGTAGTGGGGCACCAGGCTCGACAGCAGCGCGCCGCCCCAGACCACCGCCACCACGACCCCAACCAGCCCCTCCAGCCAGCTGCGATCGAACAGGCCGCAGGTCAGCAGGTAGGTCGCGTAGCCGAACACCACGCCGCTGGCCCCGACGGTGACCGAGTTCGACGGCCCGATCACCCAGGTGCCCAGCCCTCCGATCACGATCACGATCACCGTGACCATCGCCAGCTTGACGGCCCCGCGCAGCGCGATGATCACGCCCATGAAGACGAACGGAATCGTGTTGTCGATCAGGTGCGCGAAGCTGACGTGCAAGAACGGCGCGGTGATCACGCCCCACAGGTGGGAGAGGTTGCGCGGATAGATGCCGTCGTTGTCGAGCGCGTTGTGATCGAGCGAGTTGACCACCTCGAGCAGCCACATCACTCCGACGATGATCGCCAGCAGGGTCAGCCCTTCGATCTGCTTCTGGCGCTGTGCGCTGAGGCCCGTGGGGTCGCGCCGGCTGGGGGTGGATGTGCTCACCGGCTACAGGATGGCAGGTGGAGCACCTCCGTCGCGATCGCGAGGGCGACTTCCGCACGCGCCGCCAACGACGGCGCCAGCACGAACTCGTCGGGCGTGTGCGCCCCACCGCCGCGCGGGCCGAGGCCGTCGACGGTCAGCGCGATCGCGCCGGCGAAGTGGCTGGCGTCGCTGGCTCCGCCTCGTGGGATGCCGGTTATCGCTCGCCCCAGCCGGCGCGAGGCATCCTCGATCAGCCCCGCGGTCGCGGCCTGGCAGTCCATCCCGGGCCACAGCCGATGCATCCGCGCGTTCAGGCCGACGCCGTCGCGCTCGTCCCCGACCGAGGCCAGCACTGGCTCGAACGCGTCCAGCCGGCGGGCCCGCAGGTCGAAGATCAGCTCGCCGGCCGCCGGGACCACGTTGAATGCATCTCCGGACCGCAGCACGGTCGGCACCACGCTGAGCTGGTCGGGGCCCGCCGGATCGTGCAGCGAGGCGACAGCACGGGCGGTGTCGGCGAGCGCGAGCAGCGCGTTGCGTCCGTGGTCGGGCGCGCTGCCGGAGTGAGCCGCGCGCCCGCTCGCGGTCACCCTGAGGGTTCCGGCGGCCTTGCGCCGCACCACCACGCCCTCAGCGCCTCCGGGAGCCCGCTCGCCGGCCTCGAAGCACAAGCAGGCGTCATAGCCGCCAAATCGGCCGTCCCGCCCGGCGTGCACGAACGGCGCCGTCCGCCACTCCTCGTCGCAGACCAGCAGCACGGCCAGCTCGGCGAACCCCTCCGGGCGCCGGGCCAGCGCCCGGGCCACGCCGAGCGCCAGCACCACCCCGCCCTTCATATCGGCGGTTCCGGTGCCGTACAGCCGCTCGCCGTCGGCGCGCAGCGGCTGGTGGGCGTCGTGACCGATCACCGTGTCGACGTGACCCAGCAACAGGAGCTTTGAGGTGCCGCTGCCGGCTACGGTCACCAGCAGGTCCGGAGCGCTGCCCTCGGTGGAGCAGGCCGGGCGCTCGATCCGAGCCCCGTCCGGCGCCAGCGACACGCAAAACGCCAGCGCTCGCTCGGCGCCGTCGACGTCACCGGACGGCGAGGAGATGTCGACCAGCTGGGCCAGCTCGGACTGGGCCCGCGCGGCAATCTCCGCTGCCTGCTCGACGATCGCCGGGTCTGTCGTGGCGGTCAAGCGGAGACCGCCAGCAGCTCGCTGGGGCTGAGCTCACCCGGTGCCCGGCCCTGGCGCGCGTAGCGCCCCGCGACGTTGCAAAGCGCGACGTTGATAGGCGTGGGCACGCCGTGCAGCCGGCCCAGCAGCGCGATCTCCCCGTTGAGGTAATCGGTCTCGATCGCGCCCGTGCCCCGAGCCAGGCTCTGCCAGCTCGAGGAGCCGGCTCGCGGGCGGCCTTCGATCTCCTGTACGCCCATCCGCCCCCAGCGGCCCTGAATGTCGTCGACCTCCGGGGCCTCGAACTCGATCCCGGCGGCCGTCAGCGCCGCCCGCCCCTCGGTCACGGCAAGCGCGATCAGCTCCTCGCTGCGCTCACCCTCGCCGCACAGCGCCACCACCGCGTTGCCGATGTTCAGCAGCAGCTTGGCGTACTTGAGGCGCATGATGTCGCGCTGGACCTGGGAGGCGAACTGGGAGGCCTCGAGCGCTTGCGCGATCGCCCGGCAGCGCTCGTCGGCGCCGTTTGGATAGGCGCCGATGTCGATCATCCCGGTCAGGTTCGTGGCGTAGGCCTGGACCACGCCCGGCTCCAGGTGGGCGGTGGGAGACATGACCAGCGCGCCGTAGACGGAGCGAAACCTGCGCAGCGCGGCCCGCTCGTTGTCGACGCCGTTCTGCAGGCACACGATCGGCAGGTCCTCGGCGCCGGCCCGCCGCAGCGCGTCCAGCGCGCCGGCCGTGTCCTGGCTCTTGGTGGTCAGCAGCACCACGTCGTCGCCTCCGACCTCGAGCTCGGCGGGATCCGCGCCCACGGGCAGCCGGAGCGTCAAGCGCTCGTCCGGCGTCTCGAGCGTCAGGCCCGAGCGTCGCATCGCCTCCAGATGGGCTCCGCGGGCGATCAGCGCCACCTCGTAGCCGCCCTGGTGCAGCCGTGCGCCGACCACGCCCCCGACCGCGCCGGCGCCGAAGATCACGAAGCGCATCGTTGCAGCCTACGACGACCGCTCCGCCGGCCGCGTCAACCGCGCCCCACGCGGGTAGCTCCGTGGAGGATGTCCACAGTGCAAGCCGCTGAGCGCCGCAGCGCCCCCGGGGATTCGGGCCGGCTGGCCCGCGGCGTGCTCTCGAACTTCGATATCGCGGCGGCCACGCTGGCCAACATCGCCCCGGCGATGAGCTTCTACTTCGGCTTCGCGACGATCGTGACCACGGCCGGGATCGCCGCTCCGTTGACGGTGGTGGCGGCGGCGATCGCGATCGCCCTGCTGGGCAACACGCTGAGCCAGTTCTCGCGCTCGCAGCCCTCCACGGGCTCGTTCGTGACCTTCATCGGCCGGGCCTTCGGCGGGTACGCCGCGGTGGTCACCGCCGTCGTGCTGTGTACCGGCTACATCATCGCGGTCGCCTCGGTGGTCACGATCTCCGGCGGCCTGACCGAGACGATCCTGCAGCATTACCTCAGCATCAAGATCCCCTGGCAGATCCTCAGCGCGGCCCTGACGCTGGGAGCGCTGGCGCTGATCGTCGGCGGGGCCAAGCCGTCGACCAAGGTCGCGGCGGCCTTCTTCGCCTTCGAGCTCGTGCTGCTGCTGGTGGTGGCGGTGGCGCTGCTGATCCAGCACTCCAGCCACATCGACCTGCGCCCGCTCGATCCCGCCAACCTGCACCACGGGTTCTCGGGGCTGTCGCTCGGGTTCCCGCTGGCGGTGTACCTGTTCGTGGGCTGGGAGAACTCGGCCGCGATGGCCGAGGAGAGCCGCGATCCCCGGGCCGGGGTGGCCCGGGCGGTGTTCTCGAGCGTGATCCTGGTCGGCGCCCTGTACGTGTTCCTGGCCTACTCCACGGTCGTCGGCTTCAACGATCACGCCGGCGCCCTGACCGCTGCCAGCGTGCCGTTCATCACCGCCGCCGGCGGCGTGGCGAGCGCGCTGGCCTTCATCGCCTACCTGGCCGGGTTCACCTCGATCTGCTCGAGCCTGATCTCGGCCACCAACTCACAGGCGCGAATCATCTTCAGCTCGGGGCGCGAGGGGCTTTTGCCGTCGGTCACCGCCCGCCTGACCGAGCGTGGCAAGACCCCGTGGGTGGCCTTCCTGGTCTATCTGGGGCTGGCGCTGGGACTGTCCTACGTCTTTGGCTGGAACACCGACCCGGTGGTGTTCTTCGGAGAGATCGCCACGCTGGGGACGATCCTGATCGCGCTCACCTACCTGGTCGCCAACCTGGCCCTCCCGGTCTACTTCCGGCGCTTTCATCGGGACCGGTTCTCGCTGCTGCTGCATCTGATCCTGCCGCTGCTCGGTGCCGTCGCGATCGGCTATCCGCTCTATGACCTGGTCAAGCCGGGACAGCCGGCACCGTTCAACTCCTACCCGCTGATCGCGGGCGGGGTGGTGGTGGTGGCGCTGATCTACGGCGCCATCGTGTACGCCCGCGACCGAACGCTCGGGGAGCGCGTGGGCTCGATCGTGGCCGACGCCGACTAGCGAAAC
>DASXZB010000008.1:0-40713 GCA_036502145.1 Solirubrobacteraceae bacterium | reverse complement strand
AGCGAGTCGCTTACCCGGGCGGTGTCCTGGCTTGAGAGGTAGTTGCCGAGCGCCTCGACCACAGGGAGATACGGAATCGGGAGCTCGGCCTCGCTGCACGCGCCCCACAGCACCGTCCAGCCCAGGCGCTTTGCACGCTTCGCAAGCTCACTCGCGAGCCTCGTCTTGCCCATCCCGGCCTCGCCCCCAAGGGCAACCAGCCGGCTCTCGCCGCCATGGGCGGCGAGCAGAGCGTCCTCCAGGGCGAACAGCTGCTCGTCTCGCCCCACCAGTCGTGGACACAGCACCCGGTCCAGCACTCCAACCATTCTCCCACCCGGACTCCGGGTCGCCCGATCAGAACGCGCAGGTGGGCCGAATCCAGCAACACGCGCGGCGATCCTGGTGATGCAGGCGTTGCCCTCGGCAGCGCAAGCATCGGTGTCCGAAGTTGACTACGAGTCGCGGGCGCCGGGCTCGGGGAGGAGCCGGTCGACGAGCTCGAGTGCTGGGCGACCGTCGAACATGGGCAGGGCGTCCGGTCGGTAGAGGATCAGCGCCAGGCTCGGCGCGACCATGAAGTCGGCGGCGTTCAGCTGATCTCCGCCCAGGACGCCATCGGTGATCCAGGCGTCGATTCGATCGAGCATCGCGGGGAGCTCGGCAAGGGGGTCGCCTTCTGTCTCGGGGCGGACGGAAAAGATCGCCCGGCCGAGCATTGGGATGATCAGCCGCCGCGCCAGCGCGCGCCGGTAGAGGAGGTATCCCATCCGGCCATCGGCAGTCGACTTCCCGACCGCCGATGTGTCGCGCATCGCCCAGGCGAGAGGGATTCGGCGAGCGGCCATCTGAAGGACGTCGTTTGCCCAGCGCTCGGCTTCCTCGACCGCCGACCTTCGCTCGGGCACCACCGGGAACAGCGGCGGCTCGGGATGGCGCTGGTCCAGGAAGCGCGCGATCCGGTAGTTGGTCGAGATCCGCTCGTCGCCGCAGGCGAGCGCCGGCACCGTCCCGAGGAGATCCCCGGTGCGCAGCGGAAGCGGACGCCGTCCGCCGGCGGTGCGCGTTTGGCCGCCGGCGTCGAACCCATATAGCCGGACCACCAACGGGTGTAGGAGCGTGAGCACATCGACGCGCCGGTAAGGCACCCGCTTGTGTTCGAGCATGAGCATGCCTGAGCGGCACGCGTGCGAACCGGGGATAACGTAGAGAGTGTACATACTGACTCGTCAGTATGTACACTTTCCCGAATGTCTGCGAACGAAACACGAGCATCCGGCAGGTCGAGGAAGGTTGCGAGAAACTCGCCTTGATCAACGCACGCGCGCAGCTCGTGCACAGGGCCGGGCGGCACGCGATGAGCTCTTGAACGCGGCGATGCGGGTGTTCGCGCGCCGCGGCTACCGCGAGGCGGGGGTCGACGAAATCGCGGCCGAGGCCGGCTACTCGAAGGGCGCCCTCTATTGGCACTTCTCAGACAAGGAGGAACTCCTCCAGGTGCTGCTCGAGGAGCGCGTCGACGCGCCGACGCGCGAGATGGTGACGCTGCTCGAATCTGCGCCCCCAGAACGGGACATGTCACTCGAAGCGGCACGCGAGTTCACTCGCCAGCTCGCCGAACAGCGGGAAGCCGTGCTCCTCGCCCGCGAATACTGGAGCCTCGCGATCCGCGATTCCGAGCTCCGCGCCCGCTACGCCGAGCGCCAGGCGCAGCTCCGCGGTGCCCTGACCGCGGCATTGGAGGCGCGGGCGCGCCACCTCGGGACCCCCGATCTCCCGATACCGGCCGAAGACGTCGCGCGCATCGTGATGAGCATCATCGGCGGCCTCACGGTCGATGAGCTGGTCGAACCGGGATCGGTTCGGCCGCAGCTCGTAAGCGAGGCGCTCGCCCTGATCTACGCCGGTCTTGTGTCACGCGCGAACCCGCACACGGCCCCGGACGCTCCCGCTGATAGCCACCGTTAGGGTCCCGGCTTGGTGGCTGGTGCGTCTGACGCTGACGGGCGGGTCGCCTAGTCGGCGTAGCTCGGCGTCGGTGGCGGCGGCCGCCGTGCCCGCAGCGCCTCGATCGCCGCCCGGGCATCGTCGGCGCGATACTCCTCGCCGTACAGAGCCCCCGGCCGGCGCGGCGCCTCCATCGGTCCCGCGTCGGCGAGGCCGCCGAGATCACCGGGCAAGAAGCCGGCGTCCTCGATCAGCCGCGTGACCGTGGCCTTCGCATCCGCGTCATCGCCGGCCAGAAACAACACCGCGCGCTGAGCGGGCGGACGGGTCGCGGCGCTGGCCTGGAAAGCAGACGTCAGCGTGTTGAACGCCTTCACGACGCGCGCCCCTGGCATCCGCTGCTGATTGAACTGCCCGCTGGTGAGGCCGGCCGGCAGCTCGACCACGCCGCCGGCGCCAAACGGGTTGGTCGTGTCAATCACGATCTTGCCCTCGAGTGAGCCGGCCTGATCGAGCGCGGCAGGAATGACGCTCCAGGGCACCGACAGGATCACGACATCGGCGAACTCCACGGCGTCACGCGCCTCGCCGGTCCTCGCCCGTTCACCGATCGACGCCGCGAGCTCCGAGAGCTTGGCCGGGTCCCGGCTGAACGACAGAAGTACTTCGTGTCCCGCTCTGGCCAGCAGTCTCGCCGCGTTCCCGCCGATTCTCCCGCTGCCGATGATTCCCAGCCTCATTTCACCCTCCGCAAAATAGCTTGAGCTCAAGTCATTGGCTCAAGCGTACACTACGGACGATGGGCTCCGACAACCTCGCGTCCGCCGGGCTGAAGGACTCCGTCGACCGGCTGCTGGACAGCTGGACGCAGGCTGCGCCAGGCCTGGATCTCTCTCCCGTCGCGGTCATCGCGCGAATCGGACGGCTCGCGCGGGTCGTCGAGCAGGAGCTGGAGGCGACTTATGCCGAGCACGGGCTGAGCGGCGCTGACTTCGCGGCGCTGGTCACCCTCCGCCGGCTGGCCCAGTCGGGTGGCGTCGCCCAGCGACGGTTGATGCGCGAGCTGAACCTCACATCGGGGACGGTCAGCGTCCGGGTGGAGCGTCTGCTCGAGCGCGGCTGGGTGACCACGAGCACCGATCCGGGCGACCGCCGCAACAGCCTCGTGCAGCTCACCGAAACCGGGCTGGCGATGTTCGAGCGGGTGACTCCGGCCCACATCGCGACCGAAAACCGGCTCCTCGCCGCGCTCAGTGGCGAGCAGGCAAGCCAGCTTGTGGTCCTTCTTCGCACGTTGCTGGTGTCGTTCGAGGGATCGGCCGGCGATGGGCAGTTCCCGAGGCTCGGGCTGACGCTCGCCCCCGCGCACGTCGCGCTCGAGCTCCGTCGCGCCGTCGGGCTCCCCGACCAGGTGGGACTGCTGGTGGGTGACGTTGAGCGGGACAGCCCGGCCGATCAGGCCGGAATCCGGAAGGGAGACGTGCTCGTGCGGGCGGACGCCCGCGAGCTGCGTTCGATCGTCGCGCTACACGCCGCGATCGGCCAGGCGCTCCCCGAGGGGCAGCTTGCCCTCTCCGCGATCCGCGGTGCGGACCAGCTGGTGACCGTGGCCGTGGTACTCGCGCCAAGTCCGGACGACGAGCCGGACGCTCAGAAGCAGCTCACCGCGAACGAAGCGGATGCCCATACGATCTGACCCGACGATTGCTCCTACCAGCGCAAACTCAGCGCAGCGTCGCGGTCCTCACTGCTGTTCCATGCCGCCAGGAGAGCGTCGATCGGTGCAGCGTCAGCGACGCGGGGGCGACGGGACGGCCGGAGTCCAACAGCCTGAAACCTCGCGCGTCGAGCCGCTGCAGCTGCCGGACGAACTTTGGCTTGCCGAGTGAGTTGGCATCTCCGATCCACGCGACCGCGCCGTTGGCCTTGACGACGAGAGAAACGACCGACTGGAAGCCCTCCACTCCGACCCTGGTCGTCGCCGCGCGCTGCGCGAGCGACTTGCCGGTCGTCAGCCGACGAACGTTCACGGTCGTCTGCCCAGTGTCCACGCCACAGGTCTCGAGCCCGTAGGCGGCGAGCCGACCGGCCACGCGAACGGACTCGATCCGTCTGGCCGCGATGCAATTTCCAGTCGTCCCGAGCTTGTAGCTCCGGGCGCTCCCAGCGGCGCAGCCGTAGGCCTTGCCCGCGGAGACGTAGACCCTGGCAACGGCATCGCCGGCGAGCGTCCGTGCGAAGTGTGGGCCGCAGACGGCGCCAGCCGCTCTGTCCGTGACGGCGACCGAGCCGCTCGAAGAGGCCGATGGGCCACACGCGACGAGCAGCCCTACGCAAGCGATGAACGAGACACGACGAACCATCGCGAGGAGCATATGCACCAGGCTCCGCCTTTGCGGGTCAGCGAGCCGCAGTTTTTCGCGGGTTGGGGGCCAAATTGCCGCCAGCACCGGTAGCGTGGCGCTGGTGAGCGATGCGCGAGTGTTGGATGGTCCGATCGGTCTGGTTGGTGCGGGCTATATCGGGCATCTGTTCGCGCAGCAGTTCGCTTTGGCTGGTTATGAGGTGCGGGTGTGGTCGCCGGGCGGTTCGGCGGGCACGTTGCATGATCGGTTGGGTCAGAGCTTGTCCACGCTGGCTGAGATCGGTGCCGTTAATCGTTCGGCGGTCGATGGGGTTCTGGCCCGGGTCTCCATACACGATGATCTGGCGACGGCATTGGGGCCTTGCGTGGCGGTGATGGAGGCGGTCGTCGAGGATGCCGATGTCAAGTCGGCCTGCTTTGCGGAGATCGAGGCGGTGATCGGCGCTGGGGTCCTGGTGTGGAGCTCGACGTCTAGTTTTCCGATGTCGCGGCTGGCTGCTGGCATGTTGCATCCCGAGCGCGCGATCGTGGTCCATCCGGTGCAGACGCAGCTGATCATCTTCGTGGAAGTCGTCGGGGGGGAGAAGACCAGCGAGGAGACGGTCGCGAGAACGCTTGGTTTCTGTCAGGACGCTGGGCTGCGAGCGGTGCATGTCCGCAAGGAGATCCCGGGGTTTGTGTGGAACCGGGTGTGGTTTGCGTTGCTTCGCGAGATGCTGCATCTGGTCGACATCGGCGCTGTCGATCCGCTCGAGCTCGACTCGATCGTGCAGACCACGCTGCGGGCGTTCGTGCCGGTGTTCGGGCCGCTGCAGATGACCGATCTGATCGGCCATGACACGTTGCGCGACATCTCCAACTCTCTGTATCCCGAGCTCGCTAGCGATCAAACCGCCTCGCGAACGATCGAACAGCACGTCCAGGACGGTCGACTCGGCGTCAAGACCGGACAGGGCTTTTATGACGACAACGACCAACGCGTCGCCGAGCTCACCAACGCGCTTTACCGGATCGCCCGCCAGCTCGACAGCGACCCAGCCTGACCCCTCCCATTCAGCCGGGATCCGCGCGCCGGCGCTGTAGGAGGCGGCGAGGAGTCGGTTTGCGCGTATGCTCTCGGGGTGGTCCGGGGAATAGTCGTGGGTTTCGCTCTGATGGGGCTTGCGTTCATGCCCGCCTCGGCGGGCGCGGCGACGAACAACATCTCCACGATCGCCGGCAACCACACCGCTGGCTTCAAGGGCGATGGCGGCCCGGCATCGGCGGCCGAGCTCAGCTTGCCGATTAGCGTTACCCCGACCCCTGATGGCGGGTATCTGATCGCCGACCAGAGCAACAATCGGGTGCGGCGTGTGGCCCCCGACGGGACGATCACCACGGTCGCCGGCAACGGCACGGCGGGCTTCACCGGCAACGGCGGCCCGGCGACCCAGGCCGAGCTCAACGCGCCCTCCGATGCCGCCCCGCTTCCCGACGGGTCGGTCCTGATCGCCGATTCCAACAACAACATGGTGCGGCGCGTCGCGCCCGACGGCACGATCACGACCGTGGTGGGCACCGGAGCCGCGAGCTTCTCAGGCGATGGCGGCCCGGCGACGCGGGCGACACTGGCCTTCCCGTCCGACATTGACGTGGCCAGCGACGGGACCTACTACATCTCCGACAACGACAACAACCGCATCCGCGCCGTCTCGCCTGGCGGAATCATCAGCACCGTCGCAGGCGACGGCACGGCGGGCGGCGGCGGCGACGGCGGGAAAGCGACCAGCGCACAGCTGAGCGGGCCAAGCTCGGTGGGTCTGATCGCGGGCGGGGGTTTCCTGATCGCCGAGGTCGATGGCAACCGGGTGCGACGCGTCGGAAGCGACGGTGTCATCTCCAGGGTCGCCGGGACGGGCACCGCCGGCGGACTCGGCGATGGCGGCCTGGCGACCTCTGCCGAGCTCAACCAGCCGGGCCGCGTGGCCTCGGCCAGCGACGGTGGTTTTCTGATCGCGGACACCAATAACAACCGGATCCGGCGGGTCTCGCCCGCTGGAGTGATCTCCACCGTCGCCGGGACCGGCACCGCCGGCGCGCTCGGCGACGGCGGCGTGGCGACGTCGGCACAGCTCAACAGGCCGTTCGGCGTCGCGATCAACGCCGAGGGCGACTACCTGATCGCCGACACCGTCAACAACACCATCCGTGCGGTGGACGCCGCCGACGCCCCACCGCCGCCGGTGCCCCCGCCGCCGGTGCCCCCGCCGCCGGTGGCGCCGCCGCCGTCGCCGCCGCTCCCGTCAGTCGGGCGCCCATCGGTGACGTCCGTGAACCCGCCGACGGTCCGTTCGAGCACGGCGGCTGGATTCTCTGGCTCAGTGAATCCCGAAGGGTCGTCCACGAGCGCGCACTTCGTGTTTGGTCTGGATGCGCGGTACCGCGGGGCGGGCGCGTCGGGCATCGTGTATGACCAGTCGACGGCTACTGCGCCGGTCGGCTCAGATTTCGCTGCGCACCAGGTATCGCTGTCAGCGACGGGTCTGGTTCCAAACGCGCTGTATCACGTCAAGCTGGTCGCGACGAGCGCGGCTGGTACAACGTCCGGGCCAGATCAGACCTTCATGACCGGCAAGGACCAGGCGCCACCGCCCCCGGTACTTGGGCGCCAGGTGAACGTCGTGCCGATCAAGGGGTTGGTGTTCATCAAGCCTCCGCCTGGCAAAGCGATCACGGCCGGTCAGTTCGGCAGCGCATTCACAAAGGGCACCGGATTCGTGCCCCTGACGGAGGCGCGCCAGGTGCCGTCGGGCTCACAAATCGATGCCAGGCGGGGGACGCTGAGTCTGGTCACTGCCACTTCGACGCGTCGCGGGAAGATCCAGAGTGTGACGCTGGGCGGCGGGCTGTTCACGAGCGTGCAGGCGCGCGGCGCTCCGCAAAAGGGCTTGACTACGCTGACCCTGATCGAGGGTGCGTTCAAGGGGGCGCCCTCATTTGGAGGCTGCGGTGCCCATGCTGCGGTCGACGGCGGTCCGGACGGCGGTCCGCTCGCTCGCACGGCACTCAGCAGACGCGTGCTGCAAACGCTTCACGCGAGTGACCGGCACGGACGGTTCCGGACCCGCGGTCGCTACAGTGCCGGCACCGTTCGCGGCACGCAATGGGACACGAGCGACCGCTGCGACGGCACCCTCACAACGGTCCACCGCGGCACTGTCGATGTGTTCGACTTCGCGCGGCGCAAGACGATCGCCGTCCACGCCGGTCACCACTACCTCGCCAAGGCCAATTCCAAGCGCGCAGCGAAGGGCAAGTAGCGCGAGGCTCCCGGTGGATCCAGAGTCTGAGGCTCTCGCGGCGTCGCGTGGCTGAGGGTGGAGGATCGCTTCACCGGTCGTGTCCGGCACGGATCCAGTTGATGTAGTCAGCGACTGCGGTGTCTATGTCGTAGGAGGGCTCGTAACCGGTGTCGTGGTGGATCTGGGTGAGATCGAGGAACGGGTCGACCGGGGGGCTGTGGGGATTGCGGCCGTCGGTGAGCTTGAACGTCGCGTCGGGGGAGCGTGCGCTTGATCGCGGCGACGATCTGTCCGTTGCTGGTCGTGCGCCCTCAACCGATGTTGTAGGTGCGGTGGGTGAGCGTCGGGGGCGGTTTGGATCAGCGCGATCCCACGGGCGCAGTCCTTCACGTAGCAGGCGTCAGTTGCGTCGTCTGCGTAGAGCGGTTGTGAGATTGAGGGGCTCTGCGTGTCTCCGTGAATGGCGGCGTGCACCAGGGCTGGCAGCGCGAAGAAGCTGGACTGGGCGCGTCCGCCGGGCCCCCAGATCGCCGACGGCCGGACCTGGACCGTGGCGATGCCGATCTGGTCGCCGAGCAATGCGGCGAGCAGTCCGGTGCACTTCTTTGCCGTCGGGATGGGGTGGGAAGCCAGCATCGGGAGAGCCGTGTCCTCACTCCAGCGACCGGGAGCCAAGCCGCCGTAGACGCCGATTGTGCTGGCGATCGTGACCCGCGTAGCGCCCCATTCGCGCGCCGCGTGCAGGACGTGAAAGAGGCTGTCGAACAGCCCGTCCAGTCGTTCCGGTGAACCGCTGCCGGCGTGATTCCAGAGCCGGTGGGTGGCCGGGTCGGCAAGGTGCACGATGCCGGTTATCTTGTGGCGGTTGCCGAGCGCGAGCAGCGCGGATGCGTTCTCGACGTCGAGCGGCTCGATGAGGAGCCGGGCGCCGACGTCGGGCTGCAGGAAGTCCGGTACTTGCGTGGCGTTGTGCTGAGTCACCACGCAGTCCTCGTCGAGATCGAGGAGCGCCCGGGCGGTGTGAGATCCGATGAAGCCGAGGCCGCCGGTGATCAGCTGCATTTGTGTCTCCCAATAACGCGTGTAGTAACTGATGACCCTCCAGCAGGCGCTTGACCCCGTCCAGACCGTCGAGAGCGACCTTCTCAGTGCGCTGTCCAAATCGGAACAGCGCCAGTTTCGAGCGCTCCTCGCCAAGGTGGCCCTTGACCCGATTGTCGTCACATCTCCCGGTCCTGGCGGGTCGTAGGGGTAAACCAACCGATGCGACAGGAGAGCGCCCGATGGCACGGATTCAAGGAGTCCCGCAGCAGCAGGCCGGTCCGATCGTCAAGCTCGTCTACCGGTTCATGCGCAAGGGCATGAAGAAGATGACCGGACGTGAGGCCGCGCACGGTAGCGGGATCGAGCCGGTCGAGATCTGGGCCCACCAGCCGAAGATGATGAGCGGCATGGGCAAGTTTCAGCAGGCGGTGAGGAAAGGGGACACCGTCGACCAGCGGGTGAAGTACCTGGTCGAACTAAAGGGTGCGCAGATGATCGGCTGCGAGTTCTGCGTCGACCTCGGCTCGCAGATCTGTCGGAACTCGGGCATCTCTGACGAGGAGCTGCTGGCGCTCCCGCACTACAGCCAGAGCGACCTGTTCACCGAGCCAGAGAAGGTTGCCCTCGACTACACGGTGGCGGTGATGCGCACGCCGGTGGAGGTCACCGACGGCTTGTTCGCGCGGATGAAGGAGCACTTCACCGACCAGCAGCTCGTGGAGATCACCGCGCTGCTGACCGTTGTCAACCTGGACCGCTTCAACGCGGCGTTCGGGGTCGGCTCAGCGGGGTTCTCGGAGGGCATGGTGTGCCTCGCACCGGATCGCCCCGCGGCCGCAGCTTCGCTGGCCAAGATCGCCTGAGAACGACGCCACGGTGCGCGCGGCCGCGAGTCGGCTCGCAGCGATCTGCCACGGCAGCGCCGCCGTCATGGCGCTGCCGAGGCG
The DNA here is from genome assembly GCA_036502145.1 of Solirubrobacteraceae bacterium. Lineage (GTDB taxonomy): Bacteria > Actinomycetota > Thermoleophilia > Solirubrobacterales > Solirubrobacteraceae > Palsa-465. Next base: position 31,150 of record DASXZB010000008.1, on the reverse strand, counting down.
GGGTCGAACTCGTTCGCCACAATACGCCGGTCATGCAGGCCGGCCGCCTGATCCGAGGCGAGCCACACGATCGGCGGACCCATCACGGCTGGGTTCAGCAGCCGGGCCTGGACCTCGGCGGGAGCATCATCGGGGATCATCCCGGTCCGGGTGCCCCGCCCACCGGGAAGCAGGATGTTGACGGTCACCGAGCTGCCGGCCAGATCTGCTGCCATCACCCGCGACAGGGCTTCGACCCCGGCGCCCGCCGGCCCGTAGGGCACGAAGCCACGCCGGACCATCGTCTGCTCGTTCATCGAGATGTTGACGATCCGCCCACCGCCCTCACGGAGCATCAGTGGCACTACCTGGCGGGCCATCAGAAAACAGCCGACGACCTTCGTCTCGACGACGTCCCGGAATCCCGCCGGCGCGACCTCCCAGAACGGCTGGGGCTCCGACATGAACCTGGGGTTGACCGTCCGCATGCCGATGCCTGCGTTGTTGACGAGCATGTCGATCCCTCCCCACGCGCCGCGAGCCCGATCAACACATGCGGCAACCGAGCGCTCGTCACGCACGTCGAGCTCACACGGGATCGCCGAAGAACCGAGCTCTGTGGCGGTCGCCTGCGCCCGGACCCGGTCGCGACCGGTGACCATCACTCGGGCGCCCGCCTCGGCGAGCGCGGCGGCCATCGCTGCGCCCAGGCCGCTGGTGGCGCCCGTCACCACAACGCGGATGCCTCTCAGATCAGTCATATCACGGGGTGTCTGTGCGGATGCGGCGCTGTCCACGATGCCTCTTCGGATCTAAGCGGAGCGTGCCTCCGGAAGATACGGGCGCCCCCTCCGCTTTGTCAAACGTGGGGTACGGACCGGACTCAGGAACGTCGTGGACCGCGCCGCCCCGGTCGCTTCCGCTCTGAGACCGTGGGCGAGGTCCCGCCGGGATGAGAGCCGGACTTAGCTGAAGGTCACACCTGGGCAACGTTCGGCGGGTGTCGGCTCGCCTATAAACGCGCTCGACCCCGAAAAGGAGTGGCATTTTCATGCTTGGACCTCTCAGGCGGGGGGCGTTCGTCGCCCTGACGGCCGGAGCCGTGGCGATCGGCATTCCGGTCACCGCCGCCGCCGGACACGATCACCGGCACGGCGGCCGTGAGCATCAACATCGCCATCACGGATCGACGATCAAGCACGTCCTGCTGGTCTCGGTCGACGGGCTGCACCAGTCCGACCTCGATTGGTACGTGGCGCAGCACCCGGACTCCGAGCTGGCAAAGCTCACAACCGGCGGCGACGAGTACACGTCGGCCCAGACGCCGGTCCCCTCCGACTCGGATCCTGGGATGACCGGGCAGATGACCGGCGGCAATCCGCGGACGACCGGCGTCTTCTACGACGTCGAATACAACCACGCCCTGCTCGAGGCGGGGACCACCTCGTGCCACGGTCAGGCCACCGGCGCAGACGTCGTGTACGACTCGCCCGACGATGAGAACGTGGACCGGCTCGACGCCGGCGAGGGACTGACCGGCCTGCCGGGCAGCATCCTGAACATGACGAGCACTCCGCAGGATCTGCTCAACCCGGCGACGTTCCCGATCGATCCGACGACCTGCAAGCCGATCGCCCCGAACCAGTACCTCAAGGTCAACACGATCTTCAACGTCGCCCACGACGCCGGCTTGCTGACCGCGTGGTCGGACAAGCACCCCGTCTACACGTCCTTCAACGGGCCCGAGGGGAACGGGATCACCGACTCCTTCGACCCCGAGATCGACAGCATCGCGCTCGAGCCCGACGGGACTCCGTACCCGGGGAACATCTCCTGGACCGGTGACAACGCCGCGACGATGCAGTACGACTCCTACAAGGTCCGGGCCGTGCTCAACTGGATCGACGGCTATAACCACAGCCGCACCCACCAGGTCGGGGTCCCGGCGATCTTCGGGATGAACTTCCAAACCGTCTCGACGGCCGAGAAGCTGCCGACCTCCGACGGCCTGACCGGCGGCGATCTGCCCGGGACGACCACGCCGGGGCCGCTGCTGCAGCGGGCGCTGCAGTACACCGACGACCAGCTGCAGGCGATGGACAACGAGATCCAGTCTCAGGGGCTGGCCGACTCGACCGCGATCGTCCTCTCCGCCAAGCACGGGCAGTCCCCACTGGATCCCAACCAGCTGACCCGGATCGACGACGGTCCGATCATCGCTGGGGTCAACGCCGCATGGGCGGCCACCCATCCGGGAGCCGCCGCGCTGGTCTCGGCCGGCACCGATGATGACGCGATCATGTGGTGGCTGTCCGACCAGTCGCAGGCGGCTGCGCGGTTCGTCAAGAACTACCTGTGGACCCACCCCGCCACTGGCAACACCGCCTCGGGTGGCTCGCGGACGCTCGCGCACTCCGGACTGGTGAAGGTATACGCCAGTAAGGCGGCAGCCCGCTACTTCGGCGTGCCGGCCTCGGACCCGCGTCACCCCAACGTGTGGGGAGTCGTTCAGGTCGGGGTCGTCTACACCGGAGGCAAGGGCAAGATCGCCGAGCACGGAGGCGCCAACCCGGCCGATCGCCACGTGCCGCTCGTCGTCGACGCGCCCGGCGTTGACCATGGCGTGTTCAGCAAGCCCGTGGAGACCACCCAGATCGCGCCCACGATCGTGAAGCTGCTGGGTCTGGATCCGGACAGGCTGCAGGCCGTCCAGGTCGAGGGCACGCAGGTCCTGCCAGGCATCCAACACTGACGCCCTCTCGGGGCGGCGGCCGGCCGGCCGGCCGCCGCCCCGATCCGGATGGGCGTGGTCCTTCGTGGACATCACTCGCCGTCGCGCTTTGGGCGACGAGCAGGGTCTAAGCGTTCTCCGGGTTGCGCGGACCTGCACCGCTGTCGCGTCGATCCTGCAGGCCGGTGAGCCGCGCCGTGGTCGGCGGTCCGAACCAGCTGGTTAGCGCGTCAGCCAGGCCTGAGTCGGCCGGGCCTCCGACCCACGCGACGTAGCCGTCGGGCCGGATCAACACGGCAGTGGGAGCGGTGACTGCGCCAAGCACGGGAAGCTCCCACGGGCCGACGTACTGAGCATCGATCAGCTGGACCCGCTCAGCCCAGGGACTGATGTCAGAGCCTCCGGCCTCATCGAGGTTGAGCAGCACCGGCTTGGCGCGGTGCAGCAGCTCGAAGACTCGGAGCGGGCCGTCGGCAGTTACGAGGTCGAGATCAGGCATGCGGCGTCCGAGCAGCGGATGTCCCTCGCCGAGGTCGTAGTGAATGTCCAGGCCGGACATCATCGCGGCGATTCGTTTGCGCGGCTCGTCCATCTCGAGCAGCTCGGACACGGTGTCGCGCAAGGCCTCGACGCGCTCGTCGGAGCGTAGGAGCGCGGTTTGGGCCATGGTGTTGCGCAGCACGCAGGCAGCGACCGGGTGGCGCTCGGCATGGTAGGTATCGAGAAGGCTTTCTGGCGATGTCCCGTTGACCACCTGGGCCAGCTTCCATCCCAGGTTAACCGCGTCCTGCACGCCGGTGCCGAGGCCCTGCCCACCCACCGGGAAATGAACGTGCGCCGCGTCGCCGGCCAACAACACCCGTCTGTCCCGGTACGACGCCGCCTGCCGAGTCATATCGGTGAACCTCGAGATCCAGGTGGGACTGTGGATTCCGTAATCGGTCCCGTAGACGGCGATGAGCGCATGGCTGAGATCACCGAGGGTCGGCTCACCGGTTTGCCCGACGTGCTGTTCGCTCACCAGGACCCGCACCCGCTCCCCGTCCTCCAACCTGCTCAGGGAACGGATGCCCTTGTCGTCGCGGCGGATGCCCCACTCCGGTTCCTCGGCCAACTCGGCCTCGGCGATCAGAGAGCTGGTTGACGGGTCCCACCCGGGGAACTCGATACCGGCGGCCTTACGGATCACACTGCGTCCTCCGTCGCACCCGACGAGATATTCCGCCTGCCACGACTGGCCGTCGGACAGCTCGACGTCGACACCGGCGTCGTCCTGCGTGAAACCGGTCACCGCCCGTTCGCGATAGAACGGCACCTCCAGCTCGCCGACCCAGCCGGCCAGGATTTGCTCGATCTGGCTCTGCCACAGCCCGACCCCGTAGTTGTGCCGAGTGGGAAAGTCGCTGATGTCCAAACGGATCCAGGCGAACCCCGCGACCTGAGCCACGTGCCCCTGCGAAAGGAACCGATCGGCGATTCCACGCTGATCGAGAACCTCGACAGTACGTGAGTGCAGACCGCCTGCGCGCGAGCCGTCGAGGTCCTGGCTGGCGCGCCGCTCGACAATGCCAACGTCGACCCCCGCCAACGCCAGCTCGCCCGCCAGCATCATGCCCGTCGGACCGCCTCCGGCGATGACCACCGCGTGCTCTCGCTTGCCCATTTCGCCGCTTCCTTTCCAGTTGGTTCCGACTTGGGCGCGCGATTATGCGGCACTACTCAGCGCCTCATGAGAGGCTCTTCTGCGTTATAAATTGGAAGTGGGGAGGGGGAGATAGCTCGTGTCGAGACTCGGCCGTGCGGTCAGTAGCTGAAGATCGTTGCATGCTCGTCTCCAATCCACTCGAGCATCGGCGTCGCGACGGCAAGGCCGGCGTTCGCGGCTGACGAGCGAGCTAGCCTGGGGGCATGGGCGCTGACGATGGCCTCCCGACCGTTTTCTTCGCCTGCGCCGACGATTGGGAGCGCTGGCTCGAGGAGAACCACACCGGGTCAGAGGGCGTGTGGATAAAGATGGCCAAGAAGGGCTCGGGCATCGACAGTGTGCGCTACCCGGAGGTGCTCGACACCGCGCTCTGCTTCGGATGGATCGACGGGCGACGGGAGGGGCTCGACGACCGGTACTTCCTCCAGCGGTTCACGCCACGCCGGGCCCGAAGCAGGTGGTCGCAGATCAACGTCGACAAGGTCACGCGGCTGATCGCCGACGGCCGGATGCGCGCGGCGGGCCTCAGCGAGATGGAGCGGGCGCAGGCCGACGGCCGCTGGGAAGCCGCCTATCGCAGCCAGAGGACCATCGCCGTCCCCGACGACCTCCAGCGCGAGCTCGACGCCCGTCCCCGGGCCAAGGCGTTCTTTGACGGGCTCACCAGCCAGAACCGCTACGCGATCCTGTACCGGCTCCAGGACGCCAGGCGACCGGAGACCCGGGCCCGGCGGCTGGCTAAGTTCGTCGCCATGCTCGAGGCTGGCGAGAGCATCTACCCCTAGCTTCGCACCGAGACGCTTCTCAAACGAACCGCCGGTTCAGCGAGTGGTCCGTTCCAGCAGCTCGTCCAGGCGGGCGTAGGTCTCGTTAAGGCCGCGCTCCATGCCCGAAGCCAGCATCCCGTCGCGCTCGGAGGTGGTTTCGAACAGCGAGGTCGTGGTGACCCTGGTGCGGCCGCCGAGATCCTCGAAGGTGACGGTCTCGAGGGACACGTGGCCCGGCATTCCCTCCCGCTCGAAGGTCTGGACGATCCGCTCCGGTGGCGCCACCTCTCGGTATGTGCCGTGAAACGAGGTCTCGGTGCCGTCGGAGTCGCGGAAGACAAACCGCCAGGTCCCGCCCGGTCTGACGTCCATCTCGTCGACGATGGCCGGGGTGCCCCGAGGACCCCACCACTCGGGGATCAGCTGGGGGTCGGTGTAGGCGGCGAAGACCTGGTCACGCGGGGCGTTGAACACCCGCGCGATGTGGATCTCGCGCTCGCTGGGCTTGCTTACGGTGGCCCTGAGAACCATGCGCTGCCGGCCGGTCATTGCTGGTCTCGTCGCGATCGACGTCAGCCGGGGAGCGCACCGTTGCGGCCGGCCGCCTGCAGCTCGAGCCGGGCCGAGATCAGGGCGCGTTCGGCGCTGGCCAGGGCGCGTTCACTTTCACGATCGAGCGGCGCGCCATCGGCGAACGCGGCCAGCCCGTCGCCCAGCCGGGAGGCAGCGCCCAGTGCGCGAGCGTGCGCCGCCGCGGCCTCGGGCGACGCCTCGGGACCGAGCGCAATGGCCGCCAGCGCCAGCCGCCGGCGCTCGAACACATCGACTGACTGCCGGGCCAGGGCAGGAGATGACGGCGCGGAGCCGTCTGGGGCGCGGGCCTGCCACAGGCTCAGCGCGGCCTGGTAGGCGATCAGCGTGACCTGAAGCGCCTGATCGAGCTCGCCATCAACCGGGCTCGCCGGTTGCGCCGCGATGCGGCGCCCCCGCCCCCACCAGCCGAGCGCGAAGGCGGCCAGGATCAGCAGGACGATGACCAATTGTGAGGCTGACACAGTCCCAGTGTCGCGCAGCCGCCGATGCCCTGGTGTGGGTCAGGGTCGGTCGTTCAGCGCCGCCGGCGTCCGCGGGAGCGCCGGGTCAAGCCGCGAGCCAGGATCCGGGCGGCGCCCGCCAGCACCGACATCACCAGCGCCGTCTGGGTGGCGTGCTCGCGCAGCCATGACGCGTCGGGCCGCGGTTGGGTGGAGTGAGGCTGTTGCCCAGTGGGAGCGTGCTCCCGTGGCGGGGCCGGGGGCTGTGGCGGAGTGGGGGCGGGCTCCTGTGGCGGGGCCGGGGGCGGTGGCGGGGTGGGGGCGTGCTCCTGTGACGGGGCCGCAGGCCGTGGTGGGGCGGGGGCGTGCTCCTGTGACGGGGCCGAGGGCCGTGCCTGAGTGGGTGGGGTCCAACGGCTGGATGCCGCCCGGTCGCGCTGCGGCGCCGCCGGCGTGGCCGGTGCGACGGGCTCCTCCGCTACCGGAGCGGCCGCCTCCGCCCGTACCGTTGCGACCGGCGCCGCCGATGCCGGTGCTGCCCAGACGTCGGCCGCCGCGCGGCCCGCTAGGCCCGCCGGCGCGTCAACGCCTGGCGGCGCAGCTCCGGATGCGGTGGCGGTGGCCACGAACGGCCGCCGCCGCCACGGCCGACCGAACAGGACGGCGATGAGCAGCAACGCGAGCACGCCCAGCGCCAGAGCCGGAGACTGGTTGTCTGAGGCTGCGGCGGCCTCGATGTTGCGCCCGGCGAAGCTCGCCGGAGAGCTCTTGGCCGGGGGACGGGCCGGGTTGTGAGTCGAGCCGCCCTTGGTGCCCGATGCCGAAGGGCCGTTGGGGGTCGCGGCGGGGTTCGAGGTGGCAGTCGAGATCGGAGTCGCCGCGGTTCCGGCTCCAGGGAGGAACGAGACACTCGGGGTCAGCGTCCCGGTCTCGGCGCCGGCGGTGCTGCCCACGCTTGGGGCGGTCGCGGTCGGCGCCACCGTCGCCGCACCGCATCCGCCGCGGGCGGTGGTGGTCAGTGCGGTCAGCGACATCTGCTCGAGCAGCGACTCACGGCTCTGACTGAGGTGCATGATCCGGGCGACGGCACCCGCGCTCTGCGGGCGGCCGTTGAGGCCCGCACGGAGTCCCAGCAGGCGCTGGGACTGCGGGGTCAGGGAACTGAGGCAGCCGCGATCCTGCGCCACCAGCGCGCGCAGGCGCTTGTTCTCGGCCCGGGCCTGTTGCCGGGCCGAGGCCTTCGAGCTCGAGCCCTGGGCCGACCTGCTCGCCGGTGAGAAGCTGCTCGCGCCCCGGGCGTTCACCCCCATGGTCTGGAAGCGGGACCCCAGCGCCTGGGCAGCACTGGTCCCCGCCGCCGGAGACCCAGCGGTGCGCGAGGCGGCCGCCGGGAGGTGAGCCGATTCCCCGACTCCGGGTCCGGCGGACACCGAAGGAGCGGAACCTGAGGCCGCGGAGCCCGAGCGGGTCGAACCAGACGATGTCGAACCCGACGGCGCCGAGATCTTGGGCGCCGAGACCGAAGGAGTCGAGATCTTGGGTGCGGAGACCGAAGGAGTCGAGATCTTGGGCGCCGAGACCGAAGGGGTGGAAACCGTCGGCGTCGTGACCTTCGGCGTCGTCACCGACGGCACGGTGCCGACGGGCGTCGAGACCGTCGGGGTCGTGACCGAGGGGACGGTGACCGTCGGGGTGGAGATCTTGGGCACGGTCACCGTGGGCGTGGAGCTCGGGACGGTCACGGTCGGCACGGAGACCTTGGGCACGGTCGCCGACGGGGTGGAGACCTTGGGCACCGACACCGACGACACCTGGGCCTTGGGAAGCGTGACCGCACCGCTGGAGAGCGACTGCACGGCGAGTGCGGTCAAGATGATCGCCGTCAGGAGGACGCAGATTGGGATCGATCGACGAGTCATGTGGGCTGAAACGCCCAAGCGGGATGAAACTTGCGAAATGCGCCCCATCGGGTTCGGAGCGCCACGAGATCGCGCCTGTAGGCTCGGAGAAATGGTCGCCCGCTACCGCTCGGTTCTGTCGGTGCCGGGATCTATTCGGCTGCTGGCCTCCGCGCTGCTGGGCCGGCTGCCGCAGGGGATGGCCTCGCTGGCGATCCTGCTGCTGGTCCGGGGCGCGACTCACTCATACGCCGCCGCCGGGCTCGCGGTCGGCGCCTACGCCCTGAGCAACGCTGCCTGTGCGCCGCTGCAGGGTCGCCTTGTGGACCGCTTTGGGCGCGTCTGGGTTTTGGTTCCGAGCGCGATCGGCCAAGCGGCGCTGCTGGTGGGCCTGACGCTGGCCGCCGACGCCGACTTCGGGGGCGGGGCCTTGGTCGTCCTGTCCGGACTGGCCGGTGCCCTGGCGCCGCCGATCGCCCCCACGGTGCGGGCGCTGCTGCGGGCTGTGTTTCCCGATCCGGTGCAGCTCGACAGCGCCTACGCGCTCGACGCAGTGCTGCAGGAGGTGGTCTGGATCACCGGTCCGCTGGTGGTGGCGGTGGTGATCGCCGTCGCGTCGCCCAGCGTGGCGGTGGTGCTGTGCGGTGCGGTCTACGTCGCGGGAACCTGTCTGTTCGTGCGCTCGCCGCTGGCGCGCGGGTCCGACGGGCGCCGGCTGGCCCACGAGCGGACCTCGGCCTTGGCCAGTCCGGAGCTGCGGGCACTGCTGGGGCCGATGCTGCTGATGGGGATCGGCCTCGGCGCGATCGAAGTGGGCCTTCCGGCGCTGGCGATCCACGCCGGCTCCCGACCGGCCTCGGGGTTGCTGCTGGCGCTCTGGAGCGTGGGGAGCATGGCCGGCGGGCTGTGGTATGGGTCGCGGGCCTGGCGCGCCTCGCTGGCCAGCCGCTATCGCGTGCTGCTCGTGCTGGCGGTGGTCTGCACGGCCCCGCTCATCGCTGCGCGGTCGATCCCTGCCGGGGTGATCGGCGCCCTGCTGGCCGGGGTGACGATCGCGCCCGTGTTCTCGTGCCAGTACGCGCTGGTCAGCCGTGCCGTCAGCCCGGGCAGCGAGACCGAGGCCTTCACCTGGGTCTCGGCGGCGCTGATCGGTGGGCTGGCCGCCGGGTCGGCGATCGCCGGCGCGACGATCGGCGCCGCCGGGATCAGCGCTCCGTTCGCGATCGCCTGCCTGGCCTCAATCGTGGCGGCCGGGATCGCGGCCCGGGTACGCGACCACGTCCCGCAATCAGCCTAAGGCTAACCCTTGACCTGAGGGTCAGGTATGCTGGCCGTTTAACCGGCCATATGTTCCGGTTTCTCGGCCACCATCGCGGGTCGCGGGTCTCACTTCGAGTCGTGGAAGATGATCCCGAGCGCCGTCCGCTCGCCACCGGTCACGGTGCTGACGCCGTGGCGCAGCGCGACGCGGTGATACCCGCTCTTGCCTCGGTTGGGCCGCTCGCGGGTGGGGAAGATCACGAATGCGCCGCGGGGCGGCTTGAGCACGTGGGCTCGGCTCTGGGCCCGGGGGCGCTGCTCGAGCAGCACGAACTCGCCGCCGCTGTAGTCGCGCTCCCCGTCGGACAGCACGGTGAGGACCTGGAAGGGGAAGAACACCGCACCGTAGAGGTCCTGGTGCAGCGCGTTCCAATCACCCTGGTGGTAGCGCAGCAGCAGCGGCGTGGGGCGGGTCTGCCCGGCCGCCGCGCACCGCGCCAGCAGCTCCTCATGGGTGGCGGGGAAGTGTGGGTTCTCGCCTTTCATCAGGTCCGCCCAGCGGTTGGCGACCGGCGCCAGCCGCTCGTAGAACGCCTCGCGGGCGCCGGCGATCAGCGGCGGCAGCGGATGTGAGAAGTAGCGGTAGCGGCCCTCGCCGAAGCGATGGCGCGCCATGTCGATCGTCGAGCGAAAGCGGTCTGAGTCGAACAGTGACGCCAGCTCGGCGCATTCCGTGCCGTCGAGCAGCGGCTCGGTGACCGCGAAGCCGTGTTCGTCGAGCCGGTCGCCGAGCGCCGTCCAGTCCAAGCCACGCACGCGCTCGCCAATGTCGGTTGTAGTCGCAGTTGTCATGCTCCTATAACGGCTCGGCGAGCGCCGGCGTGAGATCCCAGTTAGAAAACGGTCATCAACGTGACACGGCTGGTGATCTTCGGCTTGCTGTGCTTGGAGTACTTCTTGGCGCTGTCCCACTGCACCGGGTAGCTCTTGTGGTGCGGGGTGGCGGGAAACAGCTTCGCTCGCGTCTTGAGCAGCCCGCACGGGCCCTTGGCCCGGCCGAACTTGGTGCGAGCGACCTGCCTGCCGCGGATCGTGTAGTGGCCGTAGATGAACCGGCCCGGCGTGAAGCCTGAGAACGACCAGTTGGTCTTCTCGCTCAGGGCCCGCAGGCCCGGGCGCTTCCTGGTGGCGCCGTGAAAGACGCCCAGCGGCGCGACGGTGGCCGGGGCGGTCGCCTGGACAGCTCCGTCGTTGGCGGTCAGGGTCACCGTCTTCTGACCCGGGGCATTGAAAAACGGAATCGGGGCGCTGGTCGCGGCCAAGATGTTTCCGGCGAGATCGACCGGGGTCTGCGTGTCCACCGAGCCGTCGTCACTGGTGATCACGACGGTGGCGCCGGCCGTGAACCCGGTGCCGGTGATGACCATCTTCGGTGGCGTCTTGGTGGCCAGGACGTAGCACGCCTTGTTGACGCTCAAGGTCGCCGCCGACGCCCCTGCCGCGAGCGCACCGGAGACGAGCAGAGTGCCCAAACCGGCGGTGATACCGATGAGCCGACGCCACGCGCCGGCGGATACGGAGATGCGCATTTGCCTCCCCAGACTGTGGTTTGCGAGTGCTGCCGGCCGCGGCGACAGTGTAGACCCCGGCGGGCGGCCCGGGCTCGTTGACGCCGCTGACCTGCATCTGATATATCAGAGCCGATGGCAACCTCTGAATCCAGGCAGCTGCCGGCCAGCCAGCGCGTCGTGGTCATCGGGGCCGGGATCGTCGGCAACAGCGTCGCCTTTCACCTGACGCAGCTCGGCGAGACCGAGATCACCCTGATCGACAAGGGCCCGCTCCCCAACCCCGGTGGATCCACCGGCCACGCCTCGAACTTCATCTTCCCGGTCGACCACTCCAAGGAGATGACCTCGCTGACGCTGGAGAGCATGCGGCAGTACAAGGGGCTGGACGTGTTCATCGAGTCCGGCGGGATCGAGGTGGCACGGACCGAGGAGCGGATGCAGGAGCTCACCCGGCGGGTCGTCTCGGCCCGGACCTGGGGGATCGAGCCGGTGTCGCTGCTGACCCCTGAAGAGATAAAGGAGCTGGTCCCGTTCATCAACGAGGAGCTCCTGCTGGGAGGGTTCTACACCCCGGGCGCGGGGGTGGTGGACTCGTTGCGGGCGGCGACGATCATGCGCGAGCGCGCCGTCGAGGCCGGGATGACCGTGTCGGCCAACACCGAGGTTGTGGGCCTCGACGTCGAGCGGGGTGCCGTCCGCCGGGTGCGCACCGATCGGGGCGACATCGAGGCCGACCGCGTGGTGATCGCCTGCGGCTGCTGGAGCCCGCGGATCGCCCGGATGGCCGGCGCCAACATCCCGCTGACCCCGGCCGTGCACCAGATGATCGACATCGGGCCGGCGCCCAGGTTCGCCGATGCCAAGGGGATGATCGAGTTTCCGATCGTGCGCGATATGGATACGAATATGTACGAGCGCCAGGAGGGAACGGGGCTGGAGATCGGCTCCTACGCGCACCGTCCGATCATGATCGACGCCGACGAGATCCCCTCGATCGAGGAGTCGCCGCTGACCCCAACCGAGCTCCCCTTCACCCAGCAGGACTTCGAGCTGCAGATGGAGCAGGCGCTCGAGCTGATGCCGGAGATCGTCGGCGACGAGAGCGTCGGCGTGAAGTACGCCATCAACGGGCTGCTGTCGGTGACGCTCGACGGGCTGCCGCTGATCGGCGAGACCCCCGAGGTGCGGGGACTGTGGTCCGCGGCGGCGATTTGGATCAAGGAGGGGCCGGGAGCGGGCAAGACGATCGCCGAACTGATGGTCCACGGGGAGAGTGAGATCGACGTCTATGACTCCAACATCGCCCGCGCCTATCCGCACCAGAAGACCAAGGCCCACGTTCAGGCTCGAGCCGCCGAGGGCTTCAACAAGATGTACGGGATCGTCCACCCGGCCGAGCAATGGGAGTCCGACCGCCGGGTCAAGCTGCCTCCGTTCTACGAGCGCGAGCAGGAGCTGCGAGCAGTGTTCTACGAGGCCGCCGGGTGGGAGCGTCCCCATTGGTATGAGTCAAACGCGCCGCTCCTGGAGGAGTACGGCGACCGCATCAACCAGCGCGAGGCCGAGTGGGAGGCGAGGTGGTGGTCGCCGATCATCAACGCCGAGCACCTGGCCTTGCGCGACCGCGCGGGCTATATCGATTTGACCGCGTTCGCGGTCTTCGACATCGCCGGGCCCGGCGCGCTGGATACCGTCCAGCGAGTGGCGATGCGCCAGATGGACGTTGCGGTCGGGCGGGTCGTCTACACGCCGATCCTGCTGCCCGCCGGCGGCTTCAAGGCCGACCTGACGATCATGCGGATCGCCGACGACCGGTTCCGGGTGGTTACCGGCGGCGGCTGGGGGATGTCCGACCTGAAGTGGTTCTCCGACCATCTGCCCACCGACGGCTCCGCGCAGGTCCAAGATCAGACCAACACGTGGACCACGCTGGGGCTGTGGGGACCACGGGCGCGCGACATCCTGTCCAGCGTGACCAGCGACGACGTCTCCCACGAGGGCTTTCCGTTCGCGCGTTGGAAGTCGATCGAGATCGGCCCCCTGGAGGTGATCGCCTCCCGGATCTCCTATGTCGGCGACCTCGGCTGGGAGCTGTATGTGCCGATCGAGCAGGGCGCGCGGCTGTGGGACATCATCGCCGAGGCGGGGATGGCCCACGGCGCGGTCCCGGTCGGGGCCGGCGTGTACGGCACCACCGGGCGGCTCGAGAAGTGCTACCGCGCCTACGGGGCCGAGCTCGAAGGCGAGTACGACGTCGTCGAGGCCGGGATGGCGTGGGGGAGGGTCAAGGATCAGGACTTCGTCGGCAGGGAGGCCCACGTCGCCCAGCGTGAGAGCGAGCCCGCGGCCCACATGTGCACGCTGACCGTCGACGACCACACCTCGAGCTCCGGCCTCAAGCGCTACATGCTCGGCGGTGAGCCGATCCTGACGCCGGACGGCGAACCGATCACCGACCCCAAGGGCCGGCGCTCCTATGTAACCAGCGCCGGGGCCGGGCCTTCGATCGGCAAGCACATCCTGATGAGCTACCTACCGGGCGAGCACGCCCAGGAGGGCGAGAAGCTCCAGGTCGAGTACATGGGCGAGCGCTATCCGGTCACCGTCGCGGTCGCCGGCTCGACACCGGTATTCGACCCCGACAACTCGCGGGTGCGCTCGTGAACATCCTGGTCTGCGTCAAGCGGGTCCCGTTGACCGGCGGCAAGATCACGCTCACCGAGGACGAGCGCGCGATCCAGACCCGCCACCTCGGCTTCACGGTGAGCCCACACGAGGAGTGCGGAGCCGAGGAGGCGATCCGCCTGGTGGAGCAGCACGGCGGGTCCTCGACCGTGCTGACCCTCGGTCCGCCGGAGGCCGAGGAGCAGCTGCGCGACATGATGGCGATCGGGATCGACCGCGGGATCCACCTGGTCACCGACGGTGGCGAGTGGGATCCGCAGGCCACCGCGGAAGCGATCGTGGGGGCCATGGGCCTCGGCTCCGAGGAACCGTATGACCTGCTGCTGTTCGGCAACGAGTCCGCCGATGCCGGCAACTACCAGGTCCCGATCCGGGTCGCTCAGGCGTTGGGCGTACCGTGCGTCACCGGGATCAAGGCGATCACGGTCGATGGCGACAAGCTCCGCTGCGAGCAGGAGATCCCCGGCGGCCGCGACGTTTACGAGCTTCCGATGCCGGCGGTGGTGTCGGTCAAGGAGGGCATCAACCTGCCGCGCTACCCGTCGGTGCCCGGGCGGATGCGCGCCAAGCGCAAGCCGGTGGCGTCATCGCAGCCGGCGCGGCCGGAGTCCAAGCTCGAGATGGTGCGGCTGGTGCTTCCAGAGACCTCGAGCAAGCAGGCCGAGGTCCTGGGCCATGGCCCCGAGGCGGCGCCGGCGGTGGTGGACGTCCTGCAGCAGATCGGGGTGATGTAGCGGTGATCCTGGCCTTCGTCGAGAATCCGGCTGACGAGCTCTCCCAGCAGGCGGTGACGTTCGCCCGCGGCCTGGGCGAGGAGGTCACCCCGATCGCGATCGACGACCCCGTCTACGCGCCGGCGGCCTGGGCGCAGACGATCGCCGAGCAGATCGAGCGGCGCTCGCCCTCGGCCGTCGTGGGCCCGGGGACCGAACGCGGCAACGAGGTCCTGGCTCACGTGGCGGCCAAGCTCGACCAGCCGATGGCCGCCAACTGCACCTCGGTGACCCCGGGCGACCCGGCCACGGTGATCCGGGTGCGCTGGGGCGGCAGCCTGCTGGAGGAATCCAAGGTGCACGGTGCGCCGGTGTTGGTGACCAGCGCCGCCCACGCGGTGGCCGCCGAGCCGATTGCCGATCTCGAGCTGGTAGCGGTCAGCGACACCGTTTCCGAGGCGGACCGGGTGGCCCGGGTCGTGGACCGCGTGGAGGCCTCGACGGCGGGCGTGTCGCTGACTGACGCCGACGTGGTCGTCTCAGGTGGCCGCGGCGTCGGCTCGGCCGAGGGGTTCTCGGTGATCGAGGAGCTGGCCGAGCTGCTGGGCGGCGCGGTCGGCTGCTCGCGCGCGGTGACCAGCGCGGGCTGGCGGCCCCACACCGACCAGGTGGGTCAGACCGGCACCAAGATCTCGCCGGAGATCTACATCGCCTGCGGGATCAGCGGCGCGACCCAGCACATGGCCGGCTGCAAGGGCGCCAAGCGCCTGCTGGCGATCAACCCGGACGGCGAGGCATCGATCTTCGCCAGCGCCGACTTTGCGGTGATCGGCGACCTGCACGAGGTGGTGCCGGCGATCTCCGCCGAGATCAGAAAGGCGAGGGGAACATAGGGGTTCTGGTCGCCGCCGTCGTGCTCGCGGCGCTGCTCGCGGCGAGCGTGACGTTGTTCGCGGTCCGGGTCAGGTTCCTGGTGGCGCTGCTCGGAGCGGCGGCCCCGGTGAGCCGGGCCGACGACGTCCCACGGCGAGTCCGCAACGAGGCCACGGTGGTGCTCGGACAGCGCAAGCTGCTGCAGCGCTTCGGTCCCGGCCTGATCCACGCCTTCATCTTCTGGGGCTTTCTGGTCCTGGGGCCCACGATCGTGATCGCGATGATCGGCGCCGTCGACAAGCACGACACGTTCCCGTGGCTGGGCCATCAGGGCTGGTATGCGTTCCTGGCCGACCTGTTCGCGGTGCTGGTCCTGGTCGGCGTGGTGGCGGCGCTGTGGATCCGCAAGGTCCGGCGCCCGGCGCGCTTCAAGGGCAGTCACCTGGGGGAGGCCGATCTGATCTTGGCGCTGATCGCGACGATCGCGACCACGCTGCTGCTCTGGCACGCCACCCGGATCGCGCTGGGGCTCAACGAGTGGCCGGCCTCCTCGGCGCCGGTCTCCAACCTGCTCTCGCACCTGTTCGCCGACAACCAGACCACGCGGGTGCTGGAGCGGGTGTTCGTATGGGCTCACGTGATCACCATCTTGGCGTTCCTGGCCTACCTGCCGCGCTCAAAGCACCTGCACATAGCGACGGCGGCGTTCAACGTCTGGTACGGCCGGACCGGTGCCGGGGGCAGGCTGGAGCCGCTCCGATTCGACGACCCCGACGTTCCCGAAGAGGAGATCCGGTTCGGCGCCGGAACCGCTGCCGACCTGACCTGGAAGGAGATGCTCGACACGTTCTCGTGCACCGAGTGCGGCCGCTGCCAGGACGCCTGCCCGGCGTTTGCTACCGGCAAGATCCTGTCGCCCAAGCTGGTGATCATGGGGCTGCGCGACCAGGTGTTCGCCGACGGGGGCGCGCTGGTGCGAGCGCGCGCTGCGCCGCACGACGCCGGGGCGGAGGGGACCGCGGCGGAGGGGACAGCGGCGCAGGGGACCGCGGCGGGGGAGGCCGCGCCGGACCTGGGCCCGCTGGTCCCGGGCGCGGTCCCCGAGGAATCTGTCTGGGACTGTGTCACCTGCGGCGCCTGCGTCCAGGCCTGCCCGGTGTCGATCGAGCACGTCGATCACATCGTCGACCTGCGCCGTCACCTGGTGATGGTGGAGTCGAGCTTCCCCACGGAATCCGAGCCGATGCTGCGCGATGTGGAGCGCGCGTCGAACCCGTGGGGCAAGGCGCAATCCGAGCGCGCCGACTGGGCGGCCTCGATCGGCGTCCGCGTACTCGAGCCGGGGGACCCGCCGCCGGAGTACCTCTACTGGGTGGGGTGCGCGACCTCGTTTGACGAGCGGGCTCGCAAGACCGCCGAGTCAACCGCCAAGCTGCTTTTGGCGGCCGGGGTGGAGTTCGCCATCCTGGGGCCGAGGGAGGCCTGCACCGGGGACCCGGCCCGGCGGATCGGCAACGAGTACGTCTTCCAGGCCTTCGCCGAGCAGAACGTGGCCACGCTCAACGAGGCCGGCGTGACCAAGATCATCGCCAACTGCCCGCACTGCTTCAACACGCTCGGCAACGAATACCCGGACTTCGGGGGCAACTACGAGGTCATCCACCACTCCGAGGTCCTGGCGCGGCTGGTCGCCGAGGGCCGCCTGGCGCCGCGGCGCAACGAAGGGCTCGAGATCACCTACCACGACTCGTGCTACCTGGCGCGCCACAACGACGTGCTGGCCCCGCCCCGCGATCTGGTCGCCGCCGTCGGCGAGCCGGTGGAGATGGAGCGCAGCGGCAAGCAGACGTTCTGCTGCGGCGCCGGCGGCGCCCACATGTGGATGGAGGAGCGCGGATCGGCGATCAACGAGAACCGCGTCCGCGAGGCCGCCGCGACCGGAGCCGAGACGCTGGCGGTGGCCTGTCCGTTCTGCACGGTGATGCTCGACGACGGCGTCCAGAGCGCTGGGGCGCCCCTGCGGGTGGTCGACGTGGCGACGCTGCTGGCGGAGTCGATCGAGGAGCCGGGGGACTAGCGGGGTCGGTTCGAGCACCCCCCACTGCCGTCACAACGCTGGACGCGTAAGCTGAGCCTTCGCTCCGCAGGCAACGGAAAGAGAGGCGGATCGGCGATGGCTCTTTCACCCGACCAGCTGGCAACCGCGGCCCACGACCACCTCCTGCTGCAGTTCTCGCGCAACGGCGCCTACGGCCCCGATGGCTCGGACCTGGTGGTGCTCGAGCGGGGCGAGGGGCCCTACGTCTGGGACACCCGCGGCCAGCGCTATATCGACGGCCTGTCGTGCCTGTTCTGCTGCCAGCTCGGCTACAGCTACGGCCACGAGATGGCCGAGGTGGCGGCGGCGCAGCTGGCCCGCCTGCCGTTCAACACCAACTGGGGCACCGCTCACCCGCCGGCCATCGAGCTCGCGGCGCGCCTGGGCGAGCTCGCTCCCGGCGACCTGAACCGGGTCATGTTCACCTCCGGCGGCTCGGAGTCGGTCGAGGCCGCCTGGAAGCTGGCCCGGCTGCACCACGTCGCCAACGGCGAGCCACAGCGGATCAAGGCGATCGCCCGTGACCGGGCCTACCACGGAGTCACCCTCGGCGCGCTGGCCCTGACCGGCGTGGCCTCCAACAAGGAGCCCTTCGGCGAGCCGGCGATCCCGGTGGCGCGGATCTCGCACACCGGCCGGTTCCGCGTCGCCGACGGCGACGACGAGGCCGCCTTCTGCGCGCGCCTGCTCGACGAGCTCGAGCGGACCATCCAGTCCGAGGGGCCAGAGCAGATAGCGCTGATCATCGCCGAGCCGGTGCAGAACGCCGGCGGCTGCCTGGAGCCACCGGCCGGATACTGGCAGGGGCTGCGGGCGCTGGCCGACCGCTACGGGATCCTGCTCTGCGCCGACGAGGTGATAACCGGGTTCGGCCGCCTCGGCGAGTGGTTCGCCTCATCGCGCTACGGGGCCGAGCCCGATCTGCTGACGGTGGCCAAGGGGCTGACCTCGGCCCACGCGGCGATGGGGGCGGTGCTGGTGTCCGACCGCGTCGCCGAGCCGCTGTACGAGCCCGGCCGGATGCTGGTGCACGGGATCACCTTCGCCGGCCACCCGGTATCGGCGGCCATCGCGCTGCGCAACCTGGAGATCTTCGAGCGCGACGGAGTGCTCGAGAACGTGCGTGCCCTGGAGGACCATCTGCGATCGCGGATGCAGGAGCTGACCTCGCTGCCGATCGTTGCCGATGTCCGCGGTGCCGGCTTCTTCTGGGCGGCGGAGCTGGTCAAGGGCGATCGCGACAGCCGCTTCGACGCCGCCGAGCGCGAGCGGCTGATCCGGGGACTGCTGCCGCGCGAGCTGGTGCAGGCGGGATTGATCGCCCGGGCCGACGACCGCGGCGAGCCGGTGCTGCAGATCGCGCCGCCCCTGATATGCGACGCCGCCCAGCTCGACGAGATCGTCGACGCGATGGCCACGGTGCTGGCGGCCGCCGGTGAGGAGATGGTCCCGGCGACCCCGGTGACCCCGGCGGCTACGGCTGGCCAGGCCGGCTGAGGACCCGTCACGGCAGGTGGACGGCGGCCAGCAGCCCGGCGTATGACCGCACCAGCGCCGCGCGCTCCTGGTCCACCAACGGGCTGGCCAGCTCACAGCCCTCGCTGACCCACCGATCGGAGAGCCCCATCGCCAGCGCGCGCTGCTCGGCGGCCAGGCGCACCGCCTCCTTGGGCACTCCGTAGACATAGGAGTACAGCGCGGCCAGCGCCTCGATCAGGGACTGCTCGTCGAGCTCTGAGCCGTGGCGCTGATGCTCGCGGTGGATCCGCCACCAGTCGACCTCGAGCGCAGCGGCGGTCACGGGATCAAAGCTCTCGGCGTGCTTTCGCTTCAGCAACCGGTAGAAGCGCTCCATCGCCGCCCGGGCCCCGTCAGCGTCGTTGTCCACCGGGGGTGCCCACAGCTGGTTGGCGCGCAGCACCAGCCACGAGCCGTACAGCGTCTCAGGCCACGAAAGACCGAACGCGTGCCTGGTCACCGACACCGCCGCGCGCAGGAACTTGAGCCATTCGTGCCGGTAGTAGGTCATCCAGGTGACGCATTCCAGCCGGCCCACCCGGTTGGGATCAAAAGACCTATGCGCGCCGCTGGTATTGCGTATGGCCATTCGGTTCCCCCGGTCCGGGTTTCGCCCGGGAGAAGTCTCTCCGACACCCCCGCCGCAAATCAACCCTGCCCGCAGCTGCGACGGCCGGGCGTCGCTGATGAGACAATCGCTCCGGTGGACGCGGGCGCGGGCAGAGGAGCCGGACGCTGCGGGCGAACCTAGCGGTCGCGGCGGTCTTGGCCGGCCTGGCCGGGCTCGCCGTTGGCCCGCCGACGGCTCTGGGCCAGGGCTGGGCTCAGGGTTGACGCTCTCACCTCGGCGGTGGCGCCGAGTACGAGCCCGGTCGGATTCGACTTTGGCGGCGGCGCGACGCGCATCTACTTCGTGGCCGCGGCCGATGGCCAGATCCACGAGCTCAGCTACAACCCGTCGACGCTGTGGGTCCAGAGCCCTGCCCTGACGAGCATCGGCGTCGCCGCCGGCAGCCGACCGGCGGGGTTTCGCTACGGAACCGCCGGCGCGGCCCGGGTGTACTTCGTGGCCCCGGGCGACGGTGCGATCCACGAGCTCGGCTTCAACTCGGCAAGCGGCTGGGCGGTCAGCGCCGCGATGACGCCGTCGGTGCGGCCGGGGACCGGACCGACCGCCTTTCAGTTCGGAAGCGCCGGCGCGGCGCGCGTGTACTTCGTTGCCGCAGCTGACGGCGCGATCCACGAGCTCGGTTACAACCCCGCTAGCGGCTGGGCGGTCAGCCCCGCGCTCACCTCGGCGGTGGCGCCGGGGACCAGCCCGGTCGGCTTTGACTTCGGCGGCGGCGCCGCACGCATCTACTTCGTGGCGGCGGCCGACGACCAGATCCACGAGCTCAGCTACAACCCGTCGACCGGGTGGGTCCAGAGCTCGGCGCTGACCACCACCGGCGTCGCTGCCGGCGGCACGCCGGTCGCCTTTCCGTACGGTGACGGAGGCGCGGTGCGGGTGTACTTCGTCGCCGCCAGCGACGATGCGATCCACGAGCTCGGTTTCAACCCCGCCACCGGCTGGGGGGTCAGCGGGCCACTCACCGGCGCCGTGGCCACGGGAACGAGTCCGATCGGCTATCCGCTGGGGTACCAGGGCGTGCGCGTGTACTTCGTGGGGCGCGGCGACAGCGAGCTGCACCAGCTCGCGTTCAATTCCTCCACCGGCTGGTCGCAGGGTGTCGCAATGTCAACGGCGGTCGCCACCGGCACCAGTCCCACCGGGTTTGGCTTCGGAGAGTGCAACCAGCGGATCTACTTCGTGGCGTCGAGTGACAGTGCCATCCACGAGCTCAGCTACAACGGCCCCAACCAGACCGAGTGCCTCAGTGACCTGGAGCCGGCAGCCGCCACCGCGCCGGCTGGCCCCGCTCCGGCTGGCACCGCTCCAGTCACGATCAGTCCCAAGCCGCGCAAGGGTCACGTCCGCGTGCGGATCACGATGAGCTGGACGTGGGAGGGTGCACACACCCGGCTGCGTCGGGTGGCCTTCGTCCGGCTGCCCAGAAAGGCCTCGATCGTGGTCTCGTGCCGCGGCCAGGGCTGCCCCAAGCGTCGCTGGTCCTCACGTCCGGGTCAGTCCAAACGATTGCGGCGGGCACTCAGCGGCCGGGTCTTCAGGGCGGGCGACCGGCTACTGATAACGATCAGCGTTCCCCGCGAGATCTCCGAGCGCGCCCAAATTCGGATCCGTCAGGGCCGAAAGCCGGTGGCCTCTCTGCGGTGAGCAGGCGCTCGAGGCTCCGCTCCAGCCCGGCGTTGCCCACCGTGACCTCCTCCAGGGGCAGCTCGAGCCGGGCGGCGGCCCGCTCGGCGCACCGGCGGGTGGCCGGGGTCGGGCGCTGGGCCAGCCAGATCACGCGCGTGTAATTGCGGAAGTACTCCCGGCGCAGCTCGGGGTGGCGGTCCAGGCCGAGCTCGCGTACGACCGTGTGCTCGAACGTCCGGGCCAGGAAGTCGGTGAGGAAGTACGTGCCCGGCTGCTCGGCGAGCGCGGCTCGGACCTCGTCGCGTCCCAGCACGTCGTAGCAGGTGTCAGCTGGCAGGCGTGGGAGGTCGTCCAGCGCGCCCTGGGTACCGCAATCGCCGTAGGCCACCGCCACGACGTCGCGGTCCCGGGAGGCCTCGGCGACGGCGGCGGCGATCTGTTGCGGGCGGTTGTGCAGCAGCGCCGGTACCGGGACGACCTCCACCTCCCAGCCACGGCGAGCGGCGATCCGGCGCACGTCGAGGGCCAGCGCGCCGCAGGCGACCACAGCCGGCGACCCGACGGGCCGGCTCATCCCGGGAACGCCAACTGATCGATGAACAGGTCGTTGAAGTCGGCGCGGCCCGAGAGCTCGACGTACTCCACCTCGCGCAGGATGGAGTGCGCCTCGGCGCGCTCGCGCAGCGACAGCGCGGCGATCTTGGCGCCCTCGCCGGCGACGTTGCCGGCGGAGACGATGCGGGGCAGCGCCAGCTTGGGCACCAAGCCGATGCGCACCGCGCTGAGCGGCGTCAGATAGGCGCCGAATGAGCCCGCCAGCAGCACCTGGCTTATCTCGTCCGGCTCGACGCCCAGCTCGCGGAGCAGGATCTGCCAGCCGGTGGCAATCGAGGCCTTGGCGAACTGGAGCTCGCGCACGTCGCGCTGGGAGAGGAACACCGAGGAGGCTGGATCGGCTCCCCGCCAGTGCAGGACGAACACCCGCTCCTCGCCGATCTTGGTCAGGCGCTCAGACAGACCGGGCAGCAGGGTCGCCGCATCCTCGTCGGGTATGAAGCGACCCGAGTGGTCCAGCAGCCCGCAGTGGGCCAGCTCGGCGACCGCGTCGACCAGTCCGGATCCGCACATCCCGACCGGATCGGCGTCGGCGATGACCTCCAGCGTCAGCGAGTCCTCGGCGATCGAAACGCCCTCGATCGCCCCCTCGGCGGCTCGCATCCCGCAGCGGATCTGCGCCGCCTCGAAGGCCGGCCCCGCCGGCGCGGCGGTGGCCAGGACGCGGTCGACCGAGCCCAGGGCGATCTCGCTGTTGGTGCCGACGTCGATGAACAGCCGCAGGCGCCGGTCGCGGGTCAGTCCGGTGGCCAGCATTCCGGCGACGATGTCGCCGCCGACGTAGGCGCCCAGCGACGGGAATACGAACGCCGGTGCCCGAGGGTGCACGGCGATCCCGAAATCGGCCGCGTGGACCGGGGGGAACTCGTGCGTGGCGACCACGAACGGCGCCATCGACAGTGGCTCGGGGTCGATCCCCAGCGCCAGCTGCATCATCGTCACGTTGCCGCAGACGGTGATCTCATATACCTCGGCCGGGTCGACCCCACCTTCGGCGCAGACCTCCTGGCACAGCGTGGTGAGCGTCTCGTGGGCGCGGTCGCGCAGAGCTCCCAGCGCGAGCTCGTCCATCATCGTCGCCGAGATCCGCGTGATCACGTCGGCCCCGTAGGGCTGCTGGCGGTTGAGCATCGAGCCGACCGCGGCCGGCTGGCCGCTGTCGAGATCGAGCAGCGTCGCCACCACGGTGGTGGTTCCGAGATCGAAGGCGATCGCGAACCGGCGCCCGGTGGTGTCTCCGGGCTCGAGCGCGATCAGCTCCTGGTCGCAGACCACCGCGGTGACGTCGAAGTGGGCCTTGCGCAGCCCACCGCCGAGGTCGCGCAGCAGCTCCAGCGAAGCGGTGGGCTCGAGATCGTCGAGCGCGTCCAGCACGCGTTGGAGGTCCGGCCGCTGGTCCTCGAGGGTGGGCTCCTCGAGCACCAGGTGTCGTTTCTGCACCGACGGGCGCAGGATCACGTGGCGCCCCACGCCGACCAAGGCGGCCTTGGGCCGGGTCTGCAGCGGCGGGACCTCGATCACCAGGTCGCCGCGGACGCCGGCCCGGCAGGCCAGCCGCCAACCGTCGCGCAGCTCCTCGGTGCTGAACGCGCGGGGGTCGACGGTGCCGACCGGGACCTCCCCAGAGACCACCCGGACCTTGCACTTCTTGCAGGTCCCGTGCCCGCCGCAGGTGGAGTCGATCGCGATCCCGTTCCAGCTGGCGGCGTCGAAGATCGGGGTGCCGCTGGGAACCCGGACCTCGCCGCCGTCGGGCAGAAACCGCAGCCGGACGCGCTGCGCACCGTCGCTCTCGGCAGGAGTCTCGACGCGCTCCGGTGGGCGCCGCTGCGGGGACGAGGCGCTCACGCGGTGGCGGTCTCCCGGGAAGCGGCGGCCGCCTGGCGGGCCCGGTGAGCGGCGATCCAGCTGCCGCCCCACGGGTCGTGGCCCAAGAGCAGGTCGGCGGCTCGGACCGCCTCCACGCAGACCGGGGCGGTCGACATGATCGCGCTGGTCAGCCCGGCGGCCATCGCCATCGGCAGGAAGGCGGCGTTGAGGACGTAGCGCTGGGGCAGTCCGAAGGAGACGTTGGAGGCGCCCAGGCACATGTTGACCCCCAGCTCGTCGCGGATCAGGCTGATCGTGGCCAGGGTGGTGGTCACCGCCTCGGTGTCGGCGCCCACGGTCATCGCCAGCGGATCGATGATCACGTCGGCGGTGGCGATCCCGTGGTCGTTGGCGGCGCTGACGATCCGCCGCGCGCACTCAAGCCGCTTGGCTGGGGTCTCCGGGATCCCGGTCTCGTCGTTGGCCAGCCCGATCACCGCGGCATCGTGCCTGGCCACCAGTGGCAGGATCTCCTCGAGCCGCTCGTCCTCGGCGGTCACCGAGTTGACCAGCGCCCGACCCTCGTAGACCGACAGGCCGGCCTCGAGCGCCTCGATCACCGAGGAGTCGATGCAGATCGGCACGTCGACCGCGGCCTGGACGGTGCGGAGCATCGACTTCAGCAGTTCAGACTCGTCCACCAGCGGGATGCCGGCGTTGACGTCGAGCATGTTGGCGCCGGCCGTGACCTGGGCGTCTGCATCGAGGGTCACCGTCGACAGATCGCCCCCGCGCAGCTCCTCGGCAAAGCGCTTGCGCCCGGTGGGGTTGATCCGCTCGCCGATCACGCAGAACGGCTGCTCGGCGCCGATGGTCACGCTACCGGAGCGCGACCGAAGCACTGTATCCATTGGTCTCTCTTTCGATTCGGGGTGGGATTCCGAGACGGCGGCACAACGCGGCGATGCCGGCGTCCTTGCGGAAGGAGATGAAGTGAAGCCCGGCCACGCCGGGTTGCGCCAGCGCGTGGGTGGCCAGCTCGTACGCGATGTCGAAGCACTCGACCTCGGGGTCGGAGGCCTGCTCCACGCGCCGGACCGTCTCCGGCGGGACGTCGAGCCCGGGCACGCTGGAGGCGACGAACCGCATCCCACCGACGGTGCGCAGGATGCAGATCGACGGGATCATCGCGATCCGCCGAGTGACGCCGGTGTCGTGCGCGGCGCGCATGAACCGCTCCAGCAGCTCGGGCCGGAAGCAGATCTGCAGCTGCAGGAAGCGCGCCCCGGCCATGGCCTTCTTGGCGGCGCGGCGGACGCGGTAGTCGAGCGGCGGCGCGCTGGGGTTCTCCACGGCCCCGACGAAGAAGTGCGGCGCCGGGGAGATGGGGCGGCCCGACAGGTAGCGGCCGTGATCCAGCGCGCGGGCCAGCGTCACCAACTGCACGCCGTCGAGGTCGAACACGCGCCGGGCCTCGGGCTCGTCGCCGGCGGTCACGTCGTCGCCGGTCAGGCAGCAGATGTTCTCGATCCCGTGCATCGAGGCACCCATCAGGTCGGCCTCCAGCGCCAGCCGGTTGCGGTCGCGGCAGACAAGCTGCATCACCGGCTCGGCCCCCGCCGCCAGCAGTCCGATGGAGACGGCCAGTGACGAGCAGTGCGCATGCGCGGACGGGTTGTCGGTGGCGTTGAAGGCATCGGCGAATGCCCGCATCGGCTCGAGCTGGCGCACGATCTCCTCCTGGCCACCCCCGTCGATGAACGGCATCTCGGCAGTTACGACAAATTCGCCGGCGTTGAGCTTGCGCTCAAGGCTCGACATCGGCCCAACCCGCGGGCACCTGCCGGTCACGGCCGCTGAACAGGTTCAGCCACGAGGAGGTCCCCTGCAGCGAGTTGTCGACCGGAGGCCGGAGATCGTCCACGTGGCCACGCCACAGGGGCAGGCGGTCCGCTCGCTCCACGGCCTTGAGCCAGACGCAGCGCATCTCCGGCTTGACCTCGCAGTTGCCGTTGGCCCGCACCCCGCCGCAGGGCCCGTTGCGCAGCGTCTTGGGGCAGGTCATCGGGCAGGTCATCCCGGTCGAGTGCAGGACGCACTGCCCGCACATCTGACAGCCCCAGATGGGCTTTTTCACCACGTGCTCGAGCCGCGCCGCGATGCGGCCGCCAGCACTCATGCCGGTACCTTCTCCCGCCGCAGCTCGATCAGCTCCTTGGCCTTCTTGACCGCTGAGGATGCGTCGGCCGAGTAGCCGTCGGCGCCGACGGCGTCGGCGTATTCCTGGGTTACCGGCGCACCGCCGACCATCACGATCACCTCGTCGCGGATGCCGGCCTTCTCGAGCGCGTTGATGTTGGCCTTGAACATCGGCATCGTGGTCGTTAGGAAGGCCGAGAAGCCGACGATGTCGGGGCTGTGCTCGCCGATCTGCTCCACGAACCGCTCCGGCGGCACATTGACCCCGAGGTCGATGACGGTGAAGCCGGCGCCCTCGAGCATGATGTTGCAGAGGTTCTTGCCGATGTCGTGGACGTCGCCCTTGACCGTGCCCATCAGGAACGTGCCCACCTGGGCGGTCCCCGACTCGGCCAGCAGCGGTCGGAGGATGTCGAGCGCGCCCTGCATGGCGCGGGCGGCGATCAGCATCTCGGGCACGAAGTAGTCGCCGCGCTCGAAGCGGGCGCCGACCTCCTCCAGCGAGGGGATCAGCGCGTCGTAGAGCATGCTCTCGGGCTCGAGCCCCTGCTCGAGGCCCTCGTTGACGCCGTCCTTGACGGCCGGAGCGTTGCCGACCAGCGTCTCGTCGTGGAGCAGCTGCAGGATCTCTTGGTTAGAGGCCATGAAATGAGCTCCTCGTGTCTCGATTCAGAAGTGCGCGGACACCGGTCATGCGGCGTGTTCTCCTTGCTCGGTGTTGCCGAGGCGCCGGCTCAGGACCCGGGCCTCCTCGATCAGAATCGGCTTGAGCTCGGCGATCCGCTCGGTGGTCATGCGGGTCGTCGGGCCCGAGATGCTCAACGCGGCGACAACTTCTCCGCCGGCGCCGCGCACCGGCGCCGCGATCGCGGCCAGTCCGGACTCCAGCTCGTCGACGGCCGCGGCGAAGTCCTCACGCCGGACCACCACAAGCTCGGCGCGCAGCAGCGCCGGATCGGTCAGCGTGCGCTCGGTGAGCTTCGCCAGCGGGCGCGCCGGCAGCGTCGCGCGGCCGAAGGCCATGAACACCTTCCCGACCGCGGTGCAGTGATAGTCGACCGAGCGGCCGAGCCATTGGCCGGCTCCGAGGAAGTGGCGGCTCTCCACCTGGGCCACGTGCTCGACTCCGTCGCGCGCGGGCACCGCGAGGTTGATGGTCTCGCCGGTGGCCTCGCCCAGGGCGTCGAGCGAGGAGCGCGCCAGCTCGACCACGCTGCGCTCGAGCATGCTGCGCTCGGCCACCCGGAGGATCGCCGGGCCGGGCCGCAGACGTCCCCGCTCGCCGTCCTGCTCGACCAGCCCCTGACGCTCGAGCGCGCTCAACAGCCGGGAGGCGGTGCTCTTGGGGATGCCGCTCGCCGATGCCAGCTCGGTCAACGCGACCGGTTGCTCTGACTCCAGCACGCGGACCAGCAGCTCGGCGCCGCGGTCGACGGCGGTGGCGCCGCGAGAGGGCCGTGCGCCGTCCTCCTCGGAGACTTGGAACTGTTGTTCCACGACGACTATATTAGGGCCGAGTTTCGCCGCGTCAAGCGCCTAGAGTGAGAATCCCCCCGAGAGGAGACCGGCATGTTCGTAAACGCGATGCCCCGCTACGAGATCCTCAGCGAGGACGCGATGGACGTGCTCGACCGGGGTTGGCGGCGGATCGTCTCCGAGCTCGGGGTCGAGTTCCTGCTCCCGGAAGCCGTCGAGCTCTTGCGCGGCGCCGGCCAGATCGTGGAGGACGAGAACCGCGTCCGCTTCGATCCCGAGTTCATCCTCGAGCAGGTGGCCAAGGCACCCCGGGAGTTCGAGCTCCAGGCGCGCAACCCGGCCAACACGGCCCACATCGGCGGCGAGCACATGGTCTTCGCGCCCGTGTACGGGTGCCCGTTCATCCGCGAGGGCGACGTCCGCCGCGACGCCAAGATGGCCGATTTCGAGAACCTGGTCAAGCTCGCCCAGTCATTTCCTGAACTCGACTCGCCGGGCGGCACGATCTGCGAGCCCGAGGACAGGCCGCTTGACTCCCGCCACCTCGACATGGTGTTCGCGCTCCAGACGCTGTCGGACAAGCCGTACATGGGCTCGGTGACCTCCGGGCCGAATGCCGCCGACACGATCAGGATGGGGGAGATCCTGTTCGGCGGACGGTCGGAGATCGAGCGCGCTCCGGCATCGATCTCGTTGATCAACGTGAATTCGCCGTTGCGCTACGACGACCGGATGCTGGGGGCGATGTTCGAGTACGTGCGCGCCAACCAGGCCGTGGTGATCACGCCGTTTCTGCTGATGGGCGCGATGTCGCCGGTGTCGCTGCCAGCGACGCTGGTCCAGCAGATGGCCGAGGGGCTGGCCGGGATCGCGCTGGCCCAGCTGATCCGCCCCGGAGCGCCGGTGGTGTTCGGATCGTTTCTGTCCAACACCGACATGCAGTCGGGCTCGCCGTCGTTCGGGACCCCCGAATCCGGGATCGGGGTGCTCTGCACCGGGCAGATCGCGCGCCACTTCGGGCTGCCCTGGCGGGGTGGCGGAGCCCTCAACGCATCGCAGACCGTCGACGCCCAGGCCGCGTACGAGTCGCTGATGACCTTCCTGCCGACGTTCCTGGCCGGGGCCAACTTCGTGATGCACTCGGCGGGCTGGCTGGAGGGCGGGCTGGTGTCCTGCTACGAGAAGTTCATCGTCGACGTCGAGCTGCTGCGCGAGTTGCGTCACGAGTTCACGCCACTGGAGATCGACGAGGCTTCGCTGGCCTTCGACGCCCACGTCGAGGTCGGCGCCGGCGGGCACTTCCTGGGGGCCGCCCACACGCTGGAGCGCTTCCGCGAGTGCTTCTACCGACCGCTGCTGTCCTCGACGGAGAACTTCGACCGCTGGACCAAGAAGGGCGCCCGCGATACGACGGCCCGGGCCGGCGAGATCTGGCGGGCCACGCTCGAGCGCTACGAGCCGCCGGGGATCGACGAGGCGATCCGAGCCGAGCTTCAGGAGTTCGTGGTGCGCCGCCGGGCCGAGCTCGGCGATTAGCGCAGGTCGCCGGCCGGCTCGAGCGGGCTTTCAGCCCTCGGACTCGTCAAGCCGGCGCACCCCGTAGCCGGCCTGCTCCAGCGCGGCCACGATCGCCTCGGCATGATCGGCGCCGCGGGTCTCCAGCGCCAGCTCGACGCCGGTCTCACGCACGTGCAGCGGAACCGCCTCGCGGACGTGGTCGGCCTGCACCACGTTGCCGCCGGCCTCCGCGATCTCGGTCAGCAGCGCGGCCAGTCCTCCGGGTCGGTCGGAGATCCGCGTGAACAGGCGCAGCCGCCGCCCCGCGGTGGTCTCGTGGCGATGGGCGATCGCCGCCAGCAGCCCGGCGTCCACGTTGCCGCCTGAGAGCACGATCACCGTCGAGCCGGTCGCCGCCGGGGACACCTGGCCGGCCAGCAGCGCGGCGACGCCCACCGCGCCGCCACCTTCCACCACCAGCTTGGAGCGCTCCATCAGCCACACCATCGCCTCGGCGACGTCGTCCTCGCCGACCACCACCAGGTCGTCGACCCAGCGCTGGACCAGCGGCAGCGTGATCTCCCCGGGCCGCTTGATGGCGATTCCGTCGGCGATCGTCGCCCGGGCCTCGACCGTCACCGGGCCCGCGCCGCGCAGCGAATCGGCAAACGGCGCGCAGGCATCGACCTGGACGCCGATCACCCGGGCCGCCGGCCGCGCCGCCTTGACCACGCCGGCGATGCCCGAGATCAGCCCGCCGCCGCCGACCGGGACCACCACCGCCTCCAGGTCGGGGACGTCCGCCAGCAGCTCGAGGCCGAGCGTGGCCTGGCCCAGGATCACGTCGGGGTCGTCGAAGGGGTGCACGAATCCGGCGCCGGTCTCGCCCGCGCGCTCCAGCGCCGCGGCCACGCAGGCGTCGACCGAGTCTCCCCCCAGGTTGACCGTGCCCCCGAAGGCCTGCACGGCGGCAACCTTGGCCACCGGGGCCTCCCGCGGCATGAACACCTCGCACGGGATTCCCTGGGCCCGGGCCGCATAGGCGAGCGATTGGCCGTGGTTGCCGGCACTGCCCGCCACCACCCCGCTCACCGCACCGAGCCGGAAGATCTTGTGAATCGCGCCGCGGAGCTTGAACGACCCGGTCCGCTGCAGGTTCTCCGCCTTGAGCACGACCCGGCCGCCGCAGCCCTCCGACAGGCTGCGCGAGGTCAGCAGCGGGGTGTGGCGAGCCAGCGAGGAGACGATCTCGGCGGCCTGGCGGGCCTCGCCGGCGGCCAATCGCTCGGCCACCCGGTCGGCCTTGTCGCTGGTGCCGGCGGTGCTCATGTGCCCCGCGCCCACTGCGCGTGTATCGGTTGGCGCACGATTGTCCGAATGTTAGACTCCTAATCGATGACTCATATATCAGTCGTGTGTGTGGGAGCCGCGCAGGGGCTGAGCATATGACCACCGAGGCACCGCCCCGCGCCCCGCGCGAGCTGCTGGCCGACCGCGCCTACGCCGACCTCCGTGACCGGATCGTCACGCTGGCCATCGCCCCCGGCGCCCCGATCGACGAGGACCTGCTGGGAGCCGAGCTCGGCATCGGCCGGACCCCGGTCCGTGAAGCGATCAAGCGGCTGGCGCTGGAGAACCTGGTCACGGTGTTCCCGCGCCGCGGGACCTTCGCCTCGGAGATCAACATCACCGATCTAGCCGATATCTCCGACGTGCGGATCCAGCTCGAGGGCCACGCCGCCTACCGAGCCGCGCAGCGGATCAACGACGCCCAGCGGACCCGCCTGGAGCAGCTGCTCGACGAGCTGCGCCACAGCGAGGGCAGCGCCGATGTTGCGGAGCTGATGGCGCTCGACGCCCGCGTGCACCGCTTCATCCACGAGTGCGCCGCCAACGCGTACCTGGAGGAGACCCTCGGCCGCTACTTCAACCTGTCGCTGCGGATCTGGTACCTGGTGCTCGATCGGCTCCCGCACCTGCTGGCGCGCGTGCACGAGCACGACGCCCTGCTGCGGGCGATCGCCGACGGCAACGCGGTCCGCGCACGCCGGATCGTCGGCGAGCACATCGAGACGTTCGAGCGCGAGATCCGCGCCGTCCTCTGAGCCGCGACAGCCGGCGGGTCCTACGTTGGGCGCCGATGGCCCGGCGGGTCCGGCGGGTCCGGCGGCTCCGGCGGGTCCGGCGGCTCCGGCGGGTCCGGGGCGCCCGGGGACCCGCTGCCACGCCCAGTCCCGCCTCGCCGCTGGCGCCGGTAGCCCGGCGCGCAATCGGTGGAAAATCCGCACCGCCAAGGCAGGTTTTCCACGAACTGCAGCCTGGGCGGGTCAGGTGTGGAAAATCCGTTCCGGCGGGTGCGGATTTTCCACGGTTTGCACGGAGCGGCGCGGGCTAGGGGGGCGGTTTGCCCGGAGCGGGGGCGGGCTGGCGGCGGTTTGCCCGGGGCGGGGCGGGCTGCTAGGGGC
>DASXZB010000007.1:0-46616 GCA_036502145.1 Solirubrobacteraceae bacterium | reverse complement strand
CGGCCCGGTCCACAGCCTCGCCCCGGTCCTCGGCGAACACCACGTCGACGACGTCCTGGGGGCGCGGGAGGCTCCCGACGTGGGTGGTGGCGATCCGCTCGGCGCTCATCCGGCGCTCACCCTACTGCGCCTCCAGCCGCTCGACGAAGCGGCCGCCCGGCCCCACCCAGACGCGGCCCTCACTCGCCAGCGAGGCCACCGTCGCCAGAACCCGCTGGGTTCCGGCCCACCACTGCTCATCGACCATCAGGAACGGATGCAGGATCAGCGTCTGAAATCTTGCCGTGGCCCCGGTCAGCCTGTTGACGAGCCGATCGGCCGCGTCCGCCGGCGGGAGCGGGCCGCCACCGCCGCGCAGGCCGGCAAAGCTCGACATCAGGTAGTAGGCGTCGACGAGCTCCCACTCAAATGGCACGAACGCCAGTCCCTCGCGGACCGCCGCAGCGCCGCCCACCGGCGAGCACCAGCGGTAGCCGAGCGCGCGCAGGAGCGCCGGTGTCCGTGCCGTCAGCTCGCCGCCCGGCGGACGGAAGCCCGTCACCGGGCAGCCGAGCTCGGCGAAGGCTCGGGTCCCGCGCTCGAGCAGCTCGCGCTCGGCCGCGGCGGACAGCTCGGCCCACGATTCGTGGCGCCAGCCGTGCATGCCCAATTCGTGTCCCCGCGCCACGATCTCGCGTAGCGCCTGGGGGTTCAGCTCGCAATTGATAGCTTCGACGAAGAAGGTGGCGGTCAGCCCGGCCGCGTCGAGCGCCGCCAGCAACCGTGGCAACGCCAGGCGGACCGAAGGGTGCCGTCCTAGGGGTTCGCCGGCCGGCCAGGTTCCGCGCTCGAGCTCGGTGGCCTCGCCGAGGTTGTCCAACGTAAGCACCAGCGCACGTGGCGGTGATCCGGTCAGCACGGTGACATCACGTGTCCCATCCGCGGTCCGTTGTACGTCCTACCTCGAACCTTTATACAATGTACGACGGTCATCGTACTTTTGGGGAGTGAAGCATGTCCCAGATCAACGAAACCCAGCCCAAGCCCCACCTCACAGCCACCCTCGTGCTGTCGTGCCTGGCCCAGTTCATGGTCATCCTCGACGTGTCGGTGGTCAATGTCGCGCTGCCGGCAATCCGCGGGGGCCTGCATTTCTCCGAGGCCAACCTGCAGTGGGTGGTCAACGCCTACACGGTGACGTTCGCGGGCTTCCTGCTGCTCGGCGGTCGCGCCGCTGACCTGCTTGGCCGCCGCCGGGTGTTCGTGAGCGGCCTGGCGCTGTTTGCCCTCGCCTCGCTGGCCGGCGGGCTCGCCGACAGCCAGGGCGTGCTGATCGCCGCTCGTGCCATCCAGGGACTGGGCGGCGCGGTGATCGCGCCGGCTTCGCTGTCGATCCTGACCACCACCTTCGCAGAGGGCGCGGCCCGCAACCGCGCCGTCGGCATCTGGGGCGCCATGGGCGGCGCCGGCGGCGCTGCCGGCGTGCTGCTCGGGGGCGTGCTGACCGATCTGCTGGGGTGGCGCTGGATCCTGTTCATCAACGTGCCGATCGGTCTGGTGGCCGCCGTGATGGCGCAGCGTCTGCTGCTGGAGAGCCGTAACCCCGAGCGCGCCCACAGCTTCGATCTCAGCGGCGCCCTGACCGCGACGATCGGACTCTCGCTGGTGGTGCTGGGCATCGTCCGCACCGACCAGACCGGATGGGGCTCGGCGCAGACGCTGATCGTGATCGCAGCCGGAATTGCCCTGCTGCTGGTGTTCCTGGTGATCGAGGGGCGCTTCGCCCGCGCGCCGCTGATGCCGCTGCGGATCTACAAGTCCCGGACGCTCAGCGCGGCCAACGTGGTCATGCTGCTGCTCGGAGCCTCCTCGTTCGGGATGTGGTTCTTCGTCTCGCTGTATCTCCAGCAGGTGCTGGGCTACTCGCCGATCCGCGCCGGCCTGGCGTTCCTGCCGATGACGCTGTGCATCGTGGTCGGCTCGACGCTGGCCTCGCGGTGGGTTACCCGGATCGGCGCCAAGCCGCTGCTGGTGGCCGGGATGGTCTCGCTGGTCCTGGGGCTGCTGTGGTTCTCTCGCGTCTCCGCGCACGGCAACTACGTCAACGACGTGCTCGGTGCGTCGCTGCTGGTAGCGATCGGCATCGGGCTGTCGCTGGTGCCCTCGACGATCTCGGCGGTCGCCGGCGTGGCCCCCGCCGAGGCCGGCCTGGCCTCCGGCCTGGTCAACACCGCGCGCCTGGTCGGCGGTGCGCTGGGCCTGGCGATCCTGGCCGCGATCGCGACCTCGCGCACCAATCACGACCTCAGTCACGGCGTCGCCGGCGGAATCCACGAGGCGCTGACCAGCGGCTTTGCGCTCGCGTTCGTGATCGCGGCCGGGTTCGCCCTGATCGGCGGGGTGGTGGCGCTGGTTGGGATCCCGCGGATGCCGGGCCGCCGGGCTCAGGGCGCCGCGGTGGCTTCAGCCGAGAGCGCCTAGCTCGTCCGGTCCCGGCGGGCGGCGATTCAGGCGGCCGAGGGGGCGCCGTTCCCGGCGTTGAGGTCGACCGGGGGTAGGTGGTTGCGCCTGCGACTTGCGCGGGGGCGTGGGGGTTCCCGGGTTCCGGGCAGGCTGTGGCGGCGCTGACCGGGGTCGATTCTGCGACAAAACCGACACGCTGGCCCAAGGTTGTCACCAGACGTAGCTGTGAAGGGCTGATGGCGACAAATCCGGCGCCGGAGTCCGGGTTTGTCACAGAACGCAAGGCCGGCCGCCCGGACGCGAGGCACCACCGCTCCCGGTCGCCCGCGGTATCCCCGGACGCGAGCCCCACCGCTCCCGGTCGCCCACGGCATCCCGGACGCGAGCTCCCACCGCTCCCGGTCGCCCCCGGCATCCCCCGGACGCAAGCTCCCACCGCTGCCAGACGAGTCTCCTCGCCCCCTCGGCGATGGGCGACAATGCGCGCACCTTGGCGCGCTGCTTCGTCACCCGTGAGCTGCCCGGACCCGCGCTTGACCACCTGCGCGAGGTCCACGAGGTCGACGTCTGGCCCGAGCGACTGCCCCCGCCCTACGACGAGCTGTGCCGGCGGACCGCCGAGGCCGAGGGGTTGCTGTCGACCCTGACCGACCGGGTCGACGCCGAGCTGATCGAGGCCTGCCCGCTGCTGCACGCGATCGCCAACTACGCGGTCGGCTACGACAACATCGACCTCGCAGCCGCATCTGCCCGCGGAATCCAGATCGGCAACACGCCCGACGTGCTGACCGACGCCACCGCCGATCTGACGTTCGCGCTGCTGCTGGCGGCGGCCCGCAAGCTTCCCGAGGCGATCCGCGCGGTGCTCGACGACGACTGGCCGACCTGGGAGCCCGGCCGCTACCTCGGCTACGACGTCCACGGCGCCACGCTCGGGATCGTCGGCTTCGGAAGGATCGGCCGGGCCGTGGCCAGGCGCGCCGAGGGCTTCGAGATGCGGGTGCTGACCAGCGGGCGAGGCCGCGGCCCCGACTTCGACCGGCTGCTCGAGGAGTCTGACTTCGTCTCGCTGCACTGCCCGCTGACGCCGGAGACGCGAAACCTGATCGACGCCGCGGCGCTGGACCGGATGCGCCCCAACGCGGTCCTCGTGAACACCGCCCGGGGACCGATCGTCGACCACCGGGCCCTGCGCTGGGCGCTGGAGGCCCGGGTGATCGCAGGCGCGGCGCTGGATGTCACCGACCCCGAGCCGCTGCCGGCCAACGACCCGTTGCTGCAGGCGCCCAACCTGATCGTCGCGCCGCACATCGGATCCGCGA
The DNA here is from genome assembly GCA_036502145.1 of Solirubrobacteraceae bacterium. GTDB lineage: Bacteria > Actinomycetota > Thermoleophilia > Solirubrobacterales > Solirubrobacteraceae > Palsa-465. Next base: position 42,852 of record DASXZB010000007.1, on the reverse strand, counting down.
CGCACTCGGCGCGGGAGCGGATGGCCACGCTGGCCGTGGAGAACCTGCTGGCCGCCCTCGATGGCAAGCCCATGCCCCACCAGGTGACGGGCTGACCGGAAGATGCGCGTCGCGGTCGTCGACATCGGTTCCAACTCCACCCGGCTGCTGATCGCCGACATCGACGGCGACCGCGTCGAGGCCGAGCTGGACCGCCGCAGCACCGTGACCCGCCTCGGCCAGGGCGTCGACGCCGACGGCCGGCTCAGTCAGGAGGCCATGGACCGGGTCTACAAGACGCTCGACGAGTACAAGGCCGCGATCGACGGCCAGGACGCCGGGCACTCGGTGGCGGTGCTGACCAGCGCGGTCAGAGACTCGGCCAACGGCGACGAGTTCGCCGGCACCGTCCGCGATCGCTACGGACTGGAGCCCCACGTGCTCTCAGGCGACCGGGAGGCGGAGCTGACCTTCCGCGGCGCCACCAGCGAGCGCGACCCCGCCGACGTCGAGCCGACGCTGGTGTTCGACATCGGCGGCGGCTCCACCGAGATCGTGATCGGCGCCGGCACCGAGGTCGCCTTCCACGTCTCCACCCAGGCCGGGGTGGTTCGCCAGACCGAGCGCCACATCCATCAGGACCCTCCGACCGACACCGAGCAGACGGAGCTGGCGGCCGACGTCCGCGAGATCCTCCAGGATGCGGTTCCGCCGGAGCGCCGCGACGGCGTGCAGCGCGGGATCGCGGTCGCCGGGACCGCCACCTCGCTGGCGGCGATCGCCCAGCGGCTGGAGCCCTATGACCCGGAGCAGGTCCATGGCTACGTGCTCGACGCCGGCGAGTGCCGTCGCATCCTGGCCCACCTGGCGAGCCTGCCGGTGGCGCAGCGCCGCGAGGTGCCCGGCCTTCACCCCGACCGAGCCCCCACGATCGTCGCCGGCGCGGTGATCTTCGCCGAGGTGCTGTCGCTGTTCGGCCTCGAGCAGATCGAGATCTCAGAGCACGACATCCTGCGCGGCGCCGCGCTGGGCCTGGCCGCCGGCTAAGAAGACGCGGCGCGCAGCCGGCCGCTGATGTCGGCGCACTCCTCGCAGACCTGCTCGGGCACCAGCCCGGCCCGCATCAGCAACCCGAACACCCGGCAGCCGATGCAGTAGCCGGCGATCGACTCCAGCCCCGCCGCGGGCAGGAACAGGATCAGCACCACGTCGGCGGCGGTGTGGTCGCCGACCACCAGCGCCAGCACCAGAGCGGCGGTCGAGAAGGCCGCCCCCATCCCCTGGGCAAACCGCTTGGGCGGACCCGGGACCGGCCGCGAGGGGCCGAGCCGCGGCGCGATCACGTTCTGCGCCGTCCAGCCCAACGGGCTCAGCGTGGGACCGGTGAGGACCCGCGCCCAGAAGCCGTAGGCGAGCGGAATCAGCAGCCAGTACCAGCCCGTGGCCAGGGTCAAGATCACCAGCACGAGGACCACTCCGGCCACCGCCCGAGCGGCCTTCTCGTTTACGGGGTTGGGAAACGCAAACAGCTCCCGCATGCCTAAGAGTTTAGCGCGTGCACCACTAACTTGACTAATTCACTAAGTTTTCTGCTGTACCGGTCGGCAGGCCACCGCGATCGACGCGCCCTCGACGCCTGGACCCGTGCTGGAAAAACGACCATATTCGTACCTTTTCGAGCACACATCACTAGGATCGCAGCGCCGGCGCCACACCCTTCCGTGACCGTGGAACTAAATCGACAGCCGGTCCTACCGGCCGATATCACAAAATCGGGGCGCCGGGTTACCCATTAGAAGATTGGTGCAGTCATCATCTGGACAAATGTTCGATTGCTGACTGGCTGGCTAACCAGGATGATGCCTGTGGGGTGCGGAACGCTTAGGCGAACCGCCACCTGCACATAGGCTCGAGCGAAGCCGCAGACATCGGCGCCTCCCGCCGCTCGAGCCACTCTAACCGGCCCTCTTGGCACGTACCCCTGCCCGTTCCGACAGGGCCAAACCTGGATCGGAAGCCGCCCGCAATAGCGGGCGGTTTTCGTTTGCCGGGGCGGTCGGGCCGGTGCGCTGCGGGCCCCCGCGCCGGTCAGGCCAGGTTTGCCCGCCGCGGGTAGGCCACGCTCGGATCGGTGAGCACGTTGACCAGCGCCGGCCGGCCGGCCTCGAAGGCCCGCTCCAACGCCGGGCGCAGCTCCGCCGGCTCGCGGACCAGCTCGCCGTGGCAGCCGAGCGCGCCGGCGACTTCGTCGTAGCGGGTCCCCGGCCGCAGTTCGGCGGCCAGTGAGTAGCCGTAGAGAAACTCCATGGGGTGCTTCTCCAGCGCCCAGATCCCGTTGTTGCCGATCACGCCGACCACCGCCACACCGTGGCGCGCCAGGGTGTCGAACTCCATCCCGGAGAACCCGAACGCCCCATCCCCCAGCAGCAGCACCACCTGGCGATCGGGGTACGCGAGCTTGGCCGCCAGCGCCGAGCCGGGCCCCGAGCCGAGGCAGCCGAAGGGGCCGGGGTCAAGCCAGCAGCCGGGCCGGTAGGAGTCGACCACCCGGCCCGCGAACGACACGAAGTCACCGCCGTCGCCGACCACGATCGCGTCGCGGTCGAGCATCTGGGCCAGCTCCCCGTAGATCCGCATCGGGTGCAGCGGCGCCCGCTCGTCGGTGAGGTCATTCGCCTCGGCGGCGCGCTTCTCGTCCTCGGCGGTCCGCAGCGACGAGATCCAGTTCTCGCGGGCGGCGACCGAGGCACTCGAGGCCGCGGCGCGCAGCTGGTCCAGGGTCGCGGGCAGCGCGCCGTAGAGCTCGGCGCTGAGCTCACGCGGCGACCGGCGCTGGGGCTCGGCGACATCGATCGCGATCACCTTGGCCGACTCCGCGAAGGCGGCGCCGAAGCCGAGCCGGAAGTCAAGCGGCACGCCGATGACCAGCGCCACATCGGCCTCGCCGAGCCCGGTGCTGCGCGCCCGGGAGAAGAACAGCTCGTGGTCGGCGGGCACGCAGCCCCGGCCCAGGCCGTTGAGGAACACCGGCACCCGAAGCGCCTGCGCCAGCTCCAGCAGCTGCTCCTCCCCGCGCCCCCAGTACAGCCCGCTCCCGGCCATGATCACCGGCCGCTGGGCGTCTCGCAGCAGCGCCGCCGCCCGGGCCAGCTCACGGCCGTCGGCCGCCGGGCCACGCCACGGCTGGGGCAGCGGGTCGATCGTCGCCGGGACGTCGGCCTCCATGAACACGTGGTCGAGCGGGAAGTCGACGAACGTGGGTCCCGAGTGCGGCGTCACCGCGGCCGTCATGGCGCGGCTGAGGAGCCCGGGGATCTCGGCCGTCGCGCCCGGGGTGGCGGCGAACTTGACCAGCGGTGAGACGAACGGGACGTGATCGATCTCCTGCAGCGAGCCCTGGCCCCAGCGGAAGTCAGGCGCCCGGCCGCCCAGCACCAGGACCGGGGAGTGGTTCTGCTGGGCGGAGGCGACCGCGCTCATGCCGTTGGTGACTCCCGGACCGGCGGTCAGCGCGCAGACACCGAGCGTGCGGGTGACCTTGGCCCATCCCTCGGCGGCGAACGCCGCCGACTGCTCGTGGCGGACGTCGACCACGTCGATCCCCTCGGCGCGGCAGCCGTCGTAGATCGAGAACAGGTGGCCCCCGGAGAGCGTGAACAGCTTGCTGACGCCTTGGGCGCGCAGCGAGCGGGCGATCAGCCGCCCGCCGTGAAACTGCGTCTCGGCGTCGGTGTCGGTGTCGGCTTCGGTGGCCACGCTTAAACGGAAAACTAGTACTGGGCCTGCGCCCGGCGCTCCGCGGGTCCTGAGCGCGTCCTTGCGCCAGACCCCGATGCGAGGTCGCAGATGCTTCTAGAGAGGATGAGAAAGCTCTTAGGAGATTTTGGCAGGTTCCCGATCCCGGAGCCGCATCACGTTCACGATCGCCCCGCCCAGGATGATCAGCGCCAGCACGTAGAACCATCCCAGCATGATCAGGATGAACACGATCGTGGTGCCGAACCGGGCGATCGTCGAGATGTTGGTCAGGTAGGCCGGGAAGGCGTAGTCGACGACCACGATCGCCAGCGTGGCGCCCAGAGCCCCCGGCCACACCGCCCGCCAGGGGACGCGCCGGTTGGGCACCCGCATGTAGATCACGCTCAGGCAACCGAACAGCAGCGCGATCCCCAGCACCAGGCTGCCGGCGTACACGAACACGGCGACGTGGGCGAGGTCGAACGGCAGCGCGTCGGCGCCGGCGCGCAGCATGCTCTGGGCGGTGGGCACCGCGACCGTGGCGACCATGAACACCAGCACCACGACGAGCATTGCCAGGGCGAACCGCTTCTGCTCCAACCAGCGGCGCGACGGGCAGCCATAGATGCGGGCAAACGCCGTGTCGAGCGCGCCCCAGAACGACGACCCCAGCCACAACGACGCGATCAGGGCCAGGACACCGGTACTGGTGGTGGAGTCGCGGATCTCGTTCAGCAGCGAGTCCAGGGTGTGCTCGGCGGTCCCCGGAAAGACCTCCTGCAGGTCAGTGAGCACGCTGTGCTGGACCGCGGTGCTGGACAGGATCTGACCGGCGACGAACAGGCCCAGGAGCGCGATCGGGATGATCCCCAGCAGCATGTTGTAGGCCACCATCGAGGACTGGCCGGTGATGTTGGCCTCCCAGGCGAGCTGCCAGAAGCGGCGTAACGCTCCGCCCAGGTGCCGAGCCGGGGTCAGTCCCGCATCGAGGCGGCGCCGCGCACGGCGCCGTCCGGGGTGGCGCTCGGGCGCCGGTGTCGCGCCTTCGGAGCCCACAGCCGCACCTCCGTCTGCTTGCCCTTCATCGGAACCGATGAACGTCTCTGCAGCCCCAGGCCCTCGTCGTCGATCCGCTCGCGCGTGGCCTCGGCGATCAATACGTCGTCACCGGTCTCCCGGGTTGCCGCCTCGACGCGCGCCGCGGTGTTGACGACATCGCCGATGACCGTGAACTCGACCCGCCCACCACCGCCCACGGTCCCGGCCATCACGGTCCCGGAGTTGACTCCGATCCCAACCGCGATCCGCCCGTCGTATCGCTCGCGGACGCGCCGGGCGATGTCCAGCGCCGCCGCCACCGCCCGGTCGGCGTGGTCGGGCAGCGGGTTCGGCGCCCCGAACACGGCCAGCAGGCCGTCGCCGATGAACTTGTTGGCGTGGCCGCCGTGGCGCAGCAGCTCCGGCACCACCAGGGCCCAGAGATCGTTGAGCAGCGCCATCACCTCGGTCGGCTCCGAGCGCTCGGTGAACGAGGTGAAGTCGCGCACGTCCAAGAACAGGACGCTGACCTCGACCTCCTCGCCGGCCAGGTCGGCACCTTCTCGCACCACGCGCTCGGCCAGTCCCGGGTCGACGTAGGCCCCGAAGGCGGCGCGCAGGCGGTCGCGCTCGTCCAGGCCCTCGACCATCATGTTGAAGGACAGGGCCAACCGGCCGGTCTCGTCGGTGGCCACGACCGGCACCCGGTAGCTGTAGTCGCCCCGGCGCACACGCTCGGTGGCCCGTTGCAGGTCGGCCAGCGAGCTGACCAGCGACCGGGCCACCAGCACGACGAGCTCGAGCGAGATCGTGAACGACACCACCACCGCGATCACCCAGGAGACGCCGAGGTCGTTGATCGTGGCGTGCTGTCCCTGCGTCGAGAGCCCGGCGACGACCACGCCCGTGATCACGTTGATCGCCGGCGCCACGGCCAGCAGTCGCCAGCGCAGCGGAAGGCACGGCGCCGCGAGGTCGAAGTCGGGCGGCAGTCCCCTGGCGACCTCCTCCAGCACCGGGCGGACCACCACCTCCATCGTGAAGTAGCGGACGATCAGCGAGTACGTGAGCACCACCGTGCCGACCACGGCGAGGATGAAGAACGAGTACCAGGGGAGATCGAGCTCCCAGGTGGCAAAGGCGATGAACGGCAGGTAGGCGAGCACGAACGGGTACTTGCGCATCCGGCTCAGGTAGTCGATCGGCAGCGTGGCCAGCGCCTCCCAGGCGGCCACCGTCGACGCCTCGTCGCGGGCGCCGCGCTCCCAGTGGCGCACCGGACGCCACATCCGCATCGTCAGCTTGATCGAGATCAGGTTGTCGATCAGCACCAGGGCCTGCGAGACGACGAGCAGGATCAGGAACTTCTCGGTGCTCATCGGCTGATACAGGCTCAGCAGGCCTAGCCCGCCGAGGATCACCAGGTGCGCGATCCCGAACTGGGCCCACACCAGCGCATAGGAATTGCGCCGCGCGACGGCCCTGACGAACCGATCGACGGGATCGATCATCGGCACAGTCTGGCAGCGGGCTCCGTCAGGAGAAGCAGCATCGCCGTCCGGATCCGCAGTCCACAGACAAGCCGCGACGGCGCTCTGCGCCGATCAGTGCTTCCCGGAGAGCGCTCAGCTCGCCGGCGCCAGCGGCCGGACATGGGCGCTGGACTCGCTGAGCAGGGCAGCGGCGGCTGCCGCCAGGCCACGCTCCCCCTCGAACCAGCGCCGTCCCACCCGGATGACCGGCAGCTCATGCAGACCGCGGTCGCGCAGCCCCTCGGCGACGGCGCGCAGACCCCGGTCGCGGTCGGCGTCGCCCGCTGTCTCCAGGCACTCTTCGAGCGACAGGCCGCCCGCCGCGGCGGCCTCCGCGAGCGTCTCGGGATCGTCGAGGTCAAAGCCGCCGCAGAAGTGAAGCCGCATCGCCGCCAGCACGAAGCTCGAGCCGGCACCGAGCTCGCAGGCCCGCGATGCGGCGCGCAGGGCGCAGGTCGCTCTGGAGGGGAAGCGCTCAGGCCAGACCAGCGGAAGCCTCAGCGCGCGAGCCCGGGTGTGGGCCTGCTCGCGCATCGCCTCGAGCTCCCGGGGGGAGCGCTCCGCATGCAGCCACTCGGCACCCGTCGGCACCCACTCCACCTTGCCCAGCACGCGCTCGATTCGCTCCGCGGTCAGGTACGACTGCGGGCAGCCGACGTCGAAGAAGAACGACGGCGACGATGCCGTAACCGGGCGCGAGCGGCCGGACCGGCGGTCCTCGAGGTAGATCAGGTCACCCATCGCTGATCTATAACGACCATCCGCCGGAAAACTGACGCGAACCGACGGTAATCGCCGAATCATCCGTTATGCTGGATCTCGGTAGGTGGGAACCGTCCAAGAAAAGTCAGGGGTGATTTCAATTCCACACGTTCCGCCCCCCAAGCGTCATCCATATGACCAGTGGTCACCGGACGCCCGGGCGCTGGACCTCGTCGGCGACAAGTGGACGTTGCTGATCGTCCGTGACCTGGTCTCGGGCCCTCGCAGATTCGTGGAGCTGCAGCGGGTGCTGCCAGGAATCTCGACCGAGCAGCTGCGCTCGCGGCTGAACCGCATGGTCGCCGACGGAATGCTGACCCGCAAGCGCTACCGCGAGGTTCCGCCTCGCGTCGATTATGAGCTCACCGATCGCTCCCGTGAGCTGTCTCCGGTCCTCGGCGAGCTGGCCCGGTGGGGCTACGAGTGGGCCTGGGGCCCGCCGCGCAGCTCCGAACGCGTGGATGTCGGCGCGATCTTCCGGCTGATCCCGGGCCTGCTCGGCGACGGCCTGCCGACGAGCGGCACAGTCGAGTTGACGGTGTCCGACGGCCGCGAGGGCAAGCCGGCCTCATACCGGGTCGAGCTGGCCCCAGGTCAGGCCAGCATCTCCGAGCGCGACGGCGACGGCGCCGACGCTGAACTGAGAGGAACCACCGACGCGTGGGTCCGGGCCCTGTCGCCGGCCGGCGACAGCGGCGGCCTGCGCATCACCGGCGACCGTGGACTGGGTCAGGCTCTGCTGGACGCGCTCGGCGAGACGCGTTCCGCGCGGGCCGACACCGACCAAGCGTCGGTGCGCGCGGTCTAGCCTTCTCAGGTTCCGCCGGAGTAAGGGGGCGGCGCTCAGCTTCGCCCCCGGCCGCTGATCTCCGCCCCCGGCGGCTGACCTCCGTCCCCGGCGGATGACCGCCGTCCCCGCCGGCTACTTGTTCGAGTACGTCGCCGCTTGCAGGTGCGGGAACTTGTTCTTCTGACCGATCAGATTGCCCAGCGGCGGCGCCACCCAGCAGGCCTGGGTGCCGAGGTGCAGCTGGGAGGACTGCTGGCTGCCGGCGGCGGTGGAGCCGTCGCCCGGAGCACCGGTGTTGTTGCAGTCCCAGTTGGGCAGGCCGAAGCTGCCGGGGAACTTGCCGCCGGCCGAGAAGTCGGCCGGGTCGGCCAGCCACAGCGGCGGCGGATAGGTGTTGCCGCGGTTCTGGGGATCGCGGTTGGCGGCGAGCGAGAGCGTCTCCGGTCCGATCGGCTGGAACTGGCGCAGGTAGTGGCCGACGCCGCCGCCGGCGAAGCTCGTCGTCTTGGCGGCGATGCCCGCCGCGCCGTTGGAGATGAAGTCGCTGGTCAGCTGCTGGTGCGTTGACAGCCAGGTCAGGATCGGGTTGAGCTGCTCGAGGAACGGGCCCAGCGAGGCCAGCAGCGGCGTGGTGCCGTTGAGCACGTCGCGGATCGCCGGCAGCCCCGTCTTGGAGGCGGTGATCAGCGGCCCCAGGTTGTCGAAGAACGAGCGCAGCGAGGGCGCCAGCCGATCCACATCCTTCAGCGTCGGGGTCAGCTGCTGGGCCACCGGCACCAGCTCCTTGACCAGCGGGTCGGTGTCCAGGGCAAAGTTCTGCAGGCGGGTCATCGTCGCCTTGGTCTCGTGCAGGAACGTCGGGAAGACGTGGAAGGTGTCGGCGATCGCGTTGTTGTTGGCCGCCGTGGTGGCGAACGTCGTCTCGCCACTGGTGATCAGGTTGCGCAGCGCCGACTGGCTGCGGTCCAGCGCGTTGAACACGGTGCCGCCGTTGCGGACCAGCCGCACCACGGCGGTGTGCTGGACGTCGAGCACCTGGAGCAGGTCGGTGGCGTCAGCGGCGAACGTCGGCAGGTTGCCGAACACCGAGCTGAGGTTCTGGGAGTTGCCCTTGACCGCCAGCGCCAGCTGTTGCTGCCAGACCTGGAAGGCGTGACGGGTGGGGGGATCAAGGGCGTTGAAGATCGTGTCCAGCTGGACGGCGGGCTGGACGTTGGTGCGCGCCAGCTCACCGCCGTCGGGGAGCATCGGGCTGTGGGGAGTCCCCGGGGTCAGCTGCACGTAGGTCTCGCCGAGGATCGTCTTGGTGCGCAGGATCGCGCGCGCGTCCTTGTGGATTGGGGCGAACTGGTTGTTCAGCTGCATCGTCACCAGGGTCCGGTTGCCCTGGGGATCGAGCTCCTTGTCGAGCACCTTGCCCACGGTCACGCCGGCGATCCGCACGTCGGCCTGAGTAGCCAGCTGGGTGGCGTCGGGGAACGCCGCCTTGAACCGGTAGCCCTGCGGGTTGAGTGGGATCGTCCCGCCGAACGACAGCCACAGGAACAGCAGCAGCCCCACGCACGACAGCGCGAACAGCACCATCGTGGCGATCTTGGCGATTGAGGGAGTGCCGGTTTCCACTAGTGGACGGGGAGGTTGGGGTCGAAGGTGCTCAGGGCCGACACGTCGCCGGACGGCTGGCCGGAGGAGGTGGCGTGCGCGGACTCGGAGGAGGCCTGGGGGTGCTTGGCCAGGAACTGCTTGTAGTCGGCGTTCAGCGCCGCCGCCTGCTTGGGGCAGATGCCCTGCGAGCCGACGATCGGGGTGATGTTCAGCACCCCTTCGAACTCGGATCCCAGCCCGGGTGAGACCGTGTTGAGGTTGTCGATCAGCTGGGTGTAGGTGGCGCAGCTGGCCTGCAGGAACAGCGGTCGGAATACCCCGTTGGCGTCCTGGATCGAGAACAGGGTCCGGACGTTGTGGTTAAGCCAGGCCAGCCACCACAGGTAGCCGTGCTCGACGTTGCCCGGGTTATAACCGAGCATGTTTACGAAGTGGTTGAGCACCCCGAACGTGCTGCTCAGGTTCGGTGTCGCCTTGGCCAGGTTGATCGACGCCGGCTTGAGGTTGCGCACCAGCGGCCGCGCCGCCACCACGAATGGCCGGATCTGGTTCTTGACGATCGGCGTGCTCGGCTTGGCCAGCGCGGTCAGCGCCGCGTTGGCGGCGGGCAGCGCCCGAGCGGCCGGGGTCAGGCTGCTCGAGGTCGGGCCCAGGAGGTTGGCGAAGGTCTTTACCTTGCCCAGGGTCTCGGTCGCCTGGCTCAGCGTACCGGGCAGGTCGACCAGCGAGCGGCTGATGTTGTTGTCCTCGGAGGCGAAGGCGCGGAACACCTTCGAGCTGGAATCGACGAGCGAGACGATCTGGGTCTGCTTGCTGGCCAGGGCGGTGTTGAGCCGCTGCAGCGAGTTGACGAGCTGGCGCAGATCCTGGCCGCGGACCGCGACCGCCTTGTTGAGGCGCGCCAGGTCCCGGTGGGTCGGCTCAAAGCGCTCCAGGACCTGGGCCAGCTGGTTGCCGCCCTGGCCCTTGAGACCCTGGCCGGCACCGTTGACCAGCAAGTTGAGGTAACTGCGGGTGTCGCCGTCCAGGGAGGCCAGGATCTCGTCGACGTCGATGTCGGGCAAGGTGTTCTGCACCGGGATCGTGTAGCCCGCCTTGGCCACCGGGGAGCTGCCCTTGCCGGGACTGAGCTCGATGAACATGTCCTTCAAGCCGGTTTTGGGCCGCAGCAGCGCGGTCCAGTTCTGGTGGACCAGGTGCTTGTACTTGACGTCGATGTTCATCTGGACGTCGGCCAGCCCGTTCTTGAGCGTGACGCTTCCGATCTGCCCGACCTGGACGCCGGAGACGCGAACCGTCTGGCCCTGGCCGGGGGTGACCGCCTGCGCGGTGGAGAACTGGGCGTTCAACGTGAACGGTGTGGACTCGATGAACGGGAAGCGCAGCCGCTCCTTGTTGAGGATGTACCCGGCCACGACGATCGACAGCACCAGCAGCACGATGATCGCCACGAAATCGCTGAGGTGGGTCTTGATGGCCCGTTTCACTTCGACGCGCTCGCTTCGGTGGTGGCGCTCTGGGAGGTGCTGGTCTGGGCCGCGGTGGTCGACGTAGTGTTCGCCGCCGCGCCGTCATTGGCTGTGTTGAGACTGTCGCCGGCGGCGTTGGTCTGGAGCTTGATCGCCTTCAGCGCCTGCGAGGTCACTCCCACCCAGCGGGCCCTGGCGGCCGGTGTCGACAGCCCGCTCGAGGTGGTGGTGATCGGCCCGCCCGAGGGTGTCGACAGGTCGGTGATCGGGGCCTGGGTCTCGCACGGCACGTTGGGCTCATACGGCGGACGCTTGCCGCCCGGCGGGACCCTCGGCTGGACGGAGTCGATCTTGCTCAGCGACTGTCCGAACAGCCCCGGTGACAGCGAGTAGGTGAACGTGCCGCCGTTTCCGAGGATCCGGATGTAGGGCCCGTTGGCGTCGAAGTCACGCGACTCGCCGGCCAGGCCGGGCAGGAAGTCGACAGCTTCCACGTACACCTTCTCCGGCGGGAAGCCGTTGGAGGCGTTGAAGTTGCCGTCGTTGAGGGTCAGCTGGGACCAGGGGTAGATGACGTTGGCCACGCAGCTCGATGCCGGCCGCACCTCGTCGCGCATCAGCGGGATCGTCTCGTTGGTCAGGTTGGCCAGCGCCGGCACGGTCGGCTTCAGGTCCGAGGCCAGGCCTCGCAGCTCCGACGGCTGCACCAGCAGCCGTAGCTGATTTATGAACGGCAGGCTGGCGTCGATCGTCGGGCCACTGGACTTGACGCCGGGGACAAGCGTGCGAGCCAGCCGGCGCAAGGGCGGGAACGCGGCGTTGAGCGCGTTGAAGGCCGGGATCGCGGCGGCCAGGGTCCGCGGCAGCTGGATCACCGTCTGCTGCAGCGCCGCGTTCCGGCGCGCGAACGCGTTGGCGGTGGTGTTGAAGTCGGTGATCAGGCTCTGCAGGTTCTGCGGGTGAGCGTCGAGCGCGCCGGCGGTGGTGCCCTGGGCGGCGATGTAGTTGGACAGGTCGTGGGGCTGGATCCCTAACGCGTCGTGGGCCACGATCGACGAGTACTCGTAGGCCGGCAGCCAGTACTGGATCGACCGGTTGAAGGACGGGCCCGCCTGCTTGACCGCCTTTCCGTACTGCTGCAGCACGATCTGCAGGTTGTGGCGGGTGTCGGCCTGCAGGCCGGTCAGAACCTGGTCGAGCTGGACAGGCTCGATGCCCTGCTGAATCGAGAAGGTGTGCCCGGTGCCGGCCACCGGTGCCGACGGTGTCCCCGGGGCGATGTCGACGAAGAAGTTTCCCTCCAGGAAGATCCGGGGGCGGATCGCGAACGTGGCGTTGGTGTGGATCGGCAGACCCTGGTCGCTGATCGTCATCGTGACGTCGGAGGCCTCGCAGGCGGCCTTGGTGGTCGCGGTCGACTTGCAGCCGGGCTCGGTGGCGACGGTGGTCACGGTGCCGACGTTGACGCCGCCGATCCGGACCAGCGACCCCTTGCGCAGCCCGTTGGCGTTGGAGAACACCGCGTGGATCGTGTACTGGCTCGCGAACGGGTTGGCGAATTTCGTATAGGCCAGGTACGAGAACACCACCACCACCACGATCCCGATCGTGCCGGCGGCGAACTTGCTCATCCCCTTGCGGCGCTTGCGCTTGCGTCCGAACATCAGTTGTTACCCGGGATGTTGGCCAGCTGCGGGCCGGTGGTGGGGTTGCGGGAGAACGTCTCGCCGGCGGGGACATGGGTGCGGCCGGCGAACGTCGGGCCCTGGTCGCCCGGGGTGTGGGCGTCGGTGGCGAACAGCCGGTGCTGGGGGTCGAGGTAGTTCAGCTGCCGGGGCCAGCCGCGCTGGCCGGTCTCGCAGTCGGCGTTGCCCTGGTTGTCGACCGCGGCGCCGTAGGGCTGGGCGTGCAGGTACTCATTGCCGCCGGTCAGCAGCGAGTCTGTCCCGCCGCCGTTGACCGGCTGAGTGGCCCCTTGCTGGCCGACGTTGTTGGTTTGCAGCGGGTTGCCAAAGTTCAGCAGCGCGCGCTGGGCGAAGCCGAAGCTCGTGGCCTCTGAGATGTGCTCGGACAGGTAGGTCCAGAAGTAGTTCCAGTCGTCGCACACGGTCTGGTAGGGACCGAGGTACTTGACCATCGGGTTGAGCGTGCTGACGGTGCCGTACAACGCGTTGATGGCGACGTTGGTGCCGGGTGCCTGCGACAGGTTCTTCAGCGAGTTCATGACCTGCTGCAGGTTGGCGTTGAGCGACGGGGTGCGCGCCAGCGTCTTGGTCCCCACCTCGATCGCCGGATTGATGTTGGGCAGCGCCACCCCCAGCTCCTTCGTCGCCGGGGTCAGGTTGCGTCCCAGCGTGCTCAGGTCAACCAGGAACGGCTGCTGGACCTTGAGCGAGTCGGTGCTCACCTGCTCCGTGGACGGCGACTGCGCAATCGTCGCCTCCAGCGCCCCGGGGTCGCGAGAGATCGCCTCGAAGGTCGTCGCCATGTCGGTGAACAGGCGGGCGTTGGTCTGGGCCACCGGGGCCACGGTGCCCATGAAGCCCTCCAGGGAGTTGAGCAGCCGGGTCAGCTCGGTGCTCGGCGCCGCCAGGTACCGGGTGACCGGCTCCAGGTGGCCGAACAGCGCCGGCAGGCTGGCGATCGTGTCGTTGAGGTCCGAGCCCCGGCCGGCCAAGGCATCGCCGAATCCGACCAGGTTGTTCTGAATCGCCTTCCGGGTCGGCGTGTTGAAGGTCTGGAAGATGTCCTCGAACTGGACCGGGACGCTGGTCTGGCCAATCGACATCGTGCCGCCGTCGGAGTACACCTTCTTGGAGCTGCCGAAGTGCAGATCGACGAACTTGAGGCCGAGCACCGAGCGGGGACGGACCTGGGCGGTGGAATCCACCGGGACGTTTCCGTTGGCCTTGTTGAGCTTGAGCGTCAGCTGGGCCCCGATCTGTCCGTTGGGCAGCTCGATCGGCTTCTCCGCCGACACCAGGCCGATCCGGAATCCACCCTCGCGGACCTCGTTGCCGGGCACCAGGTCAGAGCCGCTGGCGACGTCGACCTTGAGCTCGCGGGTGGGCACGAACGGCAGCCCCTGGTTGGCGTTGTAGGCCAAGAACACGGCGACCATCACCACCAGCACGGTCATCGCCCCCACCAGGACGGGGTTGGCCAGTGCCGACTGCTGATGTCTGCGGCCCGAGGTGCTCATGGTGTCATCAGGTAGTTGAGGAGCGCCTGGGCCTGGCTCGGCGACCCGCTGGAGCTCGACTGCGAGCCCGCCCCGCTGCCCGACCCGGCCGGGGCGCCGCCGATCCCCGCCAGGATCTGGCCGACGGTCTTCTTGAGGTTGATCGGCGGCCCACCGCTGGTGGTGCTGGTGGTGCCCGGGGTGGTCCCCTGGGTGGCGGCGGTCGAAGTCGACGTCGAGGTGGTGCTCGAGCCCGAGCTCGGGTTCGGCGAGGCGGTGGTGGTGGCCGGCGTGGTGGCGGTGGTGCCCCTGGTGTTCGAGACGTGACTGCCGGTGGTCGTCGCGCTCCCCTTGCGCGTGACATCGGCGACCATCCTGGCCGCGCTCGTGGAGGGGCCCCGCTGACCCGGAGGGGCTCCGCCGGGATCGGGCACCGGGGCGCTCGGATCCGACGGATCGGTCTCGTTGACCGCGGGCTGGTTGGGTCCCAGCCAGGAGTAGCACTGGCGGTACCGAGGCCCGTACTGCTTGATCGCCATGGCGATCGTGGCCGGAGTGGCGTAGTTGGAGCACATCGTGCTGACGAAGGCATCGACGCCCAGGACGTGGCCCAGCGGCCCGTAGTAGTTGATCGCCAGCGTCTGGTTGAACACGTACCCCAGCAGCGCCTGCAGGCCGCTGAAGCCCACGCCGCCCGGGCTGCGGGAGTCCGGCTCGACGGCGCGGCTCTGGGTGTCGAGATCGTTGAGGACGATTGAGAGGTTCTGGGCCAGCTCAGGGGTCGGCTTGGCGAACTTGTTGAGGTCGGCGACGGTGGGGGTGGCCGCCTTGACCGCCACCTTGCCGGTCACCGACGCCTGGCCCAGCGACTTGATCGCCGGCACCGCGGAGTGCGAGAACGGCGGCAGGTCGGTCAGCAGGCGGTCGATCTGGCCCGAGGCCGCATGCAGGTTCTGCAGCACCGGGGTGTTCGTGGCCACGGTGGTGTCTAGCTTGGCCAGCGCCGGCTTTAGCTGCTCCAGCAGCGGCGGGAGCTTCTGGAAGGTCAGCCGGAGGTTCTGCTGCTGGGTGGCGGTGGCCGTCGAGGTCCGGTTGGCCTCGTCGATGAACCGCTTGACGTTGCTGCTGTTGTTGGCCAGGGCCGTGATCACGCTGTTGGAGTCCCGGGTCAGGTTTTGGATCGTGGTCGAGTCGTTGCCGAGCAGGTTGAGCAGGTTGTCGGTCTCGGTGAGCGCCGGCACCGCCCGCTGGAGCGCCGCCTGGAGGTCGCCGGAGCGTGCCGCCGCGGCCGCGCCGAGCTCGTTGATGATCAGCGTGAAGCGCTGCCGGTAGGGCATCCGCATCACGTCCTGCAGCAGGTCGGCAGGGATCGTCGAGAAGGTGTGCGAGACCGGAATCGTGGCCCCCGGCTTCAGGATCGGACTGCTGCGGGTGCCGGGATCGCAGTCGATGTAGTACTCCCCGATCAGCGACTGAGGCCGCGACTTGCAGAAGGCGTCCTTGTGAAATTGACCAAAGCCGCTGCTGGTGACCTGGACGTTGACCACCGCGTGCAGCGTCTTGGTGTCGAGATCGATCGACTTGATCGTGCCCGCGGGCACCCCGCCGACCTTGAAGTCGGCGCCGGCGATCAGGCCGAAGGCGTTGTCGAGCTCGATCTTGTAGGTGCCGGCGGCGCTCTGGTTGGAGGCTCCGCCGGCCAGGAAGATGAACGCGCCCGCCGCCAGCAGGATGGCCGCGCTGAGCAGGATCCGTTTCATTTGCCGGTCGGCACCTGTTTGGGGTCACACGGGAAGCCGCTCTCCGGGTAGTAGACGGCACCGCGCTCCATGGAGCCCGGGCAGCGGCTGCCCTGCCCAGTGGTGATCAGGCCCCCCTGGTTGCCGCTGCCGGTGCCGGTGACCCCGCCGAGGATGCCCCCGGCCGTCCCACCGGTGGCGCCGGTGCTGCCGAGGATGCCGCCCACCGTCCCGCCCAGGCCGCCGAAGGCCAGGATGCTGCGCAGCGTGGGGTCGACGAACGTCGGCAGCAGGTTCAAGGTCCCGTTCTGCAGCGAGCCGATGCCGATCACGGGGGCGATCCGGCTCGAGCCGCCGTTGGCGTCGATCGTCCCGGGATGGGTGTAGCCCTCGAACCACCCGGTCAGGTCGACCGCGTACGGCCGCGCGGTGGCCAGCTCGGGGGTGGAGTCATTGAGCGCCGTGGTCGACACCGGGAACGCCCCGGGACGCACCTTGCCGTTGACGTTGATGTTGCGAACCGTGGCCGCCGCCAGCGGGACCCCGAGTCGGGTCAGCTCGACCAGGTCGTTGTTGGCCCCGGGCCGCCTGATGATCGAGGACAGATCTTGGAGCGTCGGCACCGAGTCCCGGGCCAGCGGCCGCAGCTGGACCAGCAGCTTCTGGAGCTTGGGGGCGACCGGCTTGGAGGCGTCGACCAGCGGCTTGAGGTCGTCGAGCGCGCTGCGCAGGTTGACGAACGTGGTGTTGGCGAGCCGCATGAACCCGGGCAGCCGCTGCAGCGACTGGGCCAGCGGAACCCGCTGGGCGGCCAGCGCCTCGGTGGTCGTTGACAAATGTCCGACCAACCCGCTGAGGTCGGCGCTGCGCTGGGAGACGTCGGTGACCAGGTTGCCGGTCTTGACGATGAAGTTCGTGAACTGGTCGGTGTTGCGGTTGACCTCGCGGAACAGCATGCTGCTGGACGCGATCGCCGGGTTGAGGTAGGCGAACGCCTTCTGGGCCACGGGGCCCTCGTTCTTGTATTCCGCGGCCGAGCCCACAAAGACGTCCTGAAGGCCCTTGAGCGTCGGCGGGTTGAGCGAGTTGAAGAGTTGGTCGAGGTCGACTTCGCTGGTGGTGTCGCTGGACTGGATGGTGCCGCCCGAGTTGATCTTCGGCGCACCGGGGGATCCCAGCCTGAGCTCCACGTACCGGTTGGCGATCCCTGAAAGCGAGCTCTCGCGCACCGTGGCCTGGGTGCCCTGGCGCAGCGGGTCGTAGGCCGTGTTGGAGATGCTCAGCGTCAGCTGGGCTCGTCCGTCCGGGGTCAGCGAGATGCTCGACACCGTCCCGACCTGAACGCCGGCCACCTCGACCAGGTCGCCGGACACGACCTGGCTGGCGTTGACGAACACCGCCTTGACCTGATAGGTGCTGCCGCCCGAGAGGACGATGATCGCCACGGCCACCAGCGCAACCACGACCGCTGCGACCGCCGCGACGCGACCGATCACACTTGTGTTACGCACGGCGACCTGCCCAATTGAGCTCCTCCCGCTCAGGCTCGTCCGGGTCCGGAACCGGCGAGAATCTGGGTCGCGAAGCTAGCAAGGGGCTCAATGCACTGTCAATTAGGAACCGGTGTCTACAGCGGGTGGTCCGGGCGGTTTCTACCCTTGGCCTGAGGAGCCCAAGCCGCTAGCGTCTGACCCACCAGCCCGGGTGGTGGAATTAGGTCAGACACGGTCGCCTTAAGAGCGACTGCCCTTTGTGGCGTGAGGGTTCGAGTCCCTCCCCGGGTATCCCGACTCGGCGTGATGATCGCTCCCTGTTCGTGCGCGATGTCTCGACCGAAGTCGAGGGATCGAATCATGTCGTGATGGCGCAACTTCTGCGCTGCTACCGTGTCCAAGCGCCCGACAGGGAGTCACGCAACCGTCCGGATGGAAGTCTCAGCACTCAAATACGCCGGGGGCATTGGTCTGCACGGACGCTCCCGTCTGCTGCGGCTTCAGTCCGATGAGCGGCTGGTGGCCATGTTGCGCCGCGGCAACACCGCCGCCTTCGAGGTCCTGGTAGCCCGCTACGAGTCGCGCCTGCACGCCTTCTGCCGCCACCTGCTCGGCTCCCGCGAGGATGCCGAGGACGTCCTCCAAGAGGTGATGACGGCGGCCTTCAACGCGATGCTGGCCGACGAGCGACCGATCAACGTCAGGCCCTGGCTGTACCGGATCGCCCGCAACCGCAGCCTCAATCACCTGCGCCGCATCCAGGCGATCGGCGTTGACTCGATGGACCTGCACTTCTCCGACGGCGGCGCCAGCACCGCCGACAAGGTCCACGAGCGCGAGGAGTTCAGGCTCCTGGTGGATGACATCCAGGAGCTCCCGGAGACCCAGAAGACCGCGCTGGTGCTCCGCGAGATGGACGCCCTCTCCTACGAGCAGATCGCCGAGGCGATGGAGACCACCGTTTCCAGCGTCAAGTCGTTGCTGGTGCGCGCCCGGGTATCGCTGGCCGAGGCCTCCGAGGCCCGCCTGCTGTCATGCGAGGAGGTGCGGATCCAGCTCGCCGAGGTGGCCGAGGGGCTGCAGCGCCGTCCCAGCCCGCTGGTCCGCCGGCACATGCGCGGGTGCAAGCGCTGCACGATCTTCCGGGGTCAGCTCAAGCAGACCAACAAGGCGCTGGCGGCGCTGCTGCCGATCGGCCCCACGATCTTCCTCAAGAAGCTGCTGGTCGCCCACCTCGGGCACTCGGCCGCCAGCGGCTCGGGAGCCACCGCGGCAGGGTCCGGCGCCGCCGGCGCCGGAGCAGCCGGGGCAGGTGCCGCCGGGGCCGGTGCCGCCGCTGGTTCGGGGGCTCTGGTCGGCTCGGGCGGAGTCGTCTCGGCCGGGATCGGCGCGATCGCCACCAAGGCCGCGGCCGGGATCGCCGCCGCCGCACTGGTGACCGGCGCCGCGGTGGAGGCCGACCACACGGCGCACCACCCGGCCCGGCACGTGGCCACAGTCGCGGCCGTGCCGCAGACCACCGTCTCCCGGCAGCAGGCTTCGCCGGCGCCGAGCCCGGTGTATTCGAGCCCGCAGCCGCGCTCGACCTCGACGGTCGCCCGCAACGCCGACAAGCCATTGGCCAAGGCGGTCAGCCCGGCCGCGGTCAAGCCGACTGCCGCAAAGTCGGCCACCGCCCCGGCCAAGCCGGCTCCCACCGCGGTCACCACCACGCCGACCACGACCCCGACCGCCGAGGTCAAGAGCCAGGACACCACAGGCCGTACTCAGACCCAATCTGACGCCACCGTGCTTCCCCCCGCCCCGTCGGCCGCTCCCACCACCACCGTGCCCGCTCCCCCCGCCAGCGCGGCCGGAACCGAGCCGACCACCACCGCCACGACCCCGACCTCCACCGGCACGACAAGCACCGGCACGACCAGCACGAGCACCACGCCCACGACGACCACACCGGCCCCAACCGGGACCGGCACCACGACAACCACCACCGGCACGACGACCACTCCACCGCCCACCGGGACCGACACCACCGGCACCACCACCACTCCACCGCCACCGGCTGACACCACGCCGCGTCCCCCCCTCGCGCACCGCCCACTGGCCCGGTCCAGGACGTCCACCGCCCGGGTCGCCGCGGTCGCCGGGTACGACCACATCCGCCTCCGTCGCGCGGCTCACGCCGGGCCTTGATCGACTTCGAGCAGTTTCTGGCCGTCGACATGCGCGTCGGCCGGGTCGTCGCTGTAGATGAGTTCCCGGAGGCCCGCAAGCCGGCCTGGAAGCTGACGATCGACTTCGGTCCCGAGATCGGCGTCAAGCGCTCCTCGGCTCAGATTGCCCACTACGGGCGTGCCGAGCTCGAGGACACGCTGGTGGTGGCCGTGGTCAACTTCCCGCCCCGGCAGATCGGTCCGTTCTTCTCCGAGGTGCTGGTCCTCGGCGCGCTCGACGACCAGCACGGAGTGGTCCTGCTGCGCCCCGACCGCGAGGCCGCGCCCGGCGATCGCATCGGCTGAGCTCGGCCGGCCTATGGGCCCGGCGGTCGCAGCGGCTGAGCTCGGCTGGCCTACCGCCCAGGCGAGCGCAGCGGCTGAGGCTTGCCTCCGGGCCGGGGGGCTACGGCCCGGGGGAGGCCCCGATGATCAGCTCCCCGCGCTTTGACCCGTCGACGTCGACGGAATAGCTGCCGTTGGGGACCCCCTTGAGGGTCAGCTTCGCCGAGTGGCCGGGAGCCACCGACGCCGAGTAGCGGTGGGGGGTCTGGATCACGAGCCGGTGCGGCTTGCCGTCGCCGGCGACGACCGTCAACACGACCTCGGTGTGCTTGGGCGCCGCCACCAGTGGCGGAGACAGCGTGTCTCCCGCATGGATCGTGAATCTCGCCGCCAGGCGAACGTTGGTGGCGGGGGCCTTGGCGGCGGCGCTGCTCGAGCTGGTCGTCGCACTGGTGCCGGCGGCGGCGGAGGTGGTCGTCCCGGTCCCGGGGCTGGAGGCGCTCGTCGCGGTGGTGCTGGGGCTGGTCGAGCCCGGCGCCGCGCTCGAGCTGCTCGAGCCGCTCGAGCTGCTCGGGCTGCTCGATCCGCCGCAGGCGGCCAGCCCCAGGGCTGCGAGCACGGCGAGCAGGCACGGGCGCCTCATCGCGGTCGAGGATAAGGGCGGCGACGGCTGCTCACCCGCTGTAGATCTCCATCAGCCGGTCGTAGTAGGCCTGCTCGGAGAACCGGGCCCGGGCGCGCTCCAGGGCCTGCGCGCCGCGCTCGGCGCGCGCCGCCGGGTCGCTCCACAGCGCCTCCAGCGCCTCGCGCCACCGCCTCGGCTGATCGGCCGGCAGCACTGCCTCGTCGCCGACCAGCTCGGGCAACCCGCCCTGGTCGCTGGCCAGCACCGGTACCCCGGCGGCCAGTGCGTCGAGCGCCGAGTACGGGCACGGCTCCTCCCAGCGCGAGGGGACCAGCACCGCCCCCGCGCCGCGGCGCAGCTCGGCCAGGGCGCCCGCAGCGAGCCGGCCGGTGAATCGCACGTCGGCCGCATGAGCCAGGCTGCGGAGCCGGGGGGCGTCCGGCCCCTCCCCCGCCACCACCAGTGGCACGCCGGCCGCCCGCGCCGCCTCGATCGCGGTGTCAAAGCCCTTCTCCTCCACCAGCCGGCCGCTGACCAGTGCGTACTCGCCGGCCGCGGCCTCGCTACGCCCAGCGAACCCGGCCGCGGGTACGAAGTTCGGCACCGAGCGCGTCTGCGCCGCCGGCAGCCCCAACCCCACCAGCCGCTGCGCGGTGGCCGCGCTGACGGCCACCAACACGTCGGCCTGGGCGACCAGGTGCGGCTGCTGGCGGTGCAGGCCGAACGCGTACGCCGCCGCCTCGGGCAGCGATCCGCGGCAGCGCAGCCGCAGTCCCGGCAGCGTGTTGCGGCCGCGGCAGCGAAAGCACGCCGCGCCGTCTCGGTAGGCGATCGAGATCGCGCAGAACAGGCGGAAGTTGTGCAGGTGGACCACGGTCCGGGCTCCGGCGCTCCGGGCCGCGGCCAGGGCCCGCCAGCCGAACAGCGGGTGCAGGTTGTGGGCGTGCACCACGTCGGCATCCAGGCGCCGCACGGCGTCCCGGACCTGATCCGGGTCCTCGCCGCCCCGGGCCAGCGCCGTGGCCGCACCAACGCGGCCGGCCGCCGCGCTGGAGCGCTCCAGCAGCTCCACGTCGTGCCCGCGCTCTCGCAGCAGCACCTGCAGGTCGGCGACGGCGCGCTCCTCGCCGCCTTGGGCGCGGTAGCGGTTGTGCAGCAGCAGGACACGCATAGCAGGGATTCTGGCGGCTGCGGGCGCCACGGCGCGGGGCCGGCCGCCCATCTTGACGGGAGCGCGGCGGCCTGTCGGCACCGCCGCCCGGCATCATGCAGCGCCGTGACGATCGCGCTGCTCACGAACTTCCTGGCCGCCTACCGGCTCCCCCTGTACCGGCGGCTGGCCGAGCGCCACGGGGTCGAGGTCCTCTGTTACGGAGGCGGGGAGCGATACGTGCCGGCCTGGTTCAGCGACCTCGATCGCCAGCTGGCCGCCGCGGACTTCCCGGCCCGGCGTCTGGACGGCGCCCGCGAGGCGCTTCTGGTCGGTCGGCGCTACGAGACCGTGATCGCCCCGTTTGCCGGCGGCGCGGTCCTGCCGGCCGCGTATCTCGGCGCGCGCCTGGCCGGCCGCCCGTTCGTGCTCTGGGCCTCGGTCTGGATGCAGCCGCGGTCGCTGTCGCACGCCGTCGCGCTCCCGGTCACCCGTCGCATCTACCGCCACGCCGACGCGATCGTCGCCTACGGCGAGCACGGGCGCCGGTTCGTCGCCGGCGTACGCGGCCACGACGACGACGTGTTCGTCGCCCCCCAGGCGGTGGAGCCGGAGCTGTTCGCCCGCGACGTCAGCGAGGCCGAGCTCCGCGACTTTCGCAGCCGCCACGGCCTGGGGTCAGGGCCGATCGTGCTCTACGTCGGCCGCCTGGTGACGGCCAAGGGGGTCGAGGTCCTCGCCGACGCCTGGCCGCGGGTTCGCTTCCCCGACGCCACGCTGGTACTGGTCGGCGACGGCCCGCTCACCCCGCTGGTCGCCTCGCTGCCGAGAGCCCGGCTGCTCGGGTCGCTGGAGCGCTCAGAGCTGCCGGTGGCCTACCGGGCCGCTGAGATGGCGCTGCTGCCGTCGGTGCCCACGCCGCGCTTCACCGAGCCCTGGGGCCTGGTATGCAACGAGGCGATGCACCAGGGCCGACCGGTTGTGGCCAGCGCTGCGGTCGGGGCCGTGGCCGGCGGGCTGGTCCGTGACGGCGAGACCGGATTGGTGGTGGCTCCGGGGGACGCCGGGGCGCTGGCCGAGGCGATCGACTCGCTGCTCGCCGACGAGCTGTTGCGCCGGCGGCTGGGCGCCGCCGGGCGCGAGGCCGTGTCGGGCTACACCTACGACGCGATGGCCGATGCCTTCGGGCGTGCCCTGGAGGTCGCGGTTGGGCGGGGCGAGGACGCACGCGGAGGTCGCGGTCGCGGCTAGGCCGCGGTCGCGGCTAGGCCGCGGTCCGCGCCCGGGCGCCGGCGTTTTTGGCTGAGGAAGAGGGAGCGCCGGACTTCAAACGCCGGGATTTGCGCCCAACCCACCTCGCTTTGCGGGCTGTGTCGTATTCCGCTCACCCCTCGTGCCGTGGGCGACAACCCAAGAGTCAGACCTCGGGCCGGGCGCGAAAACCCACGGCGCTCCACGGTGCCACGCTGAGCTCCCTCCTCCAAAGCCAAATCGACTCCGTCCCGCACGGCGCACACACGCCCCGGGGGGTCACCGACGACGTGAGCCCGCACCGACCGCCGTATCAGATGCCGTCACTGCCCGACCGAGAACAGCGCCTCCAGGTCGTGTCGCGAGTAGACCTCGAACGCGACCATCGTCTGGGTCCGGCGCACCCCGCTCAGCTGCGAGAGCTTGCCGGTTACCACCTGGGCCAGCTGGTCCTGCTCGCGCAGGCGCAGGATCGCGACGAAGTCCCACTCGCCGGTCACCGAGTAGGCCTCGGCGACGCCTTCGATGCCGGCCAGCTCGCCGCCCAGCGTGGCCAGGGCGGTCCCCTCGGCTTGGATCAGGACGATCGCGTGGGTCATGACGAGAACGATTCGCCGGGCGCCAGGATGACCACGTCGGAGGCGGTCGAGACCTCGACGTCGCCCTTGAACGCCTCGGCGTCGGTCTCGATCGGCGGGAACGTGTCGTAGTGGCAGGGGATCACCGTCTTGGCGCCGACCAGCTCGGCGGCGTCGACCGCGTCGAAGCGGTCCATCGTGTAGTGGCCGCCGATGCACATCAGGGCCACGTCGATCGGAGTTCGCTTGCCGACCCGCTGCAGATCGGAGAACACGGCGGTGTCGCCGAGGTGGTAGACGATCGTGTCCTTGAAGTTGATCAGCAGTCCCGCGGGGGTGTTGACGGTGCCCTTGGGCGTCGTCGAGGTGTGCCAGGCCGGAACCAGCTTGACCCAGCCCCAGTCGTAGCTGTGGGTGCCGCCGAGGTTGCAGTCGACCGTGTCGAGCCCCTCGTCGCCCATCTCCCGGGCCAGCTCGGTGATCGCGAACACCGGCGCTCCGGTGCGCTTGGCGATCGCGACGGTATCGCCGAAATGATCGGCGTGGCCGTGGGTCAGCAGCACCGTCGTGGCCGACACCTCGTCGGCCGGCACCGCGGCCTTCGGGTTGCCGGTCAGAAACGGGTCGATCAGCACCGTCGTATCGCCGTCGGAGAGCGTGAAGCAGGCGTGGCCGAGAAAGCGCACATCCATGGTGGGTCTAATCCTCCTGTTGGTTTTCGGTATCGAGTCCGTCCAGAGTGCGGGAGAGCTCGAACCCAACCGCCACCCCGACCAGCATCCCCAGCCGCGTCTCCTCCGCCAGCAAAGTCTTGACCGAGCGCAGCCGCGCCTCCGGGTCCTCGGTCACGGCCGCCTCTCGGACCGCCTGCTCGTGCGCGGCGTCAAACCAGCCGCCCTCCGCGATCGCCGCCGCCAGGACACGCTGCAGCGATGGGGCGGCGCGCATCACCACGTCCTGCGCGTCGCGCAACCTGGCGGGGTCGGCGAGCTCCTCGATCGCGGCGTCCAGCTCGGCATCGGTGTAGGCGCGGTCCGGCACTCGCCTGAGAGAATACGTGGGTGTCGGTCGCCCTAACGTCCCTGTCCCACGGCGCCGGCTGCGGCTGCAAGCTTCCGGCGGCGTCGATCGGTCCACTGCTGGCCGGACTGTCCGCCGATGCCAACCCCAACGTCCTGGTCGGGTTCGAGACCGCCGACGACGCCGGCGTCTACCGGCTGCGCGAGGACCTGGCGATCGTCCAGACCGTCGACTTCTTCACCCCCATCGTCGACGACCCGTTCGACTTCGGCCGGATCGCCGCCTGCAACGCCCTGTCCGACGTCTACGCCATGGGCGCCACGCCGGTCAGCGCGCTGAACCTGGTCGCGTTCTCGATCGAGACGCTGGGCAGCGAGGTCCTGGCCGAGATCCTTCGCGGGGGGGCCGAAGTGGCGGGCGAGGCGGGCGTGGCGATCCTCGGCGGCCACTCGATCGACGACGCCGAGCCCAAGTACGGGATGGCGGTGACCGGCGTCGTCCACCCCGATGAGCTGCTGACCAACGCCGGCGGGCGCCCCGGCGACGCGCTCGTGTTGACCAAGCCGCTCGGTGCCGGGGCCGTTTCGACCGCGGTCAAGCGCGGCTTGGAGGCGCCGCTGGCCGAGGCCATCGAGGTGATGACCACGCTCAACCGAGACGCCGCGGCAGCGCTGCGGTCGGCCGATGTCCACGGGCTCACCGACGTCACCGGCTTCGGGCTGCTGGGCCATCTGCATGAGCTGGCCCTGGCCAGCGGGCTGGCCGCCGAGCTGCGAGCCGACGCGGTGCCGGCGATCGACGGCGTCCTGGAGCTGCTCGCCGACCCCGAGGAGCGCGCCGTGGCCGGGGGGACCCGGCGCAACCGGGCCCATTCCGAGGCCTTCGCCGGCTTCTCGGACGGTGTCGGCGAGGCCCGGCGCTGGCTGGTCTGCGACGCGATGACCTCCGGTGGGCTGCTGGCGGCGGTCGCGGAGCGCGATGCGGGCTCGCTGCCCGGGGTCGCGATCGGCCGGCTCGTCCCCGGGGCGCCGGGCGAGATCGCCGTCGTATAGGACCAGCGCTCCGGGCGAAATCGAGCGCTCCGGGCGAAATCGAGCGCTCCGCGCGAAATCGAGCGCTCCGGGCGAGACCACCGTCGCCCAGGGGCGAGCGGTCAGCGCCGGGACAACCGGGCCAGCGGCAGCCCCACGGCAAAGCCGGCCAGGACCCCGACGGCGTCGGCGATCCAGCTCGCACCCGGAACCGCCAGCGGCATCAGCGCCACCACGATCCCGATCGCCGCCACTCCCAGCAGGTCGCCCTCGACGTCCTCCCCGGCCCGCAGGCTGAGCAGATCCGGGATCACCCAGGCACACAGGAGCGCCAGCGCAGCCCCGTTGCCGCCCATCGCGAACGGGATGTCGTAGGCGGCCGCGGTGGCCGCCAGGCCCCCCACGCCGCCGACGAAGAACAGTGCCAGCACGACGAGCGGACCGTGGCGGCGCTCGAGCAGCCAGCCGAACAGAGCGATCGCGCCAATCGTCACAATGGCATAGCCGGTGTTGTTGTAGGTGAACACGGCTGTGAACAGCCGCCACCAGTGCGAACCGGGCTTGCCGAAAATCTCGAGCTGGTTGTTGCCACCGAGGCCGGTCCGCCACAGCAGCGTTCCGGCCAGCCCCAGGGCGACCAGCACGATCGTCGCGTAGGGCCGCGTGTCGGGCCTGATCCCGGGGATCTCGTCGGGGCGCAGCCGGGTCAGCAGCGGTGGCGCCGAGCGCTTGGTGCGCTTCTCGGCGACCTTGCCGTCGCGGCTGAGCTTGGGGGCCCGCTTGCGCAGCCGGTTGCCGCAGTACGGGCACTCGGTTATGTACGAGCTGACCTCGGATCCGCAGCTCTTGCAGATCACGAACAGTTCGGGGCCGCCGGTGCTCACGGACCGATTGTAGAACTGCGCCGAGGCCCCCCGAGCGGATCGATTTTCCCCCTGCTCACGAAGGGGTCGATTAAGGGCGCGTAGCGGCGACGATCTCCCCCATCACCTCGCGGAGATCGTGGTTGGCCTCGTAGACGACCACCTGCCGCGCGGCGCCGTTGCCGCGACTGAGCAGATCCTCCACCGCCTCCAGCTCGGATTCCGAGCCGAGGTCGACGCAGTAGTCGCGCATCCGGTCCAGCAGCCGGCGAGCCAGCGCCCGGGTCGCGATCCGATCCGAGCTCGGCAGATCGACCAGCTCCCCCTCCAGCCCGTGGCGGGCGGCCAGCCACTTGTTCTCGTCGAGCATCTCGTACGGGTAGGTGGACAGCCGCCCTCCTGACTCGTAGTGCTCGGCCAGCTCGCGGACCAGGGCCTGGACCAGCGCCGCCAGACCCAGTGAATGCTCGATGTGCGTCTGGGAGTCCATCACCCGGACCTCGACGGTGCCGAAGTTGGGGTGCGGCCGGACGTCGTGCCAGAGGTAGGTGTAGTCCTCGATCACCTTGGCGCTGATCATGAACTCGATCCGCCGCTCGTAGTCCTCCCAGCCGTCGTAGGTGGGAGGTATGCCGACCC
Source organism: Solirubrobacteraceae bacterium (assembly GCA_036502145.1). Classification (GTDB taxonomy): domain Bacteria; phylum Actinomycetota; class Thermoleophilia; order Solirubrobacterales; family Solirubrobacteraceae; genus Palsa-465. The sequence goes on along the minus strand of DASXZB010000007.1, from coordinate 15,874 downwards.
GCGGAAAGGCTCGGAAGATCGGGGTTCGCGTCGACGCCATGCCGGTCGTGTCGGCGCGCCAGAAAGGAGAATTCGCCGACAACCCCAGCAGCACCGGAATGTGCACACGCATCCCGTTGGCGACGTGGATCGCCTTCTGAGGGTCGTCGATCCCCACGTGCACGTGCATCCCGAAGATCAGCTCCTGGCGCGCCACGAACCGCAGCGCCGAGATCAGGTCGCGGTAGCGCGGCCGGGCGACGATCCGCTGGTCCTCCCACATCGCAAACGGATGCGTCCCCGCCGAGCCGATCGCCAGGCTCTTGCTGGCCGCGGTGTCGGCAACCTGGCTGCGCAGCGCTCGCAGCTGCTGCCCGGCCTGGGCGATGCTCGCGCAGGGGTCGGTCGAGATCTCCAGCACCGACTCCATCAGCTCGGGCTTGATCTCCCCCAGCGGCACCGGCTCCAGCAGCGCCTCGATCGCGTTGACCAGCTCCAGGGTCTCGGCGTCGAGGATCATCAGCTCCTCCTCGATGCCAATCGTGTAGGCGTGTCCGGCGAAGCGGTGGTCCACGGTGGCGCAAGAGCCTAACGGCGCTGGTCCGGGAACGGCTCTCTGTGTCAACCTTCCGGTCAGACGCCGGTTTGGCCGGACCGGAATCCAATAGCAGTCAGGAGGAGCGATGAAGATTCGATCGGTGCTGACACGCCGCGGCGCGGCGTTGGTGAGCGCCAGCGTGGCTTTGATCCTGGTGGTGGCCGGAGTCGCCTACGCCACCTCCGGCGCCTCGAAGACCATCAGCGTGTGCGTCCACAAGCGGGGCGGCGGCTGGTACAGCGCCAGGCGCTGCAAGCGCCACGACCGCCGGATCAAGTGGAACGCCGCCGGCCGGCGTGGACGCCGGGGCCCGCGCGGGCCCGCCGGCGGGCCGCCGGGTCCCCGTGGCCTTACCGGAGCGCGAGGCCCCAGGGGCGCCACCGGAGCGCGCGGCCCCAGAGGCGCCACCGGAGCGCGCGGCGCCACCGGAGCAGCCGGTCCCGCGGGATCCCCGGGCGTGGCCGGAGTGAGCGCAGCGATCGTCCGGTCCGGCCCCGCCAACCAGGCCGTCACCTCGACCGACCCGGCCATTCCGACTGTGATGGACACGATCGCGCTGTCACCCGGCAGCTACGTGATCACCGCCAACGGCTGGGCCCAGGGCACCAGTTCTTCGCCGGACACGATCCAGTGCGGGATCGACACCGGAGCCGGCGATCAGAGCGTGGGCGAGACGCTTGCTGCACCCGAGCAGGGCTCGGTCGCGATCACCCTGCCGGTGACGATCACGGCGAGCTCGACCTACCACTTGAACTGCTATCGCCTCGACAACAACGGGATGAATCTGGTGCGGGCCCAGCTGACCGCGGTAAAGGTGGGATCGGTCAGCGCTCAGTGACCGCGCCGGTGCGGTCGGGCTTATATTGACAAACAGAGATCACGATTACGAAGGGCGGTGCCATGGCACTCGGCTATGACGGGAAGCTGTACATCCTCGCGTTTGACCATCGGGGGTCATTTCAGAAGAAGATGTTCGGGATCGAGGGCGACCCCACGCCCGAGCAGACGGACACGATCTCCGACGCCAAGCGGCTGATCTTCGAGGGAATGGAGGAGGCCGTCAGGCGCGGCGCCGAAGCCGGGGCCACGGGCGTGCTGGTCGATGAACAGTTCGGCGGGGACGTGCCCCAGCGCGCCCGCGAGGAGGGCCTGAAGCTCTCCATGCCGGTAGAGAAGTCAGGACAGAACGAGTTCGACTTCCAGTACGGAGCCGATTTCGGCGAGCACATCGAGCGCTTCGACCCCGATTTCTCCAAGGTCCTGGTCCGCTACAACCCGGACGACCCCGACACCGAGATGAACCGGCGCCAGCTGGAACGGCTCAAGGAGCTCGCCGACTGGCTTCACGCCCACGAGCGGAAGTTCCTGTTTGAGCTGCTGGTGCCGGCGACCGAGGACCAGATGGCCCAGGTCGACGGCGACGAGGACCGCTACGACGGCGAGCTTCGGCCGGAGCTGATGCGCCGCTCGATCGAGGACTGCCAGAACTTCGGGATCGAGGTCGACATCTGGAAGATCGAGGGCGTGGACTCCCGCGACGACGCGACCATGCTGGCCGAGCAGACCCGCTCGGGCCAGGGCCGGGAAGGCGTCACCTGCGTGGTGCTGGGCCGCGGCGCCTCGACCGAGAAGGTGGAGCAGTGGCTGGAGGCCGCCAACACCATCGACGGGTTCATCGGCTTCGCGATCGGGCGCTCGATCTGGTGGGACGCGCTGAAGGCGTTCTTGGCCGACGAGCTGGACCGTGGGGCCGCCGCTTCCCAGATCGCCGATAACTACCTACATTTCGTGGGTGTCTACGAGCACCAGCAGGTCGCTTAGAGGTTGCTCTCAGCCGCGGGGCGTGGCTTTCTAACGCTCCGCGGTTCTGCACCAATTGGTAGGCTCGCCTCCGATGGCGATGAAGATGCGCCAGAGCCTTGCGCAGCTCGAGCAGGAGTTCCGGCACGAGACGCAACTAGACCGCTCACGGAGAGAGACGCTGCGGCGACATGCCGTCCGGCGCTCACGCGTGCGCACCCACCAGCGGCGGACCAAGCGCAGCTCGATGCGCTACTGGATCCTGGTGCTGTCGCTGGTCGCGACCGCCGTGATCGTCACGATCGCGATGTTCGAGAGCCTGTACTACCTGCTCGGTTGACCCCGCGTTACTGCAGTCGGCCCGCCCCGGCTGAAGTACGGCTACTGCTACTCCGGATCCCCTAGGCCACGCAGGGCTGCGTCGACCTCTTCACGCGCGTCCTTCGAAGGCGCGGACGGGCCACGCTCGCGCTCGATCTCCAGATATACCTCCTTGCGGAACACGGGGATGTCCCGGGGCGCCTGGATCCCGATACGCACCTTCTCCCCCATGATCGCGAGCACCGACACCTCGATGTCGTCGCCGATCATGATGTTCTGGTTGGACTTTCTGGTCAGGACCAGCATCATTGCCTCCCTGCTTTGTGCTTGGGATGGAGCTAACACGGCGCGCACATACGCCGCCTGCCCTGTGATCCAGCATATCGTCTACCCGCTTCATCGCACAAGCAAAAGGGGTTTCGGTCAGGTGGGAATGTTCTTACCGGCGCCTGTACTAGTCTCCGGCCTCGAATGCCCCGCAGATCGCTGAGACCAGAGCTGAACCGCATCCGCGCCTGGGTGCGCCAGGGGCGGACCGATGCCTGGATCGCCCACCAGCTCGAGGTCACCGTCCAGCAGATCCAGGCGTTCAAGCGCGAGCAGCAGCTCGAGCCCGGTGACGAGGCGGAAGGCGTCGCCGCCGGCGACTACGACGACGAGATCGACCTGCGGGCCGAGGACGACGCCCTGATCGCGGCGGAGCTCGACGCCGCCGCGGCCGAGCGCTCGGAGGAGGAAGAGGACGAGGAAGAAGAGGACGAGGAGGGCGACGAGAAGCCCGCTCGCCGCCGTCGGGGCCGACGCGGCGGTCGCAGCGGTCGCGGACGGCGCCGGCCCTCGGGCACCCTCGAGGCGACCTTCGACCACGGCGAGGAGGGCTACGGTCTGTGGCTCGACCCCGCCGTCCAGGACGATCCCGTCTACGCGGAGTACTGGGCCGGCCACCGTCCGGTCGAGGTCGCGATCGAGGAGGATCAGATCGTGATCCGCCGCGCCGGCGGCGACAACGACAGCGGCGACGACAGCTGACCGGTCGCGATCGGTGACGCCGGCTTGCTGATCACTCGTCGGGCGTAATCCGGCGTCCCACGGTGTAGTCCCCGGCCTGGCGGGCGTAGCGGGCAAACGCGCTGCCGGCCACGGCGGTCAGGTCCCACGCCGCCGGCGTGTCGGGAGCCAGCCGGGTGGCGATGTCAAAGCACCAATCGGTCCCCTGCTCCAGGTACAGCCGCGCCAGCTCCTGGACGCTGAACGGACCGCCCAGCCGGCGCCGTAGCTCGGTCACGATCGCGTCGACCACGCGCTCCATCGCCGCCCGGTCGCTGGGCTCGGCTTCGGACAGCCGGCGCTGGCCCTCCTGCCACAGCCCGATCAGCTGCTCGAAGCTCGGATCGCCCGAGCTCACTTGGGCGACCGGGTCAGTGGTCGGCGAGCCCGGGGATCACGTACGGGCGCTCGCCCGGGCGCACCATCCCCAGCTCCCGGGCGTCCTGGACGATCGTCGCCGGGTTGCCAAGCGACTTCTGCTGGCGCTCCAGGACCCGGTTCTGGCGCTGCAGTCGGTCGACGATCGCCTGCTGATGATCGGCCTGGGACTTGGTCGAGATGTAGGACAGGGTGTGTTGTACGTAGAGCCCCATCACGACGCCCAGCACGACCAGCAGCCCGATCCGGCCCGCCCGGTCCCAGCGGACCCGGAGCTTCGGGGAGCGGACGGTGACCCGGCGCGGCCGCGGCCGGGTCCGTACCCGGCGGCGAGGTGCGGCGGTTGCGGAGCGGGCGGGCGGCATCCCCTGAGCGCTTCGTTCGACGGTGCCCGGCTCCTTCCTGCTGCACAAAAGGCTGCACAGGGCGGGCAGCCGCTCAGGCCCGGAAGGCGGAGCGGCCCGGGTAGCTGGCCTCGGGCCCCAGCGCCTCTTCGATCCGCAGCAGCTGGTTGTACTTGGCCACCCGGTCGCTGCGTGACGGCGCTCCGGTCTTGATCTGCCCGCAACCGGTGGCCACCGCCAGATCGGCGATCGTGACGTCCTCGGTCTCGCCGGAGCGATGCGACATCACGCACGCGTAGCCGGCGTCCCGGGCCATCCGCATCGCAGCCAGGGTCTCGGTGAGGGTGCCGATCTGGTTGACCTTGACCAAGATCGCATTGGCCACGCCGGCATCGATCCCCCGCTTGAGCCGCTGGGAGTTGGTCACGAACAGATCGTCGCCGACCAGCTGAATCCGGTTGCCGAGCTGATCGGTCAGCACCGACCAGCCGTCCCAGTCGTCCTCGGCCATCCCGTCCTCGATCGAGACGATCGGGTAGCGGTCGGCGAGCGCGGCCCAGTAGCTCGACAGCTCTTCGGCGGTGAGGGCTCGGTTCTCGTGCTCGAGCACGTAGGAGCCGTCCCGGTAGAACTCGGAGGTCGCCGGATCCAGCGCGATCGCCACCTGGTCGCCGGGCACGAACCCCGCGGCCCGAATCCCGTTCACCAGCACCTCCAGGGCCTGTTCGTTGGAGGTCAGGTCGGGGGCGAACCCGCCCTCGTCACCGCCTCCGGTCGACAATCCCTGCTCTGTGAGCGTCCGCTTGAGGTGGTGGAAGACCTCGGCGCCCATTCGCAGCGCCTCCGAGAACGTGGAGGCGCCGACCGGGACGATCATGAACTCCTGGAAGTCGACCCGGTTGTCGGCGTGCGCGCCGCCGTTGAGCACGTTCATCATCGGCACCGGCAGCACGTGCGCGGCGTCCCCGCCCAGATACCGCCACAGCGGCTGGCGCTGCTCGGCCGCCGAAGCATGCGCGGCGGCCAGCGACACCGCCAGCAGCGCGTTGGCGCCCAGACGGGACTTGTTGGGGGTGCCGTCGAGCGTGATCAGCATCCGGTCCAGCGCGGCCTGACTGGCGGCGTCCTGGCCGCGGACCGCGGTCGCGATCTCCCCGTTCACATTGTCAACCGCTCTGGTCACGCCCTTGCCCAGCCAGTCCGAGCCGCCATCGCGCAGCTCGGTGGCCTCAAATTCTCCGGTCGACGCGCCGGACGGCACCGCGGCCCGGCCCCAGGCCCCGGATTGCAGGCTGAGCTCGACCTCGACGGTCGGGTTTCCGCGGCTATCCAGGATCTGGCGGGCGTGGACGTGCTCGATCTGGCTCATCTCTGGTGACCGTCTCCTTCGTTGCGCCGGGCGCGGGCGTAGTACGCGAGCTGCTGCTCAGCCGCGAGATCCTCCCAACTTCGGCCCTCGGATGCCGCCAGCTTTACCGCCGCCTCCACTCGCGAGCGGAACCGTAGCGAGGCTGAGCGCAGCGCGAGCTCCGGGTCCAGCCTCAGCTTGCGGGCGACGTTGACCGTCGCAAACAGGACGTCTCCGAGCTCGTCATAGCGCTGCCGGTCGTCCTCGGCGCTCTCCAGTTCGGCCAGCTCGTCGTGCAGCGCCCGCAGCTGCTGGGTGGCGTCGTCTCCGGGAAGGTCAAACCCGGTGGACGCGGCGCGTCGCTGGACCTTGCGAGCGTGCAGCAGCGAGGGGAGGTTCTCGGGGACCTCGCCGAACACCCCCGGCTCCCGGCCGGGCTCCTGGCGCTTGATCTGGTCCCAGTTCTCGAGCACCTCCTGGGCGCTGTCGGCTCTCGTCTGGCCGAACACGTGGGGGTGGCGGCGGATCAGCTTCTCGGTTACGTGGCGGGCCACCTGCGCCAGGTCGCCGGCTCCGCGCTCCTCCAGGAGCAACGACAGGAAGTAGACCTGAAACAGGACGTCGCCCAGCTCGTCGAGCAGCTTGGCGTCGTCGCCCCGGTCGGCGGCGTCGGCGAGCTCATAGGCCTCCTCGACGGTGTGCGGCACGATCGAGCGCTCGTCCTGCTCGCGATCCCACGGGCACTCCTCGCGGAGACGCCTGGTTATCGCGTCCAGTTCGGTGAGCGGTGCGGCTGGGTCCTGGCTGGGACCATTCGCCACGGCGTCAGGGTGCTGCGGTGGTGGCCCCGGCCCCGCCGGACGGGGCGGTCGAGCCCCCGGCTGCGCCCGATGGGGCGGTCGAGCCTCCGGCTGCTCCGGATGGGGCGGAGGAAGCCCCAGCCGAGCCTGCCGCGCCGGCGGCTCCAGCCGCTCCAGCCGCTCCTGATGTGGACCCCTTGGGCGCCTTGTAGCCGGTGCAGTCGGCCATCGCGTACGTCGACCGGCACTTGGTCTGCTTGAGCCAGTTCTTCTTGGCGTGGGTGTCGACGGCGCTCTGAGCGGCGCTCTGGGCCTGGCTCTGCAGCGTCTGCTTGATCAGCGCGCTGGACTGGGCCAGCGTCTTCTGCGTGGCCGGGGTGATCTTGGTCACCTCGATCACGTAGTAGCCGAACTGGCCCTTGACCGGCCCCAGCAGCTTGTTCTTGGGCGCCGTGAAGGCCACCGTGGTCAGTGCCTGGTCCTGCTGGCCCTTGGTCACGTTGGCGAGCACCCCGCCGGTCTTCTTGGTCGTCGAATCGGTCGAGTACTTGGCGACCACGGCCTTCCAGCTCTGCCCCTTTTGCAGCGCCTTCTTGGCCGCGTTGGCCTGGGCCTGGGTCTTGGCCAGCACGATCTTCAGGTTGCGTCTCTCAGGGGTGCCGAACTGGGACTGATGGCTTGTGTAGTAGCTGGAGATCTGCGCCGCGGTGACCTTGGTGGGGTGACGGGCCAGGAGCTTCTGGTAGACCTGCTGCACCCGGACGCGGAACAGGATGTCCTGCAGCGTCTGCCCGCTCTGCTTGAGGAAGGCCTGGAACTGGGCGGGGGTCGAGAATTGGCCCTTCTTGGCCGCGGCCAGGGCCTTCTGGACCTGCGCGTCGGTGATCTTGATGCCCAGCTTGTGAGCGTCGGCCTGATACCAGTAGGCCTTGACCAGGAAGTCCATCACCTGGCTCGACAGCGAGGTGAAGAGCTGCTTGCAGTCGGCGCGCAGCTGCTTGTCGGTGGTCTTCTTCAGCGCCGGGATCTGCTTGCGCACCTGGGCGATGCAGTTGTCGAAGTTCGGCGGGTCGTTGGGGACGATCACCGGCTGGCCGGGGCTCTGCGCGGCCTGCCCGGCAGCGGCGACATACATCCAGTGGTTGAACGCCTTGGTGCTGATCGGATTGCCGGCCACATCGGCCACCGAGTCGCCCGGGATACCGCTCCCGCAGCCGGAAACGACCAGCGCGACGGCCACAAAAAAGGCGCCAAGCGCCGGGATGGACCTCAGAGTCTTCATACGACGTTGGCGATGGTAGCGACCAAGGAGCGATCAGGCGTTCGCTCTTCGAAAAGGTTTAATTGCCCCGGCCGCGCACGCGCTTCCGGCTCTCCCGCACTGATCCGCCGGCGCAGCGCGCCCCCTCGAACCGGTCGCCGGACCTAAGCCGCCTCCACGACCTCCGGAACGGCGTTCTGCGAATCGCCGTCGGCGCCCGCGGCCTCCCGGGTCACCGACAGCAGCGCGTCAGCCGCGCGCACCACCGCCGGGAACCGCTCCGCCGGGTCCTTGGGCACCCGGACCGACAGCTGGGACTTGCCGGACTCGTACAGCGCCTCGGGAATCTCGGCCCGGAGCTTCTTGGCCCGCACCGAGTCGAGCTCGATCGGCGTCACCGCCAGCCGGTCGCCCCGGAAGCTGACCGCCCGGGCGCCCGCCTGCCCCAGCTTGATCCGCGCCTGTTGCAGCGCGATCAGATTGCGCAGCGGATCGGGGACGTCGCCGAAGCGGTCCTCGAGCTCCTCGCGCAGCGCAACCAGCTCCGCAACCTCGCGGGCTCCAGCGATCCGGCGGTGGACGTCGACCTTGGCCTGCTCGTAGGGGATGTAGTCGGCCGGGACGTAGGCGTCGACGTTGACGTCCAGCCGCACCGGCTCCCACTCCTCCTCGTCCGCCGCGCCCTCGGACTCGGCCACCGCCTCGTCGAGCATCTGCATGTAGAGCTCAAAGCCCAGCGCCGCCACGTGCCCGGACTGCTCGTCGCCGAGCAGGTTTCCGGCCCCGCGCAGCTCCAGGTCGCGCATCGCGATCTTGAAGCCCGCGCCCAGCTCGGTGTAGTCAGACAGCGCCGACAGCCGCTGCGCCGCGTCGGGCGTCAGCGCCGCGGCGCTGGGATACAGCAGGTAGGCGTAGGCCCGCTCGCGGGCGCGCCCCACCCGGCCGCGGATCTGGTACAGCTGCGAGAGCCCGAACGCGTCCGAGCGCTCGACGACCAGCGTGTTGGCCTGGGGGATGTCGATCCCCGACTCGATGATGCTGGTGCACACCAACACGTCGGCGTCGCCGCGCAGGAAGGTCAGCATCCGCCGCTCGAGCATCCGCTCGTCCATCTGGCCGTGGGCGACCTCGAACCGCAGCCCCGGGCACAGGCCCCGCAGTCGCACCGCCGTCTCTTCGATCGTCTCCACCCGGTTGTGCAGGAAGAAGGCCTGGCCGTGGCGCTCGGACTCGCGCAACAGCGCCCGGCGGACCAGCTCCTCGTCGTACTCGCCGACGTAGGTCTTGACCGGCCGCCGCCCCTCCGGCGGTGTCTCGATCACGCTGATGTCGCGCACTCCGGCCAGCGACATCTGCAACGTTCGCGGGATCGGCGTGGCGCTCATCGAGATCACGTCGACGCGGAGCTTGAGCTGGCGCAGCAGCTCCTTCTGCTTGACCCCGAAGCGCTGCTCCTCGTCGACGATCAGCAGGCCGAGATCGCGGGCGCGCACGTCACGGGAGAGCAGCCGGTGGGTGCCGATCAGGATGTCCACCTCTCCCCGGGAGAAGCGGGCCACCGACTCCCTCTGCTCGGCGGCCGGGCGGAACCGGGAGACGTGCTCGATCGTCACCGGGTAGTCCTTCAGCCGCTCGGTGAAGGTGCCGTAGTGCTGCTGGGCGAGGATCGTCGTCGGCACCAGCATCATCACCTGCTTGCCATCCTGCACGGACTTGAACGCCGCCCGCAGCGCGACCTCGGTCTTGCCGTAGCCGACGTCGCCGCAGACCAGGCGGTCCATCGGCCGTGGCGCTTCCATGTCGGCCTTGACGAACTCGATCGCGTCGCGCTGATCGGGCGTCTCGGCGTAGGGGAAGGCGTCCTCGAATTCTCGCTGCCAGTCGGTGTCCGGGGAAAACGCGTGTCCCTCCCGCCGCCTGCGCTCCGCGTACAGGTTCAAAAGCTCGCCGGCCAGCTCCTGGGCGGCCCGGCGCGCCCGGGCCTTGATCGTGTCCCAGCGGGTTCCGCCGAGCTTTGACAGCGGCGGGTGAGCGCCGCCGCCGCCGACGTAGCGGCTGATCTTGGCCAGCTGGTCGACGGGCACGAACACCCGGTCAGAGCCGGCGTACTCGAGGTACAGGTAGTCACGCGTGACGCCGGCGACGGTCTTGGTGTCAAAGCCCGAGAAGCGCGCCACCCCGTGGTCTTCGTGGACCACGATGTCGCCGCTGCGCAGGTCGGCGAAGCTGCGCAGCACGCCCCGGCGCCGTTCCCGCCCCGGGCGCTCGGGAGCGCGCCGGCGGTGGAACAGCCGGTGCTCGGGGATCACCGCCAGGTGGAACTGAGGCGCGATGAAGCCGGTCTGCAGGCGGGCCTGGGCCAGTGTGATCGCACCCGCCACCGCGGCTCCGTCCGCCCCTTCGCCCAGCCAGTTGACCTTCAGCCGTCCCAGGTTGTAGGCGAATCGCTCTCCCTCACCGCGACGCGCGAACGCCACCACCGTGCGGTAGCCCGATCGCGCCAGCTTCTCGAGCTCCGGCTCGGCCTCCTTGAGCCCGCGGGCGGCGACGTCGGCGGTCTGGGCGCGAAACGCGAACCGCTGGTCCTGGTCGATGCTCGACAGCCGGATCTCGACCCGGGCGTCGAGCGCGGCGAGGATCTCGGTGGGGGCCACGTAGAGATGGTCGGCGTCCTCGTCGTGGAAGGCCGCCGTGACGTCCTGCCAGTGATCGGCGAGCGCCGGGGTCACGTCCTCCTCGCCGGCGATCAGCACCGCCGCGTCGGCGGCGGCCAGCTCCAGGAACGGGTGGAAGTTCTCGACCGGAAGCAGCTCGGTGATGTCAGGACGGTCGGCGGGATCCTCCAGGGCCGCGATCTCGGCCAGCTCCCGGTGCTCGGCCGCCAGCTCGGCCGCCGGCGCGACCTCGACCACGTCCGCGTCGCCCAGGGACCGCTGCGTGAAGGTCGAGAACCAGCGCAGCGAGTCGATCTCGTCCCCGAACAGGTCGACCCGGACGGCGCGGTCCTCGGTGGCGGGAAAGACGTCCAGCAGGCCGCCGCGGATCGCGAACTGGCCCCGGTCCTCGACCTGGTCGACGCGCTCGTAGCCCGCCGCCACGAGATCCATCGCCGTCTCGTCGAGGTCGAGCAGCTCGCCGGTTCGCAGCGCGAACCCGTGCGGGCGCATCGTCGGGTCGGGGACCTTCTCCGACAGCGCCACCGCGCTGACGACGACCACCGGCGCCGCGTCGCCGCCCTCCAGCAGCGAGTCCAGCGCGGCGATCCGCAGTCCGACCAGGTGCGGCGGCGGCGCCAGGTGCGACTCGTAGGTGACCCCGCGGCTGGGGTAGTAGCGGACGGTCCGGGGCTCGAGCCAGCTTCTCAGCCCGGCCGCCAGATCGCGCGCCGCGCGGTCGTCGCCGGCGACCACGATCGCTGGGCGACCCGGATCGCGGTCCAGCAGCGCGGCCAGTAGATAGGCGCGCAGCGACTGCGATACGAATGCACTGCCGCCGTCGCGGGCGAGCGCGGCTGTCTGCTGATCGGAATCGGCGTTGGCGAGGAGGGGGCGGAGCATCAGGCCTGCCCCATCCAGTCTAGGACGGGGCCAGGCCCTCGCGGATGACCTGTTCGGCGGCGTCGGCGGCCTCGGAGACCACCGCCCGGACCTCGGCGGCGGGCTCGCGGAAGCGCCCCAGGACGTAGGCGGCGACCCGATCGGGATCGGTCGTCGGCGGGCGGCCCACGCCCACCCGGACGCGCGCGAAGTCCGCCGATCCCAGTCCCTGCTTGAGCGATTTGAGCCCGTTGTGACCGGCCAGCCCCCCACCCAGCCGGACCCGTATATCTCCAAACGGAAGGTCGATCTCGTCGTGGAGGACCAGCACCCGCTCCAGCGGGACCTTCAGCTCGCCGCGAGCCGGGCCCACCGATTGGCCGGCGTCGTTCATGTAAGTCTGCGGCATCAGGACCGCCACCCGCGGCTCTCCGGGACCGATCCGCCCCTCGGTCAGCTGACCGCGGTATCGGGACTTCGGCTTGGGCAGCGCCCAGCGATCGATCAGCTCGCGAGCGATCTCGAAGCCGATGTTGTGGCGGGTGCGCTCGTACTCCGAACCCGGGTTGCCCAGCCCTACGAGCAACCAGTCGACGGGCGCCGCCGGGCGCCTACTCGGCGTTGGAATCCGCTTCGCCGCCGCCGCCGGCCTCGGCCTCTTCGGCCGGTGCTTCGGCGGCCTCCTCGCCCTCGCCGACGACCTCGGTCTCCTCCTCGATCTCCTCCTCGGCCTCGAGCTGCAGGCGCGGCGGGGTCAGGGTGGCGATAACCGTCTCGGGATCGTCGACCAGCTCGACTCCGGCCGGAGCTCTGAGCGCGTCGAGGGTGAGGGTGTCGCCGATCACCATCTCGGAGACGTCGTGCTGCAGCCCGTCGGGGATGTCGTTCGGCAGCGCTTCGATCGTCAGCTCACGCGTAACCAGCTCCAGCACGCCACCCTCCTTGACGCCGGGCGCGTCCTCGGTGCCGGTGAGCTCCAGGATCACGGTGGCCTGGATCTTCTCGTCCAGGCGGACGCGCAACAGGTCGATGTGCAGCGTCTCACCGCTCACCGGATGGCGATCGAGCTCCTTGACCACGACCGGGCTGGCCGCGGATCCTTCAACCTGCAGATCGAGCACCGCGCCGGCGTTGGCCAGCGCCAACCGCAGCTCGCGAGCCTGGACCCGGAACGAGACCGGGTCCTCGCCGCCGCCGTAGACGACACCGGGCACCTGACCCTCACGACGCAGGCGCCGCGCGCTCCGGGATCCGGAGGGCTCGCGGGAAGCTACCTGCAGGGAAGTTGACTTGCTCTCGGCCATCGGCGGCGTTCGATGGTAGCGACCCGGGGCGTGAAACGCGGGCGGGTGCAGGGCCCAAAATCGCCGCCGGAGCCCTGGCGCCCGGGGCTAACCGTGCGCTAACCTTGACCTATGACGGGCAACGCCCAGGTGTTGCTGTGGATCGCAGGTGTGCACCTCCTGGGGCTGGGATGTGTGGCGGTGCTCCTGATCCCGGCGCTCAAGGACAATCCGGGCACGCCCAAGCGCCGTCAGGAGGGCGAGAACGACGAGGGCTGGGGCCGGGGGCCCAAGACACCTCCCAAGCCGCCGTCTCCGCCGCGCGGCGGGATCCCGCTGCGCGATGCCGCGCCCGCGAGGGTCCGACTGCGCGAGCATGGCCGGCTCGCCGAGCGGCTGCCCAACCGCCAGCGCCGGCCGGCCCGCGAGCCCGCCCACCGTCCTGTCCGGACGCCGCAGCGCTCTAGAAGTGCGCCGGGCACGCGGCGTCGCTCTTGATCCGGCGACTCACCGCGAGCAGCTCGATCCTGAAGCCTCCAAGTACGTCGCCGGCGTGCCGAACCCGCACGCACTGCACGATCGGCAGCGAGGAGCCGACCAGCCAGGCGACCCGCGCCGTCCCCAGCGTCGCGGTCAATGAGAACCCGGCCGACTCCTGGATCTGGATGATCGACACCCCACCCTGACGTTTGAGCGCCGAGACGTTGGCGGCCACGCGGGCCCGGCAGGCTGGTTCATCGCGGCACCCGGAGATCGCCGCTATCAGCTGCGAGGTGTCACCTCGCGCCTCGGACCTGACCAGTGAGGTGATCGCCGCATCTTCGGCGCCGCCGACGCTCAGCGCCCGCGTCAGCAGCACGCTGATGACCAGGAACACGATGACCCCGGCGAGAATCAGCAGCAGGACGTTGCGGCGACGCATCGGGCGGGCACGGTAGCGCCCCGCGTCTCGCCGTCAGCCGTCGCTGAGCTCCAGGAAGCGCTCCACCGAGGCCTCCTGATGCTCGATGCGCTGGGCCAGCTTTAGCGCGTGCTCGGCGGCCAGGTCCAGGAAGTCCTCGACACACCGCTCGGGGTCGTCTGCCAGCGGATAGACCCGCGTCAGGTCCTGCTGCGCGCAGGCGATCCCCAACGGCGGTCGGCCGTCGGCCAGCGTGCGCGCGCTGCAGACGGGCGTGACCACGAGCTGCGACTCGGTGGCCACCAGCGCGGTCGGCAGCAGTCGCGGCGCGGGCAGCTTGACCGACAGCGAGATCGAGTGGTCGATCGCGACGCCGCTGCCGACCAGCTCGCTGAGCGGCTCGCGCCAAACGTCGAGGACGGTGTCGGCGCCCACCAGTGCGTCGCGCAGCGTGGTCGCCTGCTCGACGTACAGCCGCTCGGCCTCCTCGCGGTCGCCGGCGTCGGCGAGGTCGAGATCGCAGGGGACCCGCAGCAGCTCATTGGCGGACACCGTGGACCCCGCCCCGCGGCTGCCCCAGGTGACGTAGGTCTGCAGCGTGCCGAGGTCGCGCCGGCCGTGAAAGATGACGGTCATCGCCTCGCTCAGGGGAAGCCCGCCGACCCGCAGCGACACCGCCACCGCCGATGAGTCGTCGAGGAGCGCGCGGCGCAGCAGCTCTTCCGCGGTGCCCTCTTCGCGACTGTGATCCTCCTCGGGCATGCCTCGCTCCTCAGATCGGCAACTTATAGCTGCTCATTTACGCACTCTCGCCGGTCGGCGACAACCTCCATCTGGAGCAACCCGGTTGCGTGTCGCTGGCCAGGCGGCGCTCCAGACCGCGCCGCGCCCCGCCGCCGGGCCTGCTCGGCGCTGGCCATGCGGGCCCCCCAGACTGCACCGGCCGCCGGCTGCCGGGCCTGCTCGCCGGCGCAGGCCAGCCGAATGAGTAGGCTCCACCGGCGATGAGATTTCTCTACAAGCCCTTTGCGATCATCGCCGGTCTGTTCGCCGCGCGCATCGGTCAGTCGATCTTCAAGACCGTGTGGGCGCAGCTCGACGACGAGCCGCCGCCGATCCCGGCCGCCGGCCAGGCCAGCCTGGGCAAGGTGGTCGGAGCGCAGGCGCTCGAAGGCGCCGTGATGGCGGCTACCGCCGCCGCCGTGGACGGGGCGCTGGCTCGGGCCTTTCATCACTTCCTCGGCGGCTGGCCGCACAAGCCGCCGAAGCCCGAAGACGACTAGAGCCTCAGCGACGGTTCAACGCTCCACGGCTGAGGGCCGGGCGCGCTCGTGCCCCTCAACGCTCCACGGCTGAAGGCCCGCCCGGGCCCAGTCCGGGATCGGGACCTTGGCGGCGGTGGCCCGGTCGATGAACACGTGGCGCATCGTGGCCTCGAGCAGCAGCTCGGCGCCGCGGAGGAATCGGTAGGCGGTGGTGACGCTGGTGGTCCCCATCCGGGCGACCGTCGCCTCGATCGCGATCTCCTCGTCGAACCGGGCCGACCCGCGGAAGCGCAGGTTGGCCTCGGCCACGACGATGTCCACGCCGCGGTCGAGCATCGCCTGATAGCCGCCGAAGGCCGCGCGCCACAGCTCGGTGATCGTGTGGTCGATGTAGGCGAGATAGTGGGCGTTGAACAGGACGCCCTGTGGATCGCACTCCGCGTAGCGCACCCGCAGCCGGTAGACGAACGGCTCACCCACGGTGGGACTCCCCACCACGCAGCACGAAGCCCCGCTGCGCCAGGTCGCCGAGCGCATCCTCAAAGGCGCCGAAGTCCCGGCTGAGCAACAGGTCGATCGGTCTCCCCTTCGGTCCCGCCGCCCGGACCCACCGGCGCAGCACCGGGGGCCCCGCTCGCTGCGCCGCCTCGTCGAGCAGGTCCTCCAGGATCGGCAGCTCGGAGCGGTGCTCGAGCTGGCCGGAGAGCAGCGTCAAGGGGTCGACGTCGAGGGTCCGGCAGAGCTCGTCCTCGGTCAGTCCGAGGAGCTCCATCATCCGGGCCGCTCGGTCGCCCTGGACCCGGCCGCTGCGGCGTTGGTCGTCGTGCGGCGCGTCCATGGCCGCATTCTGGCGCGCCCGAGCCGACAGCAGACTCAGAACAGCTGGTTCTCGCCGCCGAACACGTCGCTGACCGAGCCGTCGGTGAAGATCTGGCGGATCGAGTTGGTCAGCAGGTCGGCGCAGGAGAGGACGCGGACGTTGTCCGGGGCGCCGGGCGGCAGCGGCAGCGTGT
>DASXZB010000006.1:0-35166 GCA_036502145.1 Solirubrobacteraceae bacterium | reverse complement strand
CGCTTGCGCCGCCGCCGCGGGACCCGCAGGCCTTCCTCGCGCCACAGCCGCTGGGTGCGTTTGCGGTTGACCTCCCAGCCCTGCTCGAGCAGCAGCTGGTGCGCGCGGCGATACCCCCACCGCGGCCGCTTCCGGGAGATCCGCCGCAGCTCACCTCGCAAAGCGGCGTCATCGGCCGCGACCTCAGGCTCGTGGCGCTGCGTCGACCGGTGCTGGCAGGCCAGTCGGCACGCCCGCCGTTCCGAGAAGCCGAGACGATCCTGGAGCATCCAGACCGCTCGGCGCCGGCGCGACGGGCTCAGAAGTTTCCCCGGCTCAGCTCCTTGAGCCCCTCGATGTCGAGAAGCTGGTCGGCCACGATTCGTTTTAGCCGCACGTTCTCGCGCTCGAGCTCCTTCAGCCGCTTGGCGTCGTCGGCCTTCATCCCGCCGTACTGCGCCCGCCACCGGTGATACGTCGCCTCCGAGACCTCCAAGGCCTTCATCACCTCCGGCAGCTCGACCCCCTCGCCGAGCATCCGATCGGCCTCCCTGAGCTTGCGAACGATCTGCTCGGGCGTGTGCCTGCGGTTCTTCATCAATGAGCTCCTCTGACCCAGTAAACAGGGTCGACGAACCTCTCACACAGACCGGACCGATCTCAGGGGGTCGGGCCAGGTGGACGATGCATTTCCTGCTGGCCGGGCGAGTGCCGTGGCGCGCCCTTCTCCGGACGGCTGTCGTGACCGCGCTTCTGTGGCTCGGTATCGCCCTGTTCTCCTCGCTCTACTTCTCCTCGACGGTGATCTCGGATAACAAGCAGTTCGGGACGATCGGCGTCGTCTTCTCGCTGTTGACTTGGTTCATCCTGATTGGCTTTGCTTTTGTGCTCGGCGCCGCGTTCGGTGCGGTGTGGCAAAAACCGGGCGGCCGACGCATTCAGGAGTCAGGCGGTCAGCGCCAGAGCGACGAAGGCAGCGACGGCCCGCGCTTGCTGCCCCGGACAACACCGAGTTAAGACCGCAATGCCGACCCGGAAGTAGCCAAATCCCCTGCAACTGCCGGAGTGGACGATGCTGGGCTCGAACCAGCGACCTCCGCCTTGTCGAGGCGGCGCTCTCCCAGCTGAGCTAATCGTCCGGGAGCCGTAAATGTAGCGTGGCCCGGGCGCCTCCGGAGAATTACAATCCGAACCATGAGGCGAGCGGTCCTGCTGCTGACCCCGATCGCCGTCTTGGCGCTGGCCACTGGCTCGGCCGCCGCCGCGACCAAGGTCGCGCTCACGCCCCGAAACGGGCACCCCACCACCAAGTTCGTGGTCCGGTTTCGCAACCCCGCCGCGACCGGAACCGTGAGCTCGCTGAACCGAATCGAGACGCTGCTGGTGTCCGGACCGCAGCAGGCCAAGCGCTGCGTCTCGAACGCCTCGATCCCCCTGCCCGGCGCCGCCCAGGGCCAGCGGATGCGCGTGACGCTCAATCCCAAGCGATTCGGTGACCGGTGGTGCGTGGGCCGCTTCCACGGCTGGGTCACGCTCCGCCAGCGCTTCGTCTGCGGGCCGCCCCTGGCCATGGTCTGCCCTCAGCTGATGGTCGCGCCCCAGACCCTCGCTCGGTTCTCGTTCCGGATCAGCCGTACCCGCCAGCGCCCGAGCGCCACGAACTAGCATCAGCAAGCCCATGGAGTTCGAGCTTCCAGACGGCACCAAGCTGCCCCTGCCCGACCAGGCCACCGGCGCCGACGCGGCCGCCGCGATCGGCCCTGGCCTGGCCCGTGCGGCGCTGGCAGTCAAGGTCGACGGGGAGCTGCGGGACCTGTCCCGGCCGCTCCCCAACAGCTCGGGCCCGCACGGTCCAGGCCCGCAGGGCTCAGGCCCCAACGGCTCAGGACCGCACAAGCTCGAGATCATCACCGAGCGAAGCGGGGAGCCGGCGCTGCAGCTGATCCGCCACGATGCCGCGCACGTGCTCGCCGAGGCGGTGCTCGACCTCTACCCGGGGGTCAAGATCTCGATCGGCCCGCCGATCGATGACGGGTTCTACTACGACTTCGAGTTCCCCGAAGGAGTCTCGATCAGCGATGCCGACCTGGAGGCGATCGAGGCCAAGATGCGCCAGCACGTCGCCGCCGACGAGCCGTTCGTCCGCGAGGAGGTGACAGTGGAGCAGGCGCTGGAGCGCTTTCGCGCCGAGGACCAGCCCTACAAGGTGGAGCTGATCGAGGACCTGGTCCGCAATGCCGATCCCGACCATCCGGTCGACCACGTCTCGCTGTACACCAACGGCAAGTTCACGGACCTCTGCCGGGGGCCGCACGCGCCGAGCACCAAGCGGATCAGGGCCTTCAAGCTGCAGTCGGTGGCCGGGGCCTACTGGCGCGGCGACGCCAACCGACAGATGCTCACGCGCGTGTATGGGACTGCGTTCTTCTCGGCCCAGGATCTGCAACAGCATCTCGAGCGCATCGAGCAGGCCCGCGCCAACGACCACCGCCGGCTGGGACCGCAGCTGGGGCTGTTCGGCTTCTCCGACACCGCGCCCGGCATGGCCTTCTGGTACCCGGCCGGAGCTCAGGTCTTCAATTCCCTGGTCGCCCTCAGCCGGGAGATGGGCGCTCCGCGCGGCTACAGCGAGGTCAAGACGCCGCAGCTGTACGACAGCTCGCTGTGGAAGATCTCTGGCCACTGGGACAAGTACCGCGACAACATGTTCGTCACCGAGGCCGAGGACCGCGCGATGGCGCTGAAGCCGATGAACTGCCCCGGCCACTGCCAGCTGTACTCGATGCGCCCGCACTCCTACCGCGACCTCCCGGTGCGCTACTCAGAGCCCGGGCTGCTGCACCGCAACGAGCCCAGCGGGACGCTGCACGGGCTGCTGCGGACCCGGAGCTTCGTCCAGGACGACGCCCACATCTTCTGTACCGAGGAGCAGCTCCAGGACGAGGTCGCGGCCTGTCTGGAGTTCGCGTTCGCCACCTACGCGGTGTTCGGCATCGACGTCCGCCTCGAGCTGTCCACCCGCCCCGAGCAGCGGATCGGCGCCGAGGCGCTGTGGGACCACAGCGAGGCGGCGCTCAAGAGCGCGCTCGAGACCCACGGTCTCGACTACGACCTCAACGAGGGCGACGGCGCCTTCTACGGCCCCAAGATCGACATGCACATGACCGACTCGCTGGGCCGCTCCTGGCAGCTGGGCACCGTCCAGCTCGACTACAACTTCCCCGAGCGCTTCAAGCTCTCCTACACCGGCGCCGACAACGCCGAGCACCGTCAGGTGATGATCCACCGGGCGCTGATGGGCTCCTACGAGCGCTTCATCGGGATCCTGCTCGAGCACACCCAGGGCCAGCTGCCGGTGTGGCTGACCCCGGTCCAGGCGATCGTGGTGCCGATCTCCGACCGCCACCTCGATTACGCGCGCCAGGTGTTGGCCCGCCTGGCCGAGAGCGACGCCAGAGCCGAGCTCGACGACCGCACCGAGTCGGTGTCTCGCAAGATCCGCGACGCCGAGCTTCGCAAGGTCCCGTTCATGCTGGTGGTCGGTGACCGCGAAGCCGAGCAGGGGCAGGTGAGCGTCCGCGAGCGCCACGCCGGGGATGTCGGATCGCTGTCGACCGACGAGTTCGCGCAGCGGCTCTCGGCGATGACGAAAAACCGTGCTGCGAACTAGACACGCCGCTATACTCGCCTTCGTTGATCGGAACTCGACCTCCGAAAATCGGCGCCGCTTGATCGCAGACCGCCGCGCCAATAGCTAGTGCCGGTACCCCGCAGGTTTGACCGGCGCCCGCCAGAGCGGGACCTGACTCGGATCAACGATCGCATCCGCGTCCCCGAAGTTCGCTTGGTGGGCGAGGACGGAAAGCAGATCGGAGTCATCAAGACCGACGAGGCGCTGGCCTACGCGCAGGAGCGCGATCTCGACCTGGTCGAGGTGGCCCCCGACGCGCGCCCGCCGGTGTGCCGCGTGCTCGACTACTCCAAGTACAAGTACGAGCAGGCCCAGAAGCAGAAGGCGGCCCGCAAGCACCAGCAGCAGATCACCATCCGCGAGATCAAGTTCCGGCCGAAGATCGCCCAGAACGACTACGACACCAAGAAGGGCCACGTCAGGCGCTTCTTGAAAGGCAAGGACCGCGTCAAGGTCACGATCATGTTCCGGGGTCGCGAGGTCACGCACCCCGAGCGCGGCACCGCGCTGCTCGACCGCCTGGCCGACGAGCTGTCGGACATCGGGGTCGTCGAGCAGTCACCGCTGCAGGACGGACGCAACATGACGATGATGCTGGCGCCCTCCAAGGCGGTGCTGGCCGGGGAGAAGGACGAGGCGAAGGGTGGCTCCGACGGCGTCGCCGATGCCAGTGGTGGTGGGGATGGGCATCAGAATGGCGCTGCCGACGCGTCCTCGCCTACCCCGAGTGACGCCACCGTCTGACGGCTGAGGCCGGGGCGGGGGGCTCATTGAACAGCGCGGCCGCCGAGCCGGCGCCAATCGACCACCGCACCAGGGCGGCATTGATCGCGATGTCGCTGGCGGTGTTCGTGATCGCCAACGACATCACCTCGCTCAGCGTCGCGCTGCCCCAGATCGAGCGGACCTTCCACACCAACGTCGAGACGGTGCAGTGGGTCATGAACGCCTACACGCTGGTGTTCGGGGTCCTGATCGTGACCGGCGGGCGGCTCAGCGACAGCTTTGGCCGTCGGCGCACCTTCTTCGTCGGGATCACGATCTTCGCGTCGTTCTCGGCGCTGGCCGCCGTCGCCTGGAGCACTGGTGTGCTGATCGGCGCCCGGGCCGTGATGGGCGTCGGCGCGGCCCTGATCTGGCCCTCAGTGGTCGGGCTGATCTTTGCTCTGGTGCCGGCCGACCGGGCCGGTCTGGCCGGCGGTCTGCTGATCGGCGTCTCCGGGCTCGGCAACGCGCTGGGACCGATGATCGGCGGGCTGTTGACCGATCAGCTGAGCTGGCGCTGGATCCTGGTCCTGAACATCCCAATCGCCGCGCTGGCGGTCACGTTCGTGCGCCTCTACATCCGGCCCGACGCCAACGCGCAGTCCCGCGAGCGGCTGGACTGGCCAGGGGTGGCAACGCTGTCGATCTGCCTGGTGGCGCTGCTGGTCGCGCTTGACCAGGCGTCTGACTGGGGGTGGGGGGACGGCCGGATAATCGGGTTGCTGACGATCAGCGTCCTGGCCCTGGCGGCGTTCGTGGTCACGCAGCGCCGGGCCGGCCTGCACGCCCTGATCCCGCGCGACATCGTCTCCAACCGCCGCTTCGCGGCCGCCTGTCTGACGATCGTGCTGGCGTCGGGGACCTTCTTTGTGACCATGCTGTACGCCCCGCAGTACATGGAGAAGATCCTCGGGTTCACCGCTCTCGCGGCCGGCGTCTCGCTGCTGCCGCTGATGTTGACGTTCTCGCTGACCGCGTTCGGCTCCGGCCCGCTCTACAACCGGCTCGGGCCCCGCCCGCTGCTGGTCGGCGGCGTGATCTGCATGCCCCTGGGCGTGCTGGCGCTGAGCGCCGTCTCCACAACTTCGCCGTATGTCGCCACCGTCCCGGGCCTGGTTCTGATCGGGATCGGCACGGGGGTTTTCTTCTCGAGCGTCACGAACGCCGCCCTGACCTCGCTTGATCCGTCGCGGACTGGCGTCGGCAGCGGCCTGACGTTCATGTTCCAGTTGGTCAGTGGGGCGGTGGGGGTGGGCATCGCGACAACGGTGTTCACCTCCGTCTCGCGCAACCACGCGGTGGCTCAGGTCGGTTTCGTGGCCGGGTTGCACGCGGGGCTGCGCGTCACGGCGGCGATCGCGGCCTGCGGGCTGGTGACCGTGTGGTGGATCGTCCGTCCCGGCTCCTCGTCGGAGGCGCCGGAGCCCCCGGAGCCCGCCCTAGCTCAGTAGCGGTACGCATCTTGGCCGGAATCCGGGCAGGATCGGTCACTCTGGGTCTGCTTTACTCTGACGCCGCGATGCCGAAGATGAAGACCCATTCGGGCGCCAAGAAGCGCTTCAAGGTGACCGCCGGCGGCAAGGTCCGCGGACGGCACTCCTTCACGACCCACATCCTCGAGAAGAAGGCCCCGAAGCGCAAGCGCCAGCACCGCTCGCCGGCCGAGATCTCGCCGCACGACGTCAAGCGGGTCAAGACGCTGCTGGGAGCCAAGCGCTCATGACCCGGGTCAAGCGCTCGACCCACGCGCGCAAGAAGCGCCGGGCCACCCTGAAGCTCGCCAAGGGCTACCGGGGCGACGCCAGCCGCCATTACCGGACCGCCAAGGAGGCGGTGCTCAAGGCCGATCAGTACCGCTATCGGGACCGCCGTAACCGCAAGCGCGACTTCCGCCGCCTGTGGATCACCCGGATCAACGCCGCCGCACGCCAGAACGGCCTTTCCTACTCCCAGTTCATGCACGGCCTGCAGGCCGCCGGAGTCGAGCTCGACCGCAAGATCCTGGCCGACATCGCCGTGCGCGACGCCGACACCTTCCGACGCTTTGCCGACCGCGCCCGTGAGGCGCTGGCGGCCGGCTGAGCGACGCCGACCAACCAGCACCGCCACCCGGGCGCCACTCCATCGGAGTAGGCGCCCTTTTTGGTTTCGATGACCATCACCAGCACTCACAATCAGAAGCTCAAGGAGATCCGCAAGCTCCGCCAGCGCCGCCGCTGGCGTGAGCGGACCGGGCGTTTCGTCGCCGAGGGCGAGGACCTGCTGGCCGCGGCCGACGCCGCCGGGTGGGAGCCGCTCGAGCGCTACTGCGCCGCCGGCAGCGGGCTCGGTGGGGTGGAGGTGGAGGCCTCGCTGCTGGCGGCGGCCTCCGGACTGGGGTCGGGAACCCGCGCGCTGGCCGTCTATCGGGAGCGTTGGGCGCCGGCGCCCGCCGGGCCGCTGTGCGTGTACCTGCACGGAGTGCACGATCCCGGCAACGTGGGCGCGATCCTGCGCTCGGCCCAGGCCTTCGGCGTCGCCTCGGTGGCGCTCGGGCCCGGGAGCGCTGACCCATTCGGGCCCAAGGCGGTGCGGGCCAGCATGGGCGCGGTATTCGCCGTCGCGCTGGCCCGCGTCGATGACGTCGTCGCGCTTCCGGGGCGCACCATCGCGTTGGTCGCCGACCGTGGTCCGGCACTGTCGGAGCTGGCGCTGGACGGTGTGACGCTGATGGTCGGCGCTGAGCGCGAGGGGCTCCCCGACGAGCTGGTGGCGGCCGCCGACGTGGTGGCCCGGATCCCGATCCAGACGCACTCGCTGAACGCCGCCATGGCGGCCACGGTTGCGCTCTATGAGGCCACTAGGATGGCGCCGCCAGGATGACTGAGATGACCGAACGGATCGCCGCGCTCGAGCGCGAGGCAACGGGGGCGATCGCCGCCGCCGCGGACACGCCGGCGCTCGAGGACGTCCGCATCCGCTACCTGGGCCGCAAGGCCGAGCTGCCCAATCTGCTGCGGGGCGTCGCCCAGCTCCCCGCCGAGCACCGCGCGGCTGTCGGCAAGGCGGCCAACCGGGCCCGTCAGGCGCTGGAGGCGGCGCTGGAGAAGCGCGCCGGGGAGCTGGCCGGGGCCGAGCTCGAGCTGCGCCTGGTCCAGGATCGCCTCGACGTCACGCTCCCCGCCGACCCGTTGCCGGCGATCGGCCGCCTGCACCTGATGACGCGGACGCGGCGGGAGATCGAGGACGTGTTCATCGGCCTGGGGTTCAACGTCGCCGAGGGACCCGAGGTCGAGACCGTCTACTACAACTTCGACGCGCTCAACCACGCGCCCACCCACCCCTCGCGGCTGGAGACCGACACGTTCTACATCAAGCCGACCGAGGACATCTTCGACCCGGCCGCGCTGCTGCTGCGGGTCCACACCTCGCCGATGCAGATCCGGGCCATGGAGAGCCAGCCGCCGCCGATCTACATCATCGTGCCCGGCCGCGTCTACCGGCCTGACTCCGACGCCACCCACACGCCGCAGTTTCACCAGATCGAGGGGCTGGCCGTCGACGAGGACGTGACCCTGGCCGACCTCAAGGGCACGCTGCTGGCGTTCGCGCGCGCGATCTTCGGCGAGGACCGCGAGGTCAGGCTGCGCCCGCACTTCTTCCCCTTCACCGAGCCCAGCGTCGAGGTCGACGTGTCGTGCTTTAACTGCGTCGGCGGGGTGACCGCCGACGGCCAGCGCTGCCCGCTGTGCAAGGGCACGGCCTGGATCGAGATCCTCGGCTCCGGGATGGTCGATCCCAACGTGTTCGAGCATGTGCGCGACGGCGGCTACGACCCCGAGAAGGTGCAGGGGTTCGCGTTCGGGATGGGGATCGAGCGGATCGCGATGCTCAAGCACGGGATCCCCGACCTGCGGCTGTTCTACGACAACGACATCCGCTTCCTGGAGCAGTTCTGAGGCCCGATGCGCGCTCCGATCGAATGGCTCCACGAGTACTGCCGCCCCGATCTCGACACCGCGGCGCTGGCCGACCGGCTGGCCATGACCGGGACCGAGGTCGAGCGGATCGAGCACCACGGGGTGGACGCGCTCGAGCAGTTCGTGGTCGGCAAGGTGCTGGAGGCGGGGCGTCACCCCGACGCCGATCGCCTCAGCGTGTGCCTGGTCGACACCGGCGACGGACCGCCCAGCCAGATCGTCTGTGGCGCCCCCAACGTGGCCGCCGGCCAGACCGTGGCGGTGGCCCGGCCGGGGGCGATCATGCCCGATGGCACCAGGCTCAAGGTGGCCAAGCTGCGCGGCCAGGACTCGAACGGAATGATCCTGGCCGAGGACGAGGTGGCGATCGGGACCGAGCACGCCGGAACGATGGTGCTCGAGGACGGCCTGGCGGCCGGGACCCCGCTGGCCGGAGTGCTGCCGATCTCGACCGACGTGCTGGTGCTCGAGATCACCCCCAACCGGCCCGACTGCCTCGGCGTCTACGGGGTCGCCCGCGAGGTGCACGCCGCCACCGGAGCGCCCCTGGCCGCGCCGCCCTGGGCGCAGGACACCGCCGCCGTCGACGGCGAGCTCGACTCGGTGCGGATCACCGTGGAGTGTCCGCAAAGGCTGTGTCCGCGGTTCACCGCGCGCGCCTTCGAGGACGTGAAGCTCGGCCCCTCGCCGCCGTGGCTGAAGGCGCGGCTGATGGCCTCCGGCCAGCGCCCCATCTCCAATGTGGTCGACATCACCAACTACGTGATGCTGCTGACCGGCCAGCCGCTGCACGCCTTCGACCTGGACCGCATCGCCGGCCACGAGCTGACCGTACGGCTGGCCCGCGACGGTGAGACGGCGCAGACCCTGGACGGACAGACCCGGACGCTGGACTCCGAGATGGTGCTGATCGCCGACGCCGACGGCCCCACCTCGATCGCCGGGGTGATGGGCGGGGCCCGCTCCGAGGTCGCGGCGAGCACCACCCGGATCCTGATGGAGGCCGCGAACTGGAACGGCGCCAACATCCATCGCACCTCGCTGAAGCTGGGGCTGCGCAGCGAGGCCTCGACCCGGTTCGAGAAGCAGCTGCAGCCCGAGCAGGCGCTCGACGGCCAGGTGCTGGCCACCCAGCTGATGATCGAGCTGTGCGGAGCGCGGATGCTTCCGGGCACGATCGACATCGGCGGGCCCGGCCCGGCGCCGCAGACGATCAGGCTCCGCGACGCCCGCGTCAACGGGCTGCTCGGCACCGAGGTCCCGCGGCGACGCAGCGCCGAGATCCTCGATGCGCTCGAGTTCGAGACCGCCGACGCCCCCGACGGCCTCGACGCCACCGTGCCGGCCTTCCGGCGCTCCGACGTCACCCGCGAGGCTGACCTGATCGAGGAGGTGGCGCGCCTGGACGCGCTCGACACGCTGCCGGCGACGCTGCCCTCCCGCCACGGGGCCTCGGGGCGGCTGACCGCCGTCCAGCGGCTGCGCCGCCAGGCCTCCGATGCGCTCACCGCACAGGGGCTGCACGAGATCGTGGGCTGGAGCTTCGAGGGCCCCGAGGCCGCGGCGCGGCTTCGGATCGACCTGCGTCCCACGGTCGAGCTTCAGAATCCGATGTCCTCCGAGCAGTCGCAACTGCGCACCACGCTGCTGGGCAGCCTGCTCGACGTCGCCCGGCGCAACCGCTCGCGGGGCGCGGCCCGGATCCGCCTCTTCGAGGCCGGCGCCGTGTACCTGCCCGGCGATGAGCGCCGGCCGGCCGAGCCCCATCACGTCGCCGCGGTGCTGGCCGGCCCGGTCCGTCCCGCCACCTGGCGTGACCCCGAGCCCCGGGAGACCGACTTCTTCGCTGCCAAGGGCGTGCTGCAGGGGTTGCTCGACACCGTCCGGGTGCCCTGGAGCCTCGACACCGCCGGCGAGCCCGAGCCCTTCCTGCACCCCGGGCGGGCGGCCCGGATCCTGATCGACGGCTCGCCGGCAGGCTGGATCGGGGAGCTCCATCCGTCCGTCGCCGCCCAGTGGGATTGGGCCGCCCCGCTAGCGGCATTCGAAGTCGACCTCGACGTGGCGGCCGAGCGGGTGCGGGGCCGGGTCGAGCAGTACGCCGACCTGACCAGCTACCCGGAGGTCCGGGAGGACCTGGCGGTGGTGGTGAGCGACGCGATCACCGCGGCCGAGGTGCTCGAGGTGGTGCGCCGGGCCGGCCGGCCGTTGCTCAGCGAGGCCGGCGTGTTCGACGTCTACCGCGACGCCGAGCGGATCGGCGCCGGCAACGTCTCGCTGGCGCTGCGGCTGCACTTCCGCGCCGCCGACCGCACGCTGACCGACGAGGAGGTGGCCGCCAAGCGGGCCAAGATCGCCAAGGCGCTGGCCGAGCAGCTGAACGGGAGGGTCCGTGACTCCTAGCGTCGCGGTGTTCGGCGCGGCCGGGTACACGGGGGCCCTCAGTGCCCGGCTGCTGCACCGTCACCCGTCGTTTGCGCTGCAGAGCGTCACCGCGCGATCCGATACCGGGCGCCGCCTCGACGAGCTGTACCCGCACCACCGCGTCCCGCTGGTGCTCGAGGAGTTCGATCTCGACCGCCACGGCGGCGTCGATGCGGCGGTGGTGGCCTATCCGCACGGCGCGGCCGCCGAGCTGGTGGCCTCGTTGGTGCAGCGGGGCGTACGCGTGGTCGATCTCTCTGCCGACTTCCGGCTGCGTGACCCGGCGGTGTATGAGCAGTGGTACCGCGCCCACCCCGAGCCGGAGCTGCTGGCCGGAGCCGTGTACGGCCTCCCCGAGCGCTACCGCGACCGGATCCGCAATGCCGACATCGTCGCCAACCCGGGGTGCTACCCCACCGCCACCGTGCTGGCGCTGGCGCCGCTGGCCCGGGCGGGGCTGATCGAGGATGTGGTGGTCGACGCCAAGTCAGGCGTCTCGGGCGCCGGGCGCGCCGCCACCGACAAGACGCACTTCGTCACCGTGGACGAGAACGTGACCGCCTACGGGGTCCCCCGCCACCGCCACACGCCGGAGATCGAGCAGGAGCTGGCCAGCCTCGGCGCCGACGTGCGAATCACCTTCACCGCCCACCTGCTCCCGCTGGACCAGGGGGAGCTCGTCTCCTGCTACGTGACTCCTTTGGATGGGGGGCCCCAGGACGCTAGAGCGCTCTATCAAGCCTTCTACGCCGACGAGCCGTTCGTCGAGCTGTCCGACACGCCCCCGGGGGTCCGCGACGTGCGCGAGACCAACATCTGCCGCATCTCGGTTCACCGTGACGACCGCACCGGCCGGTTGATCGTGTTCGCCGCGATCGACAACCTGTGGAAGGGCGCGGCCTCGCAGGCGGTGCAGAACCTCAACCTGATGTTCGGGCTCCCCGAGGGGGAGGGCATCCAGTGAACGGGTTCTTCTCCAGCCGCTGGATCGAGCCGCTGCCCCAGATCGCCGAGCTGGACGGCGGCGGCCTGCCGGCCGGGTTCCGCGCCGCCGGGGTCGCCGCCGGGATCAAGCCGAGCGGAGCGCCCGACGTAGGGCTGCTGATCGCCGACCCGCCGCAGACGACCAGCGCGGCGCGGTTCACGCGCTCGGGGGCGCTGGCCGCGCCGGTGCTGCTGTGCACCGAGCGCTGTGACCTGGGTGCCCTGAGGGCGATCGTCGTCAACTCGGGCAACGCCAACGCGGCCACCGGACGTCCCGGAGTCGACAACGCGGCCAAGATGCAGGGCGCCGCCGCGCTGATCGCCGGCGCCCCTGAGAACCACGTGGCGGTCGCCTCGACCGGGGTGATCGGCGTCCCGCTGCCGATGGACAAGATCTCCAAGGGGATCGTCGCCGCCTCGCACGCGCTGGGGCCCGAGGGGGATGCCGCGTTCTCGGCGGCGATCCAGACCACCGACGCGTTCGAGAAGCGGGCCTGCCTGGAAGTCGCGCTCCCCAGCGGGACCGTGAAGCTGACCGCTCAGTGCAAGGGCGCGGGAATGATCTCGCCCGGCTTCGCCACCCTGCTGTGCTTCGTCCAGAGCGATGCCCAGCTGTCGGCCGAGACCTGCGATCTGCTGCTGGGGGTGTGCGTCAAGCGCTCGTTCGAGCGGGTCAGCGTCGATGGCCAGCTGTCGACCAGCGACACGGTGATCCTGCAGTGCAGCGGCGCCTCGGGCGTGGCCGTGGAGCCCGAAAGCGAGGACGAGCTGCGTTTCGGCGAGGCGCTCGACGCGCTGATGCGCCAGCTTGCGCTGATGGTGGTGCGCGACGGCGAGGGGGCGCGGCGCTCCGGGCGGGTGGTGGTACGTGGTGGCGACGAGGCCGGGGTCAACGCGGTGGCCCGCTCGGTCGCCAACTCCTCGCTGGTCAAGACCGCGCTTTACGGCGGCGACCCCAACTGGGGGCGGATCATCCAGGCCGTGGGGGCGGCGATGCCGGGGACCGGCCCGCTGGATGTAGACATCGCGATCGAAGGAGTCCAGGTGTGCCGCCACGGCGCCTACGTGCCCCACGACGCAGACGGGCTGGCTGTGATCGTGGCCCGCGAGGAGGTCGAGTACGAGGTGGGGCTGCCCGGCGAGGGGGCCGAGGCCGAGGTGTACTTCTCCGACCTCGGCCACGAGTACGTGACGATCAACGCCGACTACACGACATGATCGATCGGCCGATGCGCGATGTGGCGACGCTGCTGGAGGCGCTGCCCTACATCCGCGAGTTCCACGGCAGGACGGTGGTGATCAAGTACGGCGGCGCCGCCATGGTGGACCCTGCGCTGCGCGAGGAGTTCGCGCGCGACGTGGTGCTGCTCAAGTACGTGGGGATGAACCCGGTGGTGGTCCACGGGGGAGGGCCGGAGATCACCACCTACATGCGGCGGCTGGACCTGCCGGTCGAGTTCGTCGACGGCCTGCGAGTCTCCGACGAGGCGACCGTCGAGGTCGCCAAGATGGTGCTGGTGGGCAAGGTGAACAAGGACATCGTGCTGCGCCTGGGCCGCCACGGCCAGCCGGCGGTGGGGCTGTGCGGCGATGACGGGCTGCTGTTCAGGGCTTCGCGTCAGGCCGCCCCCAGCGGGCAGGACATCGGGTTCGTGGGTCGGATCGAGCGCGTCGACGTGGACGTGCTGCGCCACGTGGCCCAGGACTACATCCCGGTGGTGGCCAGCGTCGGCGCCGACCGCGAGGGCCACTCCTACAACATCAACGCCGACGAGGCGGCGGGCGCCGTGGCCCGGGCGCTGGGGGCCTACAAGATCATGTTCCTGACCGACGTGGCGGGCTGGCTGCGTGACCCCGCCGACCCCGGCAGCGTGGTGTCCGAGGCCACCGCGGCGGAGGTCCAGGAGGCGCTGGCGCGGGTGGCCGGCGGGATGCGGCCCAAGCTCGCCGCCTGCCTGGACGCGATCCACGGCGGCGTCTCGTTCGCGCATATCGTCGACGGCCGCGTGGCGCACTCGCTGCTGCTGGAGCTGTTCACCGACGCCGGTCAGGGGACCAAGATCGGCGGCGGAACGTGAGCGTGGCTTCGCTGGCCGAGCTGCAGGAGCTGGAGCGCTCGTTCGCGATCCCCACCTATGCCCGCAACCCCGTCCAGTTCGTGCGTGGCTCGGGGTGCCGGCTATGGGATTCCGAGGGAAATGAGTACCTGGACTTCCTGGCCGGGATCTCGGTGCTCAACGTCGGCCACTGCCACCCCCGGGTGGTGGACGTGGTGCGCGAGCAGGCGGGCCGTCTGACCCACGCCACCAACCTCTATTGCACGGCGCCAGCGCTGCAGCTCTCCGCTCGGCTGGCCGAGAGCTCGCTCGGCGGCAAGGTGTTTCTCTGCAACTCGGGCGCCGAGGCCAACGAGGCGGCGATCAAGCTGGCCCGCCGGGCCCGCCCCGGCGGCAACCTGATCGTCCTCCAGGAGGCATTTCACGGCCGCACCTACGGTGCCCTGTCGGCGACCCCGCAGGAATCAAAGCAGGCGCCGTTCGCGCCACTGGTCCCGGGGTTCGAGGTGCTCCCCAAGGACGCAGCGTCGCTGATCGCGGCCGTCGACGACCACACCGCCGCCGTGCTGCTGGAGCCGATCCAGGGCGAGACCGGGATTCACGTGCTCGACGAGGAGCTGTTGCAGGCGGCCCGCTCGGCCTGCGACGCGCACGGGGCCGCGCTGATCTTCGACGAGATCCAGACCGGGATGGGGCGCACCGGGACCCTGTGGGCCTATCAGCAGACCGGTGTGGTGCCCGACGCGCTGACCAGCGCCAAGGCGCTGGGCGGCGGGTTGCCGGCCGGGGCCCTGGTCACCGGCCCAGCGCTGGCCGACGTATTCCAGACCGGAGACCACGGCTCCACGTTCGCGGGCGGGCCGCTGGTGGCCTCGGCCGCGCTGGTGGCGCTCGAGGTGTGCTCGGATCCGGAGCTGCTCGAGAGCGTTCGCGTCCTGGGGGAACGGCTTCGTCTGGGCCTGGAGGCGTTGCCGGGGGTGGCTCGCGTGCGCGGGCGCGGGCTGATGGTGGGAGCCGATCTGGGGGAGGGGATCGCCGCCCCGGACCTGGCCCGCCGGGCTCTGCTCGAGCAGCGCCTGGTGATCAACGCCACCGGCCCGGCCACGGTGCGGTTCGAGCCGCCCCTGGTGGTCTCGGAGGCCGAGATCGACGAGGCCCTGCACCGGCTCGGCGAGCTGCTGGGGTGAGGGTGCCGTCGTGAGCGGGGTCCGGTCAGCGAAGGTCTCGGTCCCGCTCGCGCCCGACCAGCGCGCCGACGCCGCCGCGGCGATGGTGCTCCGGGAGCTGCTCGGCACGATCCGCGCGAACTTCGACGGCGCCCTGGTGGGTGAGGATCCCGAGTACCTGCATCAGCTGAGAATCTCGGTGCGCCGCTCGCGGACCGTGCAGCGCCAGCTTTCGGGGATCTTCCCGGAGCTCGAGCTACCCGGCTTCCGGGCCGAGTTTCGCTGGCTGCAGCGCGTCACCGGCGAGGCCCGGGACCTCGACGTGTACGTGCAGGAGTTCGAGGCGATGCGGGCCATGGTTCCGGAACCGATGCGCTCCGACCTCGATCCGCTGTGGCAGGTGCTCGGCCACTGGCGGATGACGGCGCGCGGGGAGGCGGCCAGGGCGCTGTGCTCGCAGCGCAACGTCGAGCTGCTGGCGGACTGGGAGCTGCTGCTCGACGGGCTGGTCGGGCGGCCCGTCGACGACCGCCCGGCGGCGGGACGGCCGATCGGCGAGGTGGCCGGACGCCGGATCCGCCGGGTCTACAAGCGGGTCCTGCGGTTGGGGAGCGCGATCGATCCCGACAGCGATCCCCAGGCCTACCACGAGCTGCGCAAGAAGGGCAAGGAGCTGCGCTACATGCTGGAGCTGTTCGGGGTGCAGCTGTTTGCGGCGGAGGTCGTGGACCCGCTGGTGCGCTCGCTGAAGTCGCTCCAGGATGTGCTGGGACGACACCAGGACCGCGAGGTGCAGATCGGGCTCCTGCGCTCGCTGGCCGAAGAGGTGGCGCAGCTCCCCCGGGGGCCGGCGGCGCTGATGGCGATGGGGGTCTTGGTCGACCGCCTCCAGCACGACGAGGCGGTGGCCAGGGGGGAGTTCGCCGAGCGGTTCACCGCGCTGGCCTCGCCTGAGCAGCGCGAGCTCGTCAAGGCCACGTTCGTTTGGCCCCGGGGCTAGATTTCCCACCCATGACCGAGCCCGTCTCGCACCCCCGCGCGCCGCTCGTCGTCGACCCCGGCTTTCAGGCCACCGCGAGCTATCTAGCCGACCCCGATCAGGTCCGCCGGGTGCTGCTGCTCTACAGCGGCGGGCTCGACACCAGCGTGATGCTGAAGTGGATCCAGGATCGCTACCAGGCCGAGGTGGTGGCGCTGACGATCAACCTCGGCCAGCCCGGGGAGGACTACGACGTGGTCAAGGGCAAGGCGCTGCAGATCGGCGCGGTCGAGGCGCACGTGGTCGACGCGCGCGAGGAATTCGCGCATCAGTACGTGCTCCCGGCGATCAAGGCCAATGCGATCTATGGCCTCGGCTACCCGCTGTTCACGGCGCTGGGGCGGCCGCTGATCGCCAAGCTGGCGGTGGAGTACGCGCGGCTGAGCGGGTGTGACACGATCGCCCACGGCTGCACCGGCAAGGGCAACGACCAGGTGCGGATCGAGGCCACGATCGCGACGCTGGCTCCGGAGCTGCGCGTGATCGCGCCGGTCCGGACCTGGCGGATGGGTCGCGACGAGGAGGCAGCGTACGCTCGCGAGCACGGCATCCCGGTCAAAGGCGGCGCCGAGGTGGCCCCCTACTCGATCGACGACAACCTGTGGGGCCGCTCCAGCGAGGGACGCTGGATCGAGGATCTCGACCACGCCCCCGAAGACGACGTCTTTCAGCTGGTGACCCGTCCCGAGGAGGCGCCCGACGAGCCCGAGCACGTCACGGTGGAGTTCGAGCGCGGCGTGCCGGTGGCCCTCAACGGCGAGCGGCTGGGCCTGGTGGCGCTGCTGGACCGCGCCGCCGCGATCGGCGCCCGCCACGGAGTCGGAATCGTGGACCACATCGAGGACCGGATCGTGGGCCTGAAGGTGCGAGACATCTACGAGGTCCCGGCGGCGGCGATCCTGCTGCTGGCCCATCAGGAGCTCGAGAAGCTGGTCGGAACGATTCACCAGAACCAGCTCAAGCCTTCGCTGGACCAGCGGTGGGCGTACCTGGTCTACGCGGGGCTGTGGTGGGAGCCCGCTCGCACGGACCTCGACGCCTACATGGAGGCCGTCAACGCCCAGGTGACGGGGACGATTCAGATCAAGCTCTACAAGGGCTCGGCGCGGGTGGTCACCCGCTCTTCGCCCAACGCCGTCTACGACCCGCAGCTGGCGACGTTCTCGGAGTCGGGGGGCCTGTTCTCACAGGCCGCCTCCCCGGGCTTCATCGAGCTGTGGTCGCTGCAGTCCCGGATGGCGTGGCGGCTCAGGCACGAATGAGTGGATTTTGTGGTGAGGCCGGCCAACCGGGGTAGCATCGAGGCCTATGGGTTACAAGCTTCTCGGCTTCCTCATCTGGCAAGGGGCCAAGTTCTACATCCGCCGTCGCGTGGACCCCACCAAGGCCAAGGTGGCGCTGGCGGGGCTCACCGCCACGGTCGTTGCCGGCGCGGTCCTGGCCGGGCGCCAGCAGGCCACCGGCGACTCCTAGCCACCGGCGCTAGCCGCGCCGGCGGTGTCGGTGCGGCACCGGGCCGCTCCGGCAAAACCCGGCGAAGGCCGAAATTTCTGACTGACGCCGCCGTCGGCGACGGTACGCTGCGGGGCGAATCCTTGGCATGAGAGACCGCGCCACAGGCGGGATGCCGCTCCAGATCGCCCGGATCGAGAGCTCACGGGCCGATGGCGACACAGTCGTCCTGCGCCTCAGCGGTCGCTGGCTGGACCCGGCGCGGGTCGACGAGGAGGAGCTGCTCGTGGTGCAGGTCCGGGGACGCCGTCACCGCTTCCCCGCCACCCGGGATTCCCAGTCCTCGGATTCGGAGGGCTGGAGCGCCAGCTTCACGCTCCCGGGCTGGGCCGAGCCGCGCCATGACGGCCAGGCCGCCCTGTGGCTGGGCAGCTCGGTGATCCCGGTGCCGCCGGCGGGGGACGCTGCGGCCCTCGCGGAGCCGTTGCCGTCCGCGCAACCGTTGCCGTCCGCGCAACCGTTGCCGCCCTCGGAGCCGTTGCCGCCCCCGGAACCTCCGCCGCGCGTTGCGGACGTGGAACCGCCACCCCCGCCACCGCCGGTGGGCGACCCCAACGCCGAGCCGCCGCGCTCCGGACCGCTGGCCGACCTCCTGCTCAAGGAGACAGTGGCCGCGCTGCACGCCGAGCTCGAGCAGCAAACCGCCGAGACGGTGCGGCTGCGCGGCAGCCTCTCCGACGCCCGGTCCGAGGTCGAGTCACGCAGTGGCACCCAGGCCGCGCTGGAGGCGACCCAGCAGGAGCTGCGCAGCCAGCTGGAGCGGCTCACCGCCGCCGTCGCGCGCCACCGCGCCGAGCTCGACGCGGTCCGCGACGAGCGGGCCGGCGAGGCCGCGTCCCTACGGGAGCAGCTCGCCGGCGCCCAGTCCGCGGCCGATCGCCGGGGGGCCGAGGCAGCCCGGTTGCGCGAGGAGCTGGCCGCCGCCACCGTCGCCCGCGACGCCGCCATGTCCGAGGTCGCGGGGTTGCGCGCCGAGCTCCAGCGGGTCGGCACCGAGCTCACGGCCACCCGTGAGCGGGTGACTGCCGAAGGCGGGGAGCTCGGCGAGGCGCAGCGGCTGCTGGCCGAGGCCAGGTCGCTGGCCGAGCAGCTTCGCGACGGCAGCTAGGGCCGGCCCGGAGTTCGCGGACGGGTGCGTCCGTCCGCCCGGAGACATAACTTCGTCGGCGAGATGAACGACCCGCCCGGAGTGTCCTCGATGCTGGGCATCGAAACCGTGGAGTGGATCGCCGAGGGCGGCGAGAACCTGACCGTCCGCGTCACCGGGCGCTGGCGGCGGCGGCGCCCAGCCTGGAGCGCGCAGCCGATCCTGGTGGTCGAGGCCGCCGGCCGGCGATTTCGCTTTCCGGCGATGCCCGAACCGCCCAGCGTGACCGGCATCGGGCCCGGGATGTGGCGGATCAGCTTCGCCGTTCCAGCCGCCCTGGCCCCGGAGCTGGGAGGACGGACTTGGCTCCAGCTGGGCGCGGTGGTGGTTCCGCTGCCAGCCGCCGTGGAGCCGCCGGGCCAGCAGGAGCCCGAGCCTACGCCCGAGCCGGCTGCCGGCGAGACCTCGGGCGCAGAAGAGGTCGATCAGGCGGCCGTGGGGGCGAGCCCGCAGAGCTCGGAGCTGGCCGCCGAGGACGCCCGCCGTCGCGCCCGGGAGGCCGAAGAGGCCACCCTCGAGCTGACCGCGCGCGTGGAGAGCCTGGAGCGGCAGCTGGCCGCCGCCCAGCTCGAGGCCCAGCAGCTCTCGGGCCAGCTGTCAGAGCGGGAGCTGAGCCGCCGGGCCGCCGAACAGCGGGCCCACGCCGCGCAGGCGCAGCGCCGCGACCTGGCGCGCCAGCTCGCAGCCCGGGGCAGAGACGCCGAGCGGGCCCGTGAGACGCTCGGCGAGCTGGCCGCCGCCGAGGAGCGCGTCCGTGGGCTGGAGGGCGCGCTGGAGACCGCGCGGCGACGCGTCGACGAGGCCGAGCAGGTGGCCGCGGCGGCCACGGCGGCGCGCCAGCGGGCCGAACAGGCCTCGGGCGCGGTGAGCCGCCCGCCGGCTGAGGCGGCGTCGGAGGAGGTGACCGGCGCCGGGGTCGCGGCGCCGTCCCCCGGTCAGCGCGAGCGACTGAGCCTCGAGCACCGGCTGCTCGCCCGCCGGGCGAGCACGGCGTCGCGAGTGCCGTCCGAGCCGCCCGCGGTGCCGGCCCGGGCGGCCGCGGTTCCGGCCCGGGCGCCCACGGCTGCCGCTGCCGGCGGCGGAGTAGGCGATGAGCTCGTCGCCGCCCTGCGTCGGGAGCTCGAGACCCGGGCGGCGTCGGAGGCCGCCCTGCGGGTCAGGCTGCTGGACGCTGAGGGCAGCCTGGCCGCTCGGGGCTTGATCGAGCGGCGCACTGCCGACACGCTGGCGCGGCTGCGCCAGGAGTTCGACGGGTTGCGGGCGGCCTTCGAGCGCGAGCGCGAGGCGAGGAAAGCCGCTGAGCAGCGCGCCGCCGAGCTCTCGTCGCAGGCCAGTGGCAGCGCCGAGCGCTCGCGAGCCGCCCACGACGCGATCGCGGAGCTGCGCCGGGCGCTCGAGCAGTTGCGCACCGCGACGCCCCTGGCGTCGGGTGAGCCGCAGCCCGAGAGCGCGCGGGATGTGGTCGAACCCGAGCGCCTCAACGACGCCCGGCAGCGGCTGCGGGACGCGATCGCGCCCCAACCGCTCGGCGCCGCGGAGGGCATTCCGGCGGGCGCTCCCGCCGCCGTTCGGATCCCGGAGGCCGAGCGGACGAGCCGGGCGTGGCTGGAGCCGATCTGGGACCGGCTCGCCCACACCGACCCCGGGCTGGCCGGCCGGCTGCTGGTGGAGCTGCTCCCCGCCCAGCGCGAGGCCTACTCCGAGCGGGTGGCCTATGACCTGGTGTTCGGGAGCGGACGGGGCTGCGCTCAGGTCACCGCCCGCGACGGGGCGCCGGTGATCCGCCACGCCGACGGCCCCCGGCCGCGCAACGAGGTCGATTTCCAGGTGCTCGGCGACCCGGCGGCGATCGCCCGGATGCTGATCGCCGGCCCGCTTCGCCGGCGCTTCGGTCGCGGTGTGGCCCGAGTGCGAGGCCGGCGCGATCGGTTGGCGGCGCTGCGCTCGCTGGTCGGGGTGCGGCTTGACCTGCACGGCCTGCACCGCATCGGGGTGCGGTTCGAGCCCGAGCTTGCCCTGCGGCTGGCCGCGCTGATGATCGACCCCGCCTGGACCGGGCGCGAGAGCTTCGCGGTCGGCTACCGGGCCGGCGGATCGCCCACGGTGTATCTCCTGGTCCGCGACGGTGCTCCGGTGCAGATCACGACCGAGGCCCCCGCCAGTGGGATCGCGGCCACGATCTCCGGTCCCGCCGACTCGGTGGCGCTGGCGATCGCCGGTGAACGGCCCAGGGAGGTCACGGTCACTGGCGAGGAATGGCCCCTGGCCCTGCTGCGCAAGTGGATCAAGCGCGCTCAGAGCGACTGAAACCTCCGGGGCTCCCGACCGCGCAGGTGGATCAAGCGCGCTCAGAGCGACTGAAACCTCCGGGCCTCCCGGCCGCGCACGTGGATCAAGCGCGCACAGAGCGACTGAAACCTCGGGGGCTCCCGCCCCGACCCCCCACGGCGTCCGCCGCGATGCATATCCTCGAAGAGGTGGTCCCCGTCGTCTTCGACGAGGATTGCTGACGCCGCCATGACCCCGACCTGCGCCCACCTCCATGTCCACTCCGAGTACTCCCTGCTGGACGGGGCCTGCAAGATCGAGGCGCTGGCGGAGCGCGCGGCGTCGTTCGGGCAGCCCGCCCTGGGGCTGACCGACCACGGCGTGATGAACGGCTCCGTCGAGCTGTTCACCGCCTGTCGCAAGCACGGCGTCAAGCCGATCATCGGCTGCGAGGTCTACGTCGTCGAGGACCACGCCCGCCGCGGCCCCGGGCGGCTTGACCGCTTCCACCTGACGCTGCTGGCCTCCGACGCCGTCGGCTACCGCAACCTCGTCAAGCTCTCCTCGGCCGGTTTCCTGGAGGGGTACCAGCGCGGCAAGCCGGCGGTCGACATGGCGCAGCTGGCCGCTCACGGCCAGGGTCTGATCGCGCTCACCGGCTGCCTGCAATCGCGCTTCTGCCAGCACCTGCTCGACGATCGTCCCGGCGAGGCCCGAGCGCACGCCAGGACGCTGATGGACGCCGTGGGAGCCGACGACGTCTACTTCGAGGTCCAGAAGAACGGCTTGAGCGCCCAGGACAAGGTCAACGAGGGCATCGTGGCGATCGCCCGGGAGGTCGGGCGGCCGCTGGTGGGGACCGGTGACGTGCACTACCTGCGGCGCGAGGACTACCACCACCACGCGGCCCTGCTGTGCGTGCAGACCAAGTCGACGCTGAGCCAGCCCAAGATCAGCTTCGACACCAATGAGTTCTACCTGCGCTCCAGCGAGGAGATGGCGCGGTCGTTCGCCGAGTGGCCGGAGGCGATCGCCTCGACGCTGGACATCGCCGAGCGCTGCGACGTCGAGCTCGAGCTCGGCCGCCAGCTCATCCCCAGCTACCCGACGCCCGCCGGCGAGGGGGAGGGGGAGTACCTGCGGACGTTGGTCGACGAGGGTTTGCGCCGCCGCTACGGCGACCCGGTGCCGGCACCGGCGCGCGAGCGGGCCGACTACGAGCTGGGCGTGATCGACCGGATGGGGTTCAACGCCTATTTCCTGATCGTCTGGGACTTCGTCAAGTACGCCAAGGACTCCGGGATCGCAGTGGGACCCGGCCGCGGTTCGGCGGCCGGGTCGATCGTCGCCTACTCGCTTCAGATCACCGACCTCGACCCGCTGGGCTACGAGCTGCTGTTCGAGCGCTTCCTCAACCCCGAGCGGGTGTCGATGCCCGACATCGACATGGACTTCTCGGTGCGCGGGCGCGAACGCGTGATCCGCTACGTCACCGAGAAGTACGGCAAGGAGGCGGTCGCGCAGATCGTCACCTTCGGCAAGATGTTTCCGCGCGCGGCCACCCGCGACGCCGCCCGCGTGCTCGGCCACGACTACGGCGTCGGGGACCGCCTGGCCAAGCTGATCCCGGACCCGATCATGGGCCGGCCGCCGAGCTTCGAGGAGTGCCTGCGGTCCGGCCAGCCACTGCGCGGCGAGGTCGACCGCGACGGGACCGCCAAGTCGATCGTCGACGTCGCCCAGGGCCTGGAGGGGATCGTCCGCAACTCGTCGATCCACGCCGCCGCCGTCGTCATCTCCGACCGGCCGCTGACCGACATCCTGCCGCTCCAGATCGCGGACGCCGGGACCGACGAGAACGGCGAGCGGGTATTTCGCACCGTCACCCAGTTCTCGATGAAGCCGGTGGAGCAGCTGGGCCTGCTGAAGATGGACTTCCTCGGTTTGCGCAACCTCGACGTGATCGAGGACGCGCTCGACATCATCGAGCGCTCCACCGGCGAGCGGCCCGACATGAGCACGCTGCCGCTCGATGACGCAAAGACCTACGAGATGATGGCGCGGGGCGACTCGATCGGCGTGTTCCAGTTCGAGTCCGAGGGGATGCGTGAGACTCTCAAGAAGGTCCGGCCGAGCGAGCTCGAGCACCTGATCGCGCTCAATGCGCTGTACCGCCCGGGCCCGATGGAGCAGATCCCCACCTACACCCGGGGCAAGCACAACCCCGAGGCCGTCTCCTATCCCGACGAGCGGCTGCGCTCGATCCTGGAGTCGACCAACGGCGTGATCGTCTACCAGGAGCAGGCGATGCAGATCTCCAAGGAGATCGCCGGCTTCAGCGGCGCCAAGGCCGACGACCTGCGCAAGGCGATCGGCAAGAAGAACCGCGAGGCGATGGCCAGGCTCAAGCCGGAGTTCTTCGCCGGCTGCCGGGCGTCCGGGACCAGCGAGTCGGTGACCGAATGGTTGTGGACGGCCAACGAGCGGTCCGCGGACTACAGCTTCAACAAGTCCCACTCGGCCTGTTACGCGCTGATCGCCTACCGGACCGCCTGGCTGAAGGCGAACTACCCGGCGGAGTTCATGGCGGCGCTGATCTCGTCGGTCATGGACACCAAGGACAAGGTCCCGTTCTTCGTCTCCCAGGCCGAGCAAATGGGGATCGCGATCCTGCCGCCCGACGTCAACCTCTCAGATCACGAGTTCATCGTCGTCGACGGGAACATCCGCTTCGGCCTCGACGCGGTCAAGGGCGTCGGCTACCAGGCCGTCGAGGCAATCAAGCGAGCGCGCGGAGAGTACGACTCGCCCGCCCGGCCGTTCACCAGCCTGTTCGACTTCTGCGAGCGCATCGACCACCGGGCCGTGAACAAGAAGGCGATCGAGGCGTTGATCAAGTGCGGCGCGTTCGGCTCGACCGGCGACTCCCGCAAGGGCATGCTGTCGGTGCTCGAGCAGGCTCAGAGCGCGGGCCAGAAGGCCCAGCAGGACGCGCTGATAGGGCAGGGGTCGATCTTCGATCTCGGGCTCGGCGATGCCGGTGACCGCGGGGGCGGTCACAACGCCGCCGCGGCCGCGTTCGCCGCCCCCAGCCACGCGCCGATCCCCAGCGAGGAGTTCAGCCGCTCGGCGCTGCTGGCGGCCGAGAAGGAGTCGATCGGGCTGTTCATCTCGGCTCATCCGCTCAAGGATGTGGGCGCGGCGCTGCGTGCTCGCTCCGACAGCACCCTCGGCGAGCTGTCGGCGCGGCGCGACGGCGACTGGGTGACGATCGGCGGGATGGTCACCCAGGCCAGGCGGATCAAGACCAAGAAGGGCGACTGGATGATGTTCGCCACCCTGTACGACCTCGAGTCGTCGGTCGAGATCATCGTCTTCGACAAGGCGCTGACCGCTTCCGAGGACGCTCTGGCGACCGACTCGATCGTCCTGGTCCGGGGCCGCGTCGACCACAAGGACCGCGACAAGACCTGCGTGGTGGCTCAGCAGGTTGAGCGCTTCGAGCCGACACCGGAGGAGGTGGCCAAGGCCCAGGCCCAGGCCGCCAGGCCGGTGCTGGCCCCCAGCCCGCTCCGGCTGCGGCTCGATGCGACGGCGCTGCCCGCCACCGCGCTCGGCGACCTCAGGGATCTGCTGGCCGGCTGTCCCGGGGACTGCGATGTGGTGGTCGAGCTCAAGACGAGCGTGGGCGCCCGCCGGCTGAAGCTGGGCCCGAGCTTCCGGGTCCAGCGCAGCGCCGGCTTGAACGCCGAGCTCGTGGCGCTGTTCGGGTCGGCGCTGGTCGACGGCGCCGCGGTGTCCGACAGTGCGGTGGCGTCCGACAGTGCCGTGGCGTCCGAGCCTGCCGCGGCGTCGGATCCCGCCGCCGCCGCTGCCGCCGGCGTCGCGTAGCCGGCCGCTGCTGCCGGCTTCGCGTAGCCGGCCGCGGCCGCCGCCAATCCGACCCGGGCGGCCCCTAGTGCACGTGCAGGTTGATCCCGAGCAGCAACAGCGGCCACAGGATGATCGCCAGCCCGGCCGAGACGACCGCCTTCAATGTCGCGACATGGGCCAGGTAGTGGTGGGCGGAGGCGACGAGCACTCCGATCACCAACCAGATGATGCTCCCTAGGCTGATTCTCACGGTCTGGCTCCTCTGCGCTCAGGTTGCGGGGCGGGCGGTGAGGGACTACCCGCTGGGAGGTGAAGCTACCCCAGGCCGGCGTTAGCCGGGCAGCCAGGGCCGGCGCCAGCCGCCGTAGCCACGGGGCAGATCATTGGCCGCGGCCGGGCCCCAGGATCCCTGGGCGTAGGGCAGCGTCTTAGGCGGCGAGTCAAGCAGCGGCTGGACGACGCGCCAGGTCTCCTCGATGCTGTCCTGGCGGGTGAAATGGCTGCTGTCGCCGATGATCCCGGCGTGCAGGAGCACCTCGTAGGGGGTGGGCGCCTCGACGCCCTCCTTAGCGAACTCCATTTCGAGTTCGACGCCGGTCTGCCCCGGGGTATCGGCGCGCTGGGCGTCGAGGATCATCTCGATGCCGGTGTCGGGATCGATCCTGAACACCAGCTGGCTGGGCTCGGCGCGCTTGCGCGAACCGTGGATGAAGGGCAGCCGCGGCGGCGGCTTGAACACAAGGCGCAGCTCGGTCTGGTACACCGGCAACCGCTTGCCGGTGCGGATGAAGAACGGAACCCCCGACCAGCGCCAGTTCTCGACCGAGACCTTCAGCGCCGCGTAGGTCTCGGTATCGGACCCCCGTTTGACCCCCTCGATCTTGCGATAGCCCTCGTACTGACCTCGCACGTAGTGCTTGGGGTCGGCCGCCTCCATCGAGCGAAACACCGCGGCCTTGGCGTCCTTGTAGCTGTCGGGGTCGCCGCCCGCGGGCGGCTCCATGGCCGCCGAGGCCAGCAGCTGCATCAGGTGGTTGACGACCACGTCTCGCAACGCGCCGACCGGGTCGTAGAAGTGGCCGCGGTCCTGGACGCCGGTGCTCTCGGCCATCGTGATCTGGACCGAAGCGACGTGGTTGCGGTTCCAGATCGGCTCGAGCGTGGAATTGGCGAAGCGCAGGTACAGGAACTCCTCCAACCCGAGCTTGCCGAGAAAGTGGTCGATCCGATACAGCTGCGACTCGTCCACGTAGCGGTGCAGCTGGCGTGCCAGGGTGCGAGCCGACCGCAGGTCGTGACCGAAGGGCTTCTCGACCAGCACGCGCCGGCCACCCTGGACCAGGCCGGCCCGGGAAAGGCCGGCCACCACTGTCTCGAACAGCGACGGTGGGATCTCGAGGTAGAAGACGGGATCGTCGGCGTCGCCGATCGCCGTGGCCACCTTGGCGTAGGTCTGCTCGTCGGCGAAGTCGCCGCTCACGTAGGCCAGGCGCTTGGCGAAGCGGCGAAACAGG
Organism: Solirubrobacteraceae bacterium; assembly: GCA_036502145.1. GTDB lineage: Bacteria > Actinomycetota > Thermoleophilia > Solirubrobacterales > Solirubrobacteraceae > Palsa-465. The sequence continues at coordinate 8,788 of DASXZB010000006.1, read as the reverse complement.
GTCTCGTCGAACAGCTCGCCGCTGGCCTTGATCGCCTCGCGGGCATGCTCGCGGAGGTGCTCGACGGTCCACGGCTCGGCGGCCACGCCGATCACCGGGCACTTCAGCAGGTTGCGCCGCTCGAGGCGATACAGCGACCGCAGCGTCATCTTCCGGGCCAGGTCGCCTGTGATGCCGAACACCACGAGCGCGTTGGCGGTGCCAGCGCGGGGACTCATCGAGTGCGCACGCTATCTGTTTGTCGACTTCACCGGCGCCTTGCCACCGACCCGTGAACCCGGCCTGCCGGCGCCTACGATTTGGCCGGGGCCTTGGCCTTGCGGCGGCGGGCGTTGCGGCTGCGCGCCGCCTTACCGCGCTTGCGCAGCGCGAAGCAGAGCTCGATCTCCTCAGGGGACGGTCCCTGCCGGTCGGGGCCCTGGGTCTCGAGCACGCAGGTCAGCTTCTCGAACCTCGGCTCCGACAGGAACGCGGCGCAGCCCGTCTCCCCGAGCTCGCCCTGGCCGACGTTGGCATGGCGGTCGCGGTTGGATCCCAGCGGGGTCTTGGAGTCGTTGAGGTGGAGGCCGCCGAGCCGGCTCAGCCCGGTCACCCGGTCAAACCGGTCGAGCGTGTCGGTCAGTCCGGCCGCGGTTCGGATGTCGTAGCCCGAGGCGAGCAGATGGCAGGAGTCGAGGCAGACTCCGATCCGATCCTCGCCGCCGGCGGCCGCGATCAGTTCGCTGAGCTCCTCGAACGAGCGACCCAGGGTGCCGCCGGCTCCGGCGGTGTCCTCGAGCAGCAGCGGGCAGCCCGCCGACTCGCCCAGCGCCTCGCCGATCACCTTGCCGGCCCGCTTGATCGCCTCGCCGACGTCGCCCTGCTTGGCCGAGCCGGGGTGCAGCACCACACCGGTGGCTCCGATCCCATCGCCCACTCGCAGCGACTGGATCAGCGAGCGGCGCGACTTGTCACGGATCTCGCGATCCTCGGAGGCGCAGTTGAGCAGGTATACGGCGTGGATCAGAACCGCCTTGATCGGGCTCGGCGCCATCGCCTCCTTGAAGGCGGCGAAGTCGTCCTCGCCGTAGGCGGTGGGACGCCACATCCGCGGCGACTGGTTGAAGATCTGGATCGCCTGACAGCCGCGTTCGGCGCCTCGCCCGACGGCGTTGGCGAGCCCACCGGCAGGCGATACGTGGGCGCCGATTAGCATCCTTTGAACTTGACCATGCGAGTGCGCTTTGCTCCATCCCCTACCGGGGCGCTGCATATCGGCGGCGCCCGGACCGCGCTCTACAACTGGCTGCTCGCGCGCGGTCAAGGCGCAACGCTCGTGCTGCGGATCGAAGATACCGACCGCGAGCGCTCGACGCCTGAGAACGTCGAGCAGATCCTCGACGCTCTGCGCTGGCTCGGGCTGGACTGGGACGAGGGTCCGATCTTCCAGACCGACCGCTCAGCACGCCACGCCGAAGTGCTGCTCCAGCTGATCGAAAGCGGGCATGCCTACCACTCCCAGGCCACCGCCGAGGACGTCAAGGCCTTCAAGGCCCGCCACGGCAGCGAGCGGGGCTTCCGCGGCGAGCCCGAGACGTCCGGAGCGGTCAGGCTGCGGGTACCCGACTCGGGCGTCACGGTGGTCGATGACGTGATCCGCGGTCAGACCTCGTTTCCGAACGCCAACCTCGACGATCCGGTGATCGCTCGCGCCGACGGCTCGGCGCTCTACAACTTCGCCGTCGCGGTCGACGATCTCGACGCCGGGATCACCCACGTCGTGCGGGGGGAGGACCACCTCTCCAACACGCCCAAGCAGCTGCTGGTGCTGGCGGCGCTCGGCGCGAAGGCACCGGTGTACGCGCACCTGCCGCTGCTGCACGGTCCCGACGGCCGCAAGCTGTCAAAGCGACACGGTGCCGCCTCGGTGCAGGAGCTTCGGGACGGCGGCTACCTCCCCGAGGCGGTCGACAACTACACGGCGCTGCTGGGCGCCGGCTTCGCCTCCGACGAGGAGTACTTCACGCTGCCGGAGCTGGCCGAGCGCTTTCGCCTGGAGCGCGTATCGAAAAACCCCGCGGTCTTCGACGAGCGCAAGCTTCGTCACATGAACGGCCACTACCTGAGGGCGCTCGGCACCGACGAGCTGACCCGCCGTCTGGAGCAGTTCACCGGCCGCGCGGGGCTGCGCGAGGCGGTAGCGATCTCGGAGGAGAAGATCCAGACCTTGGCCGACTTCTGGCCGCTGGTGTCGTTCATCTTCGATGGTCCGGTCGACGATCCGGCCGCGTTTGAGAAGACCATCTGCCGCGACGGCGGCGCCGAGACGCTCGCCCAGGCCCGCCACGCCCTGGCCGCCGCCGAGCCGTTTGACGCCGCCACCGTGGAGTCCGCCCTGCGCGGGGTGGTCCAGCGAACCGGGCTGAAGCCCGGGAAGGTGTTTCAGCCCGTGCGAGTGGCCATCGCGGGACAGACCGTTTCGCCCGGTATCTTCGAGAGCGTGGCCCTGCTCGGACGCGACGAAACCCTGTCCCGGATCGACCGAGCGCTGAGCCGGGCCGGCGGCGATCACGAACACAACGGCGGGCCACGCTAAACCGGGATCGAATATTTGCCGATAGATGCGCCAATGGCGGGGGAACATCGACAAATGCAAGCGCAACGTCTAAAGGCAATGGGCGCAGCGGGATGAGCGAGGCACGGTGGCGACACTTGCGGCAGTGAAAACCGGACCTACCGATCCATACGCGGCACGTGAGCGCCACCACAACGAGGGGCACGGGCGCCGGCTGACGGCGGCATTCGAGGCGCTCGAGGCCTATCCGATGCTGGCCGAGTCGCGCAACCGCGTACTGCGCCTGTTCGAGGATGGCGAACCCTCCACCGCCGAAGTGGTTGGCGCGGTCGAGGCTGACGTGGCCCTGGCCGTGACCGTCGTGCGGCTCGCCAACCAGGTCGACGGAGCGATGACCGGCCGCGTCGATTCCGCCGTCAGCGGAGTCGAGGTGCTCTCGCCGAGAATGGTCCACGCGATCGCGCGGCGGGCGCGGACGTTTGACTTCTTCGAGCGGACCGCCGTCTGGCAGGGGATCCCGGAGCGCTTCCGGTTGCATGCCGTCGCCACCCAGCGGGCCGCCGACCGGCTCGCCCGTGAGATCGGCTACGAGGATCGCGATCGGCTGATGGTCACCTCGCTGTTGCACGACATCGGCAAGCTGGTGCTGATCCAGGCCTATCCGGGATACCCGGCGCAGGTCCACGGCGAGGCCCGCACGCCCGAGGAGCGCATCCAGCGCGAGCGCCGCGAGCTGGGAGTCGACCACGCGCTGGTCGGCGGCGTCCTGGCCCGCCGCTGGGGCCTGCCCCGGTCTATCGCCAGCGTGATCGAGCGCCACCACGCCGAGGACGGTGAGGGCGAGGCGGCGCTGGTACGCCTCGCGGACATGCTCGCCCACTACGTGCTCGGCGGCGTCATTTCGCCCTCGGAGCTGCTGGCGGTCGCTCGCAACGTCGGCGTCGGTCCCGCCAACCTGCGCACGGTCATGTACGAGCTGCCGCTGCCGGCGACCGGCACGCGCCCGCGCCGGGTCGATCCGTGCCCGATGTCGACCCGCGAGATCGAGGTCCTGCGCCGGCTGGCCAAGGGCATGGTCTACAAGCAGATCGCCACCGAGCTTGGTCTGTCGACGAGCACCGTCCGCACCCACCTGCACAACGTCTACGGCAAGCTTGGCGCGATGGATCGCGCCCAGGCCGTGCTGATCGCGACCGAGCGCGGCTGGATTTAGGCCGACCCAGGCCAGGCCGGGCCGCAGTCGGCTGCACTACGATCGGGACGCGATGATCTCGATCACCTCGAAGTCCCCGTATGCGCTGAGCGCCCTGGTCGAGCTCTATCGCCACGGGGAGTCCGGCCCGGTGCCGATCGCCGAACTGGCGCGGCGCCGCCAGATTCCCGTTCAGTTCCTGGAGCAGCTGTTCGCAACACTCCGGCGCGCCGGCGTCCTGCGTTCCCAGCGCGGGGTCAAGGGCGGCTACAGCTTCGCCCGTCCGGCCGCTGGGGTGACGGTCCTGGAGCTGGTGGAGCTGCTCGACGGCCAGCTCGGCAACGGCTCCACCGGAGTCTTCTTCGAGGCCGCCCAGGCCGCCGCATCGGTGCTCGCCGAAGCCACGGTCGCGTCGGTCGCCGAGCAAGAGATCCGGTCGGCCGGGGCGCCGATGTACCACATCTAAAGCCCGTAGCCGCGAGGGTTCGGTGCGGCCGAGGCGCCGGCTGCGGATCTCAGGCGCCGCGCCGAAAGATCGTGGTCGGAACCACGATGCGAAGCCGACCGGGTCGTGAGATCGTTCGCGCCGAACCCGAGGAGAAAAGGGCAGCAATGAGCGGCACGTTCGAACTGAGGACTCTTCGATGAAGTGGGCAGCGGGCGTATGGACACGGCCGCCGCGGCGTGCGACAATCGGGTTTCACGGTGGTTTTGCAGGGGTGCCGCCGCGAGAAGCGGAATCAGCGATGGGGCACATGAGCAGGATTCACTTGCGCAGGATCGGTCGTAGGCGCGCGCTGCTGGCGGCCGCGTTTGCGCTCGTTGTGATGGGATGTGTGGGGAGCTCGCCGGCGTTTGCGTCCGGGCCGTTGTCGTGGTCGGCGCCGGCGTTGGCCGATTGGGCGCCGCCGTTCGTATTGACCACGGGGTTGCGCGACGTGTCGTGTCCGTCGACGTCGTTGTGCGTGGCGGTCGGTGATGGAGGCGAGGTGGTCACGTCAACCACCCCGACGGATCAATACTCGTGGTCTCAGACGACCATCGCGGATTCGAGCACGGTCCTATACAGCGTGTCGTGCCCATCGACGGGTTTATGTGTCGCGGTCACCGCCGATAGCAGGGTGTTCACCTCCACGAACCCCGGGGCGGATGCGGCCACCTGGACGCCGACAACCATTGACCCCGGCAACGGCCTGGTTCACGTTTCCTGCGCATCGACATCCCTGTGCGTCGCCGTGGACAACGCTGGCAACGTCGTGACCTCGACCAGTCCGCTGACGGGGGCGTGGAAGGCGCCGGCATTCGTCGACAGCAAAACGAAGCAGTTACACGGGGTCTCGTGCGCGCCGGGTTCGACGATGTGCGTGGCGACGGACGATCTCGGCAACGTGATCAGCTCGGCCAACGCGACCGGCGGTGTCGCCAGCGACTGGAAGCTCGCCAACGCGAACACCACCCATCCCCTTCACGCGATCTCGTGCCCCTCGAAGATCCTGTGCGTGACGGGCGACTTCTGGGGCGACATCATCACTGCGACCAACCCCACCGCTGGCACGTCGACAGCGTGGCACGGGGTCCACTTCTCGGGTTTCAGCGAGCCCATCAGCGTGTCGTGCAAGTCGAGCTCGACGACCGTCTGCGTGATGGGAGACCAGAACTACCAAACAGGCGGCGGGCAGGTTGTGACCTCGACAAATCCGACTGGGCCCGCGACGGCTTGGGCCGCAAACTACATTGACCACGACCCCGCCTTCAGCAGCATCGCGGGCGTGTCGTGCCCATCGACGTCGTTGTGCGTCGGGGTCGACGGCAACGGCGACGTGCTCACCACGAACCAGCCAAATAACGCCAATAACGCGTGGGCGCAGTTCAACGTCACCGGCCACAACAGCTTCCGGTCAATTTCGTGCCCGTCGACGGCGTTGTGCATCGCGGGGGACAACGCGGGGAGCGTCTACACGTTCTCCAGCACGGACCCGAGCAATTCGTTCGACTGGGGGCTCGAGCCCTCGGCCACCGATTACGAAGGCAGCTCAGGCACTCCGATGACCAGCGTAGCGTGCCCGTCGACGTCGCTGTGCATCGTGGGTGACCTCGTGGGCAACATCCTGGCCTCGACCGACCCAGCCTCGACCGACCAAAACAGCTCCCCCTGGTATTACGTTGACTGCACCAGTTCGGACTGCGCGTCCGGGAATCCGATTCAAGCGATCTCGTGCTCGTCAGCGAGCCTGTGCGTTGCAATCGATGGCCAGGGGAACGTGATCACCTCGAAGACTCCCAAGACCTCGAACACATCAACACCCGGGTCGTGGAAGACGACCGCGACCGTCCCGTCTACTCCCTCCGGAATCTCGTGCGCCCCCTCGACGACTACGACCCTTTGCGTGATCGTCGACGGCCCCAACGCGATCTACTCGACAAACCCCACCGGCGCATGGCAGTCGAAGACAATCGACAACGGCCACACCCTGGAGGCGGTCTCCTGCCCCTCGACGTCGCTGTGCGTCGCCGTGGACAACGCCGGCTACGTCTTGACCTCGACCAGCCCGAAGACGGGGGCGTGGAGCTTGCCAGTGCACCTCGAATACGGCTCGTTGACTACTGTCTCGTGTCGCTCGGCGACGTTCACGTTGTGCGTCGCGCTGGACCAGTACACAGGCGATGCTTTCACGTCGTTCAACCCGACCGGCGGCGCGCAATCCTGGCCCATGTCCGTACTGCCGGGGAACTTCGGTTCAGCCCTCGACGATGCCGCGGTGTCTTGCGCTACCCCAGCACTCTGCGTCGCATCCGACGACTTCGGAAACGCTGTGGTGGGCCGACTCCCGGTGCCGACGATACGTTCATTCTCCCCTGCTAGCGGTGCTACCGGCAGCTCGGTCACGATCAACGGCACCAACTTCGTGCCGGGCGCGAGCGTGAAGTTTGGCTCGCTCCCCTCCCCGTCGGTCTCGGTTGTATCCGCGACTCAGATCAAGGCGACGGTCCCGAACGGGATGCCGTCGGCGGGGGGTGCGATCTCGGTGACGACGGCGGCGGGGACGGCGAGTACCGCGAGCTGCAGCCCGAGCCCGTGCAGCCCGAGCAGCTTCACGCCGACGTTGTCGGTGACGAGCTTCAGCCCGACGAGCGGTCCGTATGGGACGAGCGTGACGATCAACGGGAAGGGGTTCGCGACGGGCGCGACGGTCAAGTTCAACGGCGTGGCCGCGACCATGGTCACGCGCGTGTCCTCGACGCAGCTGAAGGCGACGGTTCCCTCGACCGCTACCACCGGCAAGATCTCGGTCACGAACACCGCCGCGCCCGTCGGCACGGTCAGCAGCCTCAACAGCTACACGGTCACGTAGGCCGCCCCAGGCCGCGCGTGTGCGGTGCCTCGAGCACCTGCCGAGTCGGGGCCTCGCGGAGTTGTTTGGGTTTGAATGCGCGCGCTTGGCGACGGAAGTTTGGTCTGGTGGCTCGTTGGGTACCCGCTACGGCGGGACCAGCGTAAACGGAGTTTCGTATGGCGATCTTCGGACCTGGCCTGTGACTTTGGTCCTTGCGGCGGCCTGCTCGCCGGACACGCTGGTGCAGACAGTGAGCGGCCCGGTGTGCGGGGTGACCGCCAACGGGCAGACCGATTATCTGGACAGTCCCTATGCAGCGCCGCCTGTGGGCAAGCTGCGCTGGAAGCCGCCGCCGCTGCAGCCCATGCGAGCGGAGCACCCAACCGGAGATCGCGTCGAGGACGTGTCAGCTTTCTCGCGCCGGCTCAAGCAGCTCGCGCGAGAGCTCGATTGGCCCGCGATCGCCGTAAGCCAACTCGATCGGGGCATCGCGCAGCGTCCCGGGGATAGGCGGAGGCGAAGTTGATCGGTGATCGTCTACGCATCTCGAATATCTATGTGCGGGGCCACCGGCGAGGACTCACTCTTCTTCTGCCGGGGCCTCGAGAAAATGTGAGGTGAGTGTTTCTATGAGTCTTGGATCTCAGATCAGGCGTCCGAGGGTGGCTGTTCCTCTCGCAACCGCCGTGTTGGCGCTGGCCGTGGCCGGCGCCGTGCATGCGGCGTCATCGCACGCGGCTTCGACGACTAGTCCCGCCTGCAGTGCCAACACGACCGTTCAAACCGATAAGGGGTCGCTGTGTGGTGTCACCTCCGACGGCATTACGACCTACTTCAGCGTCCCGTACGCGGCGGCTCCCGTGGGCAGCCTGCGCTGGCGCCCTCCGCAGCCGCACGCACCGTGGAGCGGCGTGCTGGCCAGCACGCAGGAGGCCGTGGAATGCACGAACGTGTTCACGCAGTTCACCCATGCCAACTCAAGTGAGGACTGCCTCAACGTCAAGATCATGATCCCGGCGGGCACGAAGCCCGGCGCGAAGCTCCCGGTGATGTTCGAGTTCCATGGCGGCGGGTTCATCGGCGAGGCTCGTACCGACGACGGGTCCAATCTGGTCCACACCGGCAACGTCGTCTACGTCTACGTCAACTACCGGCTGGGAATTCTCGGCTTCCTGGCGGACAAGGCGCTGGGTCCGCATTCCGGCGATTACGGGTTGGAGGACCAGCAGGCGGGCCTGCGCTGGGTCCAGCAGAACATCTCCCAGCTCGGCGGTGACCCGAGCAACGTCACGGTGTTCGGGGAGTCCGCCGGTGGCGCGAGCACCTGTGCTCAGGTCGCCTCGCCGACCGCCGGCGGACTGTTCGAGAAGGCGATCAGCATCAGCGGCTTCTACAACTACCAGAACAACATCGTGTGGTCGAAGGCCGACTGCAAGTCGCGCTACTACACCCAAGCGCAGGCGCAGAAGGCCGGTGCGCGGTTCGCCGCGAAGGTCGGTTGCGGGAATGTCGCAGACGTCGCCGCGTGCCTGCGCGCGGTTCCGGCCGCGACGCTGTTGGCAGACGGCGGACAGGTCGGCGATCCCACGGCTGGTGGCACGATCGGGCCGATCATCAACGGCACCACGCTGACGATGTCGCCCGTGCAGGCACTCACCACCGGACACGCCAACCACGTCACACTTATCACCGATGTGGGGCGTGACG
>DASXZB010000005.1:0-79328 GCA_036502145.1 Solirubrobacteraceae bacterium | reverse complement strand
GCCGCTGAAGTCGGGGTCCGGGAAGTTGGGGACGCCGTGGGTGCGCATGCACTGCGCCATCGCCAGCGCCTTGCGCTTTTGGCTCGCCGTGAGCGGGGGCGGCGGCCCGCCGCCACCCGGCAGGTACTGCTTGCACGCTTTGCTCGCCGACTGGAACGCCGGCCCACTCAAGGTGACACCGTTCACGGTCAAGGTGTCGCCCCCGCCCGCAGGTCGTGAGATCGACAGCCCTCCGCCGTCGGGGCCCGAGCTTGGGTCGGGGAAGTTCGGGACCCCGTGGGACCGCATACATTTCGCCAGGGCGAATTGTGAGGGCTTCGCGCTCGCGGTGGTGGCGCCGGTGGCGTCAGCGGGACTCGAGCCGCCACAGCCGGCGATCGCCGCCGCGCAGCCCAGGGCCGCGAGCGTCGCCGACAGGATGCGGCGGCGGCCTCCCCGTGGTCCGATGATCGGTTGCATCGTGTTCATCTCGTTGGCCTCCTCAGCTGCGAACATGAGCGTCGCCAGCGGTTGTACGGGGCGGCGACTAACAGGGTGGTAACGCCGTTATGTCGCTGTTATGGGCGATGCGCCATCCTGGCTTTCAGACGCCGGCGCGGGCTGCGCCCCGCGCCGGCGCTCCACCGACAAGAACCGGCGCGCGCGAGGAGCACGGGATGAGGGTGCTGGTGGTCGAGGATCATCCAAGGCTTGCCGAGACCGTGGCCACCGCGCTGCGCCGCGAGAGCATGGCCGTTGACGTGGCGTTCGATGGCACCGAGGCGCTGCAAAGAGCGAACCTGATCACCTACGACGTGGTGGTGCTCGATCGCGATCTCCCCGGCGTTCCCGGCGACGAGGTGTGTCGGGCGCTGGTGGCCGCAGGCTGTCCCAGTGCGGTGCTGATGCTGACCGCGGCGGCCACCGTCGCGGATCGCGTGGAGGGTCTGGGCATCGGCGCCGACGACTACCTCCCCAAGCCGTTTCACCTCGTCGAGCTGGTGGCCCGGATCCGCGCACTCTCGCGCCGCTCGCGCCATCCGCTTCCCCCTACGCTTGTACACGGTGACCTGCAACTCGACTCCGCTCAGCGCCTCGTCACCAGGGCGGGACAGCCGGTGACACTGAGCCCCAAGGAGTACGCGGTGCTCGAGCTCCTGCTCGGTGCCCAGGGAGCGGTCGTCTCGACCGAGCAGATCCTGGAGCGGGCCTGGGACGACGCAGTCGACCCGTTCACCAACGCGGTTCGGATGACCGTCAGCCGGCTGCGGGCTAAGCTCGGCGACCCGCCGGTGATCGAGACGGTCACGCCCGTCGGTTATCGCATCGGTCCTCCACCGACGATTCCCCCACTATGACCCTGCGCGCCAGGCGCCACGCCGCGGTGTTCCGGCTGCGCCACCCCAAGACAACCGTTCGCTGGCGGCTGACGCTGCTCTACGGCGGCCTGTTTCTGGCCTCCGGCGCCGCCCTGCTGGCGATCACGTACACGCTGGTCGAGCGCGCCAACGTGTCAAACCGGCCGGCGGGCGTGTTCCTCGATCGCCAGGCCGTTCAATTGAAGGGGGCCCGGACCCAATACGTTGGGCCTCCTCCCGTCGCGCTGCCCCCGCGCGTCAAGGAGGCGCTGCGCTCGAGCGCCGGGCGCGCTGTCGTCAGCAAGGTGGGCACCGGGCAGCGGATCGCCGACCTGCACCAGCTGGTGATCGAGTCCGCGATCGCGCTGGCGATCATGGCCATCATCTCCACCCTGCTGGGCTGGCTCATGGCTGGGCGAGTACTGCGGCCGCTGCGGACGATGACCGCCACCGCCCAGCAGATCTCGGAGGCCAGCCTCGACCAGCGGCTGGCCATGCAAGGCCCGCGCGATGAGCTCAGAGAGCTCGCCGACACGATCGACGGATTGCTGGAGCGCCTGGAAGGGGCCTTCGATGCCCAACGGCGCTTCGTGGCCAACGCCTCGCACGAGCTGCGGACCCCGCTGACCGCAGCGCGAGCGCTGCTGGAGCTGGTGCTCAGCGACCCCCGCGCGACCGTCAAGACCTTCCGGGCGACCTGTCGGCAGGTGCTCGAGGAGAGCGAACAGCAAGAGCAGCTGATCGACGCACTGCTCGCGCTGGCCCAGGGCCAGCGCGGGATCGAGGCCCGAGAGTCCCTCGACCTGGCCGCGGTCGTCGACGAGCTGCTGCCGGTCTACGCGTCGGAGGCCGCCGCGCGGGCCCTGGACCTCGATGTCTCGCTCGAGATCGCTCCGATGTCCGGAGATCGCCGTCTGATCGAGCGCCTGGTCTGCAATCTCCTGGAGAACGCGCTGCGCCACAACGTGGCCCACGGCAGCGTGACCGTGGCAGTGCGAATCCGGGACGGGGGAGCGACATTGGTGGTCGCCAACACCGGGCCGCTGGTGCCGGCCGGGGAGATCGGGCGCCTACTGCAACCGTTCCAGCGCCTGGCTCCCGACCGCGTGGGTCATCGCGACGGGCTGGGCCTCGGGCTCTCGATCGTCGCCGCCATCGCCAAGGCCCACGGCGCCGAGCTCGACGTCACGGCGGGCCAGGATGGAGGGCTCGTGATCCAGGCGCGCTTTCCCGAGGGGCTCGAGGTCACTCAGGCGCGCCCGGTCACCGCGGTCGGCGCAGCGACGCCGCGAGCAGGACCAGCACCGCGATCGGCATGACCCACCAGGAGGCGGTGCCCGCCGACGCGATCACCGCCGTCAGCCCGATCGCCACGGCCACGCCCGCGGCGGTCACCCAATCGTCGCCGACCACGAACTCCCAGACGGCCTTGGCCAGGCGATTCATCCGGTTGCCTTGACCGGCGGAGTCTCGCGGGCGCCGGCCCGCAGCCAGGCGATCATCGCCACCGAGGCCGCCACCACGCCGGGGATGACCGCCAGCAGCGCGGCGTCGCCGCCGGGCCAGCTGGTCCCGGCGCCCTCGGCGCTCCAGAAGATCCCGAACGAGGTCAGCATCACGCCGACCGCGAACTTCATCAGGTTCTCGGGGACCCGGGCCAGGGGCGCGCGAGCCAGCACGCCCGCGCCGGCGACGAGCGCGACCGCGACTCCGGCGGCGATCGCGGCGAGGCCGACCCGGTGCTGGTTGGCGCCGAAGGTCAGCACGATGAACGCCACCTCGAGTCCCTCCAGGAGGACCCCCTTCAGGGCGATCGTGAACGAGTAGCCGTCGAGGCCCGAGGTTGGCGCCTCGCCGGCGGCGCGAGCCTGATCGGTCTCGATCCCGTAGGCCGCCGCCTCGTCGTGCAGCGCCTTCAGGCCGGCCGCGCGCAGGATCGCCTTGCGCAGCCACTGAAGTCCGAAGATCAGCAGCAAGCCGCCCACCACCACGCGCAGGACGCCGATCGGCAGGGCGGTCAGGGCCGGCCCCAGCGCCGCGATTAGGACGGCGAGCGAGAGCACCGCCGCGCCGACCCCATACAGCGCCGAGCGCCAGCTCCGGGCACTGCCGACCGCGAGCACGATGGTCAGGGCCTCCACGGCCTCCACCGTGCAGGCCAGAAATACCGAAATGGCGAGTCCAAACTCGGCGCCCGACATCGCTTTTTCAGTATCGCCGACCGAGCCCTTCGCAGCGTCCATCACCGGGGCCCCGGACCCCTCGAGCCTCTTCCCACCGGGAGCCCGAGGCTAGACTCTTCCGCGCACCACCGACAGGGGTTGGGTCTGACAACGAGGGTGAGGAGCGATTGCGCGCCTACAAGGTGTTGGTTGACGGCCGGTCACCGTTCACACGCTGGCGGTGGCCGCCCGCGACCGAAGGACGCCCGGGGGCCTGGGTGCAGACCCACGGTCCGATCGCCCTGTGCACGAACGGGATCCATGCCTGCACGGCGGCACAGCTGCCGCCGTGGCTCGGTGCGGAGCTGTGGATGGTCGAGCTCGACGGCGAGATCGTCGCGGCCGACGCCGCGGTGGTGGCTTCCCGCGCGCGTCTGCTGGCTCCGGTAAGGCGATGGGACAACGCGGCCCGCGCGGAGTTCATGGCGGACTGCGCCGGCCGTGCCGACGCGGCGGTGGCGCAGTGGCCGGAGGGGCAGCCGCTGCTGGGCTCGATCCAGAGGCTCTCGGCGGCGGGACACGTCGCCGCGGTGGGGTATTGGGCGGCGGTGATCGCCGGCGAGCGGGCCGCCGGAAGGCGCGCGGGCTGTGACTACGACGCCGCGTTCAGCGCCGAGCGCTCGCTGCAGGCCGGGTGGCTGCGGTCAGAGCTGCAACTGGAAGATTGAGCGCCGGCTCCGCGCCAGGACGCCCGGGTCGCGCCGCTCCGGATCGCTGGGCGCGCCGCTCGGGATCACTCGGTCGCGCCGGGCCCGTCGCCGGCCCGCAGCGTTCTGAACGCGTCGACCAGTGACTCCATGACCGGCTCGGGGACGTCCTCCTCACGCAACCCGCCGGTGGCGCGAATCGTGGCCCGCATCTGGTCGAGATAGTCGACGCAGGGGACGCAGAAGGCGAGGTGGCGCTCCACGACCAGGCACTGCTGGGGCGTCAGGGCCCCCTCCAGATAGTCGGTCGCCAGCTCGACGAAATCGCGACACGGCAGGTCTTCGTAACTCATGCGTGCACCAGCTCGGAGAAGTGAGCTTCCAGCACCGAGCGTACCCTGGCCCGCGCCCGGTGCAACAACACGCGCTGGTTGGCCTCCGACAGACCGAGGCAGTCGCACACCTCCTGAGAACCCCAACCGTCCACATCGCGCATCCGGATGACCTGCTGTTGGCGCGCGGGCAGCTCGCCGATCGTCCGCTCGATCAGCTCGGCCGACTCGGCCGCCAGCACGCGCGCCTCCGGAAGCTCGAAGAACCGCGTCGGCGGGACCGACCAGTATCCGCCGAAGGCGTGGCCCTCGGACAGGAACCGCTCCGGGTCGACGGTGGGCCCCTCGTCCTCGCCGGCTGATTGCAGCGATGAGAACGGGGTGGTCCGAGCCTCGCGGCCACCGAGCGAGCGCGCCCGGTTGACGAGGATGCGGAAGATCCAGGTCTTCAGCGAGGAGCGCTCCTCGAACCGGTCGATCCCGCGGATCACCGCCAGCCAAGTCTCCTGGACCACTTCGTCGGCGATCGCCGGCGAGGCGACCAGCGACACTGCCAGCCGCCGCATCGCGTTGTGGTGCCGGTTGACCAAGGTCCGGAAGGCCATCTCGTCACCGGCGCGCAGGCCGGCCATGAGCTGCTGATCGCTGGGCTGCGCCGGTTGCATCGATCGAGTGTATGTGCGGCGGTTCTGGCATGCCAGGTGAGCTGACTAACAGTCTCCCGGCGCGGCAGAACGTTACGTCGAAGAGCTCTCGGGCCGCCGCGTGGCGCCCGAGCGGGTTGCGAGAAGGGCGGCGTGGTCTGGACGGCCGGGCACCGGACTTCAATAATGGTTTGCGAGCGGGCGCGGGCAAGCTTGGCCGCGCCGTGAGGAGAGAGGAGCCGACGTGAGCACGGCTACGACCAGCGGTATCGACGCGGTCCTGGAGCGGGCAGTAGCCAGCGGGGCGGTTCCCAGCGTCTGCGCCATCGCGGCCGATCGCAACGGGGTCGTCTACGAGGGCGCGGCCGGCCCGCGCGTCGCCGGCGAGGGCGACCTCGTGTCGATCGACACCCACTACCGGATCAGGTCGATGACCAAGATGGTCACCACGGCCGTGGCGCTGGCGCTGATGGAGCAGGGCAAGCTCGACCTCGATGCTCCGGTGCAGCGCTACTGCCCCCGGTTTGCCGAGCTCCAGGTCCTGGACGGCTTCGACGGGGACCAGCCCCGTCTGCGGCCACCGGCGAGCCAGGCGACCGTCAAGCAGCTGGTCACCCACACGGCCGGGCTGGCCTACTGGTTCTGGAACGCCGAGATCGTCAAGTGGGAGGCGGCGTCCGGTGTCCCGAACGTGCAGTCGGGCAGCAAGGAGATCTTCAAGGCGCCCCTCATCGCCGACCCGGGCACGACATTCGAGTACGGGATCAACATCGACTGGCTCGGCCAGGTGATCGAGGCGGCGAGCGGGCTGAAGCTCGATGAGGCGATCGAACGGTGGGTCACCGGACCGCTCGGAATGGACCAGACGGCCTTTCGCATGACCGACGCCCAGCGTGTCAACTCGACCCCGGTGCACCTCCTGGGTGAGGACGGGACCTGGGCGGCCACCGGCCTCGATCTGGCGCAGGATCCGGAATACTGGTCCGGCGGTCACGGGTTGTACTCGACGCCGCGTGACTACCTCAAGTTTCAGCGCGCGCTGCTCGGCGACGGCACGTCCCCCGATGGGGTGAAGATCCTCGAGCCGCGCACCGTCGAGGCGGCGTTCACCAATCAGATCGGCGATCTGGAGTTCCCGGCCGAGATCACGACCGCCGATCCGGGGGCGAGCAACACGTTCGCGATCGGACCCGGGTTCAAGTGGGGGTACGGCCTGTTGCTGAACACCCAAGACATCCCGGGACGCCGGCGGGCCGGCAGCGGCGCCTGGGCCGGGATGCTGAACACCCACTTCTGGGTCGATCGCACGACCGGGATCACCGCCGCGATCTACAGCCAGTTTCTGCCGTTCGTCACCGGACCCGCGCTGGCGCTGTATGAAGACTTCGAGACCGCGCTGTACGCCGCCCTGTAGCCGATGCTGGTTGATCAGCCCCCGGCTTCGCCCGCGCCGCCGGAAACGGATCCGGTGGCGACCTTGATCTCGGTCTCCGGCTCCAGCTCCGCCGGGCGCATCCTCGCATTGGCTGCGGCATAGGCATCGGCGGCGTCGAGGGTCTCGGCCTGGAGCA
This sequence comes from Solirubrobacteraceae bacterium, assembly GCA_036502145.1. GTDB lineage: Bacteria > Actinomycetota > Thermoleophilia > Solirubrobacterales > Solirubrobacteraceae > Palsa-465. Next base: position 72,575 of record DASXZB010000005.1, on the reverse strand, counting down.
GGGCGCGAGCGAGGCTCTCGAGCTGGTCGCGGTGATCGGTCAGCAGCCGGGTCACGTCGTCGTGGGCTTCGTCGATCAGCCGCCGGACCTCCTCGTCGATCAGATACTGGGTCTGGGGAGAGGTCTCGCTGACCCCGGGCAGGAACGGTCCGGAACCCTCGCTCGGCAGCACCGCCACCGGCCCCACCTTCTCGCTCATTCCCCAGCGGCCCACCATCTGCCGCGCGATCTGGGTCAGCTGCTGGATGTCGGACTCGGCTCCGGTGGTGATCTTGCCGAAGACGACCTCCTCGGCGACCCGGCCGCCGAGCGCGACCTTGACCTTGGCCTCGAGGTCCTCACGCGAATAGGACACGCGATCGGCGTCGGGGGTGGCCAGCGTGACCCCCAGGGCCACTCCGCGCGGGATGATCGAGACCTTGCGGACCGGGTCGGCGTCGGGAGTCAGCATCCCGACCAGGGCGTGGCCGGACTCGTGGTAGGCCGTCCGCTCGCGGTCGGCGGGGCTGAGCATGATCCCGCGCGGCGCGCCCAGGATGATCTTCTCGAGCGCATCGGTGAAGTCGATCAGCTGGACCTTGTCGTGGTTTCGCCGGGTGGCCAGCAGCGCCGCCTCGTTGGCCAGGTTCGCCAGGTCGGCGCCGACCATCCCGGGCGTAGCCGAGGCGATCGTGGCCAGGTCGACGTCGTCGGCGAGCGGAATCGAGCGGGTGTGGACCTGCAGGATCTTCAGCCGACCGGCGCGGTCCGGCGGCTGGACGGCCACCCGGCGGTCAAAGCGCCCCGGGCGCAGCAGGGCGGGGTCCAGGATCTCCGGCCGGTTGGTGGCGCCGAGTACGACGACCGCCTCGTTTGAGTCGAAGCCGTCCATCTCGCTGAGAATCTGATCGAGCGTCTGCTCGCGTTCGTCGTTGGCTCCGGTCACTCCCGCCGAGCCCTGCCGGGAGCGCCCGATCGCGTCGAGCTCGTCGATGAACACGATCGAGGGGGCGGCCTCCTTGGCCTTCGCGAACAGATCACGCACGCGCGAGGCGCCGACGCCGACGATCGCCTCGATGAACTCCGAGGCGGCGATCGAGAAGAAGGCGGCGTGGGCCTCGCCGGCGACAGCGCGCGCGAGCAGCGTCTTGCCGGTACCGGGCGGTCCGAACAGCAGCACCCCGTGGGGCATGCGCCCGCCCAGGCGGGCGTAGCGGTCCGGGGTACGCAGGAAGTCGACGATCTCGGACAGCTCGTTCTTGGCCTCGTCGATTCCGGCCACGTCTTCGAAGGTGACGCGGATCTTCTGAGGGTCGACGCGGCGCGCCTGGGAACGGCCGAAGTTGCCCAGCGCGCCCATCCCGCCTCCCGCGGTGGCTCGGCGCGCGAGCAGCACGAACAGGCCCACCAGCAGCAGGGTGGGCCCGAACCCCAGCAAGATCTCGGCCAGCAGCGAGGTGCCCCGCGAGGTCGACTGCGCGTTGACCTGGACCCCCTTTGCCTGCAGCTGCTCGGTCAGCGCGGTGTTGTTCCAGAACGTCGGGACTTCGGTCGAGAACAGCGTCGTCGGAGTGGCCTTGGTGTCGGACGACGGGTAGCGGACCTTGCTCGCGAACGTGCCCTGGATCGTGTCCCCGCGTGACGAGATCGACTTCACGTTGCCGCCATCGAGCTGCTGCAGGAAGTACGGGCTGAACGGCACCTTCACCCGCGGCTGGCCGCCGGGCTGAAACGCCAGCACCGCGATCCAGTTCAACGCCAGCAGCACAATGACCAGGATCCAGAAGCCACGCAGGCGATGCGGCGGCTGCGGCTGGTGCTGCTTGGGCGTTCCGCGACCGTCCGGGGCCGGGGCGACACGCCAGCCCTGCTGGTCACGGGGCATCGGTGCCGGCGGGACGGGCTTGTCGGCCCTGGCGGTCCCGGCTGGATCGGCGGTCCTGTCGGCCCGTTCGGTCCTGGGTGGACCGGCGGGCTGGGGATCGGGTTCGCTCACGGAGTCATAGTCGCAGACGCCCCCGGCCGGCTACCGGGGCCACGGCGAATATCGGCCGATACCCTGGCCTGATTGCGCCGACGATTCACGACCTGGGGACGATTTGCAAGCAGCTCCCCACGGGCCTCCTGCTGGCTGCCGCGATCGCCGGCTGTGGCTCGGTTGCCCAGACCCGGACCACAACCACGAGCGATCCAACCGATCCGGTGACCACGGCGGCCGCGGTGCCGCAGTCCCATCCGCAGGCGATCGAGCCGACGGCCGGCATCCAGGCGGCACCGCCGAGCGCTCCCGCGGCGCCGGTAGTGGGCGATGTGAACGCCCACGCTCCCGCCCTGGCCGAGGTCAAGCGCGAGCTCAAGCAGCTCAACCTGTGCGGTGGTGTGACCAACAGCGCCGACGCGGCGCCGATCGTCAGCGCTCGCGGTCCCGGTTTCGTCGCCGATCCGGGCACCAGCCAGACGGAGGGCCAGCTCCCGCAGCTGACCGCCGCGCTCAACGCGCTCGGCAAGGCGCTCGGGATCACCATCTACGGGATCAGCGGCTACCGGACACCGGCCCACAGCGTGGCCGTCGGGGGGTTTGCCGACGATCCGCACACCAAGGGCCAGGCCGAGGACATCGGCGTCAACAGCCTGCTGCGCTCCAGCGCGGCTCAGATCAGCGAGGCCGAGCTGGGGCGCTACGGCCTCTACCGCCCGTTCGATCCCTCCGACGATCCAGGCAACACCGAGGTCAACCACATTCAGCTGATCCCATCCGGAGGCCCGCTGTCGCTGGCCGAGTCGACCGCGACCTTCGATCCCGACCCGTTATGCAAGTGATCGGCTTGATCCTGACAGGATCGATCCCGCGGCCCCACCGCCGGTGTGCGGTCGCCGATCTGAAGGCCGGCGATGTCCAGCGCTGATCAGATGCGCGGCAAGGTCTGCTTGGTCACCGGTGCGACCTCGGGTCTGGGGCGGGCGACCGCGGTGGCGCTGGCATCAGCCGGAGCCGACGTCCTGATTGTCGGCCGAGACCGGCAACGGGGCGACGCGGTTCGCTCAGAGCTCGCCGAGGTCGACGCGGCCACGAGGTCGGAGCTGCTGTTGTGCGATCTCGCCTCACAGCGCCAAGTCAGGGAGCTGGCGGCGACTCTGTGTAAGCGGCTGAACCGGCTCGACGTGTTGGTCAACAACGCTGGCGTCGATGTCGGCAAGCGCCAACAGACCGAGGATGGCTTCGAGCTCACGTTCGCGGTCAACCACCTCGCTGCGTTCACGCTCACACTGCTGCTGGCCGAGGCCCTGAAAGCGAGCCGCGAGGGGCGGGTCGTAACAGTGACCTCGGGAGCCCACAACGCGGGAAAGATCGTGTTCGACGATCTGCAGGGCGAGCGCCGCTTCAGCGGCCAGCGCGCCTACAACCAGTCAAAGCTCGCCAACGTCCTGTTCACGCTCGAGCTGGCTCGCCGTCTCGAGGGGACCCACGTCGCGGCCAATTGCGTCGACCCCGGCTGGGTCAAAGGCACCGGCCTCGGTCGCACGGCGTCGATCGGACTCAAGGCCCTGGCGCTGATCATGTGGCCGACGATGGTCTCACCCGAGCGGGGAGCGGACACGATCGTCTGGGCCGCCACAGCCCCCGAGCTGGCCGGTCAGAGCGGCAAGCTGTTCAAGAAGCGAAAGGCAATCGAGCCCGCTTCCGGCGCGCTGGAGGTGGAAACCGCTCGCCGTCTGTGGGAGGAGAGCGCGCGACTGACGGGCGTCAGCCTAGGGTAGGTTCAAGGCGTGGCCGATCGGCTCAAGCGCTACCGCGACAAGCGAAATCCCGGCCAGACCAAGGAGCCCGGAGTGCGCCGGCAGAAGCGCTCGAAGGGCTCGGCCAAGCGCGCCCAGCCCCGCTTCGTGATCCAGAAGCACGCCGCGTCCAGCCTGCACTACGACTTCCGGCTCGAGGTCGACGGCACGCTGAGGTCGTGGGCGGTTCCCAAGGGTCCGTCGACGGACCCGCGCCAGAAGCGGCTCGCCGTCGAGGTCGAGGATCACCCGCTCGACTACGCGGACTTCGAGGGGACGATCGACGAGGGCAACTACGGCGCCGGCGCAGTGATCGTGTGGGACGCCGGGACGTACACCAACCTCGACGAGGACCACTCCATCGCCGAGACGATCGACGCCGGCCACGTCAAGGTCTGGCTGCAGGGCGAGAAGCTCGAAGGCGGCTGGACCCTGCAGCGCACGCGCGGCGGCCAAAAGGCCCAGTGGCTGATGATCAAGCGCCGCGATGACGGGGCCGACGCCCGCCGCAACCCCCAGAGCGCGCAGCCGCAGTCGGTGAAGACCGGCCGCACGGTGGAACAGGTCGCCGAAGACGAGGACGACGGCTGACCCGGCCGCGTGGGGTTTGCGATCCGCTGCCGGGGGCGGGCAAACGCTAGCTTTGCGGCCATGAGCGATGATCTCGAGGGGGACGCTTGAGCAGCGCGCTCGACGGACTCACCCAGTCCGAGCGCGAGCTGCTGAAGGCGGCGCCGGCGCCCCAGCGTGCCGCCGCGATGAAGGCTGTCCTGACCAACGAGCGCTTCAGCGATCCTGCCTGGATCTACGAGCGCAAGCTCGACGGCATCCGCTGCATCGCGATCAGAGACGGCAAGCCGGTTCGCCTGCTGTCGCGCAACGACCTGTCGATGAACGGCCGTTACCCGGAGATCGCGCAGACGCTAGAGGCCGAGTCCTGCGCGCGGTTCGCCATCGACGGCGAGATCGTGGCCTTCGACGGGGCGGCCACCAGCTTCGCGCGGCTGGCGCAACGAAAGCAGCACTACGTTCCGGTCTTCTTCTACGTCTTCGATCTGCTGTGGCTCGATGGCCAGGACGTCAGGGGGCTGCCGCTGCGGGCCCGCAAGCGGCTGTTGCGGGCGGCGCTGAAGTTCGGCGGCGGCGTGCGCCTGACCGCGCACCGCAACCGCGACGGCGAGGCGTTCTTCAAGGACGCCTGCCGCAAGGGCTGGGAGGGGCTGATCGCCAAGCGCGCCGACAGCCGCTACACCCAGGCCCGCTCGCGCGACTGGCTGAAGTTCAAGTGCGAGCACGGACAGGAGCTGGTGATCGGGGGCTACACCTCGCCGCGCGGCTCGCGGGTCGAGTTCGGGGCGCTGCTGGTCGGCTACTACGACGGCGACGAGCTGCGATACGCGGGCAAGGTAGGGACCGGCTTCGACCAGGCCACGCTCCACGAGCTCGGCGCCAAGCTTCGAGAGCTACGGCAGCCCGAGCCGCCGTTCACCGATCCGTCGCAGATCTCCGATCGCACGGTGACGTGGGTCGCGCCCAAGCTGGTCGCTCAGGTGGGCTTTGCGGAGTGGACCGGGCACGGGCGGGTCCGCCATCCCCGCTTTCTCGGGCTACGGGAGGACAAGGCGGCCCGCGAGGTGGTCCTCGAGAAGGCTAAGTGAAGGTCGCTGGTCCCAGGAGCCGATCGAGGCCCGGGTCGGTTTTCAAAGAAGGTCGGCTAGATACTCAGGCCGCCATCGATGACCAGCGAGGCGCCGGTCATGAAGCTGCTCTCGTCACTGGCCAGGAACACGACAGCTCGAGCGATCTCGTCGGGGCTGGCGTGGCGATCGAGCGGAATCATCTGCTCGAAGAGCTTTGCCGACTCCTCCCGTGAGGCGCCCGTGGCCTCGATCTCGATGGCGTGCTGAAACTCGTTGTCGGTGGGACCGGGATGCAGCGAATTGACCCGGATTCCCCGGGCGGCCATCTCCTTGGCGGCGGTGCGCATCAGACCGACGACTGCGTGCTTGGAGGTCGCGTAGGCACTGATCGCCTGATCGGAGGTCAGACCGACCACGCTGGAGTTGATGATCAGGCTGCCACCGGACTCCATCGCGCGCAGGGCGTGCTTGGCGACCAGGAAGCTCCCCACCACGTTGACCGCCATGACGTGCTCGAACACCTCGACCGGATACTCGGTGACCGGCGCGGCCACCCCGAACACCCCGGCATTTGCGAACGCGACATCGAGCCGGCCGAACCGGGAGACGGTGTCGGCGACCGCCTGGGCCACCTGATCGGAGTCGGTCACGTCGGCCGCGCACCAGGCGGTTCGGTCCGACTCCAGGCCCTCCGCGACGCGGGCGAGATCCCCATCGTTGAGATCGACCAGCATCACCTTGGCGCCCTCGGCCAGGAACGCGCGCGCCGTGGCCGAGCCGATGCTGCCGGCGCCGCCAGTGATCAGCGCCACCTTGTCGGTCAGCCGAGCGATCGCGCTGCCCTGCCGGCTCAGGCGCCTACGTTGGCCGGGGCCACCGGGACCTCGGCTTGGTCGGGAACCTCGACGCGGCCGCTGGGCAGCCATCGTAGGGCGACGATGCAGGTCGCGGCCATCACCCCGGCCATGATGTAGAAGACGGTCGACGTGGAGTGCGCGAACGCCAGCTGGACGTCGTGCACCAGGGCGTGCGACTGCCCGGCGCTCGAGCCGGCCCCGCCGCCTCCAGACGATTCCAGCTTGGAGGCGACCCCGTGAGCCACGCCCTGCGGGACGCCGTGCTTGGTCAGCGCGTGGGTGACGTTGGTCTCGTTACGGCTGATCAGGACCGTGCCGAGCACCGCCAGGCCCAGGCTCGCTCCGAAGTTGCGCGCGGTCTGGGTGATGCCGGTGACCTCGCTGTAGCTGCTGCTGGGGGCCCGGTTGACGGCGTCGGTGCTGGCCACTCCCAGCATCAGACCGATGCCCGCGCCGGCCAGCGCAATGTAGATCCACTGCGCGCTCATCGACAGATCGGTCAGCTTGCCGGCGAGCAGGAAGAAGCCGACGGCGCCGAGCGCGCTCCCGCCGACGACGGCCGGTTTGGCGCCCCGGGTGTCGAGGATCCGTCCGCCGATCTGGGACGCGATCACGAACCCGATGAAGAAGTACAGGATGTACAGACCGGCGTTGGAAGCGGTCTGCCCCAGTGCTCCCTGCGCGTAAACGCTGGCGAAGAAGAAGAACGGCACGAAGACCACCGACATCAGTCCCAGGACGGCGCTCTCAGTCGCAAAGCCTCGGTCGGCGAAGATCTGCAGCCGCAGCAGCGGCACCGGCGTCCTGAGTTCATGCCTGACGAACAGCGCCGCCAGCAGCAGCCCGGCGACGATGCAGACCCAGGTGGCGATCTCGCTCCAGCCCCAGACGCTGGACTGCTGCAGGCCCAGGACGACCAGTCCCATTGCTCCCGTGATCAGCACCGTGCCGCGGTAGTCGAGCTTGGTCGGACGGGCCACGTTGTCGGGCTTGGACTTCCAGATCAGGATCAGCGCGATGATCGCCACCGGGACGTTGATCCAGAAGATCGACCGCCAGGTCCACTGCGTCAGAAAGCCACCGGCGATTGGGCCGATCGCGGTCAGCCCGCCGGAGATGCCGAAGAAGATCGCCATCGCCTGCCCCCGCTCGCGGAGTGGGAAGGAGGCCACGACGATGCCGACCGCGGCGGGAAACATCAGCGCCGCGGCAGCTCCCTGGAGCACCCGGAAGGTGATGATCCATGGCTCGGCGATGCTCCCGGTCGGCGTGAACCCGCACCCGGTCGAAGCCAGCGCGAAGCCGACCACGCCGATCACCACCATGCGCCGGCGCCCCAGCACATCGCCGAGCTTGCCGCCGAACGCGAACAGGGCCGACAGCGCGATCAGGTAGCCGTTGATGATCCACTGCGAGCCGGTGGCCGACAGCGAGAGATCCTTCTGCAGCTTCGGGATCGCGATCGCGACGATCGTCTGATCGATGAACGTCATCGCGACCGCGAACACCATCGCGGCCAGCACGAGGTTCTTGTTGGGGACGCCCTTCACCGCCGGGCTGGAATGGCTGCCGTCTGCTGGTGTGGCTCCGCTGGACATCGCCTTTTCGATCCCATTCTCGGCCGCGGTGCGCGCATACTTTAGCCCTCGAGCGGTCCGAGATCGGACCGATCCTGTGCGGCGCAGCTCGACCAACCTCAGACGCCCGACACCATCGATCCGCCACTCGCACCATCTCGCTCTGTATGCGATTTGAAAATCGAAGGAGAGGCAATGACCGAGCAGATCACGGGATCGCAGTCCGGCCAAGCCGATTCGGTGATCACCAAGCGCAGCCCGCGATCGGTGGCCGAGACCGTCTCGCGGCTGTCGGCGCTGGTCACCGAGAAGGGCATGAAGGTGTTTGCGGTGATCGATCACAGCGGGGAGGCGCAGCGGCACGGACTGGACCTGCGCGACACCAAGGTGGTGATCTTCGGAAGCCCGCAGGCTGGGACCCCGGTGATGGCGGCGGTGCCGCTCGTCGCGCTCGACCTGCCGCTCAAGGTCCTGATCTGGGCTGATGGCGAGCGGACGAACGTCAGCTACACCTCGCCCGACGCGCTGGCGGCGCGCTACGGCCTCGCTGACGAGCTGGCCGGGCGGCTGGCCGGCATCCACGCGGTGACCGACATCTTGACCGCGCCCTGAGCGGGGGCCGGGGGTCGCTCTCGGTGGTTCTTGTCCGGGTCCGGAGGCCGCTGGGGGCGGGGTTCTTGTCCGGGCGGTCAGCCCGAGGGGCCGAGTGCGTTGAGGAAGCGCGCGATTATGGGGCCGTCCAGCGGCCCGCCGTTGACCGAGCCGCTGTTCTGGACCACGACCGCGAAGGCGACGTCACCGCGGTAGCCCATCAGCCAGGCATCGGTCGGGAGCTTGGGACCGGATCCGTACTGCGCGGTGCCGGTCTTGGCGGCGGTGCCGCTCGGCAGCCCGGTGCCGGCCGCCGTTCCGCTGGTCACCACGGCCGCCATCATCTGCCGCAGGTCGCCGGCCAGCGCCGACGGCAGCGCCACAGCGGGCCGGTTGTCGTCAGGCGCGCCGGTGAACCAGGCGGGGCGCCCGGGCGGCGCCGTTGTCGATCGCAGCGGCCACGGCGGCCATCCCCAGCGGCGAGAACTCCACCCCGGCCTGTCCGATCGCGGTGGCGGCCAGCTCGGTGCGGCTTCGCGGTGCCGGGACACTGGCCAGAAAAGCGGGCAGTCCCGGCTGCGCGGTCTGATCGAGTCCGTACAGCCGCGCCGCTGCCGGAAAGTCGCCGGCCTTCAGACGGGAGACGGCCAGGGTGATGAAGTGGTGTTGCACGACTCGGCAAAGCCCTGCCCGAGCGTCTGCACCGGCTGGTCGCCCTCGGCGTTGTGGAAGACCTCGCCGCCGACGTCGATGTCCGGTGAGCAGGTGGCCGGCGAGCTCGGCGAGAGCCCGTGTTGGATCAGGGCCGAGGCCGTGAGCACCTTGAAGGTCGAACCGGGCGGATATCGGCCCTCGAATGCTTGGTCGTAGGGAACGCTCGCTGGATCGCTGACCACCGCCAGGACCTGACCCGTGGAGGCTCGCATCGCCACCAGCGCGGCCGCGTGTGCACCCCGGAGACCGCGCCTTCGGCGGCGCGCTGCGTGGCCGGGTCGATGCTGGTGGCGACCGAGCGCCCTCGATGTCCGGGGAATCGGGTCAGCGTCGAGACGGTGGCGCCGCTGGGGTCGATCACCTCGATCCGGGTCTCCGGCGATCCGGCCAGGCGACGCTCGTAGACCTGCTCGAGCCCGTTCTGGCCCACGGAGCTGGCGGCGTCATAGGGGCTGCCGAGCCGTTGCAGCTGCTCGGCCGTGATCGGGGCGACCGAGCCGACCAGATGCGCGCCGAGCTGGCCGATCGCGCTGAGGGCGGTGGTCGACTGAAACTGCGTGCCCGGGACGGCGTAGACGTTGCCTGGCCCGGACTGGCGCTTGAGCTGCTCGAAGCGAGACCGGGAGACCTGCAAGACCGGCTCGCAGAAGCCGCGATGCGCCTTGGCCTGGGCCAGCGCCTGGGTGACCGCGGCCTTAGGCGCCCCGGCGGCGATGAGATCCTTGGCGACCGCCCGCCGGTCCTTGATCCGGCTCCCCACCACGCCCACCGTGACGATGGGCCGCTGCGTGGTCAGAGGCGCACCGCCGGCCCCGAGGATTCGGGCGCGGGTCGGCCACACTCTGTCCAGCAGCAGCCGATCGCCGCGGCGCAGCGATGGGTTGATCGTGGCCGGTGACCAGTTCACCAGCCATTTATCACCGTGCTTGGCGAGCTTCACCGTCGTCTGGGGGCTCCACTGCCCGACGCCGGGAATCGTCAGCTCCTCGGTCACCCGGGCCGACGCGCCGGAGCCGGATTGCCTGATCGGACCGGCGGCGAACCTGGGGGCGGCGAGGTGGAGGGCGGTCAGGGCGGCGCTGTTGAGCGAGGCGAAGTCAGCGGGTGGATCGGCGACGAGCTTTCTCATCGCGGGCCAGTCGCGGTGGCTCCAGGCGGTCAGGAAGTCGTGCAGGGTGGACTGCAGCGTCGACGACGAGCCACCGCACGAGGCCACCGCCAGCGCGACGCACAGCGAGATCGCCGCCGCCAGCCCCCGCTTGTGGGGCGCTTTGGGCGCTTTGGGCGCTGTGAGCGCTTTGACCACTGTGAGCGCTGTGAGCGCTGTCGGCGCTGTGAGCGTTTCTGACCCACGCCGCCGACGCGTCGCCTCCTCGAGCACGGCGCATCAGGTTAGAGCGGCCTTGACAAACCTAAGGTCATTAGGTAACTTCCTAATCCACTTAGGTAACTGCTGACAAGGGAGATCCGACATGAAGACCACGCCGATCAACGACCGACTGATCCAGCTCACCCGGCTGCGGTTCGTCAACGCCTACCTGGTCCGCGAGGACGACGGCTTCACGCTCGTCGACACCTGCGTGGCCCGCAGCGGGGCGGACCTGGTCGCCGCCGCCGAGCAGGCCGGAGCCCCGATTCGCAGAATCGCCCTGACCCACGGTCACGGCGATCACGTCGGGTCGGTGGACGAGCTCAAGGAGCGCTTTGGCGCCGAAGTGCCTGTGCTGATGCCGGAGATCGACGCGCGCATCCACGCCGGCGAGAAGGTGGTGGAGGGCAAGCTGACCGGCAGCTGGCCGAAGCTCAAGACCGCGCCCGACGTCCGCCTGCAGCCCGGCGACCGGGTGGGCAGCCTGGAGGTGGTCCCGAGCCCCGGTCACTCGCCGGGCCACGTCGCCTTCCTCGATACCCGGGACCGGACGCTGATCGCCGGCGATGTGTTCACCACTTTCGGCTCGGTCCAGGTGTCAAACCACTTCTACCTGCGCTTCCCGCTCGCCGCCATGGCCACGTACGACAAGGCCCGCGACCTGCAGTCGGCCCGTGACCTGCGCGCGCTCGATCCGGCGCTGATGGTCGTCGGCCACGGTCCCGCGGTCAGCTCACCGGGGTCGGCGATGGACGCCGCGATCAGCCGGGCCGCCGGCTGATGCCCCGAGCCGGCCTCGATTCCGAGGCGGTGGTCAGCGCGGCGGCGCAGTTGGCCGACGCCGAGAGCCTCGACGCGGTCACCCTGGCCCGTCTGGCCGAGCACCTCCGGGTCCGCTCGCCTTCGCTGTACGCCCACATCGCCGGCCTGGACGATCTGCGCCGGCGGCTGGGGGCGCGGGGGGCACGAGAGCTCGCCGAGGCGGTGGCCGTGGCCGCGGCCGGCAAGTCCCGGCTGGCGGCACTGCGAGCCGTGGCCGACACCTACCGGGGCTACGCCCGAGCACACCCGGGGACCTACGCGGCGATGCAGCGGGCTCCGGACGAGGACTCCGAGCAGCTGGCGGCGGCCGGGCGGGAGCTGGTGGGGGTGATCCTGGCCGTGCTCGCCGGCTATTCGCTGCGGGGCGACGAGGCCATCCACGCCGTGAGGGTGGTGCGGGCCGCGCTGCATGGCTTCGTGCTGCTGGAGTCAGAGGGAGGGTTCGGGCTGCCGATCTCGCTGCAGGACAGCTACGAGCGGCTGATCGGGGTCCTGGACCGTGGGCTCGCCGGCGGGGTCTTCGCCGCGTAGTCGGAGGCGGCATCCGTCTCTGCCGGCGGGGTCTGCGTCCGTGCCGAGAGGGTCTGCGTGGGTGCCGGTGGGCCCGCGCGGGGTCGATTAGCATCGCCGGGGTGAGTCCCGATGTCTCGGTCGTCGACGTCCCCGACGCCAGCCGCTACGTGATCGAGGTCGACGGGCGGCCGGTCGGCCTGCTCAGCTACCGGCTATCCGACGGGACCGTGGCGATGATGCACGCCGAGATCAACCCGGCGGTGGAGCGGCACGGGTTGGGCTCGAGCCTGGTGGCGTTCGCCCTCGACGACGCCCGGGCGCGCGCGCTCTCGGTGCTGCCCTACTGCCCGTTCGTGCGCTCCTACATCGCGGAGCACCCGCAGTACCAGGACCTAGTTCCCGAGGACAGCCGGGCGGATTTTGGGCTCTGACGAAACGGGGTCCAGCCAGGGAGCCTTGCTCGATTTTATGCCTGTATCGCATAAAATCGGACAAGCTTCGAGTGGCCTGGGGCGGTGCGGCTCCCTTGACGGGCCCACCGCCCGCGGCACCCTCAGCGCCCGCCGCACCCGCCGCTCAGCGAGCAGCGGCGGCCGCGACCGGCACCGGCTCACAATCCGCCGCCGCCAGCGGCTGACCGGCCAGCTGACCGCCGGGGCAGCCTGCCGCCTGCACCTCGGTCTCGCGCTTGCCCCGCAGGGCCAGCCCGCCGAGTCCAGCCACCACCAGCAGCCCGCCGGCGACGCCGACTGCGACATGGAAGGCGTCCTCCGACGCGGTGGCGGCGGCGTGGGCGGCGAAGGTGCGCTGCGAGGGCGGAACCGAGCGGCTGTCGATCGTCCCGAATGTACGCCGCTTGGCCTCGGTCACCGCGGCCTGGCTCGACGCCGGCAGCCGGTGGTCCAGGCGCTGGTCGAGCAGGCGGGCGTAGTAGGCCGAGACGAGCGCGCCCACGGCGGCGACGGCGATCAACGCCGCGGTCCGCGCGATGGCGTTGTTGACCGCCGAGGCCATGCCGGCCTCGGACTCGTCGGCGTCGGCGAGCACCGTCGCCGTCAGCGGTGCGACGGTCAGCGCCAGCCCGAGCGAGAACACCAGCAGTGCCGGCAGCACATCGCCGAACAGGGAAACCGAGGTTCCGTAGCGCTGCATCAGCCCGAAGCCAGCGGCGGTGACCAGCGGGCCGGCGACCAGGAACCAGCGCGGGCCGTAGCGGTCAGCGAGGCGGCCGACCCGCGCCGAGAGGAAGAACATCACGATCGTGGGGACCAGCCCGGTGACGCCTGACTTCAGCGCGCTGTAGCCGGCCACCTGCTGCAGGTAGATGGTGACGAAGAAGCCGAGGATCGCGATCCCGCCGTAGATCACGAGCGTCTGGGCATTGGCGACGGCGAAGTTGCGGTGCCGGAACAGGTCCAGGGGAAGCATCGGTGCCGGCACCTTCGACTCATAGACGATGAACGTCGCGAACATTAGGACGCCGCCGATCAGCGTGCCCCAGACCGCGGGGTCGTTCCACCCCAGGACGGGCTGCTCGATCAGGCCGAAGGAGATTCCCGCCAATCCGGCCGCTGCCAGCGCGGCACCGGTCCAGTCGATCCGGGTGGTGCTGGCGGTCGCCGAGCGTCCCGGAATCGCGCCTCGTGACAGCAGCAGGGCCACGATCACCAGCGGGATGTTGATCGCGAAGATCCACCGCCAGGAGGCGGAATCGACGATCTGACCTCCGAGCACCGGTCCGGCCAGGATCCCGATGCCGCCCCACGCCGTCCATTTGCCGATCGCAGCTCCCCGCTCGTCCCTGGGGAACACCGCGACGATGATCGCCAGTGCGGCGGGCGTGAGCGTCGCGCCCGAGACGCCCTGCAGCGCGCGGGCCACGATCAGCACGCCCACGGTGGGGGAGGCCGCGCACAGTGCCGAGCCGATCCCGAAGCCGGCCACGCCGGCCGTGAAGACCCGCCGCTCGCCGAGCCGATCGGTCAGCGACCCGGCCAGCAGGATCAGCGAGCTGAGCGTCAGCAGATAGGCGTTGGAGACCCATTGCTGGGCCGCGAAGCCGCCGCCGAGCTCGCGTCCGATCGCCGGCAGCGCCACGTTGACCGCCGAGGAGTCCACGGCGGCGATCGTCGAAGCCAGGATCGCGCTGACCAGCGCCAGGCGCTTGGTCGATTCGCTGATCGGCTCGGCCATCTCAGCGCGAGGCCGCGTTGATCGGCAACCGGGCGCGGAACACGGTGCGACCGGGCCGGGACTCGAGCGTCAGGCTCCCGCCGTGGCGGTCGACCAGGATCCGGCGGGCCGTGTCGAGACCCAGGCCCGTGCCCTGGCCGACGTCCTTGGTGGTGAAGAACGGCTCGAACACCCGGTCGGCGATCTCCGGCGGGATGCCCGGGCCGTCGTCGGCGATGTCGACCTCGGCGCAGTCGCCGTCCTTACGAGTGACGATCGTGAGCTCCCCGCTGTCGCCCAGGGCAGCGATGGCGTTGTCGAGCAGGTTGGTCCAGACTTGGTTGAGCTCGGCGCCGTGGACGGTGAGCCGGGGCAGAGCCGGATCGTAGTCGCGGTTGACCTTGATCTGGGTGTGCTTGAGCTTGTGGCCGAGGATGGTGAGCGTGGTGTCGAGGCCCTCGCGCAGGTCGACCTGCACCACCTCGCCCCGGTCCATGTAGGCGTAAGCCTTGATCGCCCTGACCAGCTGGCTCATGCGTTCGGTTGACGCGGCGAGCTCGGCGGCGAGCTTGCGGGCCGACAGCGAAGCGGCGATCCAGCGCAGCGTGTCGCCGAGCGCCGGCCCGGCCGATTCGCGGGTTCGCGCCACGAAGTCCCGGTCCACTCCCGCCGAGGCCAGCGGCTCGCTGAGCATCCAGCTGTCGCCCACCCCCAGCTCGGCCAGCACGTCGGCCAGCTCGTCCTCGGCATCGGCCTCGTCGAGCGTGTCCAGCGGCGAGCGGTCGGCGGCGGCCGCCAGCGCCTCACGTTGGAGCGCGACCAGCTTGGCCGCGTCGGAGCGCTCCAGCCCCGATTCCACGAACACCCCGATCGTCGAGCTCAGCACCTCGAGCGCTTCGGACAGCTGGGCGGCCGACCGCTGGGCGGCCGAGGCGGGATTGTTGAGCTCGTGGGCCAGCCCGGCGGCCATCGTGCCCAGGGAGGTCAGCCGCTCGCGGTTCTGCTCACGCTGGGTGATGCGGCCGATCACGGGGCGGACCTGCGCCATCACGCGCCGGAACACCGAACGGTGGGTCAGGGCCAGCTCCACGAATTCCTTGGCCGGAACCACCGCGAGCCGGACCTTCGTGCTGGCCCGCAGGCTGATCACGTTCTCCCCCTCCAGCATCGTGGGGATGGCTCCGATCCAGGTCGGGGCGATCTGGTCGTTGATCCGCTCCTCGCGCCCGCTGTCTGAGATCAGCCCCTCCATCGTCCCTTCGAGCAGGAGGATCAGGGCCGAAGACGGCTCGCCCTGGACTGAGACGATCTCGCCGGGGTGGGCCTCGCTGAGCTCGGCGGCGCCGGCCCAGGCCCGCAGCTGCTCGCTGTCGAGCTCGGCGAACAGGTCGACGCGCGCCAGATCCTCGACCGTGGGGTGGTTCATGCGGTGACGAGGTGGTTCATGCGGTGACGAGGTGGTTCATGCGCGCGCGGCAGCTCAGGCCTCGGCCAGATACTCGTGGATCAGAGAGACCGCCATCGACCCCTCGCCGACGGCGCTGGCCACGCGCTTGATCGAGCGCGACCGCACGTCACCGGCCACGAATACGCCTGGGACGCTGGTCTCCAGCGTCCGCGGCTCGCGCGGGAGCGGCCAGCCGTGACCACGCGCGTCGGCGCCGGCCAGGATGAAGCCGCGGTCGTCGCGGGCGACCACTCCGTCGAGCCAGTCGGTGCGCGGCAGGGCCCCGATGAACACGAAGCAGGCGTCGACGTCGACGGTGCGCTGGTCTCCGTCGGGTCCGCGCAGCTGCATCCGGGAAAGCCGTCCGTTCTCACCCTCGGCCCCGACCGCCTCGGTCCGGGTCAGAACCTCGATGTTGTCGTAGCCCTCGATCTGCTCGATCAGGTAGTGCGACATCGACTTGGCCAGCGACTCGGCGCGGACCACCATCGTCACGCGGTGGGCGTAGCCGCTGAAGTACACGGCGGCCTGCCCGGCCGAGTTGGCGCCGCCGATCACCACCACGTGCTGGTCCTGGCAGGACCGCGCCTCGGTCAGCGCGGCGCCGTAGTAAACGCCGGCGCCGGTGAACTCGTCGAAGCCGGGAGCCGGCATCCGCCGGTATGACACGCCCGAGGCGACCAGGACGCAGTTGGCGCTGAGCTGTCCGCCGCCGGTCAGCTCGACGATCCGTCCCGCCCCCTCCACCCGCAGCGACACGGCATCGGAGACCGTCAGCAGCTCAGCGCCGAGGCGCCGGGCCTGGGTGGTGGCCCGCCGGGCCAGATCCGAGCCCGAGAGCCCGGTGGGAAAGCCCAGGTAATTCTCGATCCGGCTCGACTGCCCGGCCTGCCCCCCGGGCGCCTCGCGCTCGACCATCACCGTCCTCAGCCCCTCGGAGGCGCCGTAGACCGCTGCCGCCAGACCGGCCGGGCCGCCGCCGACGATCACCAGGTCGTAGTGCTCGGCGGTGGGCTGGGAAGCCACGCCAAGGCGCTCGGCCAGCTCGAGCACGCTGGGGCGCTCGAGCACGGAGCCGTCCTCGAGCAGCGCCACCGGGAGCCGGTCGTCGGGCACCCCGGCGACGGTGAGCAGCTCGCGGGCTTCGCTGTCGCGCTCGAAGTCGAGCCAGCGCCCGGGGATCCGGTTGCGGGCCAGGAAGTCACGCAGATCGTGGGTGTCCTTGGAGAAGCGGTGGCCGATGACGCGCACGCCGCCGGCCTCGAGCGCCGCGCCCGCCTCCCACGTCTCGAGCAGATCCCCGACCACCGGAAACAGCTGCTCCTCAGGGGGATCCCACGGCTTGAGCAGGTAGTAGTCGAGCGAGACCTCGTTGATGGCGGAGATCGCCGCCTCGGTGTCGGCGTAGGCGGTCAGCAGCACCCGTTTGGCGTCCGGGAAGACCTTGCGGGCCTCGACCAGGAACTCGGTGCCCTCCATGCCCGGCATCCGCTGGTCGGCGATGATCAGCCCAAGCGAGTCGCCGCGGCGGCGCAGATCGCCGAGCAGATCCAGTGCCTCCGGGCCCGAGCCGCCGCGCAGGATCCGGTATTTCTCGCCGAACCCCCGCCGAAGGTCCCGGGCCACCGCGGCGAGCACGGCAGGCTCGTCGTCGACTGCCAGGATCGCCGGTCGCCGTTGCTCGGTGGCCAAAGTGTCAGGAAAGCATCGGCGACGGGGGGATCCGCGTCGCGCCGGTGACCTGGGGGATGATCATCCCGAGCTCGTCGATGAAGCACCAGCTCCACTCCTCACCCGGCTCGAGCGAGCGGATGATGGGATGGTCGCTGGACGTGGCGTGCCGGCTGGCGTGCCGGCCGGGGGAGTCATCGCAGCAGCCGACGTGACCGCACTCGAGGCAGATCCGCAGGTGCAGCCAGACGCCGCCCTCGCGCAGGCAATCCTCGCAACCCTCCACGGACTCGGGCAGTTCGGTCACGGCGATCGTGTTCAGGTGAGTGCAGCTTTGTGGGGTCATGAGACGAGCATCGCAAGGTCGTCAAGTGGCGCTCCGCGTATCAGCCAGAACCCGAACGTCGGCGGGGGCGGCCCGCAGACCGACCGTCTGACCGTCGGCCAACGGCGCCCCGTCGCTCGGCGACGCCTGGACGGCAAACCGGGAGAGATGGATGACGAGATGGCCTTGCTCGTGGCGGACACTGCGCACGGTGTCGGTCACCGGCGAAAACCGCGGATCCTCGAGCTCGAGCTCCCACGGGTAGACGGCGACTTGGACCGGGCCCTCGGCATGCCCGGCGCTGCGCAGCTCGCCGCCGCCGTCCAGGCGGATGGTCGACCCGCCGGAGCCGGGAACCGCGACTGCGGCCAGGACGTTGGCGCCGGTGAGCCCGGCGACCAGGGCGTTGGCCGGCGCGCGCAACAGCTCGGAAGCCGTGGTCAGCTGGACCAGGCGACCGTGATCGATCACCCCGACGCGGTGGGCCAGCGCCGAGGCGTCGTCAAAGGAATGGGTGACCAGGAGGCTCGGAAGCTCGAGCTCGGCCAGCAGGAGGTCGAGCTCGTTGCGTACCTGCAGCCGGGTGATGGCGTCAAGTGCCCCAAACGGCTCGTCGAGCAGCAGCACGCGAGGCTCTCGCGCCAGGGCCCGGGCCAGGGCCACCCGCTGGCGCTCGCCCCCCGAGAGCTGCCCTGGGCGAGCGGACGCCAAATGGGCGACGCCGACCCGCTCCAGCAGGTCGGGCCGGTCGACCTTGGCCGCGAAGCGGACGTTCGCGGCCACGGTCAGGTGCGGGAACAGTCCGTAGTCCTGCGGCAGGTAACCGGTCTTGCGCCGCTCCGGGGCCACGTGAACACCGCGCGCGGCGTCGAACCACAGCTCCTCGCCGAGCGCGACGCGCCCAGCGCGCGGACGCTCCAGGCCGGCAACCGTTCGCAGCAGGGAGGTCTTGCCGGCGCCGGATAGGCCGATCAGGGCGACCGTCTCGGCGCCCAACGTCAGTGCTGCGCGAAGCTCGAACGATCGTCGGGGAAGGGTGATGTCGATGTCGAGGAGATCCATGAGCGCATCAGAAGCTTGGAGGTCAGCAGGATCGCCGCGCTCACGATTATCAGCAGCACACCGATTGCGATCGCCTGGTCCAGGTTGGCGTCGAACAGGGAATAGACGGCGAGCGGGAGCGTCTGGGTGCTTCCCTGAAGGCTGCCCGCGAACAGGATCGTGGCGCCAAATTCCCCTACCCCGCGAGCGAACGCCACCGCCGCGGCCGCTCCCAGCCCGGCGCCGGCGAGTGGCACCGCGACCCGCAGCATCCGGCGGACCGGGCCGGCGCCGAGCGTCCTGGCCACGTCGATCATCGTCTCGTCGACCGCCTCGAAGGCCGCGATCGCTCCGCGCAGATAGAAGGGGCTGGAGACGAACAGAACCGCCAGCACCACTGCGGCCTGGGTGAAGGCGAGATTGATCCCGAGCGCGCCGAGGGTGTGGCCCAGGAGTCCGAAACGGCCGAACGCGACCAGCAGCCCCAGGCCGGCCACGGCCGGCGGCAGGACCAGGGGGATCTCGACCAGCGTGATCAGCACCGTCCGTCCCCGGAAGCGCCGGCGGCCCAGGATGTAGGCGAATGGAGTGCCCAGCGCGATCATCAGCGCAAACGCCACCAGGTTCGTCTTCAGCGAGACCACGATGGCGTCGGTCGCCACCTTCGTTCCGAGACCGTCGACCAGGTCGTGCAGCGGCTGGTAGGTGATCAGCGCCACGATCGGCAGCATCAGAAACGCCAACACGATCGTGATCAGGACGATCGCACCGGCGGCGAGCGAACCCCGGGCCACGATCGGCATCCAGGGCGGCGTGTCGGTGCCTGTGAGCCGGGGGCGGGAGAAGCGCCTCACGGCCTACCGAAGCCGGCGGCGCGCAGACGGGCCTGACCCTGCGGGGAGAGCACCTTGCCCACAAACGCGCGGGCTGCGTCCCGGTGGCCCGATTTGACGACGGCGATGAAGTCCCCGGCGCCGGGCTTGGCCTTCGCCGGCAACCGAACCACCGCCACCTTGCCCTGCGCCGCATCGGCGTCGGTGATGTAGACGAAGCCGGCATCCGCCTGGCCGAGCGCGACCTCGGCCACGGTCTGGGTGACGTCCGTGGTCTGGCTGACCACGTTCTTCATCGCGGCGCTGGTGATGCCGAGGTTTGCGAAGGCGGTTCGGGCGTAGTCGCCGCACGGCACGGTGGCGTTGCAGATGACCAGCTTGACCCCGGGCTTGGTGATGTCGGCAACCGACCTGATGTGAGCCGGATTGCTCTTGGGCACGATCAGCACCAGCCTGTTGGTGGCGAACTCGACCGGCTTGTCGACCAGCCCCTTGGCGTACAGCGCGGCAGGCTGCTTGGGGCTCGCCGCCGCGAACACATCGGCCGGAGCGCCCTGCTCGATCTGGGTTTCGAGCGCTCCCGAGCCCCCGAAGGTGTACTTGGCGCCGGGCAAGATCTTCGGGAAGACCTTGGTCAGCGACGCGGCCGCGAACACCGTCGGCGATGAGCCGGCGGCGGCCGAGGAGCTGCCGGCCGTGTTGGCCGCGGAGTGGGTGGAGATGGCCGAGCTGCTGCTCGCGCTGCCCGAGCCGCTGCTCCCGCAGCCGGCGGCCAGGGCGGCGAGCGCCGCGACCACGATCGCCGGCCAGGCTCGCCTGGCCGATCCACGATTTGCGCGCAGGCACGACACGATCCTGGCAGCCTACTAGGATCCTGGCAGCATGGCGGCCATGGCAACGATGCGACTGCGCGACCAACGGCTCCAAGCCGGACTGACCCAGACCGAGCTCGCCGCTCGCGCCGGGGTCAGCCGGCAGCTGATCGCCGCCGTGGAGGCGGGACGCAACGCCCCCGCGGTGGACGCCGCGCTGAGTCTGGCTCGCGCGCTGGGAACCACGGTGGAGCAGCTGTTCGCCGATCGCGAGCGGCAAGCGGTTGCCGCGGTGAGAGACCGGCTGGCCGAGGGGTCGGCGGTGCGCCTGGGGCGCGTTGGCGAGCGGCTGGTGGCGTCCGAGGTCGCCGACCACGGGGTCGCCGGCGCGGGGTGGGCCAAGGTCGACGGCGTGGTGCAGGGCGGCAACGTCCGCACGTTCGACGGCGCGATGCCCGCCGGGCTGGTTCTGGCCGGCTGTGACCCCGCTCTCGGTGTCGCCGAGCAGATGCTCGACGGTCTCGGTCCCCGCAGTCTGCTGGCGATCTCCGCGCCGACGGGCATAGCGCTGGCGGCGTTACGGCGCGGGACCGTCCACGCGGCGGTGGTGCACGGGGTTGGGTCGGCGCTTCCCAAGGCGCCGATTGCGGTGGAGCGCCGCCATCTGGCTCGCTGGCAGGTGGGGTTGGCGGTGGCCCCGCGGCTCCGCAACTGGTCGTTTGCGGCAATCGTCGCTAGTGGCGTACCAATCGCCCAGCGCGATCGGGCGGCGGCCAGTCAACAGGCATTCGAGCGGGCGCGACAGGCCGCCGGGGTCGAGCATCCGAGCGGTCCCCGAGCGGCCGGTCACATCGAGGCCGCCCGCATCGCGGCCACCCTCGGCGGCGCCGGCGTCACCACCGAGGGGGCCGCGCGCGCCTTCGGCCTCGCATTCCTGGCGCTCGAGAGCCATGTCGTGGAGGTCTGGACCGCGCGAAGGTGGCTGGACCATCCCGCGGTCGGCGCGCTCGCGGACCTGCTGACCACCCGGGCCTTCATCGAACGTGTTGCCCACTTCGGGGGCTACGACCTGGGGGGCTGCGGGGAGCGGGTCGGAGCCTAGGCGCCTGGCGCCACGCGGGTCAGGCTGCGGAGACTCGGGACCCCGAGTCGCCGTCCGCCAACGCCAGCAGCGTCGAGTCGTTGACCCGGCGTCCGGCGATCACGCAGGTGTGGCCCGAGCGCCGCCAGGTGACCAGCCGCGAGTTGCCCTGGGTCAGCAGTGTGTAGGAGTGTCCGTCGCGGACCACGGTCCTGCCGCCGGAGACGTGCACCGGGGACCCCGACACGATCGCGTAGCCGACGCGCGCGCCGTTGGGGGCGGCGTAGAACACGGTCATCACCCGGTGGCCGCTGAGCGTGTCGGTGCGACGGCCCAAGGTCCGCCAGCCGACCCGCTCCCAGTACGGGAACGAGACCCCATCGACCTGGGCGTTGAGGTGGGTCCGGTTGGTGGCGCTCTCGGCCGGCGCCGGCATCGTCGCCGAGGCCAGCGCGACCTGCGCGGTCTGGGGAAGCGTCGGACCCGAGGATCCGCCCCCGACGGCGATCACCACCACCACCGCCGCGGCGGCGGCCACGGCGAGCGCCCCGGCCACCGGCAGGCCGGGGCGAAAGCGCCAGCGTTGCCGGCGAGGGGGCGGCGGCGCGGAGGTTGGCGCGGCAAGCCCCTCGAGGGTGGCGCGCAACGAGGCCGGCGCTGAGAGCTCGTCGGTGGAGCGGATCAGCGCAATCACGCGCTCCTGCTCCTTTAGGGCACGGGCCAGCTCCGGCGAGTTCTGAATCTCGCCGCGAAGTTGGTCCTGGCGCTCTGTAGGCAGTGAGCCGTCAGCCAGACGCGCCAGCTCGGCCTCGGGAAACTGCGGGTCGCGGGTCATGTCATCTCTCACCGAATAAGACTCCTGTCGGGTCCCGATCCTTCCCGCGCCGGCGTGGCGCCCGGTTCGTCGCTCAGCCGGCGTGCTACCCGCTGGCGAGCTCTGTACAGGCGCGTCGTGATGGTGGCTTCGCGCGTGCCCAGCGACTCGGCGGCCTCGCCGTAGGAAAGTCCCAGGACGTCTACAGCCACGATAGCCAGGCGGAAGTCCTCCGGAAGCTCGGCGATGGCGCCGAAGATCTCCGTGACCTCGGCGGCGCGGTCGGGTTGCGAGCTGACCCGGGTCTCCGGAACCGCGACGTTATCGAGCGTCTCGGTGACGCGAGGACGGCGGGAGGCGCTGCGCAGCCGGGAGTAGAAGGTGTTGCGCAGAGCTCGCATCAGGTACGCGCGCTCGCCCCCGGCGTTGACCGTGCGGGGACGGGCCAGCACCTGCGCGAGCGTCTCCTGGACCAGGTCCTCGGCATCCTCGCGCGACCCGCACAGGGCCCAAGCGGACCTGTACAGAGCATCGAGGTGCTGGCCAAGCGAGGTCGGGTCCAAACGCGGCACGAGCGGCCCCAATGCTACGCGGATCCGGGCGGGCGTTCCCGGGTTTGTGCGGGAAGGAATCGGGCCGGCCGCCGTCTCTAGCAGTGACGGCGAGAGCGACAACAGCTCCAGACGCCGGCCGGAGTACCCCGTACATCCCCGACCAGGAGGTTCAAGAGCATGTCTCGCAGCCGTATCGGAGCAGTCCTCGCAACCGCACTGAGCGCGGCGGCTATCGCCTCGCTGGCGCTGGTGCTTTCGCTCGCCGGAACCGCGGCGGCCAGTCCCTCGGCGGCGCCGGCCCGCGCCAAGCCGGCCAAGATCAAGCTTCGCCGCACCGGGGTGGGCAAGATCCTCGTATCCAACAACGGCTTCACGCTGTACGCCTTCAGCAAGGACGCCAAGCGCAAGGACCGGTGCGTGAACGTCAGCGGCTGCACTGGGTTATGGCCGCTGGCCACGACCCACGGCAAGCCTCAAGCCGGCCCGGGGGTCAAGAGGTCTCTGCTGGGGACGATCAGGGTGCACGGCAAGAGGCAGGTCACCTACGGGGGGCATCCCCTGTACGGGTACTCAGGCGATTTTTCTCCCGGCTCAACCAGCTATGTCGGGGTTTCGCAATTCGGCGGGGTCTGGCGCGCGGTCAAGGCGTCAGGCAAGACCGTCGGGTAGCGAGCGGACGCGGGCCCGGTGGTGGCGAGCTGGATACGGGCCACCTCGAGTCACCGGGTCCCGTCCGCACCTACATCGTCTGCGGCGGCGAATCCGTTCCCGGCGTGGCCCGGGCGCTCTCCAGGGTGCGGCCGAACAGGCCCCCCACGACCATCTGGGAGAGCGGCGTGATCAGCGCCTGAGGCTCGGCGAGCCCGTGGGCCTCGCCCACGAGCGCGACGTGAAGGGCGCGCTCGAAGGTCCACATCAGGCAGGCGGCCAGCGCCTCCGGATCCGCCCCCGGGGGCGCGTCGCCGCGCCGGCGGGCCCGGCGGATCACCCGGGCCGCTCCGTCGGTGACCACAGCCATCATCTCGAACCACAGCCGGCCGAGCTCGCTGTCGTGCGGCCATTCCTCGCTGACTGCCCGCAGCAGCGCGCCGTGGACGGTGCACAGGCTGACCCATTGCTCGACGCTGACCCGGACGGCCGCCTCGGGGTCCTCACCGGAGAGCGACTGCAGCGGCTCGGCGGCGACGATCACCTCGTCCATCACCCGCCGCAGACATTCGGCGATCACCGCCGTCTTGGAAGCGAAATAGGAGTAGAAACTGGTCCGCGAGATCCCGGCCGCGGCGATGATGTCGCCGACGCTGAGCGCATTCAGGGGCCGTTCCCGGAGCAGCTGCTCGGTGGCGGCGAGCACTGCCGCTTCGGTTCGGCCATAGGCCCGATCGCCGTTCTGTGGGGACTCGCCGCGGTCAACCGTGGGCACGGGCTGAGGCTACCGCCCGCTCGAGCCTGACTGACGGCCAGGGCGCGGATCTTCGATGATGTGCCGATGCCCTCGCAGCGCATCGCCTCCGAGCTGGAGGCACTCGACAGCTTCATCGAGCGGGAGATCGCACCGCTTCAGGACGAGCATCCGCAGTACTGGGATCACCGCCGCGAGCACGCCCGGACCGACTGGGAGGCCAACGGGATCCCTCGCCGCGAGTGGACCGAGCTGCTCGGCGAGATGCGCCGCCGGGCCGATGCCGCCGGGTGGCTGCGGTTCGCGCTGCCGGCCAAGCTGGGCGGCCGGGACGGCACCAACTACGAGATGGCGATGATCCGCGACCACCTGTCGGCCAAAGGCCTGGGTCTGCACAACGATCTCCAGAACGAGGCCTCGGTGGTCGGCAACCTGGTCTTCCCGATGCTGCTGGAGCGCTTTGGGACGCCCGAGCAGCAACAGCAGCTGCTGGAAGGCTCGATCACCGGCGACGTGGAGCTGGCCTTCGGGCTGACCGAGCCCGGCCACGGCAGCGACGCGACCTGGATGGAGACCCGCGCCGAGCGCGACGGCGAGGACTGGGTGATCAACGGCGCCAAGCGATGGATCTCGAACCTCCACGTGGCCGATCAGGTGCTGGTGTTCGCGCGCACCTCGGGGCGAGACGGCGGGGCCGAGGGGCTGACCGCGTTCCTGGTGCCGACCGACGCGCCGGGGTTCGGGACGCCGAGCTTCATGTGGACCTTCAACATGCCGACTGACCACGCCGAGTTCGAGCTGCACGGCGTCCGGGTCCCCGCCGGCGCCGTGCTCGGCGAGGTCGACCGCGGGCTCGACGTCACCCGCGCGTTCGTCAACGAGAACCGCATCCGCCAGGCGGCCAGCGGGACCGGCGCGGCGCGGTACTGCATATCGCAGTCGGTCGACTACGCGCGCGAGCGGACCACCTTCGGCCAGCCGCTGGCCCAGCGCCAGGCGGTCCAGTTCCCGCTGGTGGAGCTGCACGCCGACTGTGAGCTGGTGCGCACCTACCTGCTCGAGACCGCGGACCGGCTCGACGCCGGTGAATATGTCGCCGACCGCGTCTCGGTGTGCAACTTCCGGGCCAACCGTCTGGTCTGCGAGGCTGCGGACCGGGCGATGCAGGTGCACGGCGGGATGGGTTACAGCCGCCACCTGCCGTTCGAGCACATCTACCGCCACCACCGCCGCTACCGGATCACCGAGGGCGCCGAGGAGATCCAGATCCGCACCGTCGCCGGCCACCTGTTCGGGTTCGTGCGCGGGCCGGGTGGGGCGTCGGCCAGGTCCGGGGGAGGTTCGGATGCAGGTTGAGGGTGTGGCCGCGCTGGTCTCCGGCGGCGCCTCGGGCCTAGGCCGCGCCACCGCCGAGGCGCTGCGCGCCCGGGGCGCCGAGGTGGTGATCCTCGATCTGCCGGGCGCCTGGGAGCGTGTCGACCCCGACGGCTTTTCGTTCGCGCTGGCCGACGTCCGCGATCCTCAGGCGGTGGCCGCGGCGGTGGCGCTGGCCGCGGGACGGGGGCCGCTGCGCGTTGCGGTCAACTGCGCGGGGGTCGGAACCGCGGGGCGCGTGGTGCGAAAGGGGGAACCGATGCCACTGGAGCAGTTCGCCAGCACGGTCGAGATCAATCTGATCGGGACCTTCAACGTGATCCGGCTGGCAGCGGCGGCGATGGCCGCGACCGAGCCGGTTGACGGGATGCGGGGAGTGATCATCAATACGGCCTCGGCGGCCGCGTTCGACGGCCAGATCGGGCAGGCCGCTTACTCGGCCTCGAAGGGTGGCGTTGTGGGCATGACCTTGCCGATCGCCCGGGACCTGGCCGACGCCGGCATTCGCTGCATGACGATCGCGCCGGGGCTGTTCGACACCCCGATGCTGGCGGGGCTGCCGCAGCCGGCCCGTGACTCGCTGAGTGCCTCGGTGCCGCATCCGGCCCGGCTGGGCGACCCGGCGGAGTACGCCGCGCTGGCCGTTCACATCGTCGAGAACGACATGCTCAACGGCGAGGTCATCCGCCTCGACGGCGCGCTGCGCATGGGCCCGCGTTAGGTTTGGCCGACTGTGCGCCGGACCCTGTTCGAACCTGAGCACGTCGATTTTCGCGAGTCGGCCCGGCGCTTCGTCGCCGAGGAGATCACGCCGTTTCACGTCCAGTGGGAGCGCCAGGGGATCGTCCCCCGCGAGCTGTTCGCCAAGGCGGCCGACAAGGGCCTGCTGGCGATGCAGGTGCCCGAGCGCTACGGCGGCGCCGGAGTCGACGACTTTCGCTTCAACCAGATCGTCGCCGAGGAGGTGAGCCTGGCCGGCAACGCCGGCAGCGGGCTGGGGTTGACGCTGCACAACGACATCTGCCTGCCCTACTTCCTCGGACTGGGCAGCGACGAGCAGCGCCGGCGGTGGCTGCCCGGCATCGCCGACGGGAGCATGATCACCGCGGTGGCGATGACCGAGCCGGAGATGGGCTCCGATCTCGCCGGGCTGCGGACCGCGGCGCGGCGCGAGGGCGACGAGTACGTGGTCAACGGGTCAAAGACGTTCATCACCAACGGCATCAACGCCGACCTGGTGATCACCGCGGTCAAGACCGACCCCAGCCAGCGCCACCGCGGGATCTCGCTGCTGATCCTGGAGCGGGGCATGGACGGGTTCGAGCGCGGGCGCAATCTGGACAAGGTCGGGATGCACGCCCAGGACACCGCCGAGCTGTTCTTCGAGGACGTCCGGGTGCCGGTCGCCAACCGCCTCGGAGAGGAGGGAGCGGGGTTTGCCTACATGGCCTCCAACCTGGCCCAGGAGCGGCTCAGCATCGCGATCGCCGGGGTGGCGGCGGCGCGGGGCGCGCTGCAGGCGACAGTCGAGTACGTCAAAGAGCGCCAGGCCTTCGGTCAGCCGATCGGCTCGTTTCAGAACTCCCGCTTCGCGCTGGCCGAGATGACCACCGAGGTCGAGCTGGCCACGACGTTCTGTGACCAGGCGGTCCTGGCGCTGAACCGCGGCGAGCTGTCGCCTGAGGACGCGGCAATGGCCAAGTGGTGGTCCACGGAGCTCCAGGGGCGGGTGATCGACCGCTGCGTGCAGCTGCACGGAGGGTATGGCTACATGCTCGAGTACCCGATCGCGCGAGCGTTCGTCGATGCCCGGGTGACCCGGATCTACGGCGGGACGACCGAGATCATGAAGGAGATCATCGGGCGCTCGCTGGGGGTCTAGGGGGCTTGCCGGTGCGGGAGCCTGTGACTGAGGACACTGTGGTGATGCCGGCCACTGGCGCACCCCGCAAGCGCGGCCGCCGTCCCAAGACCTACGACGCCGTCCTGCAGGCCACATCGGAGCTGCTGGAATCGGTCTCGCTGGCGGACCTGAGCGTGGCCCAGATCCTCGACACGGCTTCGGTGGGCCGCACCAGCTTCTACGAGCACTTCTGCTCCAAGGAGGATGTGGTGGTCAAGCTGCTGCGCAGCGTCAGCGGCGAGGTCTCGGCGGGGATCGCACCGGTGTTCGCGCGCGGCGAGCGGTCGGTGGAGGAGGCCTTCCGCGAGGGCCTGTCCAACTGGATCCGGATCAGTGGGCGCCACCGCTCGCTGCTGGTGGCGGTGATGGAGGAGTGGCCGGCGGTGCCGGAGCTGCGACGGATCTGGTTCGAGCTGCTGGGCAGCATCACCGCCGAGCTGGCGGCACTGATCGCGTCCGACCGGGCCGCCGGGATCGCGCCCGCCGGGGCCGACGCCGAACCGCTGGCGGCCTCGCTGGTGTGGGGGACCGAGCGTGCCTTTCACATCGCGGTGACCGGCCGCCATCCGACGCTGGTCGACGAGCGGGCGATCGTCGAGCCACTGGTGCAGCTGTACGTGGGGACGATCTACGGGCAGGCCGTCTCGGTCCGGCGGGCGCGGCGGGGGGACCGGGGGACGTGACGACGGCCGCGGCTCAGCCGGCGCTGACCAGCGCCTCCTCGTCGGCGTAGATCTCCCCGCGCTCGGCCTTCTCGATCAGCGAGCCCGGCGGCTCGAAGCGCTCGCCGTAGGTCTCGGCCAGCTCGCGCGCGCGGGCCACGAAGCCGGGCAGGCCCCGCTTGCCGGGGCGGTGGGTGCGATCCTCGTACCCGTTGATGTACTGGAGCACGCCGCCGGTCCAGCCCGGGAAGCCGATCCCCATGATCGACCCGATGTTGGCGTCGGCCACAGACTCGATCACGCCCTCGTCGAGGCACTTGACGGCCTCGATCGACTCGATCACGAGCATCCGCTCCTCGAGGTCCTTTAGCGAGATCGTCGACGGGTCCTCGACGGGAGGGAAGGCCTCACGCAACCCCGGCCACAGCCGGGTGCGCTTGCCGTCCTCGTACTCGTAGAACCCGGCACCCTCCAGTCGGCCCGGGCGGCCCTCGTCGAGCATCCGGTCGATCACGGCCTCGGCGGGGTGACCCGCCCACGGGCCGCCGTCGCTCCGGGCGGCGTTCTTGGCGGCGTCACGGATCTTGCGCATCAGCTTGAGGTTGAGCTCGTCGGAGAGCTGGAGCACCGGTGCCGGGTAGCCGGCCTGCGAGGAGGCCTGCTCGATGCTCGGTGCGGGCACGCCCTCCAGCAGCATCGCGATCCCCTCGTTGATGAACGTGCCGATCACGCGGCTGGTGAAGAAGCCGCGGCTGTCGTTGACCACGATCGGGGTCTTCTTGATCCGCTTGGCGACGTCCAGCGCGCGGTACAGGGTCTCGTCGCTGGTCTGCTCGCCGCGGATGATCTCCAGCAGCGGCATCTTGTCCACCGGGCTGAAGAAGTGAAGCCCGATGAAGTCGGCCGGCCGGCTGACGTTCTCGGCCAGCCCGGTGATCGGCAGCGTGGAGGTGTTGGAGCCCAGCAGCGCATCGGGTGCCAGGTGGGGCTCGATCTCGGAGAACACCTGGGCCTTGACCGTGGGGTCCTCGAACACCGCCTCGATCACCAGCTGCGCCCCGTCGGCGGCCGCCGGGTCGGTGGTCGGCGTGATCCGGGCCAGCAGCGCGTCGGCCTGCTCACGCGTCGAGCGCCCCCGCTCCACCGCCTTGTCGACCAGCTTCTGGGAGTAGGCCTTGCCGTTGTCGGCCGCCTCCTGGGAGACGTCCTTGAGCACGACTTCGATTCCGGCCTTCGCGCACACGTAGGCGATCGCCGCGCCCATCATGCCGGCGCCGAGCACGACCATCTTGGTGGGCTCGAAGCGCTCGATCTCGGCGGGGCGGCCGCGGTCTCCGGTGGCCCGCTGCAGGTCGAAGAAGAACGCCTGGATCATGTTCTTGGCCACCTGGCTGATGACCAGGTCGACGAAGTAGCGCCCCTCGATCTCGGAGGCGTTGTCGAAGTCGACCTGCGCGCCCTCGACGGCCGCGGCCATGATGTGATGGGGGGCCGGGTAGTTGGCGCCCTTGATCTGCTTGCGCAGATTGGCCGGGAAGGCCGGCAGGTTCTGGGCCAACGACGGCGTCGACGGCGTGCCGCCGGGAATCTTGTACTTCTTGTCCGCGTCCCAGGGCTGCTGAGCCTCCGGGTTAGCGGCGATCCACTTCTTGGCGGCCGGGATCAGCTCCTCGGGCGTGGCCACCAGCTCGTCGACGATCCCGATCTCCTTGGCCTGCTGCGGGCGGACCCGCTGGCCCTGCAGCAGCAGCTGCATCAGGGCGTTGACGATCCCCAGCATCCGCACGGTCCGCACCACGCCGCCGGCGCCGGGGAGCAGTCCAAGCTGAACCTCGGGAAAGCCAAATTGAATTCTGCTGTCATCGACGACTACCCGGTGATGGCAGGCCAGGCAGATCTCCAGGCCGCCGCCCAGCGCGGCTCCGTTGACCGCCGCCACCACGGGCTTGCCCAGCGTCTCCAGCCGTCGCAGGACCGCCTTGCCGTCGTGGACGAACTTGGCGATCTCGTCCGAATGCTCCTTGGTGGCGCGCTTGAGATCGTGGAGGTCGCCGCCGGCGAAGAACGTCTTCTTGGCGGAGGTGATGATCACGCCGGTGATCTCGTCGCGCTCGGTTTCGAGGCGGTCGACGGTGGCTGCCATCGAGGCTGCGTAGGCCGCGTTCATGGTGTTGGCCGACTGGCTGGGATCATCGAGGGTCAGGATCACGACGCCGTCGGCATCGCGATCCCAGCGGATCGTGCTGCTCTCACTCATGCTGTGACTCGTTTCTGTGAAGAGGTGTGCGGACCGGGGCGCGCCTAGACGCGCTCGACCACTGTCGCGATGCCCATGCCGCCGCCCACGCACAGGGTGGCGAGGCCGTAGCGCTTGTCCTGGCGCTCGAGCTCGTCGACCAGCGTGCCCAGGATCATCGCCCCGGTGGCCCCGAGCGGGTGGCCCATGGCGATCGCGCCGCCGTTGACGTTGACCTTGTCGATGTCCAGGCCCATGTCCCTGACGAACCGCAGCACCACCGCCGCGAAAGCCTCGTTGATCTCGACCAGGTCGAGGTCGTCGACGGTCAGCCCGGCCTTGGCCAGCGCCTTGCGGCTGGCGGGGGCGGGGCCGGTCAGCATGATCGTGGGGTCGGCGCCCGAGACCGCGGTGGAGAGGATCTTGGCCCGCGCACGCAGCCCCAGCTCCTGACCGGTCTGCTCGTTGCCGATCGCCACCAGCGAGGCGCCGTCGACGATCCCCGAAGAGTTGCCCGGGGTGTGGACGTGGTTGATCTTCTCGACCCAGTGGTACTTCTGGAGCGCCACCGCGTCGAAGCCGCCCATCTCGCCCATCATCGCGAAGGAGGGCTTGAGTCCGGCCAGCGTCTCCACCGTGGTGCCGGGACGGATGAACTCGTCGTGATCGAGCACGACGCGGTCGTTGAGGTCGAGCACCGGGACCACCGACTTGGAGAAACGGCCCTCGGCCTGGGCGGCGACGGCGTTGCCCTGCGACCGCGCGGCGTAGGCGTCGACGTCGTCGCGGCTGAACTCCTCGACGGTGGCGATCAGGTCAGCGCCGATTCCCTGGGGGATGAATGAGGTGTCGTAGTTGGTCTCGGGGTCCATGGCCCAGGCGCCGCCGTCGGAGCCCATCGGCACCCGCGACATGGACTCCACGCCGCCGGCCAGCACCAGGTCCTCCCAGCCGGAGGCGACCTTCTGGGCGGCGATGTTCACGGCCTCCAGGCCGGAGGCGCAGAAGCGGTTGAGCTGCACGCCGGAGACGGTGTCGGGCAGGCCGGCCTTGATCGCGGCGGTCTTGGCGATGTCGCCGCCCTGGTCGCCGATCGGCGAGACGCAGCCCAGGACCACGTCGTCGACCCGGTGGGGATCCAGATCGGCGTGGCGGCTGAGCAGCTCGTGCATCAGGCGCACGACCAGGTCGACGGGCTTGGTGGCGTGGAGCGACCCGTTTACCTTGCCCTTCCCCCGCGGGGTGCGGATCGCATCGAAGACGAGCGGTTCAGTGGCTGGCAATGGTCTGCTCCTTCTGGTCTGAGCGCACACGGTGTTCGGAAAATCTCTGGTGCATATGGTAGCGATCAGGTGTTCGTCTGGGCCGGGGGATCCGGCCGCTGCGGCCCGGGGGTCCGGCCGCTGCGCATCTAAGCTGAGCTTGTCGTGAGCGCAGCCGACATCCCCATCGACTCCACCACCACCGCCCCGGAGGACGAGGAGACCCAGACCCAGACCGGCCCGTTTGCCGGCAAGACGGCATGGGCGCGCAATCTCGAGGCGCCCCTGCGTGACTTCCTGCGGACCCAGAGCGGCAGCGCGGTGATCCTCGTGGTGGCCGCGACGGCGGCGCTGGTGTGGGCCAACGTGGGCTCCTCCTACAACCACGTCTGGCACACCGTGCTCTCGATCCGGATCGCCGGCGACGGGATCACTCAGGATCTGCGCCACTGGGTCAACAACGGTCTGATGACGTTGTTCTTCTTCGTGGTGGGCCTGGAGGCGCGCCGAGAATTCGATCTCGGCGAGCTCCGGGATCGCCGCCGCCTGCTGCTGCCGATCGTGGCCGGGCTGGGCGGGATGATCGTTCCGGTCCTCATATACCTGGCGTTCAACGGAGCCCACGGCTCGCGGGGCGGGTGGGGCGTTGCGATGTCGACCGACACCGCCTTTGCGCTCGGGATGCTGGCGATCGTGGGCCGCCGGTTCCCCGACAGTCTGCGCGCGTTCATCCTCACCGTCGCCGTGGTCGACGATCTGGTGGCCCTGGTGGTGATCGCGGTGGCCTTTACGACCTCCGTGCAGGGTGTCGCGCTGGCGGTTGGGCTGTCGACCCTTTCGCTGATGCTGGTGGCCCGCAACAGTCGCGTGCATAACGGCGTCGTCTACGCCGCGCTGGGCGCGACGGCGTGGGTGGCGTTCCTCAAGTCAGGCGTGGACCCGATCGTGGTCGGCCTGGCGATGGGGCTGCTGACGATCGCCTACCCGGCGGCGCGGGCCGACCTGGAGCGAGCCACCGATCTGTTCCGGGTCTTCCGCGAGCAGCCGACCTCGGAGTATGCGCAGACCGCACGGGCCGGGCTGCGCTCGGCGATCTCGCCCAACGAGCGCTGGCAGCAGCTGTTTCATCCCTTCACCAGCTACGTGGTCGTGCCGCTGTTCGCGCTCGCCAACGCCGGCGTCGTGATCAGCGGCAGCTTCCTCGGCAACGCATACACGTCCTCGATCACGCTCGGGATCATCGTCGCCTACGTGGTGGGTAAGCCGATCGGGATCTCCGGCGCGGCCGCGCTGGTCACCCGCTTGAGTCGTGGCCGAATCCGTCCCCCCGTCGGCTGGGCCTCGGTGCTCGGCGGCGGCGCGATCGCCGGCATCGGCTTCACCGTCTCGCTGCTGATCGCCACACTGGCCTTCACCGGCCAGGACCTCGACAAGGCCAAGGTCGGGGTCCTGACCACGGTCATCGTGGCCCCCCTGGTCAGCTGGGGGGTGCTGTGGGTTACCGGTCGCCTGCCCAAGGCGATGCGCCTGCGCGCGCTACTGGGGCGTGCCGAGTCGATCGTCGACCTGGCCGTCCCCGTGGACCCCGAGCGCGACCACATCCGCGGTCCCGAAGAAGCTCCGGTAACGCTGCTCGAGTACGGCGACCTCGAGTGCCCGTACTGCGGCCAGGCCGAGCCGGTGATCCGCGAGCTGCTGCGCGACTTCGGCGACGTCCGCTACGTGTGGCGCCATCTCCCGCTCAACGACGTGCACCCCCATGCTCAGCTGGCCGCCGAGGCCGCCGAGGCGGCGGCAGCCCAGGAGAAGTTCTGGGAGATGCACGACGCCCTGCTCGCCCACCAGGACGATCTGACGCTCAAGGCGATCGCAGCCGAAGCCGAGCGCCTGGGTCTCGACGTGGAGAAGTTCCGTGGTTACCTGCGCAAGCGAAAGAGCGCGGGACGGATCGCCGAGGACGTCGAGTCGGCCGATCTCAGCGGCGTCTCCGGGACCCCGACGTTCTTCATCAACGGCCATCGTCACCAGGGCGCGTACGACATCGACACGCTGTCCAAGGCCGTCCGCCAGGCCCGCGCCCGGGCCACCATCAGCGTCTGACTCGCCTGCCGTCGGGGGGCGCCGACGGCCCTGGCACTGATCGATCTCTTCGGGAGTTCGTAACCGTCTCTTCGCTCAGTGCCGGTGATTTCTTACCGGGCGGTCCCAGAGTCTCCGGTATGAATGCCAAGAGACTCATACCCATCTCGGCCGCCACTGTCGCTTGCGCGCTCGGCGCGGTGCCGGCCTGGACGTCGGCGGCTTCCGCCGCAGACATCCAACAAGCAACGAGCGCGAATTGGTCGGGATATGCGATCGGCGGGTCGTCAGGGAGCTCTTCGAGCGACTCCGGGCAGCGATTCTCGAGCGTCACCGGCAGCTGGGTGCAGCCCACCGCCAAGTGCACCGGTCAGAGCACCTACTCGGCCTTCTGGGTCGGGCTGGGTGGCTCGGGCGGCTCGAGCTCGGCCGACGCCTCCGGCTTCGGTGACTCGGGCTCCGGCGCTGGCCTTGGCCAGTCGAGTAGCGATGGCTCTGGGACCAGCCAAGCCGACTCACTGGAGCAGGCCGGAACCGAGGCCGATTGCTCCAGTGGCGGGTCGGCGAGCTACTTCGCCTGGTACGAGCTGGTGCCGGCGGCGCCGGTCAAGCTCGGTCTCGCCGTCAACGCCGGTGACCACATGACGACCAAGGTGGCCATCAATGGCTCCAACATGGTCGTCACGATGTCCGATCAGACCACCGGTCAGTCGACGTCCAAGACGGTTCCCACCAACAACCCTGACACATCAAGTGCCGAGTGGGTGGCCGAGGCGCCGTCACAGTGTGACGGGAGCGGCGGCTGCAACCCCCTGCCGCTGACCGATTTCGGCAACGTCAGCTTCACCGGCGCCAGCGCCACACAGACTGACGGTCACACGGGGACGATCTCGGATCCCAACTGGTCGGCGGCCGCGATCCAGCTCAACCCCGACGCTTCGTCGTCGGGCTTCGGCGGCGCGCAATTCGCCTCGACGGGCACCTCGGGTGCCGCGACTCCCTCGAGCCTGTCGAGCAACGGCTCGTCGTTCTCGGTGGCCTGGTCCTCTTCGTCGGGACAGACGTCGACGGCGGGCGGCGGCGGGGCCGGCTCCGGTTCCGGCTCCGGCGATCCGTATGGGTACGGCGGCGGCTCGGGCTACGGCTCCGGCTCCGGCGATCCGTACGGCTACGGCGGCGGCTCAGGCTACGGCTACGGCAGCGGTGGCTGGGGCATCGGCGACGGTGGCCAGGTGTACGTGTACTGACGACGGGCGGCGACGCGCCGGCCGCAGTTACCGGTCGGCGCGCGCCAGCTCCCGTTGCACGGCGGCCAGCACCGTCTTGCGGCTGCGGTGCGAGAGCTCGTACAGCTCGACGGCCGCCAACTCCGCTGACGAGGCGCCCCTGATGCGGTCGATCACGTCGTCGGCCGCCAACTCGCGGTAGCCGTCCCACGGCTCGGCCACGTGGACCTCGGCGCCGGCGCCGTCCTCGGCACCGGCTTCCGCCACCTCCTCCACCAGGGTTGCCTCCTCGGAGACGTGGCTCTCGGATGGGTCGAGATCCGCGAGCGGCTCGGGCTCCGAGGTCGTGGGGGTGGGCGGTTCGGCGGCGGCGGTCGGACTCTGGGGTGCGGCGCGATCCGGTTCAGTGGGGGCGGGCTCGGGCTCGGGCTCGCGGTGCTCGGTGCCGTCGAAGTCCAGGTCCGGACCACCGTTCCGGGTCACGGCGTCAGCCAGCTGGGCCGCGAGCCCGATCAGGCGCTCCGCGACGGCGGTGGCGCTCTCGACTGCGATCCCGGCCCCACGCAGGCCCAGGCGCAGCGGGAAGGTGATCAGCGATCGAGTCATGGCGTCGGTGTTACCCCGCGTCGTCTGGTTCAACCGGGCGCGACTGGGAATACTCCAAATCACATAGTGTTGGCGGCGTCGTGAGGAGGACACGATCGTAGAAGTCGATGTCAAGGGTCTGCTCGGCGGGGGCCTGAAGCTCGCCGAGCGGTTTGGGGACGAGGCGTACTTCGCCGCGCTGTGCGTGCGCAGCGGGCTCGTGCGGCCAGAGCTGCCACACCGCGTGGCGCAGATGTTGCGGGCCTTCGATCGCTTCGGCCTGCTGGCCGGGGCGGTCACCATCGGCGCGATTCGCAACGGCGATCGGGTCGCTCTGCGTGACGAGCGCGGTGACGTCACCTACAAGGAATTCGACGAGCGCTCCAACGCGCTTGCCAATGCCTGGCGCGAGAGGGGCCTCGAGGACGGTCACGGCGTGGCCATCCTGGCTCGCAACCACCGCGGGTTCCTCGACGCCGTGTTCGCGGCCGCCAAGTGCGGCGCCAAGATCGTGCTGCTCAACACCTCGTTCGCGGGGCCGCAGATCCGTGAGGTGGCCGACCGCGAGGGGACCGACCTGCTCGTCTACGACGACGAGTACTCCGAGATGCTGGAAGGCGTCGACCCGCCGGTGGGCCGCTTCAGGGCCTGGACCGACGAGGACGAAAGCGAAGGCGACGACACGCTGGAGTCGCTGATCGCGGAGGGCTCCACGGACACCCCGCGCAAGCCGAAGGCAGGACCCAAGGTCGTGATCCTGACCAGCGGTACGACCGGAACTCCGAAGGGCGCTCCCCGCGGCGAGCCGCGCTCGCTGTCGATGATCGGAGGCCTGCTGAGCAAGGTTCCGTTCCGGGCCCGCGAGGTGACCGAGCTGTGCGTGCCGATGTTCCACGCGCTCGGCTTCGCCCTGATGGCCATGGGTCTGGCGCTCGGATCCACGGTGGTGGTCCGCCGTCATTTCGATCCGGAAAAGACGCTGGATTCCCTGGAGGAGAACAGGGTGACCGCGATGATCGTCGTGCCGGTGATGCTGCAGCGGATGCTCGATCTCGGCGAGGACAAGATCTCCGACCACGACCTGTCGGCGCTCAAGATCATCTTCATCGGGGGCTCGCAGCTGGGGGGCGAGGTCGCGCAGCGCGGGTTGAAGGCGTTCGGCCCCGTGCTCTACAACCTGTACGGCTCGACCGAGGTCGCCTACGCCACGATCGCCAAGCCCGAGGAGCTGGAGAAGGAGCCGACCACCGTCGGCGGCGTGGTCCGGGGCACCATCGTCAAGATCCTCAACGATGACGGAGAGGAGGTGGAGCCGGGGCAGAGCGGGCGGATCTTCGTCGCCAACGCCGCCCAGTTCGAGGGCTACACCGGCGGCGAGACCAAGGAGCAGGTCAAGGGCATGATGTCGTCGGGGGACGTCGGCCACTTCGACGAGAACGGCTGGCTGTTCATCGACGGCCGCGACGACGAGATGATCGTCTCCGGCGGCGAGAACGTGTTCCCCGGTGAAGTCGAGGAGCTCTTGTCCGGGCACGAGGCCGTCGAGGAGGTGGCGGTGCTCGGGGTCGACGACGAGAAGTTCGGCCAGCGCCTGAAAGCGTTCGTCGTCGTGCGCGCCGGCCAGGACCTCAGCGAGGACGACGTCAAGGGCTATGTCAAGGACAACCTCGCCCGCTACAAGGTGCCCCGCGAGGTCGATTTCCTCGACGAGCTGCCGCGCAACTCCACCGGCAAGGTGCTCAAGCGCGAGCTCAAGGAGGAGCGGCAGGACGCTTCGAGCAACGAGGACTCGCCTGACGAGGACTCGCCTGACGGGGACGCGGCTGACCGGGACGCGGCTGACGAGGAACCGTCCGGCGAGCAGGCCACCGCGGCGGCAGCGGCGGAGGACGAGTAACCGACCCGCCGCCATTCGGCCCGCCGTTCGCCTCCTACCAGGCCGAGATCTTCCTGCGGGGGATGGCTGGCGAGCTGCCGGCGCATCCCATCTCGCTGACCGAGCTGGCGGGCTCGGTTCAGCGCACGGCCGAGCCCAGGGCGGTGGCCTACGTGTTCGGCGGCGCCGGCGCCGAGGACACGATGCGCGCCAACGAGGAGGCGTTTCGCCGCTGGCGGATCGTGCCCCGGATGCTGCGCGACGTCTCCCAGCGCGACTTGTCGGTGACCGTCCTGGGCACCGAGCTCCCGGCCCCGGTGGCGCTGGCGCCGGTCGGCGTGCAGACCATCGTTCACTCCGAGGGAGAGCTGGCGGTGGCCCGCGGCGCGGCCGCGGTGGGGCTGGCCATGGCGGCCAGCACCGTCTCGTCGTTTGCGCTGGAGGAGATCGCGACGGCAGGCGGCGGACCGAAGTGGTTTCAGCTCTACTGGCCCACCGACCGCGAGCTGGCGGCCAGCCTGCTGACCCGTGCCGAGCGGGCCGGCTACACCGCCGTGATCGTCACCCTTGACACCTTTCTGCCGGGTTGGAAGCCGCGCGACCTCCAGGGGGCTTGGCAGCCGTTCCTGGAGGGCGTGGGGATCGCCAACTACACCTCGGACCCCGTCTTCCGGGCCCGGCTGCAGCGGCCGCCCGAAGAGGACCCGCAGGCGGCGGTGGGGGAGTTCGTGGCCCAGTTCACCAACCCCCGGCTGACCTGGGAGGACCTCGAGTTCCTTCGCTCGCGGACCACGCTCCCACTCGCGCTCAAGGGCATCCTGCACCCCGACGACGCCCGCGCGGCCCAGGAGCACGGAGTCGACGCGGTGGTGGTGTCAAACCACGGCGGCCGCCAGATCGACGGCGCGATCGCGTCGCTGGACGCGCTGCCGGCGGTCATCGATGCGGTCGGGGGCGAGCTCGAGGTGCTCGTCGACAGCGGCGTGCGCTCGGGGGCGGACGTGTTCAAGGCGCTCGCGCTCGGCGCCGACGCGGTGCTGATCGGCCGGCCGTACCTGTGGGGGCTGGCCGCCGGCGGTGAGGCCGGGGTCGTCGCGGTGCTGCGCTCGCTTCTCGCCGAGCTCGACCTCACGCTCGGACTGAGCGGCCACACCCGGGTCGACCAGCTTCACCCGGGGCTGCTGGTCCGCGATGGCGTCGCCCACTGAGATGGATTCGTGCGCCAAGTGGACGGGAGGGTCTTCGTGCTGGGGAGAGGGGTTGGCGGGCCGGCTCGGGCGGTCGGAGTCCCGGGCGGCGCGAGCCGGGCTTTCAGCTGCGCGGTGGCGATAGCAGCCGCCCGGGTGAGCGAAATCCGACACGACCCGGCGCCTTGAGCGGGGTGTGTCGGCTACCGCTCACCACCCGTGGCCGTCAGCGCCCACCTCCTCAGACGCAGCGGGTCGGGCGCTGAACACCACGCCCGCCTGCTCAAGCGCAGCGGGTCGGGATCTCAACACCAACCCCCAGGCGGCAAAAGCCGAAATGGAGGGAGCACACCATCGCCCGACAGTCAAACCACTCCCTCTTCGCACAGCGATCGCCCGAAGGCCAAGATTCGGCTGCCTCCCCCCAGCGCCCACTCGACCCAGTTCCGGACGGTCGGATCGCGCTCCGCTCCGACCAACCCTCCACAGGGTGTAGGTGGCGCGCAGATTTCCGGTGCGGTAGGGTGGCCAGGTCCATTTCTCACCGCGGGAGGTAGAAGTAATGGAGAAAACGGGTGCTGCGCGCATTGCGCGCAAATCCGCGTTGATTGTTCTGTCCGTCGGCGCCATGCTGGCCTTCGGGGCCTCCGGCGCCAGTGCCAAGCCGGGCCTCGGCGCCGCGCCGAGACTTCCTGTGGCCGGTCACTTCGTGGATCTCGGCTGCGCAAATCCGGCCAACGCCGGGATCACCGGAGGTGTGCTGAGCGCCGTCAATGTCAGGTTCGGCGGCGCGTTGCGCTGCTTTGCCAAGGCCATCGGCCACGGCAGCAAGGCAGG
Source organism: Solirubrobacteraceae bacterium (assembly GCA_036502145.1). Classification (GTDB taxonomy): domain Bacteria; phylum Actinomycetota; class Thermoleophilia; order Solirubrobacterales; family Solirubrobacteraceae; genus Palsa-465. The sequence goes on along the minus strand of DASXZB010000005.1, from coordinate 33,357 downwards.
TCCGCAGGTGATGGCGGGCCCGACCGGCCTGGGGCCGGCGCAGATCCAGTCGGCCTATAAGTTGAGCGGGCTAGACGCTGCCGGCCGGACGGTTGCGGTGGTCGACGCCTACAACGATCCCAAGGCCGCCTCGGACCTGGCCACCTATCGCCAGGCGTATGGCCTGCCGGCCTGCACGACCGCCAACGGGTGCTTTAAGCAGGTCAACCAGAACGGTGCCGCCAGCCCGTTGCCCGCCGGCGACTACGGATGGGCCGAGGAGGAGAGCCTGGACCTGGACGCGATCTCGGCGGCCTGCCCCACCTGCCACATCCTGCTGGTGGAAGCCAACTCGGCTCAGACCTCCGACCTGGCCACCGCCGAGAACGCGGCCGCGAAGGCTGCCGGCGTGGTGGCGATCTCCAACAGCTACGGCGGGTCGGAGGCATCGTCGGAGCGCAGCACCGATGCCAACTACAACCACCCGGGCATCGCGACCACGGTGAGCTCGGGCGACTCCGGCTACGGCGTCGAGTATCCGGCCGCCTCGCAGTACGTGACCGCGGTCGGCGGGACCACGCTCACCACGGCCAGCAACTCACGCGGGTGGAGCGAATCGGCCTGGTCGGGCGCCGGCAGCGGCTGCTCGGCGTACGAGCCCAAGCCGTCGTGGCAGACGGACACCGGGTGCGCCCGGCGTACGGTCGCCGATGTCTCCGCCGACGCCGATCCCAATTCGGGCCTTGGCGTCTACGACACCTACAACAGCTGCGGCTCGAGCTCGTTCTGTGACTACCTGATCGAGGTGGGCGCGGTGCAGGGACTGGACGGCTGGGCGCAGGTCGGCGGAACGAGTCTCAGCTCGCCGCTAACCGCCTCCGTCTACGCGCTGGCCGGCAACACCGCGTCGGTGGTCTACGGCAGCTATCCGTACTCCCATACGGGCTCGCTGTTCGACGTCACCAGCGGTTCGAACGGCTCCTGCTCACCGACGTACTTGTGCACCGCCGGCACAGGCTACGACGGACCAACCGGGCTTGGAACCCCGGATGCCACGGGCGCGTTCTAGGCGCACAAGCGGCGGCGACCTCTAGCTCAAGTCGCCGGCCCCTGGGGCCCGCCGTCTGTGGGCGGGCCCCAGTGGGACCGGTTAGGTCGCGCCGATCACGCTGTCCTCGGGTCGGCGGTTGTGAAACTCGGCCGAGGGTGACCGGGGGCCCTTACTAAGATGGCCGCCACCGTGACCGACCCCGCTCAGTTCCGCGCTCAGTTCCCGGTCTTCGAGCGGACCTCGTATCTGAACGCCGGCACCGAGGGCCCGCTGCCTCAGGCTGCCGCTGAGGTGGTGCGCGATCGGATCGAGCTCGAGGTCGCCAACGGGCGCTGCGGCAAGGCGTACATGACCTCGGTTCAGAAGCTGGCCGCCCAGCTGCGCTCGGGTTACGCCAGGGTGCTCGGTTGCGAGCCCGGGCAGGTGGCGCTAACCGGCTCCACCACCGACGGCGTCAACACCGTGCTCGCCGGGCTCGATATCCGTCCGGGTGATCAGATCATCACCAGCGATGAGGAGCATCCGGGGCTGCTGGGACCGCTGGGGCGAGCGCGGCGCGAGCGCGGCGCCGAGATCCGTGTGGTGCCGTTCGCCGAGATCGCGAACGCCGTCACACCCTCGACCCGGCTGGTGGCCTGCTCGCATGTCGCCTGGGTCGGTGGTCAGGTCGTCGATCATGCTGCGCTGGCTCAGACCGGAGTCCCGGTGCTGCTCGACGCCGCCCAGGGCGTCGGTGCCGTTCCGGTCGACGTCAACGCGCTGGGGTGCGCGTTCTACGCCGGTTCGGGCCAAAAGTGGCTGTGCGGCCCCGAGGGCAGCGGCTGTCTGTACGTGCGAGACGACCAGATCGAGCAGCTGTCGGTCCCGTGGCCCGGTTACGGCTCGCTGGCCGACCCCAAGGACCCGCTGCGCTCCCCGCCCGCCGAGGGAGCCGCCCGCTTCGACCACGGATTCCCGCCCGGGATGCGCAGCGCGTGGGCATTGGCCTCGATCGGCGTGCTCGAGTCCGCCGGCTGGGATTGGGTCCACGACCGTGGCGCCGAGCTGGCCGCGGGGCTGGCCTCGCAGTTGGTCGAGCGTGGGCTCGAGGTGGTCCCGCGGGGGCGCTCCACGCTGGTCTCGTGGAAGCGTGAGGATGTCGATGCCGAGGTGCAGCGGCTGGCCGAGGCGGGCTTCCTGGTGCGGAGCATCCCCGCGCACGGTCTGGTGCGGGCCTCGGTCGGCGCCTGGTCCTCCGAAGACGAGCTCGCCGATCTGGCCCGCGTTGCGGTCGGCTGAAACCGCCGGCCTCAGTCCTTCAGCACCCGCGTCCCCGCCGAAACCGTCCGGCTCAGTCCGCGATTCGCTCCGGGCGGGCGTAGACGTTGACCTTGCCGCGGCGGGCGAAGCCGCACAGGGTCAGACCGCGGTCCTCGGCCAGCTCGATCGCCAGCGAGCTCGGAGCCCCCACCCCGACCAGGATCGGCGCGCCGGCGACCGCTGCCTTCTGAACCAGCTCGAAGGAGAGCCTTCCGCTGACGCACAGCACGCGGTCGCCGAGCGGCAGCAAGCCGTCGAGCAGCGCTCGCCCCACCACCTTGTCCATCGCGTTGTGGCGCCCCACGTCCTCGCGCGAGAAGCAAAGCTGGCCGTCGGGGTCGAAGAGCCCGGTCGCGTGCAGCCCGCCCGTCCGTTCGAATGCCGGCTGCTCCAGCCGGGACGGCAGCTCCGCGGCCAGCCGGCGCGGCAGCGTGGGGCCGGCGCCGAGCGGGGGACTGGAGACCGCCACCTCCTCGAGCGCGCCCTTGCCACAGACCCCGCAGGAGGAGGTGGTGTAGAAGCGGCGCGCGCCGGGGTCGCGGGACAGCGGCCCCTGCACCTCGATCGTGTTGGCCGCCAGGTCCTCGGTCAAGCCCGCCGGCCGGACTGAGTCGATCAGACCCTCCCCGTAGAGAAAGCCAAGCGCCAGCTCTTCGTCGTGGCCGGGCGTGCGCATGGTCACCGCCAGCGGCGAGCCGTCGACGCGGATCTCCAGCGGCTCCTCGATCGCGACCTGATCGCTGATGCCGTCGTGGACGAAGGTCTTGAACATCCAGACCAACCGTAGCGGCGGCGGGCCCTGATCTTCACCCGGGCACCGATCCCGGCCCTGGACCCGGACGCCGGGCGATCGGAGTGATCAGGCGAGCGCCGGCTCGGCGCGCAGCTCGGCGTCGAAGTCGAGCGTCTCGCGCTCGAGCTCGCCGTGTTCCCCGACCCGGTAGGCCCCGGTGCGTCGCAGCGGCGGAGAGTAGGCGTGAATGGTGACGGCCGGCCCGTGGCCCGTGTGCACGACGCGGTGGATCGCGACCGGCGGCACGGTGAAAGTGGTGCCCGCTCCCTGCTCACGCGAGCGTGGCTGCGCGCCGAGGGTCAGGCGATCCTCGCGCACGTGCCCGGAGACGACAGTGATGGCGGCGGCCGAGTCGTCGTGGTCGTGAAAGCCGGTGTCCTGGTCCTCGCTCCAGCAGATGACCCAGGCGTTCACATCCTCGTCGTCCCAGATCTGCTCGTAGACCCGCATGTCGTCGGCATGGCGCACCAGATGGCTCCAGCGCTCCGGGGAGGCGGCGAGGCCGGCGGCGAACCGTTCCAGCTGTTCGGTGGTAAGGCTCATACCGGCACCTCGGACGGCCACAGCAGGTCAGATCCATTGGCCATCAGCTCCATCTCCCTTCCCGTGGGGACTGGTTCGATCACGGGGCGGTCGGAGCCGTAGAGCAGCTGACCGGGACCGACCCAGCGCGCCATCGCCTCCACCACCTTTGGTCCGTAGCTCGACGTGTCATAGAAGGTGAGCGGATCGCGAAGGTCGACGGCCGGACCGCCGCGGGTGGCCAGCCGCTCGCTGAGCAGCGGCGCGCCGCCGGCCAGCATCGCGAACACCGTCCGCAGCCGCGGCAGCTGCCGTCGGCCGTGGGTGGCGAAGGTCAGCCAGGCCGCCTGCATCTGAGAGACGTAGTCGGTCAGCGCCCGCCACCACAGGGGCTCGGTCAGCGAAGCTTCGGCCCTGCCGGTGGCGGCCACGGCACCGGGATGGACGAACAGCGGGACGTCGCGGCCCTGGATCCGCTCCAGGATCGGCCCGAGCCGATCGAGCGCCTCGGGTCCCGACAGCGCCTCGGCGGGCAGCGAGATCCCGACGCAGCCGCGGGCGATCAGGTCGTCGACCTCCTCGGGCTCCGGCGCCTCGAGCGCGATCGGACCCCAGGCCGCGAAGCTGTCGCCGAGCGCAAGCACACCCTCCAGATGGGCCGCGATCACCTCACGCGCCTCGGTGTAGGGGAGCCGCTCGATGCCCACCGGGCTGGAGATCGCGATCACCGCGCGGTCAGCGCGGTCGGCTGCCAGCAACCTGGCCCGCTCACGCGGCTGCTCGGTCGCGACGTCGATCACGTAGGGCCGCTCGTGGGCGGAGTGCAGAATCGTCAGCTGCTGCGACGTGCGGCGGACGAAAGGAAGGCGGTGGCGGGCGGACAGCGCATCGAGCAATGGCTCAGTCCAGATGTGCTGATGGATGTCGGTTTGCAGTGGAGGGCTCCTAGTTCGAGCAGTAAGTCAATTGAACTACTCAAGATTATAGGAACATAAATCATCCTGGGCGTGACTGATCGGTGCCCAGGGCCGCCCAGCTCATTGGCCTCCCGCTAGCTGGCCGAGAGGCGCAGGCCGTTGGTCAACTGCGTATCGGACGACTTGACCTTGGCGGCGTCTGCGACCAGCTTCTCCGTCGCCGCCTTGGCTGCGGTGGCGTCGTGCTTGGTGGCCGCGTCAGAAATCGACTTCAGGTCGCTCGACACGTTGTTGAGCGAGTTGACCAGGTTGTCGAGCGCAGTCTTGAACTTGGCCGGCGGATTCAGCTGCGAGAGCCTCTGGGCCTGCGCCTTGGCCTGGTCGGAAAGCTGTGAGAGCTCAGTGGCGAGCTGGGCGTCGGTCTTGGACCCAGCCTGCGTCAGTGCCTTCTGCAGGTTGGCGCCCAGGGCGCGGAACTGGACCTTGTCGGCGGCGAACCCGGATTTGAAGGAGCCGGTGCCGCCGTTTGCCGCGGCCGAGCTCGTCGAGCCGGCCGCGGTCGTCGAGCTCGTAGTTGGCGTCGAGCTGGACGCGCTCGACGAGTTACTGGTGGCGGCAGAGCTCGACGTCTTGCTGCTGCCGCCGCAGCCGGCCAGGGCGATTGCGAGCAGTGCGGTCGCGGCGATCAGCGGTCGTTTCTTCAAGGCGGCACTCCCAGACTCGAGTTGTGCGGTCGCTCCCCGGCACTCGAAGGCAACCCCAGCCGATCTCCAAACGGCCATCGCGAGGATAGGCCAGAAATCAGACGGAGGCCGCGCGGCGACTGCTCGCGGGCGCCCGATATGGTCGGGTACATGGCCGGCGATCACGTACCGAAAGAGCCCAAGGCAGCGGAGCTCAAGGAACGCCAGCGAGACCAGGAGCTCTCCGAGCGCGAGCAGCTAGCTGGTGCCGACAGCGACGCCGACGCGCAGCGCCATCGCCGGCGGGCCGACAAGGCAAAGTACCTGCGTCAGAAGCTCGAGCAGCGCGAACGCGCCGACCGCGAGGTTGCCGAAGGCGACGACTGACCGGGACCCTGGTCAGATGCGACCCAGGAGCAGCAGCACCAGCAGGATCAGCGCTACCAGCCCGATCAGACCGCCGAACAGGGCGACCTTCAGCAGGACGAGCACGACCGCAACCACCACCAGCAGGCCAATCAACCCTCTAACCATTCGGTTCCTCCCTCCATTGGGTGCGCGTCCGGGTCGGCGAGTCGATCCGGAGCCAGTTACCTGCTCTGCGAGGACCTCTTCGGGGGCTGTCCTACCCGCTCGCGGCGCAGAAGCAACTGTCGTCGCGATGGGTTGACGCTCATGCGAACATACGTTCGTGACGAGCGACGGAAGCCCCTATGCCCGCTTTCGGCGTGCCCTGGAGACCGGCAACGAGCTGCTGATCCTCACGGCGGCGCGGGAGCTTCCCCAGGTGGCTCTCGACGACGCACTGCGGATCTGCCTGGTGCTCCGCGATGGGGACCGGCGCCGCTACGAACGGGCGGCGGTACGGTGGCTCGGGCGCTTTGCGCTGGAGGCGCGGCGCGTGACGATTGGCGATCTGCGGTCGGCGGCCGCCGCGTTGGATGCCCTGCCCACTCACTCCGCGGAGGCGATGGAGCAGCTGCAGCGTCTGTGCGTGGCCTGTGGGGTCTCCTAGGCGAGAGCTAGAGTGCCCGCGTGCTCACACGCTGGCCTGCCGCAGTCCTGCTGTTACTGGCGACCTCACTGGGGGCGGCGGGGACGGCGGCGGCCGGCGAGCGCGCCTGGGCCGGCACCGGGATCGTTCAAGCCGCCGGGGGGAGGTATCTGACCGACACGTCGGGCCGCCGGCTGGAGCTGCACGGCGTCAACCTGGTCGGCAAGTGCGGGGGTGGGGCGGCGCCGACGGTCGCCGCCGGAACGCCCTGCGTGGGGCCCGCGACGGGGCCGCGGCTGGCCTACGTGCTCTCACCGAGCGCCCGCGACCCCGCCCGGCGGTTCACCGCCGCCGACGCCCGGACGCTGGTCCGGCTCGGCTTCAACTCGGTACGGCTGGGGATGATCTGGGAGGGGCTGGAGCCCGGTCCGCGGGGCGTTTCAGCCAACGATCCCGTCTACTGCGGGCCGCATCGGCACGGGACCCGGTTCCCGGCCCTGGGCAGGGCCGATCCCTATGACCCGGCGACGGTGCGGGCCTACCTGAGACGCACCGACCGGATCGTGGCGCTGCTCGCCCGCGTCGGTATCCGGGTGATCATCGACATGCACCAGGACGTCTGGGGGTCGAGCTTCTCCTACGCTCTGGGCGCGACGCCGTGGAACGGCGAGGGCGCGCCGCCCTGGGCCACCTGCACCAACAACGTGGCGTTCGTTCCGCCGGTCGGCTGGGGCAGCGCCTATGAGGCCCCCGCCGTCCAGACCGCGATCCATCACTTCTGGGCCAACAACGTCCGCGGGGATCTGCAGGGTCAGTTCGCTCGAGTCTGGGCCGCCGTCGCCCGCCACTACCGCGGCGATCCTGACGTGCTCGGCTATGACGTCATCAACGAGCCCAACGACTACTCTGTCAAGTCAGTCGATCGCGAGCTGCAGTGCGATTACGGCGGCCCGGTCCACGAGCCGCGCTCGTGCCGCCAGAGCCGCCCCGACGCCCTCCCCGATGGGCTGATCGGAACTATCGAGTCGGCCGATCCCAGCCACGTGGTGCTGTTCGAGCCCAGCGGCAGCACCGACTTCGGCGCGGCGGAGACGATCGGGATAACCGAGCCGCTGAGGTTCCCGCGCCTGGCGCTCGCGTTTCACGTCTATGGGGATCCCGGCCCGCAGCTGGCGCTGACCGCCCAGGAGCGATTTCACACCCGCACCGAGCAGCCCGGCGGTCCACCCGCGATCATGGACGAGTTCGGAGCCTCCAACAATGCGCCCGCCACCGCCGCGCTGGTGTCGCTGGCCGGCGCGCTGAACCTGTCCTGGACCTACTGGTCGGCGTTCCAGCTCGACGACCCCACCGCCGGTGACGCCTACGAGGGGCTGCTCGACCAGCTGACCCGCAAGCCCTACCCCGCCCAGGCCCGGGCAGTGGCGGTTCCCTACGCCTGGGCCACCGCCGGGACTCCGAGCGCCCAGACATTCCACGCCCGGACCGGGCGCTACAGCTACCGCTACTGGGTGCTGCCGGCGATCCACGCACCGACCGAGATCGTGTTGCCCGACTATGACTACCCGCACGGTTACCGGGTGCTGGTGCAGGGGGCAAGGGTGGTCTCGGCCCGGAACGCGCCGCTGCTCGAACTGACCCCCCGGCGCAAGGCGGCGCGAGTCGTGGTTACCGTCACCCGTCGCCGATAAGACGCCCGCCCGGAGGGACGTGGCAGGATGCGAGCGTGGCCGAGGATCGCATCTGGGGGACTCTCGCCGCGGCGGTGACGCCGCTGCGCGACGGCGGCACACGACTCGACGAGGACGCCTTCGGGCCGCTGCTCGAGTTCTACCGCGCCAGCGGGCTGGACGGAGTGCTGGTCCTGGGCACCACCGGCGAGGGGATCCTGCTCGGCTTCGACGAACGGCGGCGCGCGGCCGAGCTGGCCGTGTCTGGCGGCGCGGGGCTGCGGGTGATTGTGCACTGCGGCGCCCAGACCACTGCCGAGGCGAGCGAGCTGGCGGCTCACGCCGCAGAGGCCGGGGCCGACGCCGTCGCCGTGATCGCGCCCCCGTATTTCCCGTTTGACGCCAGCGAGCTGCTCGAGCACTTCGCCGCGGCCGCCGCGGCCTGTGCTCCGTTGCCGTTCTACGTGTACGAGTACGCCGACCGCAGCGGCTACACAATCCCGGTGACGGTGGTCAGCGCGCTGCGCGAACGGGCGACCAACTTGGTGGGCCTGAAGGTCTCCGACGCGCCGTTCGAGCTCGTCGAGCCGTATCTCGAGAGCGGCCTGGACGTGTTCATCGGAGTCGAGGGCCTGTTGCCGCAGGGGCTGGCGAAGGGCGCGGCGGGTGCGGTGTCCGGCGTGGCCGCGGCATTTCCGGAGGTTGTCTCGGCGCTGGTCAGCGACCCCACGCCCGAGCGCGCCGCGCTCGCCGAGTCGCTGCGGATGACCCTGTCGCGACACCCGTTCCAAGCCTCGGTCAAGGCAGCGCTCGGCCTCCGGGGCGTGCCGGTGCGCCCGGACGTCCGAGCGCCGCTGCGGCCACTGGCGGCCGAGACGGTAGGGCAGCTGGAATCGGAGCTCGAGCGCCTGCTCGGCGCAGGCCGGCTGGCTTGGCCCACCCGCGCCTAGCGGCGCCGTGCGGGTGGGTAACTTGAGGTAAATGTCGCGTTCGTCGGTGCTTCTCGCCGCTCTTACCGCTGAGCCGACCAGCACCTCTGATCTGTACGCGCGCGTTGGGTACCTCGCCCTCGCCCGCGTTGGCCTTGTCCCGTACGCGGCATTCCGGGCCGAGCTCGACAAGCTTTCGGCAGCCGGGCTCGCCGTCAGCGAGATCGGCGGCGATGGCTCCACCTTGTGGAAACGGCCAGGGCCCTAGGTTCGCTGTCACCCGGACGGGAGTGTCGGCGGCTCCTCCGCATAACAGCGATGTAACGGCGTTACGAACGCGTTATGGACCACCCCTTACAACGGGGGTTCGGCTGCCTTACCCACCATGTCAGTCACAATTCCCACTCGTCCGACCCGCCGGCGTCGCCCCAGCCTGCTCGCGACGCTCACCGCGGTTGGTTGCGTCCTCGCCATCGCCGGCTGCGGCTCGTCGGGTCACAAGCCGGGCGCCTCATCGCACGCGTCCGCGGGGCTGGCCTTCTCGGAATGCATGCGCAGCCACGGCGTCACCGGCTTTCCTGACCCCAACCCCGGAGGTGGCGGGCTGAACATCGCGGGAACGGGGATTAACCCGTCATCGCCGTCGTTCCAGGCCGCCAGGGTCGCCTGCCAGAAACTGCTGCCCGGCGGCGGGCCCGGTTCCCGGCACGCGACCGAACAGCAGAAGCAAATCCTCGTCGCGATCGCCCGGTGCATGCGCAGTCACGGCGTCACAGGGTTCCCCGACCCGACGACGACACGACCGACCAACCCTCAGGGCTACAGCATCGTCCAGGGCATCGCCGACAACCTCTTCCTCCTGGTGCCGGCAACGATCAACGTCAACTCCCCCGCCTTCAAGCAGGCCGCCCAGACTTGCAACTTTCGCTAGTGACCGGTCGGTGTAACCTCGGATCCGGGTGCTGCCGTAGTCCTAGAACGCGTACCGGGAGCCGAGAACCGTGACCGAGCAGACGCCAGCCATCGACTTCGAGAACCTGCCTAGCCCGACCGAGGGCTTCCTCGTCACCCTGTTCATCACCGTGCGAAATGTGGCTCGCTCCCGCGCGTTCTACTCCGATGTGCTCGGCGGCCAGGTCGTGCTGGAGGAGAACCCGTGCATCATCAAGGTCTCCAACTCATGGCTGATCATGAACCCGGGCGGTGGCCCCACCCCGGATAAGCCAGACATCTCGGTGGTCAACTACGAGGCCGGGGACACAGTTTCGAGCTTTATGAACCTGCGCGTCGCCGACATCCAGGCGTGCTATGAGCGGTGGGGTTCAAAGGGGGCCGAGTTCTTGACGCCGCCGATCGATCGCGGTGCTGAGATCCGCTGCTACATGCGGGACCCCGACGGCTACCTGATCGAAGTCGGCCAGTCAACGGGACTGCTCGAAGGCACACTCGCCGCGAAGCGGCGCGAAGATCTGCCGGGATAAGGCGATGGGACCGCGGGGCTCAATTGATCGTGGCGAGGCCGCGCGCGGCGAGAAGGCCTGATCCGGGCCTGGTCGCATCGGTCGAAGTGACGACTCGCCGTCAAGCGGGCTTTACGAGAAGTTGATCCGCCGTGCACAGAACGGTCACGAGAACCGAGCTCGGACTGGTGCAGTATTCGGTGCCCGTCAGGATGATGGCACCGGGGCCAAAGCCTCGCTGGACGCCCAATCTCTCCTCGGGCGTCCGGCGAGGACGGGGTCCGGCTCAGAACAGCTCGCGCCAGCTGAAGGTCGGTGAGTAGCCGAGCACCCTGCGAGCCTTGCTGATGTCCAGCAGCGTGTCGTTTCCGTGGATGTGATCGGCGACCGGCACGTCTGGGAATACCTCGTTCATCAATTCGCGGCTCGGGCGCTTCATCACGGTGTCGCCGGCGGCGATGATGAAGTTGTCGGTTCCCTCGATGTCGACCTCGAGCGCGAGCCGCACGCTCTGCGCGACGTGGCTTTCGTCGACGTAGCCCCACAGGTTCCATTTACGACTCCGGGGATCGTTCCAGTAGGTGGGGAATCGCTCGTAGTCGGACCGGACCATGATGTTCGAGAACCGCAGTCCGATGATCGTGGTCCCGTGCCAGCGGTGCGACTGCCTCGCCATCTCCTCACCGAGCACCTTGGAGAGCGCGTAGCTGGTCTCCGGGTACACATGCGCTTCGTCGACTGGCGCATAGTCGGGCGGGCGCTCGAACGGGAGGCCCAGGGTCGTCTCGCTCGACGCCCACACCACCCGCGGCAGACCAAGCCGCCCGGCCGCCGAGAACACCGCGTACGTGCTCGTGATGTTGGTGCGGAATATCTGATCCGGCGTCGCGTGGGCAGGCGAGGGAATCGCCGCGAGGTGAACGACGGCCTCGATCCCGGGCAGCGTGTCGCCGCCGCTCAGCGCCTCGAGGGTCTGCCCGAAGTCGCTGACGTCGGCCCGCAAGAACGGGATCGCGTCCTCCGGGTGCGACGACTCCGGCGAGGGCACGCGGTCGATGTTGAGGACGCGGTGGCCGCGCTCATGGAGGTCGCGGACGACCACCCGGCCGGCCTTGCCGCTACCTCCAGTCACGGCAATGTTCGTCATCGACGGATGTTTACCGACTTCGGACCATTGACCGCGTGACCTGGGATGCTGTCGGCGTGCGGATCGAGCAAACGTTCAAGGTTGCGAGTTCGCCTGAGTCGGTGTTCGACTACATGACGAATCCTGAGAACTTGCGCGATTGGCAGACATCAAAGACGCGAGTGGAGGCGCTCACCGCGGGACCGCCGCGAGCGGGGTACCGCCTGCGCGAGTGGACCAAGGTTCCAGGGCGAAAGGAGTTCGAGCAGCTGGTTGAGTTCACGCAGTTCGTCCGACCCAGCCGCTTGCACACGCACATCGTCGAGGGACCTCAGCCCCTCGATGGCTCATGGGTGCTCACCGCGGCGGGCGACGAGACGCGAGTCGACTTCGTTGCTGAGGGTCGTCTTCTGGGGCCGATGCGTTTTGCCGAGCCGATCGTCAAACGGATCATCGACCGGCAGTTCCGCATGTACCACGAAAACCTGCGTCGGAACGTCGAGGCTAAGTCCTGATCCCGTGCCCGAGCAGGGTCGCGAGTCGCTCGACCTGGGCGACGGTAACGGTCAGTTCGGGATGACGAAGCAACCCGAGAGGATCGAGGCCCCGGACTGGCGTGCGAAACGAGACGCGAACGCCACGCTCTCCATTGGTCGCGAAGGTCAACCCCCGGTCGGTGATCGCCAGGCGAGCTGGACCCGCGGTCTTGGCAAATCGGTAGGGACCGGTGACCGCCACGTCGGTTATGTTCGCTAGCGGCGACACCACTCGCCATGGTCCGAACCGAGCCTCGAAAGACGCGTCGTCTACATGGACCCAAGCCGTCGTCGGGGTGACGCCAAACGCTCGCGCAGGCAGACGGTATGCGGAGGCGAAAGCGAACCCGAAACGTTGTGCATCGTTCACGGTTTCGATCCTAACCTGCCGTCGCCGTCTGACTATGCGACTCGCGTCGACCGACCGGTAGGGATCCGGCCACGCCGGCGACTAACCGACCTGGTAGCGCACCGGGACGTAGTTCTGGTCGCCCTGCGGCGGGCGGACATAGGCCCTGCTCTGCCGCGGAGGGAGCTTGATCTTCTTGTGGGGGAGGTCCTCGTAGGGGATCAGGCTCAGCAGGTGGCTTATGAGGTTCAGCCGCAGCGTCCGCTTGTCGTCGGCCTCGACGACATACCAGGGCGACTCGCGCGTGTCGGTGTAGGCGAACATGTCGTCCTTCGCTTCGGCGTAATCGACCCAGCGCCGTCTGGCCTCGAGGTCCATGCCACTGAGCTTCCATTGCTTCGCGGGGTCGTGTAGCCGCGCCTTGAAGCGGCGCTCCTGCTCCTCGTCGCTGACCGAAAGCCAGTACTTGATGAGGATGATCCCCGACCGCAGCAGGTCTCGCTCGAACTGCGGGCATGTCCGCATGAAGTCCTCGTACTCGTCCGTCGTGCAGAAGCCCATAACGTGCTCAACGCCGGCGCGGTTGTACCAGCTGCGGTCAAACAGGACGATCTCGCCCGCGGCGGGCAGATGGGCGACGTATCGCTGGAAATACCACTGCGTGCGCTCGCGCTCGGTGGGCGTGCTGAGGGCGACGATCCGCACCACGCGCGGATTGGTCTTCTCGCTGATCCGCTTTATCGTGCCCCCTTTGCCGGCCGTGTCGCGGCCTTCGAACACGACTACGACCTTCAGGCCCTTGTGCACGACCCAGTCCTGGAGACGCACGAGCTCTACCTGCAGGCGCCCGAGCTCCTTCTCGTAGCCTCGCTTACTGAGCTGCCGCGGCTCGATCTCGTGGTCGGCGAGAGGAGGATGACTCCACCTGGGCTCGACACTCGTCATGGGGCGACGCTAGCGCAAGCGCGAGGCGAACGCGAGTCCGTCAATAAGCAGCGTCGGTGCCGGCGTAGAGGACCTCGCGCTCCCAAGCGCCAACGGGCTGGGTGTGGAGTCGCCAGTAGTGCTCGGCGATGTCGTCGGGGTCGAACGCGGTCCCGGCGGCGACGGCGCCGGTTATCGTCACTGTCGCGACGTGGACGCCGGCAGGCCCGTACGCCTTGGCGGCCAGCTCCGTCAGCGTCCGTATCCCGGCTTTGCCCAGCGACAGGCTCGTGGACGCCGGCAGTGGTTCGGGCATGCCGCCAGTGAGGATGATCGTGCCCGTGCCCGCCTGGCCCATGCGCGGCGCGAGATGGGCGGTCGCGGTGATCGCGCCGACGACGTTGACCGCCCATGCGTCGAGATGCTGCTGGGCGCTGAGCTCGCCGATCGCGTCTGACCGGATCAGCGCCGCGTTGTACACGAGCAGCCGGGGGACGCCGAAGCGATCGACGATCTCGTCAAGCGCCGCGCGCAGGGCCGCCTCGTCAGTCACATCCGCCGTGACCGCGAGCGCGTCCACATCCCCTAGCGCTGTCAGGACAGCGTCGGCGGTTGCCTCCGAGCGGGCGATCAATCCGACCGTCAGGCGTTCGCGGGCGGCGCGTCGAGCGACCGAGGTGCCGATCCCGGGACCCGCGCCGATGATGATTGCTCCGGACATCGCGGTGCTTCCTCTCAGAGTTACGGCACGCAACGTACAACGAGCGCGTCGAGGAACATCGCCGGGGAAGTGGCGCGAACCGCCAATGGGCCGTCGGGGTTGCGTGAGAAGCAGCGGAGATCACAGAAATTTGTGTGATTTCAGCTATCTGTGTATGCTGGCTCTCATGCCAAGCGATGCAGAGATCACGTTCGCCGATCACATGGGCCGCTTTCACGCGCGCCGTTACGGGCTTCCGCCGATGGTGGGGCGGCTGGTCGGCTATCTCGCGGTGTGTGACCCGCCGGAGCAGAGCATCGGCGAGCTGGCCGACGCGCTGCTGGCCAGCCGCAGCGCGATCGCCGGCGCGGTCAAAGCGCTTGAGGCAACGCGCACGGTCCGTCGCTCGCGCGCTGCCGGGGAGCGGATGGACCGGGTGCAGATCGATCTGAGCTCGCCGCAAGCGATGGGAATGGACGTCTCTGAGTACGAGGAGCTGCGCGAGCTCGCGCAGGAGGGCCTGGAGGTGGTGCGCGACGCACCGCCCGAGCGGCAAGCGGTCCTGTTGGAGATGTCTGCATTCGCCGAGTTCCTCGTTGAGCGAATGCCGGTGCTGCAGCAGGAGTGGAACGCCCGGCGTGAAGCGTTGGTCGCGTCCGGGCGTCTCCCGAAAACATCTCAACACAAAGGAGGGAACCGATCATGATCGGCGCAGGTGGGCCCGCGATCGAGGCTGCCGGCTTGTGCAAGTCCTACGGGGACGCCTTGGTGCTCGACAATGTCGAGTTGGCGGTCGCTGAGGGCACGATCTTCGGCCTGCTGGGCCCCAACGGGGCGGGCAAGACCACGATCGTGCGGATCCTGTCCACGTTGATCCCGGCCGACTGCGGGCGGATGCGCGTCGCGGGTCGCGACGTGGTCGCCGACCCGGACGGGGTACGGGGATCGATCGGCGTTACCGGACAGTTCTCGGCAGTGGATGACCTGTTCACAGGCGAGGAGAACCTTCGCCTGATGGCTGATCTGAACCATCTCGGCCGCACGGAGGGTCGGCGGCGAGTGGGCGAGCTGCTCGACGCGTTCGATCTGGCCGACGCGGCCCGCAAGCCGGTCTCGACCTACTCCGGGGGGATGCGGCGGCGACTGGACCTGGCGATGACGCTGGTCGGCTCCCCACGAGTGATCTTCCTCGACGAGCCGACGACCGGCCTGGACCCGCGCGGGCGGCGCACCATGTGGGAGGCGATCCGCGACCTGGTGGCTACCGAGCGCGTCACGATCTTCCTCACCACCCAGTACCTCGACGAGGCCGATCAGCTCGCCGACCAGATCGCGGTCCTTGACCGCGGCCGGATCGTCGCCGAGGGCACGCCCGGACAGCTCAAACGACGCATCCCGGGCGGGCACCTGCGGCTGCAGTTCACAGCCCCCGACGCCCTGGAGGCGGCCGAGCGCGCGCTCGAAGGTGCCTCACGAAACGAGGAGCATCTGACCCTGCAGGTGCCGGGCGACGGCAGCGTCGCCGCGCTGCGCCGCGTGCTCGAGGAACTCGACGATGCCGGCGTCGAGATCGCGCAGCTGTCAATCCATACCCCCGATCTCGACGACGTGTTCTTCGCCCTCACTGAGCGTCCCGCCGCACAGCAGGCAGCCGTGCTATGAGCGCTCTCGCTTACACCATCACCGATTCGACCACGATGCTGGGGCGCAACCTGCGGCGCCTGCGGCGCTACCCGTCGCTCACACTGATGCTCGTCGGCATGCCGATCGTGTTCCTGCTGCTCTTCGTCTACGTGTTCGGCGGCCAGCTCGGCGCAGGGCTCGGGCGCGGGCTCGCCGGCGGTCACGCCGGACGCGCCGGCTACCTCAACTACCTCACGCCGGGGATCCTGCTGATGACCGTGGCCGCCGCCGTCCAGGGCACCGCGATCGTCGTCGCGATGGACATGACCGGCGGCATCATCGACCGCTTCCGAACGATGGCGATCGCCCGCGCCTGCGTGCTTACCGGCCACGTGCTGGCAAGCCTGATCCAGACCCTGGTCAGCATCGTCGTCGTCCTCGGTGTCGCGATCGCGCTCGGCTTCCGCCCGACTGCCGATCCGGCCGACTGGCTGGCCGCGATCGGCGTCATCGCGCTGTTCGCGTTCGCGCTGATCTGGCTCGCTACCGCACTTGGTCTCGCGGCCAAAAGCGTCGAGACCGCCAGCAACACCCCGATGTTCCTGACCCTGCTGCCCTTTCTCAGCAGCGGCTTCGTCGTCGCCGCCAGCATGCCCGCAGGGCTGCGCCAGTTCGCTACCTACCAGCCCTTCACGCCCGTCATCGAGACGCTGCGCGGGCTGCTCACCGGAACGCACATCGGCGGGAACGCGATCGGCGCGATCGCGTGGAGCGTCGGGATCGGCGTGGCCTCCTACCTCTGGGCCATACGCCTCTACAACCAACGCCACGCCCGCTGATCCAGCTGCAGGGCTTAGCGCGAGCCGCCGCCGGCCTTTGCGAGGCGCACCGTGATGAGTTTCTGTACCAGCGCCCTGGACAGGGGACGGTCCGGCGTGAAGTGCAGGGAGCTGCTGGTCATCGAGTAGCCGTCAAGTTCATCGGCAAGCTGCGGGAGGACCGAGCCGCTGAACGGCAGGTAGCTCAAGTGGTTCTTGAACGCGGCAAAGCCGGCGACCGTCTGACCGCCTACGCGGAACGCGGGAACCTGGTAGGAGATCACCTGTTCGGCTTCGGGAACGATCTCGAGAATCGTGCGGCGCAGCGTCTCAAGCGTGCTGCGATTGGGCTCGTCGACAGCGCTCAGGTAGTCGTCAATCTCCCGGGCGGACACCGCCGCGTAGTTTAGGCAACCGGTCCGGGCGGACCTCCGAGCCGTCGGGCCTCGTATCGGTTGTGTGCGCTTCATTCGAGTAGCGCTGCTCGCGCTTCTGGCCGCGCTCGCGGTGCTGGCGCTCGGCTTCAGTGGGGAGGACCCGGCAGGCACATGTGCAGGCCGTCATTGGTGCCCGGCGGTGCGGCTACCGGCGTCGATGACGATCGCGACCGGACGGGCGAGCTACCGCATCGCGCGCGACGGCCGCGTGAGCCGCATTCACCCGCCTCGGCGTCCGTATCCGCGCGCCGCGACCTGGTTTCCGGGGACCGGCACCTGGTTTGAGATCCGACACGTTCGGGAGGTGGGGCGCGGACGCGTTGGGCGCGGCTATCTCGTGGTGGGCCGCGGAACCAGCGCTCTGTGGCGCTCGCGTGAGCAGATGGCGGCCGATCAGCTCGGCTTGATCGCCGCCGGCTCGCACGCGGTCGCGTTCCAGCACAACCACAGGCTGTACATCGCAGTCTATGGCGGCGCGGAGCGGCCGGTCGCGGCCCGCGAGCTCCCGCTCGGGTGGACCACCGACGGGCTGTACACGTACTCGTACCCGCGTCGCGAGCTGCTGCTGCGCAGCGACGGCGGGGCGCTGGAGAAGGTGATCGCGCGGCGGCCGGTCGAGTACGAGTTCGACCTCACTGGCGCGAGCCTCTACTTCCTCAGCCATGGGGTGCTGATGGTCGCGCACGGGGCGCACATGAGGCGACTGGCGTCGCTGGGCAGACTCGGGATGTCGACCGATACATGGCTGCAACCGCTGGGCCCGCTGGTCGAGCTGTTGGACGATCGCCACCTGGTCCTGGTACGCCGCGACGGGTCGCGGTTCGCGTCTACGCCGATGCGCAAACTGGACCGCATCTCCAGCTTCCTCGCGGTCCCGTCGCACGCCGGCGCCGTCGCCTTCACCGCCATGAGCGGTCCGGCTGAGGGTCCGAACGCAGAGACCGTGTATCTACTCCGCGCGGGCGCACGCGCCGCGCGTGCAGTGCTCCGCGAGCCGGGCTCCTTCGGAGGTTGCGCGCAGTGGGCTAGCGTCGAATGGCACGGCAGCTGGTTGCTGTACAGCAACAACGACGGCAACCTCGTCGCGATCGAGACCGCCGGCGCTCGCCGCGCGCTCGAGCTCAGCGGCCTCGCCCGCCAGCTGCTCGGCGTCCGGCAGGGCTTCGATGCTCACTGGAGCAGCTAGCCAGCTCCGGTGCGGCCAGTCACGTCTGCTGGTTGCTGATCGGCGCGGTAGCCGGGTGCTCGTGTGTTACGGCCCAGCTCGCGAGCAGGTTGAGCGTCTCTTCGTCGCGGGAGCCGGGTTCGGCGGTGTAGGTGAAGATGGTCAGGCCGGCGTCGGCGACGAGCTCGAGCCGGTCGTAAGTAAGGCCGAGTTCGCCGACGACGGGATGGTGGAAGTGCTTGATGCCGGTGATGTGCTGGCGGACGTTGTGCTGGGCCCAGAGCGTGCGAAATTCGTTGCTCTGGGTGGACAGCTCGCCGACGAGGTCTGAGAGGCAGCGGTCGTAGGGGTCGCGGCCGGCCTCGGAGCGCAGGACCGCGACGACGTCGTTGGCGGCTTTGTTCCAATCGGGATAGAAGTCGCTGGAATGGGGGTCGAGGAAGATGAATCGGGCGCTGTTGGGTGGCCGGACCGGGCTGTCGAACATCGGTGAGTAGAGAGCTTGGCCGAGGGGGTTGGCGGCAAGGATGTCCAGGCGGCCATTGCGGACGAACGCGGCTGCACCGGTGATGGCGTCGAGGATGTGCTGCACGCTGGGCCGGATCGGCTGCTTGGGCGGCCGGCGCCGGCGCGGCGCGACGGTTGGTTGGACGGCCCGGGCGAGGTCGAAGAGGTGGGCGCGTTCGGCGTCGTCGAGCTGCAGTGCGCGTGCCAGGGCTTCGAGAACGCTTTCGGAGACGCCGCTCGTGTCGCCTCGCTCCAGCCGGGTGTAGTAGGGGACGCTGACCCCGGCGAGGACGGCGACCTCCTCTCGGCGCAGGCCGGGAACGCGACGGGGACCGTAGGCGACCAGGCCCGCTTGCTCGGGGGTGACCCTCCCTCGGCGGGAGGTGAGGAATTCCCTGATCTCGCTGCGTACGTCCATCGTCCAATGAGCCTAGAGCGGCTTGCCGTCGGGTGGGAGACCCTGCCAGTACCCCTCTCAGCAGGGTCTCTCACCACTCGCGATTCGGTGCTTTCTTAGATGACTAAGACACGACCAAGGGAGACAGCACATGCGAGCAACTGTGATGCACAAGGCCGGAGACGTTCGGATCGAGACTGTTCCTGATCCCAGCCTGGTCGAACCGACCGACGCGATCCTGCGCGTGACCCGCGCCTGCATCTGCGGCAGCGACCTGTGGCCGTATGCGTCGATGGAGCCGAGCGAGACCGGCCAGTCGATGGGCCACGAGGCGATCGGGATCGTCGAAGACGTCGGTGCTGAGGTGCGCACGCTCAAGCGGGGCGACCAAGTGGTGATGCCCTTCGCCAGCTCGGATGGCAGTTGCGAGTTCTGTCACGAGGGGCTGCAGACCGAGTGCGTGCACGTCGCCTTCTTTGGCAACAACGGCATGAACGGCGCGCAGGCCGAGGCGCTTCGCATCCCTTACGCCGACGGAACGCTGTTCAAGCTCCCGACCGGCGAGGACGACGCGCTCGTGCCGTCCCTGCTCACACTGGCTGACGTGCTGGGCACCGGCCACCACGCCGCCGCCACGGCCAGGGTCGTCCCCGGGAGGATCGCGGCGGTGGTAGGCGACGGTGCCGTCGGGCTATGCGGTGTGATCGCCGCCAAGCGGCTCGGCGCGGAGCAGATCATCATCATGGGCCGCCACCCGGACCGGATCGCCCTGGCCCGCGAGTTCGGCGCCACCGATGTCGTGTCCGAGCGCGGGCCCGAAGCGGTCGAGCGCGTGCGCGAGCTGACCGGCGGGTTCGGCGCTCACTCTGTCCTTGAATGCGTCGGCCTGGCCGACTCCATTGAGACGGCGATCAGCATCGCCCGCCCGGGCGGCGCCGTCGGGCGGGTCGGCGTCCCGCAAGACGACGCCATGCCCGGCTCCCGGACCGCGTTCTACCGAAACGTCACGGTTGGCGGCGGGCCCGCCCCGGTGCGCGCCTACATCGACGAGCTGCTGCCCGACATCGTGGAGGGCCGGATCGATCCCGGGAAGGTGTTCGACCGGACGGTCGATCTGGACGGCGTGCCGGATGGATACCGGGCGATGGCCGAGCGCGAGTCGATCAAGGTCATGGTGCGCCCGTGACCCGCTGGGATCCGGACGAGCTCGTTGAAGCTCGTTCCCGATGAGGTGCCATCGCCCCAGAAACCGGGGCCATCCGGGAGCCGAAACAATGACCCAAACCCGTGCCGCAGCCTGACGCGTCCCAGCAGAACAAGGAGACGATCATGCAGATCACCCGCAACTCACTCGACACCAACCAGGGCCCCAGCGACTGGTTCACCGGCACCGTCCACATCGACACGGTGGCCGTGCCCGCAGCGACTGCCCGCACCGGCGCTGCACTCGTCCACTTCAACCCCGGCGCCCGCACTGCCTGGCACATCCACCCCTACGGCCAGACGATCTACGTAACCGAAGGCGTCGGGCGCTGCCAGCGTGAGAGGGGACCGGTCGAGGAGATCAAGCCCGGCGACCGCGTCTATTTCGAGCCAGGCGAGAACCACTGGCACGGCGCCGCACCCAACCGCTTCATGACCCACATTGCCATCCAAGAAGCCGACGAGAACGGCAGTCCCGTCACCTGGGGCGAACACGTCGCCGACGAGCAATACAGCGCCGCACCGTCGTCATAGCCTCAGCCGGACTGCCCCTCCCAGCACAGCAGCTACCCACCGGCGATCGCCCGCCGTTTGACGCCAGTAGCCGGTCGGTCAGCCGGCGTCCGTGAGGACCCGGCGAAGGGTGGCGGCGAACGCGTCCGGATCGCCCTGCTGGCCGAACCCGACGTGGTGGCTCGGGAAGATCACCGCCTCGGTCTCAAGTCGCTCGGCCACGGCTAGCGCGGCGCGGTAGGGGAACAGGCCCTCTGACTCGGCGCCGCCTGCGACGACGATCCGCGTGGAGGCCCCGCGCAAGGAGTCGAAGTCGGGCTCGTAGTGGCTGACGTAGATCATGTGCGGGCCCAGCAGCGGGTGGTCCCGGCTGCCGTCGTCCTCGGTCGGGAGACCGACGTCGGCCGGATTCGGAGCGTGGCTTGAGAAGTCAGTCGGAGTCGGTCCCCTGACGCTCGTGAAGGCGATGAACTTCGCCATCGCGGGTCCAAGACCGTCGCGCCCATAGGTCTCGTGGATGTCCACGGTCACCGCCAGCGCCTCCTCCCGATCCGGGAGCACCGTCGCGAGCGGCGGCTCATGGGCGACGAGTGTGCGGACCCCTTCCGGATGCCGGGTCACCAGCGCGAGCGCGTTTACGGCGCCCCCGCTGCTGGCGAAGATGTCCACGGGCCCGGCGTCGAGCTCGGAGATCAGGCGGTGTAGGTCCTCCGCGTGCTCGTCGGGTGTGGCCGCCGTGACCCCGTCGGCCCGCGGGCTGCGTCCGACCCCTCTCGGGTCGTAGGTCACGACGACGCGGTCCGGGAAGTGTCCGGCCAGCGTCGTGAACCCGCTCGCGTCCATCGGTGATCCGATCATCAGCAGGGCCGGCTCGTTGGTGTCGGACTCCGCGTCTCGGACGTCGTAGGAAAGCGTGGCGCCAGGCAGGTCCAGGGTTTGGGTCTTCGGCTCGGTCATCGATGTCCTTTGTCGCTGTCTAGTCGTATCGACCCACGGGAGCGGCGAGACTCATCGCTGGCCGGGTGAATGCGATTATTGGCCGGTGCCGCTCAACCACGTCGCGCTGACCGTCAGCGATCGCGAGCAATCCGCGGCCTTCTACGGCCAGCACTTCGACCTCCGCGAGCGGGTGCTCGACGACGGGCACCTGTTGATCCTTGGCTCGCAGGACGGCTCGCTCCTCGCGCTCAGCCAGGGGATCGTGCCGCGGGAGCTTCCGCGTACGAACCACTTCGGCTTTCAGCTTGCCGGCCCCGACGAGGTTCGCGCGGCGCGCGAGCGCCTGCGCGATGCCGACGTGCCCGAGACCGAATGGCAGGACGACAGCGGTTTCGTCCGCGTCCAGATCGTCGATCCCGACGGCTATCGGGTCGAACTGTTCGCATACTCCTAGGGTCGATCTCCTGCCCCGGCTGAGGATCGGCCGCCGGCCACACGTTGACCAATCTGCCAGCGACGGTTCATATCCATCGACGGACACGACGTTTGTAGTCCGTGTACGGCGCGCCGAACTTCCGCTTCAGGTAGCGCTCCTCGCGTGCGATCACGCCGCGGTCGATGATTGCGATCGTGACGGCCAGCGGAACAAGTGCCCAGGGCGCGTTGGAGACGATCGCGATCCCGGCGTAGGTGAGCGCCATTCCCAGGTAGGCGGGATTGCGGGTCAGCCGAAAGGGGCCGTTGGTCACCATCGCCGTCGATGGTGTGTACGGATCGATCGGCGTCTCGGCGCCGAGGAACGCCCGGGCGAACGACCCGAGCAGCCCCGAGCCGGCGATGAGTAGCGCGGATCCGGCAGGTATCGCGACCCGGGACGGCAGCGAGCCGCTTCCGATCACCGTGTCGAGACCTAGGCCGATTCCGAGCGCGCCCAGATAGATCAGCGGCGGCGGCGCGATCACACCGGCGGTGTCATCCGCGGACGATGCTCGATTCGGCGTCGCCCCGGTCATTGCTCCGGCCGCGGCGGACGCCGCATCGGCCACAACGGCGCGCTGCCGGGGAGTGGGTTCCTTGTAGTTCATTGGGTTGTATCTCCTGTCGACGGGGTGGGGTTACGGATGGGCTGGCCGACGCCGTGCGCGGCCGCCAGTTCTCGGATCGCTTCGGCGAGGAGCCGTGGGTGCTCGGAGGTCGTCAGATGGCCACCGGGGAACGTGCGGATATCGACCCCGAGCTGCGCTAGCCGCCCGCGCGCGGCAACGATCTGTCGAGGCTCGAACGGGTCCTCTTCGCTCCCCGCGACGTAGAACGCGACCGTGTCCCCGAGTTCGCGGACGATCGCCGCGAGATCCCACCGCTCGGCGTTGCGGCGATGCTCGCCGACGAACCCCGCGCCGCGGTGCAGGAACGCCGCTCCGTTCCGACGGAGGATCGCGTTGCTCAGGTCGGCGAGCTCCGCGGCGCTCACGTTGTAGGAAGGGGAGAAGAGCTTCGCGCGACGGAGCGTCGCCTCGAACACGCCGGGCGCGTGCTGGCCGAACCACATAGCCACCCGGCCAACCGGGGTCTTGAGCATCGGCGTCGTGTCCCATGGGTGCGAGTGGGAATCGGCGAACAACCCGCCGTTGACAATGAACACCGCATCGATCGTCACCCCCGGATCCTCGCCCGGGGTGCGCGCCTGCTGGCGGCGCAGCAGCTCCATCAGGGCCAGCGAGGAGTAGTCGAACGACACGACCATCGTGCGGCGGATACCGTGCGCCCGCCACTGCGCCTCGATCAGGTCGGCGCGCTCGATCGACGAGTAGCGGAAGCGCCCCGGCTTGTCGGAGTCGCCCTGCCCGAGGTACTCAACGTACAGGCGCGGGGCGGGTTGGCGGCCGAGGTACCGGTCGACCTGCGCATAACCATAGGACCCGTCGGGATACCCTGGCAGCATCGTCAGCCACCGAGCGTTGGCGCCCGGCGACGGCGTCGCGACGACCTTCTCAAACACGTGCAGCGGCTGCGAGGAGCCGTCGCTTCGCGCCGTCTCCAGCAGGGTCTTAGCGACCGGGTCATACGGCCGGCGGGCTCCGGACGCGAACCACTCAGAGGCGGTCACACGGTGCTCGCTTGTCCCGTCCCGTGGATGGTCATGCGGATAGGTGAGATCAGTGCTGATCATCGTTTGTGCTTTCCTCCCTTCGGGTGTCGTTCGTGGCAGGTCACGAGCATGTGGCCAGCTGGGGTGAGCTGTCATCACCCCGACCACAGTCACCCCGGTGTGGGGCGGCGCTCGGCTAGGACAGGCCCAGCTCTCGCGGTCACGCTGCTTCCGGCGTGGCCTCCCTGAGACCGACCCGGTCGTACAGCCGCCGCAGCGGACGGGGAGCCCACCAGTTGGCCGATCCCAGCAGTTCCATCAGCGATGGGACCAGCAAAGCCCGGACGATTGAGGCGTCGAGCAGTACGGCGAGCGCGGTGCCGATCCCAAGCTCCTTGATGAACACGATCTGGGAGGTCGCGAACGCCCCGACGGCGACGGCGAACAGCAGGGCGGCACTGGTGACGATGCGCCCGGTCCGTTCAAGCCCCAGCGCCACTGCCTCCGAGTTCGGCGCGCCCGCGTCGTGGGCTTCCTTGATTCGCGCCAGCAGGAACACGCCGTAGTCGGTGGCGAGCCCAAAGCCGATCGCGAACAGCAGGATCGGCTGGGTGGCGTCGAGCGCGCCGACGCTGTGGTAGCCCAGCAGCCCCTGGAGGTTGCCGTGCTGGAAGATCAACACCAGGATCCCGAACACAGCGCTCAGGTTGAGGGCGTTCATGACGATTGCTTTGAGTGGCAGTACGACCGAACCGGTCATCAGGAACAAGACGATGAGTGTGGCGGCGATCACGATGGCCAGCGCCAGGGGAAGGTGGGCGCCGAGGCTGTGCTCGAGATCGAGGTATGACGCTGTCTCTCCGGCGACGCCCAGGTAGTAGGGCGTGTGGATCCTGCGCACGTCACGCACGAGCTGCTCAGTGCTGCCGGTCAGCGGACCGTGCACCGGCGCGACCTGGAGCAGCGATGTCCCGCGGCTCGCCGGCTGCGCGGGTCCGACCGCCGACACATCCGGCCGGCCGGCGATTCGCTGGCTGAGCGACCGCACTGCCGATGAGGACGCCGGCGCCCCGACGACTACCTCGAGCGGTGTCGTGCGGTTGGGCGGAAATTGCGCGTCGAGCGCAGTCTGGACCTGGTGGGCGCTTGCGCTTTGGGGCAGCACCCGCGCGTCGGCGCTGATGAACTTGATCTGCGTGAAGAACGGGATGCCAAGCGCGATCAGCAGCGCGGCGCTCGCGACTGCGACCTGCGCCGGCCGCCTGGTCACGAACTGCGCGAGGCGGTACCAGGCGCCGCTGCGGGCGGGCCGCGCGTCGTGTTCGGCGGCCCGCCGCAGCCTTTGCGGTGAGAGCGCGTTGACGCGCGGACCGAGCACCGCGAGCAGCGCGGGCAGCACCGTCAGAGCTAGCGTCGCCGCCAGCAGTGCCACGATCGCGCCCGCGATCCCCATTGAGTACAGGAACGGCTGCGGGAAGATCGTGAGTGCGGCCACTGAGAACGCGACCGTGACCGAGCTGAACAGCACGGTGCGTCCGGCGGTCTGGAGGGTGCGGCGCAGTGCTTCGATGCCGAAGCCGTCGCGGGCGGCCTCCTCGCGGTAGCGCGAGACGATGAACAGGCTGTAGTCGATTGCCAACCCGAGTCCCAGCCCCGTCGTCAGGTTCAGCGCGAACACGTTCAGGTCGGTGAATGTCGAGACAAGCCGCAGGAGGAAGAACGTGCCGACGATCGCCAGTCCGCCGAGCAGCGGCGGTAGAAGTGAGGCCACGACCGACCGGAAGAAGAGGAGCGAGAGCAGGAAGATGAACGGGAACGCGAGCAGCTCGGCGTGCGCCAAGTCGTTGCCCACTTGAGTGTTTACCTGCGCATTCGCGATCGCGTCGCCGCCCAGCTTGACGTCGTGCTGGGAGGAGAAGCGACTCTCGATCAGCTTGGCGTCGTCGGATATCTGCAGGTCCGACCGCGTCTTGAAATCCGCGACCACGTATGTCGAGCGCCCGTTGCGCGCCACCATCGCGGGGTCGTGGGTGGTGTAGAAGCTCTGAACGCTCGCCACGTCGGGCTGGGCCCCGAGCTCCGCCGCGACGCTTTCGACCCGCTGTCGGGCGGCGGGGCTGCGCACGTCACCGCTCGAGACGAGCGCGACCACGCCGGGATCGATCTGGCGCCCGGTCGCCGCCTGGAAACGGTTTTTCGCCTGGACGCTCTGCGTGGCCGGGTCATCGACGCCGTACGGACTCAGGTGCTTCGACACCCCGGCGCCGAACACGCCCGCGACCACGGCCCCAACCACCGCGAGCATCAGCACGCGGCGTCGGTTGGAGTATGCGAATGTCGCGAGCTTTTCGAACATGGCTATGCCCTCTCTCTGTCGTATTTGGTGATGCGTGTGCGTCCTCGTCATGCGGGCACGACCGTTTCCACCAGGCCGCTGACCACGTCGTAGACATGGCCGGACACGGCCACGCGCTCCGGGATCGCGCGAGCCGAGCGGAGGCGCTGAACGTCCCCCTTCACGCTCTCTGCGGGGTCGAGGATCGCGTGCTCCCGCAGGGTCGTCTCGTCGGCGCCGATGCGCTCGGCGTAGCGGCGACGGAACGTCGCGTCGGCGAGCGCTCCGCTTCCGCACTGCGTGTGGTGGATCACCGCGACCTCGAACAGCGGACCGTCGGGCAGCACGTTCTCGGCGATCTGGCCGATGAACGCCACGTCGTTGATCACCTCCGGAGTCACGCGGCCGCCCACGTTGCGGACAACGATCGCGTCGCCGAGAGAGAGGCCGAGAAAATGGGCAGGATCGACCCGCGGGTCGAGGCACGTGACCACGAACAGGCCCAGCCTCGGAAACACGACCGCGCCTTCGTGCCCGCCTTCGGCGGCAAAAACGCGATTGCGCTCGAGCGCTGGACCCACGTTGGTAGACATTTCAAGACGGTCATTGGCTTGCATGGCTGGGCTCTCCGTTTGCGCGTCGTTGTCTGGCTGGGTCACGAGGATGCGACCGCCCGGGGTGAGCCGACATCACCCCGATCACAATCACCCCGGTGTGAGGCCCACACGGCGGGCTAGAGAAGCCCCCTCACGGTCGCCTCGGCGGCGACGCGCGGCTAGAGCAGTCCCAGCTCCCGGCCGCGGGCGACGGCGCTGCGTCTGCTCGACACACCCAGCTTCGTGTAGATGCGCTTGGTGTGCGTCTTGACGGTGTCGCGGGAGATGCCCAGCTCGTCAGCGATCTCCCTGGCCGACAGGCCCGTTGGCAGGAGGCCAAGCACCGTCTGCTCCCGCGCCGTAAGCTCGTCCGTGACGACTGGGCGCGCGCCGGATAGGTCCACCACGAGTCGCAGCGCGCTTTCCAACTGCGCAACCAGTCGAAGTGCGAGCGTGCCGGGCTCAGGAGCGCGTGAGAGCAGCTCACGCGCTTCACGCACCACCTCGCGGGCCGCGCGACGGTCGCCCAGCTCACAGCGCAGCTCGGCAAGCGCCGTCAGCGCGTACGACCACTCGACCAGTCCAGCGCCTCTGCGAGCGAGGCTGACCGCGCGCTCCAGCTCGGCCCCTGCCTCCGTCGGCCGCCGGTCGTGACGGAACAGCCGCCCCCGGGCGATGTGCGCCGAGCTGCAGATCCAGTACTCCTCCAGCCCGTTCGTGCGGACCACGTCAAACGCGGCGTCGACCTTGGCGCTGCAACCCCGCCAGTCCCCGCGATCGGCGGCGATGAGCGCGAGCCGTCCAAGCGCGATCACCGACACGATGAAGTTCGGCGAGCTCCTGCCGAGCTTCAACGCCGTATCGAACAGTGCTTCCGCGTCATCGTTGGCGTCGAACAATCGCGCTGAGGTGCCCAACAGACACGCCGCGAGCGAGTGCCAGATCGAGCTGCCATCCAGAGGCACGAGTCGCCTAGCCAGCTGCTCAGCCTGACGCATGTCCCCGAGCAGCTGCCATGCCGCGGCACGAACGACGGTTACCTCCTCTCCCAGCTCCGCGTCGTCGCCCGGATTGTTTGTCGGCGCCTGCGCAGCCAGGTCCACCCACCGCAGGACGTTGTCACGCTCGCCCACCGCTAGCGCGGTCCTCGCCTGGGTCAGACACAGGCGGCCGTCGCTCACGATATAGCCGCGCGGGAGCTGCTCCATCCACCGCGCCACCGTTTCCCGCTGGCCCGCATTCGTGAACGCGAGCCAGTGATTGTCGATCAGCTCGGAAGCCGCATCGAGCTCCCCGGCTGCCATCAGGTGTCCGATCGCCTCGGACACCATCCCGGCACCGAGAAACCAACGCCCGGCTCGTTCATGGAGCTCTGCCGCGCGTCGCGGCTCTCTGCGCTCGAGCTCGTGCTGCAGCAACTCGCCGAACAGGTGGTGGTAGCGGTACCACTCATGCCGTGGGTCGAGGGGAATCAGGAAGTAATTGACGCGCTGGATCCGGTCAAGCCTCGCCGTGCTGTCTCGCGCGCCCGTGACGGCGTCGCAAAGAGCCGCGCAGAACCTGTCGAGCACGCTCGTGTGAAGCAGGAAGTCCAGCTCCGCCTCGCGTTGCTCAGCGAGTACCTCGGCTGCGAGATAGTCGACGACCCGTTGATCGCTACCGGTGAAGGACGCGACGAAGCGGCTCGCATCATCTCGCCCGCGCATCGACAGGACGGCCAGATAGAGGCCGGCTGCCCAGCCCTCGGTGCGTTCGTGCAAGCGTTTGACAGTGTCGGGCGCCAGGTCGAGGCCATGCACGTCATTGAGCATCGACTCCGCTTCTGAAAGTGAGAAGCGCAGCTGCCCAGCGTCGACCTCATTGAGCTGGCCCCGCGCGCGCAGCGTTCCGACTCGGAGTGGCGGCTCCGCGCGTGACGTCATCACGATCCGTAGCGTGGTCGGCAGATGCTCGATGAGCGAAGCCATGCCTTGGTGGATCCGCTCGTCTTCGATCACGTGATAGTCGTCCAGCACAAGGACGAACTGCTCCGAGGCGTCGGCGAGCTCGTTGATCAGCGCCGGGACAGCCTCCTTCACGAGGTTGACGCCGGGCGCACGCAGCATCGCCAGCGAGGCTTCTCCGATCCCGGGCACCACGGAGCGCACGGCCTCGATGACGTACATCCAGAACCTCGCGGGATCGTTATCGTCTGCCTCCAACCAGAGCCAGGCGATCGGACGCTCTCCTCTTGCGGATGCCGCCCACTGCGCCACGAGCATCGTCTTTCCGCTACCAGCGGGACCGTAGACCAGGGTGAGCAGTTGCGACAGGCCCTCAGACAGGGCGTCGCTGAGGACTTCACGGACTACGAGGCGAGGCGGGCTGGGTACGACGAGCTTCGTCCGCAGGAGCGGACCACTCAGGTCATTGCCGGCGACCGCCACAGGCTCAAAGTATCCCGAGTGAAAGACGTCGCGGCTGCCCGCCTGACCGGAGGAGCAGTCGGCCGCCGCATCCCGGGACCTGCTTGAGCAGGCCGCAGCCTAACCGGCGGAGCGCACGAGCACGGCCGCAAGCTGTCGACGCGACGAGATGTTGAGCTTGCGGAACGACCGCCCCAGGTGGGTCTCCACCGTTTTCTCGGTGACAAACAGCGTCTGCGCGATCTCGCGGTTGGTGCCGCCCCCTGCGGCAAGCTCCACGACGCGCCGCTCGCTGGGGGTCAGCGAGTCCGCGCCGGTGTGTTCGGTGGTCCGTGGCCGAACGCCGATCGCCGCCAGCTCAGCCTTCGCGCGACGCTCGAGCGCCCGGGCACCGCACCGGGCTCCCAGCGCAAGGCCTTCGAGCAACGGATCGCGGGCCGCGGTGCGCTGTCCTGCGGCGCGGAGCGTTGCGCCAAGATCGACCAGCACCCGCGCATGCTCCAGCCGCGCGGGCGAAGGCACCAGCACCGCGAGCGCTTCCCCCAGCCGGTCTGATCGTTCAGCGCGGGGCCCCACGAGCGCTTGCGCCCGGAGCGCGATGCCGATCGCCCGCGCCGCGCCGAACGACTTGGCGCGGCGTACCTCGTCGGCGGCGAGGTCGCGAGCTTGGTCATGGCGGCCCAGCTCGGCCAGCGACAGCGCGGCCGCCGAGCGCCAGGGGAGCAGGGCGGGGTTCTGACTGCCTAACACAGGATCGTTGAGCGCGCAGCTGCCCAGCTCCTCGATTGCCGCGTCGTGGTTGCCGGCCGCAGCGTGAAGCACGCCCGAGGCGTAGAGCAGCTGACAGCTCGGCGTGAACTCGGGGTCGAAGCGAACCCCGGTGTGATCGATCAGACCGCGAAGCGAGTCGGGCGTCTCGTCGCGCTCGAGCCCCGCGACGACGGCCGTCGACACCGCCCAAGTAAGGAACTCGGCTCCTAGCAACTCGGGAGCCAGCTCGATCGCCGCTTGCGCGTCCACCTGCGCGGCGGCCAGGTCTCCGCGGCGCAACCCGATGAACGCACGATACGTCGAGCTCGCAACCACCGTCAATGCTGCGCCCCGCTCACGCGCCCGCGCGAGAATCTCGTCGGTCACCCGTTGCGCCGTGTCGAGGTGGTCTGAGGGGATGAGCGCGGCCAGGGCCACGAGCGCCCAGTTCTCGCCACGGTGGGGCTCGATCGGTAGGCCCGCGGCGAGCGCCCGCTCGGCGAAGTCGATCGCGGTCCGGGCCGAGCGCAGGTACATCACCTCGTCCAGCGCGAGCGTGGCGAGCGTCGTGGCTTCAAGCACGTCGCGCGCCGGGCCACCGGGATCCCGCAAGTTGGCGATCTCGGCCTCTGACTCGCGCCGGGCCGACAACGCGCTGTAACTGCCCCCCAACAGCGCAACCTCGAGCCGCTCACGCGCCGGCTCGTCAACCGGGAGCCCCGCCCGGGCGCGTCGCAGAATCGCCACTCCTTCACCGGCACGGCCGGCGTAGAACAGCATCCCGCTGAGCTCAATCGCCGCGGCGACGACCAAGGTCGCGTCCGAACTATGTTCGACGACCTCAGACAGCGGAGCGATCGCGTCGGGAGCGCCAGCGCGGGCGAGCGCCTGTCCGAGCTCAAGCAGGACCGTGGGGCGGTCGCGGTCAGCCGGGGGCTCCTCGAGGGCGCGAGAGAGCAGGGCCGCCGCGCCCGACGCGTCGCCCAGCGCCAGGGCATCACGAGCCGCGTCGCGCAGCAGCGCCAACGCCGCAGGGTCCGCGGCGGGTTCGGTGCGCATGACGTGTGGGGCGACCTGCCCTATCCGGGCTCCCCGGTCGCGCAGGATTCTCGCCGCGGCGTGATGCATCCGTTCTCTTTCGGCGGGCGACAGCTCGCCGTAGATCACCGCGCGCACGATCGGGTGGCTAAAGCGTGCCGACCAGCCGGGTTGCACCACACCAGCGGAGAGGAGCGCCGCCATCGCGACCTCCACATCGCTGTCCGCCAGTCCGGCCAGCTTCCCAGCGTCCCCCACCTGCGCGCCCTCGCCAAGCACGCTGAGGGCTCGGGCCAACGTCGCAGCTGCCGGCGTCAGCCGCGCCAAGCGGAGCAGCACCGCGTTGGCGACGCCGCGTGGAACGATCGCGGCGATGTCGGTCGCGGCGACCGCAGTTGGGTCCACGCCGCGAGCAGCCGCCTCGTCGAGGAGCTCGCCGACCAGGAACGGGTTACCGCCCGTTGCCTCAACGCAGGCCCGGACGAACCGACCAGGGGGGTCGATCGCCAGCCGCGCAGAGACCATGGCCGCGACCCCAGTCTGCGTCAGAGGCGATGGACGCACCAGCTCCACGGCAGGACCAGCGACGAGCGTCGCTGCCTCGGGCGTCAGTGTCGGATCGAGCGGCCGTGTCGCCAGCATCAGCGCGAGCGGCTGGCCGTCGAGCCGCCGCGCGATGAACGCGAGCGCGCGCACCGACGGACCATCACACCACTGCAGGTCATCGACCACGAGTACAAGCGGCGAATCGACTGAGAGGTTCGAGGCGAGCCAATACAGGCCGTGCTGCCACGCGTAGCTGTCGTCCCCGATCGATCGATCCGCCGGCGTCTTGGACGGCACCGTCGGCGATGCGGTGAGTACGTCCGCTGCAAGCGCAGCCGCCCCCGTCAACAAGCGCTCGCGCTCTTCGCACTCGGCCTCGAGCAGCGGTCGCTCGAACAGCTGGCGGATGACCCCGAACGGGTACCCCTGTTCAAGGTCTGACGCAAGCGCGGCCAGAACGCGGACCCCGAGGCCGGCCGCAACAGCGCGGGCCTCGTCGAGCAATCGAGACTTCCCCAGCCCAGCGGCGCCTTCGATGACCAAGACTCCGCCGCGTCGCCGCCCCACTGCGCGCAGCAAACCGTGCGCCCGCTCGAGCTCGTGCTCGCGCTCGAGTAGCGCGCCCGGCTCACCGAGAGAGGACCCGTCCATGCCCAGTCCGATCGTAGCCCGGCGGGTGTGCGCGGCGCAATGTGATCGAGGTCGTCTTTACCGCCCCACAAAAGCGAGAGACCGTCGAGCGTCTCACCGATGCGATGGTCCAGATCAAGGGCGAGACCATGGAGGCAATCGTCGCGGCGGAGGCGATGGGAAGGCGAAAGGGCTCGTGCGGGGTGCACCAGCCGCACGCCTCAGGCTTGGGCGACAGGAGACGTGCGGATTGCTCTGCCTCCCAGCTGCTCAATTGAAACCGACGCCCGCCAGC
The DNA here is from genome assembly GCA_036502145.1 of Solirubrobacteraceae bacterium. Taxonomy (GTDB): domain Bacteria; phylum Actinomycetota; class Thermoleophilia; order Solirubrobacterales; family Solirubrobacteraceae; genus Palsa-465. The sequence goes on along the minus strand of DASXZB010000005.1, from coordinate 1,139 downwards.
ATCGATCCACGCGAGCTACGACCGGAGCCTACTAGCCTGACCCGGCGCGCTCCTCGAACATTCGGGTCACCGCTATCGCCTCGATCGGCTCGATCAGCGACGCGTTGGCCGACTCCGCCAGGGCCGGGCAGGCATCGCGCATGCGCCGGCCGGCGGCGGCTGCGTCGTAGGTGGTGCATCGCAACTCGGGGAGGCCGTCCTCGATCCATAGCCACCGCGCGTCGCCGTCGCCCTCGTAGGGCAGGCCCACACTGCCGGCGTTGACGAAGCGCACGCCGCTGACGATGCGGTCGTCCTGCTGGTGGGTGTGCCCGGCGACGACTAGTGCGGCGTCCACGTCGGCGAGCACCTCGGACCAGCGCTCTGGCGGCGAGATCCGGGTGACCATCTCCTCGTCGCTGCGCGGGGTCGCGTGGCAGAAGAGCACGCCGTCGACCATGACGCTCAAGGGCAGCTCGCCCAGCGAGCCGGCACGCTCCGGGCCGAGCTGCTGCGCGGTGAACGCCGACACCTCAGCGGCGTCATCGCCCTCAAGCGGCCGCGGTCCGTCGACGGCCGCCGCCGTCTCGCGCTCGCCGTTGCCGCGCACCCAGTAGACATCTCCGCTCAGCGCCTCCAGGCGGTCAAGGACGGCGCCGGCAAACGCGCCCGGCACGACATCACCGCCGACCACGATCGCATCGGGGCCTGCCGCTCGCGGATCGGCCAGCACCGCCTCCAGAGCGTCGGGGTTGCCATGGACGTCATACAGGGCAAGGATTCGCATTGGCCCCAGCCTAGTGCAACCTTCCGGTTGCGTCCACTTCACCGTGAATGAGCTTGAGGAGCCTCAAACCTTGTTGCCCCTTTGCGGACAACGATCATGCGGCGAGTTGTTCGCCCCCGACCCTGGGGCAGCGGATCGTCGGCGAAGACGAAGGACGTGTACTAGGCGACGACCCGCCCGGCTCGTCTTGTAGCGCGTCCACCTCGATCACGTCAGCACTTCCGCGTTGCATGGTGGTTGTCGCGCAAACCCGCCGGAGTGTGTTTGGCTATCACGAGTTGACAACCGTGAGCCAGCTGCTCGGGACTGAAGTTCGGATCGAGGACGGGCTGCGAGGCCGCTCACCGCCTGACCAGCGATCCTGGCCGAGAAA
>DASXZB010000004.1:0-47488 GCA_036502145.1 Solirubrobacteraceae bacterium | reverse complement strand
CCTCAGGATTGTGGCTGCGGCACGATCCTGATGTAGGGCCGCGGCGACTCCCAACCGTCGGGATAGAGCTCGCGCGCCTGCTCGTTTGAGACAGATCCCGCGATGATCACGTCCTCGCCCTGCTGCCAGTTGACCGGCGTGGCCACCTGGTGGTCGGCGGTCAGCTGCAGCGAATCGATCACCCGCAGGACCTCGTCGAAGTTGCGCCCGGTGGTCATCGGGTAGACGAGGATCAGCTTGACCTTCTTGTCAGGCCCGATCACGAACACATTGCGAACCGTCTGGTTGTCGGCCGGCGTGCGATCGTGAGGGTCGCCCGAGACGTCCTCTGGGAGCATGTCGTAGGCCTTGGAGACCGCGAAGTCCCGGTCGCCGATGATGGGGTAGTTAGGCGCTTCGCCCTGGGTCTCGGCGATGTCCTGGCCCCACTTCTCGTGGTCCTCGACGGGGTCGACCGAGAGGCCGATGATCTTGACGTTGCGCTTGTCGAACTCGGGCTTGATCTTGGCCATGTAGCCGAGCTCCGTGGTGCACACCGGCGTGAAGTTCTTGGGGTGCGAGAACAGCACGGCCCACGAGTCGCCGATCCAATCGTGGAACTTGATCGGGCCCTCGGTGGTCTCGGCTTCGAAGTCCGGTGCGGTTGATCCAATTTTGAGGCTCATTTTGTGTCTCCTTGTGAGCGTTGCGGGGATCGATTTCGCTAAATCAACACCAGAACGCTTAAGAATGCCGGATTGTGGCTTGATTCGAAACATAGCGGGGCGCATTTTTCCTTTCTGGCCCGGCCCGGAAGCTGCGCCGGTAACCGGTCGGACTGGTGGCCAACCGACGCCCGAAATGCATCCGCAGCGTCGCCGCGCTGCCGAACCCGCTGCGAGCGGCCACATGCTCGATCGGGAGGTCGGTCCTCTCCAGCAGCGACTGCGCGGTCCGGGTGCGCTGCTCGAGCACCCACTGGGCGGGCGTGGTGCCGGTCTCCTGCCTGAAGCGGCGGGCGAAGGTGCGCGGCGACATACAGGCTCGCCGGGCCAGAGCGGCGACATCGAGCGGCCGGTCGAGCTGGCTCAGAGCCCACTGCCGGGTCGGTTCCAGCGAGCCGCCGCCCGGGTCGCCGTCCTCGATCGGCCGCTCCACGAACTGGGCCTGACCGCCGTCGCGGTGGGGCGCCACCACCGTCCGCCGGGCCTGCTTGGCCGCGAAGGCGGCGCCATGGTCACGGCGGATCACGTGCAGGCAGAGATCGAGGCCGGCGGCGACACCGGCGCTGGTCAGCACCGAGCCCTCGTCGACGTATAGGACCGAGGGGTCGACTCCGACCCGGGGATAGCGCTCCGCCAGCTCGGCAGTCGAGGCCCAGTGGGTGGTGGCCCGGCGACCATCGAGCAGGCCGGCCTCGGCCAGCACGAACGCACCGGTGCAGATCGACATCACCCGCGCCCCACGGGCGTGGGCGCGACCCACCGCGGCCACGGCGGCGGCCGTCGCCTCGTCGGGCCGGTCGCAGCCGGGCACGACGATGGTGTCGGCGCGGCCGAGCGCGGCCAGGCCGTGCGACGCCACCACGTCGAAGCCGGTCGATGTCCTGACCGGTCCCGGCTGCAGGCCGGCGAGCGCGAAGCGGTACCGCGGCGCACCGCAGTGGCCGAAGAGATGCGTGGGGGCCGCGAGGTCGAGCAGGATCACGCCGGGGAGCGCGAGCCCAACCACGCGGTGGGGAGGAGATGGCACGAATTTAACGATACATGGCATTTCTGCCACTTGTGGACGGAAGGGCAAGGCCCCAACATGTCCCCATGACCGAGACCACGCCGGCAAACGGCCCCACCACGGAAGTGCTGTTCTTCGACGGCTTCGACGACCTCGACGCGGTCGCCCCCTACGAGATCCTCGCCGCGGCCGGTTTTCCCGTCCGCGCAGTCTCCTTTTCGGCACCCCCCGGCACTGTGACCTCCGCGCACGGCTTGCGCGTTGACGTCGACGGTCCGCTCGGCGAGACGCCGCAGCTGCTGGTGATCCCCGGCGGGGGCTGGCTCGACGGCGCGCGCGGTGGGGTTCGCGCAATGGCCCAGGGAGAGCTTCCGGTTCACCTCGTACGGCTGCACGGGCAGGGGACGGTACTGGCCTCGGTCTGCACCGGCGCGATGGTGCTGGCCGCCGCCGGCCTGCTCCGCGGCCGCGCCGCCATCACCCACCACAGCGCGGTGGACGATCTGGCGCGGGCCGGAGCCGAGGTGCGGCGTGACGCCCGCGTGGTCGACGGCGGCGACCTTGTGACCTGCGGCGGCCCGACCGCCGGGATCGACCTGTCGCTGCACCTGGTGGAGCGGTTCTGCGGACCGGCGGCGGCGCAGGCGGGAGCGCAGCGGATCGAGCACGAGCGGGTCGGGCCGATCGTGATGAGCGCTGCCGTGCGCGCGGCCTGACCTTCAGTCAGACGTGAGTGCCGGCGCTCACAGGTCGCGCTCGTAGAAATAGTTGACCGGACCGCCGGGCCGTCCCTCGTTGTTGGTGAAGCCGAGGCTCTCGTAGAGGGCCCGGGCGGCGGTGTCGTTCTCGCCCGTCCCCAAATCCATGTGATCGGCCCCCTCGGCGCGGGCCAGCTCGATCGATGCCTCCATCAGCGCGCGGCCGATCCCGCGGCCGCGGTGCCCCGGAACCACGTAGAGCTCGGCCAGGTAGCACTCCAGCGCCTGGCTCCAGAGCGCGGGGCGGAAGCGGAGCACCGACACTCCGACTGCGGGCTGGCCGGCCACCAGGACCGTGATCTGCTCGGCGGCGATCAGCTCACGCACCCGGGCGGCCATGGCCTCCGGATCGGGTGTCGGATCGTCGTACTCGCGGTTGAAGTCGTAAAGCAGTCGCCCCACGGCAGCGGCGTCCACCAGCGTGGCGCGGCGGATGCAGTGCGCTGGATCCATGGCTCTGACCCATAATCCCAGGCTGCCGGCGCGTCTCACGCCGCACCGCCCTCAGCCGTTGAATACACGGAGATGACCGAGCCCTCGGCGCAGCCCCCTGGTTTTCACGAGCGCCCGTCGGTCCTGCTGGCGGCCGGCGTCACCGTGCTGGTGTGGTCCTCGGCGTTCGTGGGCATTCGCTACGCAGGCAGACAATTCGAACCTGGACCGCTGGCGCTGGGCCGGCTGCTGGTCGGCAGCCTGGCGCTGGGAGCGCTGGTGCTGATCCGGCGCGAGCCGCTGGTGCCCCGGCGCGCCATCGCCGGAATCATCCTCTGCGGCGTGCTGTGGTTCGGCGTCTACAACGTGGCCCTGAACGGTGCCGAGCGCCACCTCGACGCGGGGATCGCTGCGCTGCTGGTCAACGTCGGGCCGATCTTCATCGCGATTCTCGCCGGCCTGCTGCTCGCGGAGGGCTTTCCGCGGCTGCTGCTGCTGGGCTGCGCGGTCTCGTTCGCCGGAGCCGCGCTGATCGGGATCGCGACCTCCAGGCACGCCGGTAACGCTGGCTGGGGAGCGGTTCTGTGCATCATCGCCGCGCTCGGCTACGCCGGCGGCGTGGTGGCGCAGAAGCCGGTCCTGCACCACGCCTCGCCGCTGGCGGTGACCTGGCTGGCCTGCACCGTGGGGGCGGTGAGCTGCCTGCCCTTTGCCCCCTCGTTCGTCCACGAGGCGGGCCGGGCGAGCGCGAGCTCGCTGCTGTGGACCGGTTACCTGGGGCTGTTTCCGACCGCGGTCGGGTTCGTCACCTGGGCCTACGCCCTGACCCACACCAGCGCCGGGCGCATGGGCTCGACCACGTACCTGGTTCCGCCCCTCGCCTTGCTAATGGGCTGGGTGATGCTCGGCGAGGTGCCGCCGCTGCTGACGCTGCCGGGCGGGATCCTGTGCCTGGCGGGGGTGGCGATGGCCCGGTGGCGCCCCCGAGCCCCCAAGCCGGCGCCGGCCCCGGTGCCCGTGGCCTCGCAGTCCTGAGCCGGGGTCCGCTCACCCCACAGGGAAGTCGCGCACCGCGATGTTGACCATGGTTATCGCGCACAGGCGCTGGTCGTCGTCGGACGACTGAACCTCCCACAGCCAGCGGGTGCGCCCGCGGCGGCGGACCTCGGCCAGCTGGTTGAGGTGACCGCTGGTGATCGGGCGCAGGAAGTTGGTCTCGTTGGAGAGGCCCATCACGACCTTGCTCTGGCCCCGCACCCCGAACCAGGTTCCGTGGGAGGCGAGCGACTCGGCCATCGCCGCGATCACCCCGCCGTGCAGGAGCCCGAACTGCTGGCGCAGATCGTCGGTGACCCTGGCCCGGCCCCGGACGGTCCCGCCGTCGCGATCGTCGTCGAGCAGCTCGAGGCCGTAGCGCGCGTCGAAGCTGTCGGCGAACGCGACAACTGGCACGAACTCATCCGGGCTGGGGTCGGGGTGCCGCTGATCCATGAGCCCGGCATCGTATGGTCTTGGACATGGCCCACCTGGTCGCACTCGACGGCGTCAGCCCCACGATCGGCGAAGACGTCTATCTGGCCCCGACCGCGGTCCTGATCGGCAACGTCCACGTCGGCGATCGCGCCAGCGTCTGGTTCGGCACCGTGTTGCGGGGCGATCTCAGCCGGATCGAGATCGGTCCGCGCTGCTCGATCCAGGACAACGCCGTGATCCACTGCGCGATCGACCTGCCCACGCTCATCGGGGAAGCGGTCACGGTGGGCCACGGGGCGCTGCTCGAGGGCTGCGTCGTGGGGGACGGCGCGGTGATCGGGATGGGAGCGGTGGTGCTCCAGAACGCGCGCGTCGGCGAGGGGGCGATGGTCGCGGCCGGGGGCGTCGTCTCCGAGCGCCAGGCGGTGAGCCCCGGGATGCTGGCGGCCGGGGTGCCGGTGCGGGAGAAGAAGGCGGTGTCGGGATCCGCGGCGCGGTGGGCCGCGCTGGCCACCCAGGACTACCAGCAGCTCCGGGAGCGATATCTGGCGGCGAGCCGGATCGGAGGCGAGGAGGTGCGGGCGTGAGCCGGGCCGCGATCATCGGCGCCGGGCCCGCGGGCTTCTACGCCGCCGACCAGCTGCTGAAGGCGGGCTTCGAGGTCGACCTCTACGACGCTCTGCCGACCCCCTACGGACTGGTCCGGGCCGGGGTCGCCCCCGACCATCCCAAGATCAAGTCGGTCACCCGGGTTTACGCCAAGACGGCCGGTCACGATGCGTTTCGCTTCTTCGGCGGCGTCGAGCTGGGACGCCACATCGGCCGCGAGGAGCTGCTGCAGCGTTACCACGCGATCATCTACGCGGTGGGGACGGCAACCGACAACCGGCTCGGGATCCCCGGCGAGGATCGCCCGGGGTCGCATGCGGCGACGGAGTTCGTGGCCTGGTACAACGGCCACCCCCACTTCACCGACCAGAGCTTCGATCTCGGCTGCGAGCGGGCGGTGGTGATCGGCAACGGCAACGTGGCCATCGACGTGGCCCGGATGCTGGTCCTGGATCCCGGCGAGCTGTCGCCCACCGACACCGCTGACCACGCGCTGGAGGCGTTTGAGATGGCCGGCGTGACCGAGGTGGTCCTGCTGGGGCGCCGTGGGCCCGCCGAGGCGTCGTTCACAAACCCTGAGCTGCGCGAGCTCGGCGAGCTCGAGCGCGCCGACGTGATCGTCGACCCGAAGCAGCTCGAAGGCGTGCCCGAGCCCGAGGACGCGACCCGCCGCCGCAACGTCGAGATCCTGCGCGAGTACTCGCAGCGCGAGCCGTCGGGCAAGTCACACCGGCTCGAGCTTCGCTTCCTGCGCTCGCCGGTCGAGATCCTCGGCGAGGGCGAGCGCGGCCCGGTGACCGGGGTGCGGGTGGCGATCAACCGCCTGGTGGTCCGCGATGACGGCCGCGTGGCCGCCGAGCCCACCGGCGAGGAGGAGGTGATCGAGTGCGGGCTGGTGCTGCGCTCGATCGGCTACCGGGGGGTACCGCTGGCGGGGATCCCGTTCGACGAGCGGCGCGGCCTGATCCGCAACGAGGGCGGCCGCGTGGTCGACGCGTCCGGTCCCTGCCAGGGCGAGTACGCGGTGGGGTGGATCAAGCGCGGGCCGTCAGGGGTGATCGGCACCAACAAGAAGGACGCCGCCGACACCGTGGCCCGGATCGTCGAGGACGCCGAGGCCGGTGCGCTCAACGAGCCCGCCGATGCCGATGCCGATGCCGAGACGATCGCCGCATGGCTGAGCGAACGCGCCCCCGACCACGTCACCTGGGCCGGATGGGAGGCCATCGACGCCCACGAGTCGGCACTGGGGGAGTCGGCGGGGCGCCCGCGGGTCAAGCTGGTGCGGATCGGCGAGCTCGTCGAAGCGGCTCGCGTGCAGGCCCAGCGCTAGCTCGCCGCGAAGGCCCAGCGCCAGCTTGCCGCGAACCCGGTTCGCAAGCCGGGACCCGGCGTCAGCCCTCGCCGGCAACGATCTCTCGCCAGCGGTCGGCGGTCAGCCGCAAAATCGCGATTCGCTCCCCGGCCCGTCCCACGCTCTCGGTCTCGTGGGTGAGGCCGATCGCTGCGGCCACCGCCAGTGACGCTCCGTTGGTCGGCTGGATCCGGGCCAGCACGCTGGGGGCCTTCAGCCGCGCGAACGCCTCGTCGCGCACGGCGGCGGCGCCCTCGCGAGCCAGGCCGCGGCCCCAGGCTGCCGGATCCAGCCACCAGCCGATCTCGTACTCGTCGGCGGCCACGCCGGCACCGGCGCCGGCATAGGTCAGCGCCGCCAGGCCGACCTGGTCACCGTTCTCGATCTCGATCGCCGCTCGCCAGCCGAAGCCCTGGCGCTGCCAGTCCTGGCGCAGCTGGGCCGCCAGCGCCGAGGCCCGGCTCTCCGGCCACGGCACGCCGTCGCCGATGTAGCGGGTGACCTGAGGGCTGGCGGCCAGCCGCACCAGGAGTTCGGTGTGATCGTCAGACCAGGGCTCGAGGCGGAGCCGAGCGGTGGTCAGCGCTTCGAAGGGCACGGCTCGACGTTAGGTGAATGCGTACTCGGCGGGGTCGAACGACCGGGTGGCCTCAACGTACTCGCGCATGTAGCCGGGCCAGTTGGCCACATTGCGGCCCTTATCGAGATACCAGGAGTCACATCCGGTCCACGCGGTGCCCGAGAAGCGCTCCTGGGTCTCGCGATCGCTGCTGGCCTCGACGTCGGCGCGTACCTCGAGCCGCGAGTAGCGGCCCGCCTGCAGGTGCTCCAGGGCCTGGCGAATGTATGCGGCCTGGGCCTCGAGATACAGGATGATCGAGCCCCCCGAGGTGTTGGTGTTGGGCCCGTACATCAGGAACATCGACGGAAACCCCGGCACCGTCAGCCCAAGGTGAGCGTGGGCGCCTTGGCGCCAGACCTCGCTCAGCTCACGTCCACCGCTGCCGAGCACGCGCATCGGCGCCATGAACTCGCTGGCCCTGAAGCCGGTGCTCCAGATGATGCAGTCCACCTCGTGCTCGCGACCGTCCCCGGTCTGGATCCCGCGCTCGGTGACGGCGGCGATGGGCTCGGTCACCAGCTCGACGTTGGGTCGGCCCAGCGCCGGCAGGTAATGGGAGCTGAACAGCACCCGCTTGCACCCGAACGTGTAGTCGGGCATCGCCTTGGCGCGCAGCTCGGAATCGGGAAGCTGGCGGTGCATGAACATCTTCGAGCGCAGCCCGAACGCCCGGCCCAGGGTCCGCGGGTGGCGGATCGCCAGGGTCAGCGACTCGCAGTAGTAGAACAGCCAGCGCCGCCGGATCCACTGAATCGCGGGCAGCCGTTGGATCGCCTTTCGTACCAGCGGCGAGTAGATGCGGTTGCGGCGCGGAAGCATCCAGTTGGCGGCCCGCTGAAAGACCGCCAGGTGAGCGGCCTGTCTCGCCACGTGAGGGACGAACTGGACCGCGCTGGCACCGGTGCCCACCACCGCCACCCGCTTGCCGGACAGGTCGTAGTCGTGATCCCAGCGAGAGGAGTGAAAGCTGTGGCCGGTGAACCGCTCCAGCCCGGGCAGCCGCGGGATCGACGGGCGGTTCAACTGACCAGTGGCGAGGATGATCACGTCGGCCTCGTGGCGCTCGCCCCGCTCGGTGGTGACCGTCCACCGGGAGCTGGCCTCGTCGAATTCGCATTGAGTGACCCGGCGCGAGGTTCGTACCAGCGGCTGCACGCCGCTCTGCCGGGCCACGCCCTGCAGATAGCTCAAGATCTCGGCCTGGGGCGAGCACAGCCGCGACCAGTCGCGCCGCTGCTCGAAGGAATAGGAGTACAGATGGCTGGGGACGTCGCAGGCGGCGCCCGGATAGCGGTTGTAGAACCAGGTGCCTCCGACGTCGGCCGCCGCCTCGAGCACCTCGACGTTGGTCATGCCATGGCGCCGCAGCTCGAGCGCGGCCGCGATGCCGCCGAAGCCGGCACCGACGATCAGGACGTCGAGCGGCCTCGATCGGGTCGTGGCGGGGGCATGTTCTGTGGTCACGGTGGTCGGCGGGCGCGGGTTGAGGTCGCCCCTGCGGCCAATCCTATGCCGCGCGGGCTCAGGCGCGGACCCCGACCGGTGCCGGAGCGGCCGGGGCCAGCCGGGCGGCGAGCTGGGCGAGCGCCATGGGGCGGCCGAGCAGGTGGCCCTGCGCGATATCGCAGCCGGCCTGGGCGAGACCGGCGAGGACATCGGCGGTCTCGACGCCTTCGGCGACGACCCGGAGCCCAAGATTGTGCCCCAGTTCGATCACCGAGCGCACGATCGCCGCGTGGGCATCGTTGCCGAGCATGTCGGTGACGAAGCTGCGGTCGATCTTGAGCTCGTTGAGAGGCAGCGTCGACAGGTAGCGCAGCGAGGTCTGACCGCGACCGAAATCGTCGAGGCTGATGCAGACGCCGGCGGCCCGCAGCCGGGTGAGCTCGGTGGCGGCCCGGTCGGGGTCGGCGAAGATCGCCGTCTCGGTCACCTCGATCGTCAGCCGCTCGGCGCGCACTCCGGAGGCCTCGAGCGCTGCGGTGACGTAACCGGTCAGCGACGGTCCACCGATGCTGCGGGCCGAGACGTTGATCGCCACGCGCGGCTCGCCGGCGGCCGGACCGAGGCTGGCGAGATCGGCCAGTGCACGGTGAAGCACCCACTGGGTCAGCTTGTCGATCAGGTCGGTCTGCTCGGCGAGGGCCAGGAAGCTGTCGGGCAACAGCAGCCCGCGGCTCGGATGCTGCCATCGGACCAGTGCCTCGACCGCCGTCACCTGGCCGTCGGCGAGCTGCTCCTGGGGCTGGTAGTGCAGCACGAGCTGCTCGGTCTCGATGGCATGACGCAGCTCGGCGCCCAGAGCCAGGTTGGCGGCGTCGTATTGATCCAGGGAGGCCTCGTAGCGCACGACGCCGGCATGGTGCTGCTTGGCGACGTACATGGCCACGTCGGCCCGCTGCACCAGCGAGCCAACGTCGTCCCCGTCCTCGGGAGCGATCGCGTAACCGATACTGGCCGATGCCGTCAGCGCCATCCCGCTGATCTCGATCTCGCGCTCCATGGCCGCCCGCAGCCGCCACAGCACGCGCTCGGAGTCGGCCGTGCGCAGGACCAGCCCGAACTCGTCTCCGCCCAGCCGGGCCACCGTCTCGTGGGGGCGCATCGTCACCGAGACCCGCCGGGCCAGCTCCGCCAGCAGCTGGTCGCCGCTGCGGTGGCCGAGGGTGTCGTTGACGTCCTTGAAGCGGTCGAGGTCGACGATCGCGATCGTCGCCGGCTCGCCGCTCTCCGCGGCTTCGGCCACCGCCGCCGCGGCGCGGCGCCCGAACAGCTCGCGGTTGGGCAGGCCGGTGAGCGTGTCGTACTCGGCCAGGAATGTGTTCAGCGATGCCTCGCGGCGCAGGCGGAGGCTGACCGATGCGGTGATCGCGAACAGCGCCAGGTACAGGATCGCCAGGCCGATCGCGAGCTCGGCGTAAAGCCGGTTCAGGCCCGCGCTGGCTGCACGACTGATCGGGGCGTACGGGATGTAGAGCTCCAGCACCCCCACCCGCCGCGCCGGAGTCCCCGCGACCAGCGGCTGGTAGACCTCCACCGCTCGTACCCCGGAGGCGCCGCGGTCGTTCGAGTCGTCGTTGAGACGGGTCAGCCGGGCGACCACGGCGCCCCGGGCGGCGTCGATCGCCTCGTCGTCCGGCGCGCGCCCCGATCCGGAGCCGTCGTCGGCGAACTGGACGCGGCCCGCCAGATCGCGAACCCTGAGGCGCAGGACGTGCCGGCCGCCGACGGCTCGGACCACCAGCCGGCGAAGCCCGGCGGCCTCGTCCGAGCTCAGCCCACCGCTCAGGGGGCGGGTGCCGAGCAGCGGCTCGACCGCGGTCTGGGCGATGAGCGTGGCCTCGGCGCGACCCTGGGCGAGGCCGCGCGCGGTGGCGTCGTTGAAGAACGTCGCGGCCAGGACCAGCCCCAGCGCGACGATCGGGACCAGCGTGACCACCGCATAGATCGCAAACAGACGGGCGATGGCCCGGCGCCCAGGTCCCGCGGCGGTCATCTGACGGTGATCGACAGCTATTGGGAGGTTCGTGAACCACGCGGCGGCAACCTGGACGGACCGGCGTTGCAGCGCTGGTGTGCATGCGGGCCGACGCCACGGACGCCTCAGCGCAGCAGCGGTGGCCGCCGGCAGCGACAATGCCCTCTTTGCCCACTGACGCCCGCGCCGCTCGGCTCGAGCCCAAGGAGAAGCGATGGACCTGACTTTCAGCGAGCCCGAGCTCGCGTTCCGAGACGAGCTACGCAGCTGGTTGGACGATCACGCCCCCGGGCAGGAGCCCGAGGGTGACGAGGATGCCCACTACGCGTGGCGCCGGGACTTCCAGCGCGAGCTGGCGGGGGGCGGCTGGGCGGCGGTGCACTGGCCGGTCGAGTACGGCGGTCGCGGGGCCACGCTGACCGAGTCGGCGATCTTCTTCGAGGAGCTCGGACGCTCGGGCTCCCCGCTGCCCGCCAACGTCCTGGGGCTCCTGCTGGCCGGTCCCACCATCATGAGCTGGGGCACGCCCGAGCAGAAGGAGCGCTACCTGACACCGATCCTCACCGCCGAGGAGATCTGGTGCCAGGGCTTCTCCGAGCCCGACGCCGGCTCGGACCTGGCCAGCCTCAAGACGCGCGCGGTCAGGGATGGCGACGAGTGGGTGGTGTCGGGGCAGAAGGTCTGGACCAGCGCCGCCCAGTACTCGCGGTGGTGCATGCTGGTGGCCAGAACCGATCCCGAGGTCCCCAAGCACAAGGGGCTCACCTACTTCCTGATGGACATGGAGCAGGACGCCGTCCAGGTTCGACCGCTGCGCCAGATAACCGGCGAGCAGGAGTTCAACGAGCTGTTCATCGACGGCGCGCGGATCTCGGACGAGAACGTCCTCGGAGGCGTCGGAAACGGCTGGAAGGTCGCGCTGACGACGTTGATGAACGAGCGCGCCGGGCTGGCCTTCTTTCTCCAGGTGCGGCTGCGCCAGCTGCTGGACCGTCTGATCGACGAGGCCGCCGGGCGGGGACTGCTCGACGATCCGGTGGTGGCCGATCGCCTAGGCGAACTGCACCTCAAGGCCGAGGTGCTGCGGCTGACCGCCTATCGAGGCCTGACCGCGATCGAGAAGTACGGCCAGCCCGGGCCGGAGGGATCGCTGACCAAGTGGATGTGGTCTGAGACCAACCAGCAGCTGACCGAGTTCGCTGCCGATCTGCTCGGCCCCAGCGCGCTGCAGGCGGGAGGGCGCTGGGCCTACGAGCTGCTGCGAGCGCGTGGCAACTCGATCGAAGGCGGTACCACCGAGGTGCTCAAGAACATCGTCGCCGAGCGCGTGCTCGGCCTTCCCAGGGCTCGGTAAGGGGGCGGACATGGATTTCGATCTGACCGATGACCAGAGGGAGATCAAGAACGTCGCGCGCGAGCTGCTGAGTGCTCGGTCGCCGATGTCGAAGGTGCGAGAGGCCGCGGAGGCCTTGCGGTACGACGAGCAGCTGTGGGACGAGATCGTGGGGCTGGGGTGGCCCGGGATCGCCGTCGCGGAGGGGCACGGCGGCCAGGGGCTGGGAGCCGTCGAGCTCGCGGTGCTGCTCGAGGAGCTCGGCTATGCCTGCGCCGCGTCGCCCTTCTTGTCAACCGCGGTGGCCGCGGCCGTGATCCAGGCCTGCGGCAGCCAGGAGCAGCGCGCCCGCTGGCTGGAGGGCTTGGCTTCCGGCGAGCTGCGCGCCGGGCTGGGGATCGCCGATCTGGCCGTGGACGCCGAGGGCGCTGCGGTGGCGGTGCTGATCGACGGCGACCAGGCGCGGCTGATCATCGAGCCCCAGACCGAGCCGCTGCAGACGATCGATCCGACACGGCGGTTCGCTCGAATCGGCGGCGACGGCGAGCCGCTGGATTCCGGCGCCGGCGCTCGGTTCCATGCTGCGCTGGCGGCCGAGGTGGTCGGCGTGTGCCAGCGGGCGCTGGACATGACACTCGAGTACGTCAAGGACCGAAAGCAGTTCGGGGTCCCGGTCGGCTCGTTTCAGGCCGTCTCGCACCGCTGCGCGCAGATGCTCCTGCACACCGAGAGCGCGCGCTCGACGGCCTACTTCGCGGCCTGGGCGGCGGACGCGGACCCCGAGCGCCTGGGGGAGGCGTCGGCGCTGGCGGCAGCGGCGGCGGCGTCCGGCGGGAGGGAGGTCACGGCAAGCGCGATCCAGGCCCACGGTGGGATCGGCTTCACCTGGGAGGCCGACGTGCACTGGCTCTACAAGCGGGCCCAGGTGGACTCAGCCCTGCTCGGCGGGGCGGCTCGCCACCGGGCCGCGCTGGCGCGAGCGGCGGCGGCCAGGTCGGCGGTGGCCCGCGCCTGACGAGCGAATTGCACCGACAGGGATGCGTACAGGCGCGGCGAAGACGCCTCTGTTCGCAAGCGCGCAAGGAGTCTCGCATGAGCCATTTCCACAGATCTGGTGACACGCTCGAGGAGCAGGAGGGGACGACTCACTCCACCGGCTCCCGGCTGGCCGGATTCAGCGACCGTATCGCTCGGGCCTTCACCAACCCGGACCGGGGTCCGGACGACCAGCTGGAGCTGCGCGGAGATCCCGAAGATGAGCTGCTCGGTGACCACCCGCCAGACACCACCACCGCCCGCTTCCCGGTCGGACCGTTCGGATACAACCGCGGCGCTGTCGACCACTACCTGGCCGAGCTCGAGCGCGAGCTCGCCGAGCTGCGCAGCGAGCGTCCGGCCGGGATGTCGATCACCGAGGAGATCGAGCGGCTCGGCGAGCAGACGGCGTCGATCCTGGTGGTCGCCCATGACCAGGCGCAGGAGACCACTCGCCATGCCGAGGAGCAGGCGCAGGAGACCACCCGCCGCGCCCAGGAGCAGGCCGACAACTGCATCGCCGACGCCGCCTCCAACGCGGTGGCGATCACCGCACAGGCCAAGCAGCAGCTGCGCGAGCTCGACAACGAGACCGACTCGGTGTGGCAGGAGCGCCGGCGGCTGATCGAGGATGCGCGGACGACCGGGACCGCGCTGATCACGCTCGCCGAAGAGGCAATCGAGCGGTTTCCCGAAGACGACAAGCCCCCCACCGCGGCATTTGCGCCGGTGCAAGGGCCGGTGGCCAGGCCCGGGGCGCCCGTCGATCAGCCGGCCGACGCGCTGCAACCGTTGATCGAGACCCTCCAGGACCCGCCTCGCTACGGCGACTGACCGAGTCCGTTGGACCGAGGCGCTTGAATGTGTCTCGATGGACTACCGCGAGCACCCGGCGCCGCCCTCCCTGAGGCCGTGGCTCGCCTGCACCTGGGAGCGCACCGGCGACGACGGACGGGCGCGGATCCTGCCTGACGGCTGCATCGACGTGGTCTGGACCGAAGCTCGCGGCACCCAGATCGTGGGCACCAATTCGACCGCGTTCCTGGTGGCGGTGCCACTGGGCGTCCGCGTCGTGGGGGCCCGGCTGCGGCCGGGCGCGGCACCGGGGCTGCTGGGCTTGGAACCCCAGCTGGTGCGCGACGAGCGCCCGCCGATCGAGCAGGTCCTCGGCGATCGAGGAGCTCGGCTGGCCTGGGAGCTTGAGCGATCCACCGACCCGGCGGCGGCGCTGGTGGCCTGGCTGCAGCGGCGCGCCGAACGAGCCGATCGTCCCGACCGTCTCGTGGCGGCCACCGTGACCCGACTCGGGGGCTCGGCCAGCCGCGTCGACGCCGTCGCCGAGGAGCTCGGGGTCAGTGAGCGCGCCCTGCGGCGGCGGGTGACCAGCGCCGTGGGTTACGGACCCAAGCGGCTGGCCAGGGTGCTGCGACTGTGGCGCGCGCTGAGCGCCGCCCGGGCCGGCGAGGACCTCGCCCGGGTGGCCTACGACGCCGGTTATGCCGACCAGGCGCACTTCTCCGGCGACTGCCGCCAGCTGGCCGGGGTGCCCCCGTCGGCCCTGCTCGCCGAGTAGGAGCGCGGTCCGCCGGCCGTTTTCTCCAAGACGCGCCAAGCTGCGTCTGGGATCGTCTCGAATCATGACCGACACCAAACCTGCTCTGAAGCTGACGCTCGGCTGGGTGATCGTCTACGTGGACGACCCGGCAGCGGCCAGCGCCTTCTACGCCGGCACGTTCGGGCTGGCCTCCGAGTTCGCGAGCCCCGACGGCTCCTACGCCCAGCTCGACACCGGTTCGACCAAGCTGGCCTTCGCCTCCTACGCTCTCGGCGACAGCAACTTCGACGGCGGTGTGCGCCGCGGAGACAGCGATTCGCAACCCAACAACGTCGAGATCGCGCTGGTGACCGACGACGTCGATGCGGCCCACGCCGCGGCGGTGGCGGCGGGGTGTGCCGATCTGGCGGCGCCGACGGACAAGCCGCACGGGCAGCGCGTGGCCTACGTCCGCGATCCGTTCGGGACCCTGGTGGAGCTGGCTTCGCCCCTCTAGCCCGCGACCAGATCTGGACCGCGACCCGATCGGGCCCGCGACCCCATCATCCCGCGACGCGATGGCGGGCGTACATCTCCGCGACCCACCGTCCAGCGGGCCGGCGCGAGAGCGCGTCGAGCAGCTCCCGCGCGTCGGCCGGGAGCTCGGTCACCGTCGGATAAGGGAACTGGGGCGGGAGCACGATCGGGTACAGAAGTGACGCGGCGGTGAGGTCGGCGACGGTGAAGCGGTCGCCGACCAGGTAGCCGCTGGGGCCGAGCTCGCGCTCGAGGCGGGCCATCGCCGCCAGCGTCCGCTCCCGGCTGTCGAGCGCGGTCGGCTCGGTGACGGTCAGCCGCTGCTTGATCATCAGGCGCAGCAACGGGAACGCGGTCCACAGCAGCACCCGGGCCGGGAGGCGCTGGCCGTGCAAGAACAGCGGCATAACCAACCCCGGATGCGCCAGCAGGACGTGGTAGACGGCCCGCCGCACGTGGGGGCCGAGCTCCTCGTCGAAGTACTCCTCGAGCTCCAGCGCGCGGCTTCGTTCCTGCTCGTCGGCGGGGTACAGAGACGGTTCGGGCCAGCTCTCCTCCAGCGCCGCGATGATTTGCGTGGAGTCCGCAATCGAGTGACCGTCCAGCGTCAGCACCGGGGTCGTGACCGCCGAGCCGGTCAACCGCCGGGCCACCACCACATGGACCCCCGGAAGCAGCGAGCGGCGGATGTGTGCCACCCGCTTGTGGTCAAGTGCCCAGCGGACCTTCTCGTTGTAAGGCGACAGCTCCAGCTGCCACAGGATCGGTCGGGTGTCGGCGATGAGCCGTCCTCAATCGTGTGCCGGCGTGCTCATTGGCGACGATCATCGCACGCCCCGGCGCGCGGGCCCGGTGGCCGATGCGCTCTCCCCGCTCGTCTCGAGCGGCTCGATCTGGGAAGCTGAACCGGCGATGAGCGAGCCGGATTTCCAGGGCTTCCCGCCCGAGGCGTTTCGGTGGTTCTCGGGGCTCGAGAACGACAACTCCAAGCGCTACTTCGAGGCTCGGCGAAACATCTACGACGCCGCCGTGCGCGGTCCCCTGGAGGCGCTGCTCGACGAGCTGGCCGACGAGCTGGGCGGGGTGGTCAAGATGTTTCGCCAAAATCGCGACCTTCGCTTCTCGGCCGACAAGTCCCCTTACAAGACGACGACCTACGGTGTGATCGGCCAGCGCCCGGGCTCATCGGCGCCGCTGTACGCCCAGCTGTCATCGGGCGGCCTGTTCGCAGGCACCGGCTACTACCGCCTCGACGGCGAGCAGCTGACGAGATTTCGCGACGCTGTCGTCGACGAGCGGACCGGGCCTCCGCTGGTGCGAGCGGTGGCGGCGGTGCGAGGCGCTGGGATCGAGACCTTCGGCGAAACGCTGAAGACGGCGCCGCGTGGCTACCCGCGTGACCATCCCCGGATCGCGATGCTGCGCCACCGTCTGCTGATCGCCGGCCTGCGGCTCGAGCCCGACCACGGCGGACTCAGCCGCGACGCGGTGCTGGGCCACGTCCGCCGCGTGTGGGAGACCGCGGCGCCGCTGAACGCGTGGCTGGACAAGTACGTCGGCCCCGGCGAGGGAGGCCGGGTGCAATGATCTCGATATGGCGATAATCGGCTCGGGTGGGCGGCGTCAGGTCCGCCCCGGAGCACGCGGCACCGGCGGCTGGCGCCGGATCGCGGTGCTGCTCGAGCCGGGTGCCAGCGGAACTGCGGCGCTCGAGCGCGGGGTCGCGCTGGCCCGGGAGCACGAGGCCGAGCTGATCGTGGTGGCGGTCGCGCCGCAGGCCGAGCCATCCCGCTGCGCGGCGCCCTCTCCCGAGGGCTACAACGACGCCGTCTGTCAGGCCGTCCGCGCCGAGCTCGAGGCGGCCAAGGCGCGGGCCGGGGCCGCATTCCGCTACGTGGTCCTGGTCGAGCACCGCGATGAGCCGCTCGGGCGCTGGCTCGATGCGCAGGCGGTCGACCTCGTGCTGCTGCCGCGGCGGTGGCCGTCGCTGGGCCGGCCACGTCACCCGGCGGCACGGCGCTTGCGCCGCAGCCTGAGTGCGGAAATCCGCGTGATCGCGCCCTGAGCGCGCCGGCTAGGGCGTCGCCAGCAGCTCCCGAAGCGCTTCCAGGCCGTCCCGGACATCGGCGAACGAGGTGCTGAGCGGCGACAGGCCGATCCGGATCACGTCGGGGGTGCGGAAATCGACGATCACGCCGCGCTCGATCAGACGCCGGCAGAGCTCCCCGGCGGCGGGGTGCACGAGCGCGACGTGGGCTCCCCGCCGCGCGCTGTCGCGGGGCGAGCCGATTGTGACCCCAAGCGGCGCCAACCGCTCGTCGGCCAGCGCGATCGCGAACTCGGTCAGCGCGATCGCCTTGCTGCGCACCGCCTCGATGCCGGCCTCGACCACGAGCTCGACGCCGGCTTGGATCGCCGTCAGCGCCAGCACGGGTGGGGTCCCCGACAGCATCGCCCCGATCCCGTCGGCGGGCTGGAAGCCCTGGGCCATCTCGAACGGGTCGCGGCGACCCAGCCAGCCCCAGATCGGTTGTCTGAGCGTGGCCTGGTGCTCGCCGCGCACGTACAGGAACGCCGGCGCCCCCGGTCCCCCGTTGAGGTACTTGTAGGTGCAGCCGACCGCGAGGTCCGCTCCGTCGGCGTCGAGCGCCACCGGCAGCGCCCCCACGCTGTGGCAGAGGTCCCACAGCGCCAGCGCACCGGCGTCGTGGGCGACGCGCGTGATCGCGGCCAGGTCGAGCACGAACGCCGACCGGTAGGCGACGTGGGACAGCGCCACCAGCGCCGTTTGCCGCCCGGTGACCGCGGAGACCTCGGTTGGTGTCGGCCCGCCGGCGGGATCGGACTCGATCCAGCGGACGGTGAGACCGTGCGCCCGGGCCAGGCTCTCCAACACGTAGCGGTCGGTGGGAAAGTTGTCGCGGTCGGTGACGATCTCGGTGCGCCCGGGACGGGCCGCGATGGCGGCGCTGGCGAGCTTGTACAGGCAGACGGTGGTGGAGTCGGCGACCACGACTTCCCCGGGCGCGGCGCCCAGCAGCTCGCCGCCGATCCGGTCGCCGATCCGCTGTGGGAGCTCCATCCAGCCTTCGCTCCAGCCGCGGATCATCCGCCCGCCCCAGCCCGCCCGCAGCACCTCGTCCAGCCGCCGCGGCGTGTCGGCGGGCAGGCGTCCCAGCGAGTTGCCGTCGAGGTAGATCGGATCGTCGGCCGACGGCACGAAGCGATCGCGGAACGCCCGCAGCGGATCGCCGCGGTCGAGCTCCTCGGCCGACGCTGTGATCCCGGTCGCCACCGCCGCCTACCGCGGTGAGCTGGCCGCGAACGCCTCCGCCGCCGGCAGCTGCCGATGCGCGGGCGAGCCGTGCTGGTGGACGCGATCGTGGACGAACGCGAGCTTGTCGATCACCGCCGGCGCCAGGGTGAACGGATACAGGTCGTCGCGGCCCATGCTCCGGTTCACGGCGTTCAGGGCGTAGGTCAGGGGCAGCCAGTTGCCGAGCACCTCGCTGAAGCTGCGCGCGCCGGCGTCGGGCTGTGGCGCGGCCTTCAGCGAGCGGTCGAAGCCGACCGCGCGGGGGCCCCGCACCGTGACCCCGAACTCGGCCGCGGTCTCGAGCGTGTCGCGGATGTGCAGGTAGTGGGCGACCGTCTCGGCCCAGTCCTCCCACGGGTGCATCGTCGCGTACGCGCTGACGTGTCGCTGCGCCCAGTCCGGGGGCGGTCCGCTCCGGTAGTGGTGCTCGAGCGCCCCTTGGTAGTCCTCGCGCTCGTCGCCGAACAGGTCCCGGCAGGCTGCCCAGGCATGATCGCCGACCACCAGCAGAGGCTGCAGGTAGTGCCCCAGCTCGTGCCTGAAGTGGCCGAGCATCGTCCGGTAGGGCTCGCCGAGCTGAGCCCGGCGCTGCTCGCGGCGGACATCGTCTGACTCGGCCAGGTCGATCGCGATGACACCGTCGGCGTGACCGGTGGCCACCGGCTCGTGCTCGCTGGAGAGCAGGTCGAAGGCCAGTCGGCCGGGCTGCATGCCGGGAAGGCCGAGCTCCAGCAGCTGCATGACGGCGCGCCGCTTGGCCGTCTCGGCGCGGGCGAATTCGGCCAGCCCGGTGGCGTCGGCGTCGTTCGGCCGCGTGCGGGTGAGAACGCAGGACCGGCACAGGGTGCCCTCCAGCTGGGTCATCCAGTTGCAGGCGGCCAGTTCCAGGTTCGCGCACCGGTGCAGCCTGGCGGCCGGCTCCCCTTCCAGCGCGATCAGCTCGAGCGCCTCCGGATCGAAGCCCAGCGGGGTGGAGCAGTTCAGGCAGACCGTGTTCTCGAAGAAGACCAGATGGCCGCAATGGCCACAGGCAAACGAGCGCATCGCCTCACCTTAGTGGTCAGGTACGCTCGTCCGGCCTGCCTCGCCGCGTCCCGATGGCATCCCGTCTTTCGCGATCACAAGGCCTCTGGGCCCTCACCGGTCTCGGTCTGGCCGGTTCGCTGCTGGTGGCGTACGCGGGGCCGCGGGCGGTCGGCGACCGCACCATCGGCTGGTGGTATCAGCCCGGCTTTCCGCCCGGACGCCACGGGGCGGTGGCCCTGGTGTACGTGGGGATGGCGCTGCTGGGGGTCGCCTGGCTCGGGCTGGGGCGGCTGGTGGCCACGCACGACTGGCGCTCGCCCCCGAGCGCGCGGGCAGTCGCCCGGGCGCCCACCGTCCGCGACCTGCTGCTGATCGGCGCCGTCTGGACCGTGCCGTTACTGCTCGGCCCGGCGCTGTTCAGCCGCGACGTCTACAGCTACCTGGCCCAGGGCACGATCCTGCACACCGGGCTGAACCCCTACCACGACACCCCGGCGCTGCTCGCCCAGCACGGCGGCGCCCATGTGCTCAACGCGGTGTCGCCGTTCTGGCGCCACACCACCGCACCCTACGGCCCCCTTTTCCTGGCCCTCCTGAGCGCGATCGTGGCGATCACCGGTTCGCACCTGATCGCTGGCGTGCTGGCGATCAGGGCGCTCGAGCTGGTGGGGATCGTGCTGCTGGCGGTCTATCTCCCGCGGCTGGCCCGGGCGCTCGGGACCGACCCGGGGCGGACCATCTGGCTGGCGCTGCTGAGCCCGCTGGTGATCTTCGAGCTGGTGTCGGCCGGGCACAACGACGTGCTGATGATCGGACTGCTGGCCGCCGGGGTGACGGTCGCGCTGGAGGGCCGGCCGCTGCCCGGAATCGCGATCTGCGCCCTCGCGGCCACGATCAAGGTGCCGGCGCTGGCCGGCGCCGTGTTCATCGCCGTCGCCTGGGCCCGGGCCGAGCCCTCACCACGTGACCGGGTTCGGTTCCTCGGTGGCGCCTTGGCGGTCGTCGTCGGGGTGCTCGCCGCGGTCAGCCTGGTCAGCGGCCTTGGGGTGAGCTGGCTGTCGGGCAGCGTGTTCTCGGCGCCGGCCAGGGTCCGCCTGGCCATAACGCCGGCCACCGGGGTGGGGTGGACGGTGGCCTCGGTGATGCACGACCTCGGCCTGGCTGTCAACTCGCGCTCGCTGGAGTCGGCGTTTGGGGCGGTGACGGCGGTGCTGACGGTGGCGGCTGGGCTGTGGCTGCTGTACCGCACGCGGATCCCGACGCTGGTGCTCGGACTGGGGGTGTTCCTGCTGGTGGCCGCGGCCGGCGGGCCGGCGGCGTGGCCCTGGTACTTCACCTGGGGCCTGGTTCTGCTGGCGGCCTGCCCGGGCCCGCAGCGATCGGTGGGGCTGCCCGTGGCGCTGGTGCTGGCGGTGTTCGTGGTCAAGCCCAACGGCATCCTGGCCCTGCCACTGGGTAGCGCCCCGGCCGTGCTCGCGGTCTACGTGCTGGTGGCGTTCGCGGCCTGGTATGTCCACCGGCGCCGTGACGGCGACAGCGGCGCCGACGGCCGCAGCCGCCGGAGCCTCGCCGACAGCGCCCCCTCGGCGCTGGCGCGGACGTGATCTCAGCGATGACGCCGCTGGCCACCGAGACACCGGCCGACGCCGGCCCGCGGTCGGGGTCGAGGTCCTTGCGCCTGCGGGCGCTTGCCGGCGGGCGTTGGGGCGATCTGCTCGCCGTCGGACTGCCCGCGCTCCTGGCCGCGGTGCTGAGCTTTGTCGCGATCACGGCGCGCAGCCTCGGCTTCGACGAGGCCGCCACGGTCACGATCGCCTCCCAGCACGGCTCGGCTCTGGGCTCGGCGCTCGCCCACGACGGCGGCAACATGTCGGGCTACTACCTGCTGGAGCACGTCTTGATCGGGGCCTTCGGCAACGGGCTGCTGGTGGTCAGGCTGGTGTCGGCGCTGGCCACGATCGCCACCGTCGCGCTGATCGGGGTGATCGGGCTGCGGCTGTTCGACCGCACAGTGGCCTTAGTGGCGGGCGGGCTCGCAGCGGTCAGCCTGCCGCTGGTCTTCTGGGCCCAGAGCGCCCGCGGCTACGCACCCATGGTGACCTTCGTGTGCGCGGCGTTCCTGGCCTTCGTGGCGCTGGCCCGGCCCGGGGGCTCCGGCATGTCGCCTGCTGGCCGCCGGCACTGGGTCGCCTACGTGGTGTTCATGACGCTGGCGATGTACTCGAGCTTCGTGGCGGTGCTGGTCGTCCCGGCGCAGCTGGTGGTGCTGGCCCGGCGCGGGCGTCTGGCGGTCAGGTTCCTGATCGCGCTGGTGGCGGTCGCCGTGCTGTGCATCCCGCTGGTCGTCTTGGCCACCGGCCGCGGCTCGGGTCAGCTGTTCTGGCTGCCGCGGCCCACGCGCAAGGTCGAGACCCAGGTGCTGCAGCTGCTGACCTCGGCCGGCCTGCAGCCCAACTTCCACCGCACCGCCGCGACCACGGCGCTGCTGATCGTGACGATCGCCGCGCTGCTGGCGGTGGCGGTGGTGATCTGGCGCCGGGCCCGGCGCGGGGAGCCCGAGCAGTGGGGTCCGCTGATGCTGCTGGCCTGGCTCGCGGTACCGGTGGTGCTGGCCTGGCTGGCCTCCTACGTCACCCAGCCGATCTTCCTGCCGCGAAACGTGCTGATGTGCCTGGCACCGGTGGCGCTGCTGCTGGCACTGGGGCTGTCGGATCGGCGGCTGCCCCGGGTGGCAGCGGTGGCCGCGGTGGCGGCGTTGGTGGCGTTGGTGGGACTGCGGATGTGGCAGGTGGCGGCGAGCTACGGGGTGTCGCCGGAGCCGTGGCAGCAGACCACGGCCTACGTGCTCGACCGTGCCCAGCCCGGTGATTGCATCGCCTTCTATCCCGAGGACGCTCGGATGGCGTTTCAGTACTACGTGGGCGCCCGGGGCGCGGTTGCGCCGCGCTCTGTGCTGCCGGTTGCGAGGTGGGGTGAGGTGCGGCCGTATGTGGAGCGGTACGAGACGCTGTCGCCGAACCAGATCGCCGCCGGTTCGGCGGGCTGCCTGCGGATGTGGTTCGTCTCCAGCCACGAGGGCCAGACGGACGCCCCGGCGGCGTCGCTGGCCAACCGGGCCCGCTTCCTGAAGCTCCGGGGCGACCTGGAGCGCCAGTACGGCCGCGCCCCGATCCGGAAGTTCGGCTATGCCAGCGCCATCCACGTGCAGCTGCTGCCGGGGCGCGGCGGGGGGTAGCCGGCGGCTGCCTGTATAAGCGGCCCACCCGAGCAACCGACAGGTTGCGTGACGGATTTTGGCCGTATAACGGCCAAAATACGCCAAGCAACTGGGAGGTTGCGCGTCCTCGGTCCGAGGTCGGGCGACCCTGGCGTGGTGCGAGCGGTTGGATCCGGGCGGGCCCGGGCGGCGGCGGGGCCGCGAGGCCTACGGCCGGAGCGTGACCCCGTAGAAGGTCAGCACGCTCAGGACCACGAGCAGGATCCCGTTGCCCCAAGCCAGCCAGGTGAACCACTTGCCGCGGGCGTAGTGCGCCACGACCATCACCGCCGGGAACGCGGTGATCAGCATCCGCGGATTCGGCGGCACGTACTGAGAGGTCAGGGCCAGGAAGCTGATCCCCGCCGTCCACACCATCGCCTCGACCGGGATCGTTCGCCGGGCCCGCCACACCAGCGCCAGCATCCCGACCAGCACGAACGCCCCGATCAGTCCCACCACCAGGTTGAGGTTGATCGTGGGGTCGTTGGGATGGGCGAGCGAGATCTGGTCAAGCAGCGTCCTGGTCAGGTGGACCAGGGCCAGCAGGTTGGTCTTCTCGCCCCACCCGTGGTGCTGGGCCTGGTAGTTGGCAAACGGGGTCCCCGTCCAGGCCCACAGAAACAGCGCAAAGGCGCCGATCCCGGTCAAGGACAGCAACGGCGCCACCAGCACGCGCCGTGCCGCCAGCGAGGTCGGTCGCCAGCCCCGCCGGCGCAGCTCCAGCCCCGCCGACACCGCGCAGACCACGACCAGCACCAGGCCGGTGGGCTGCACCGCGGTTCCGATCCCGGCGAGGATCCCCGCCAGCAGCCACCGCCGGTGCTCGAGCGCCAGCAGGCAGCCCGCGGCCAACGGCAGCAGCAGCCCCTCCGAATAGACCATCGAGAAGACCACCGACCCCGGGAACAGGCAGAACAGGATCGTGGCCCGGCGGGCGCTGTCGCGGTTCCACCAGCCGGTGGCGAGCCGGTACAACAGCACGGTGGCGACAAAGCCGCCGGCCATCGAGATGACGACCCCGGAGACCGTCGCCGACCAGATCGCGTTGTGCCCGGTGACGAGCGCGATCAGCGGCTCCAGCGTCCAGATCGCGATCGGGAACACGGGGAAGAACCCGAGCGTCGTCTGGAGGTGCGAGGGATAGTCCGGGTAGCCGTGGTTGGCGAGCTCGCGGTACCACAGCCCGTCCCAGTTCGCGAGCTCGTGCAGGAAGTTGTGGTGGCCGAAGGAGCTCAGCAGATAGGCGGCCAGGAGCAGGAGCACCCGGGTCGACAGGTAGACGACCCCGATCCACAACAGCTCGGTGCGGGTGATCGCAAAGACACTGCGCCGGCCTCGAGTCCGGGAGCGAGCGCGCCGGCGGGAACCAGGGACGGCTGGGGCGCCGGCGGGACTCGGCAGCACGCCGTCATCGACGGCCGCGCCGGCAGGGGCAGGCAGGTCGAGGTTCGCAACCTCGACCGGCTCGCGCAGGGGCTCGAGTCGTTCAGGGACCGTTTCCACCGGCGCCGAGTGTAAATTGGCCCACGGCTTTCAGCCTTAAGGACTCGATAAGAAAGCGCCGCTCACCGCTTCCGGTGCGGAGCACCTAGCCTCCGCCAACGGGCTGAAGCCGAACGGTCCCTTTCCACTTCATCGAGTCGGTGCAGCCGGCGGCGATGCCCTGGCACGGGCTGGCGATCGCCCCGTCGACGGCCAGTGACGAGCTGAACGGCCAGGCCACCTTGACCGGCGCATACGGATTGCCGGACAGGCTGCCGCCGAGGACCCGCAGCTTGCTGACCAGGGCCGCGGCGGCGTCGCTGTCCCACAATGACGGCCCCAGCGCGAAGCTGTCGGGGTCACAGCTGCCGGAGGTCGACCGGCGCATCGGAATCCCGACCTCGAGGCCGGCGGGGATCAGTGACAGCCAGCTGCTCGAGCCCGAGCCCCCCAGCGTGTAGCGGGTCGAGCACTTGATCGTCACCGGCGTGCCGTTACAGCTGAGGTCCACCGTGCTGCGGGTCGCCTGCTCGGTCGCGCTCAGGGTGGAGGCCCCGCGATCCAGGGTCACGGCAGGCACCACAACCGCGGTCCGCCCGTCGCCCACCGCCGCGGCCAGACTGTCCAGGTCGACCACGTAGCGGACGCTCCAGGACATCGGCTTCACAGTCTCGGTCTGCTGGTCGACCCAGCCACCAGCGGCCTGGCACACCCCGAGCGTCCGCTCGGTGTAGTTGATCGTCTCGCTCCCGGACCCCGTGTAGAGCACCGCGAGCTTGAAGTCGCGGCTGAGATCGGCCTTGACCGGGCCGGGAGGGCTGCCGGAGCGCTCGGCGCCATGCACGACGTGGTAGTAGGCGTTGGCGGGCTTGACGCTGCCGCTCTTGCCGCCGCCGCGCCCGGCGGGCTGGAGCCGGACCGATTCGACCACCGCCCAGGCCCCGTTGACCGTCGAGGTGCGGACCGAGACAACGGTCTGGTGCTTGTGGGCGCCGTGGGCCGTGAACGCCCGCTTGATCGCGGCCTGGCGGCCGCCCCCGACGAGCTTGGCGCCCAGGGCAGGGGACGCGCCCCAAGCGGCGAGGCCGGCGAGCGCGGTGAGGGCCCAGGCCAGGGCGGCCCAGGGCGCGCACCGGCGCGCGCCCGCGATCGAGCCGCGGCCCAACCGGGCCCCTCTCACTGGACCGCCCCCAGCCGGCCGACCGCTCTGCATGCGGCGAGGCATCGATACCAATTTAGAGCCTGCTCGGTTGGTTGAGCGTCAGTCCGATTGCATCCGTGACCGCACCAGGGTGCAGCTGCGGCAGCAGGTGCCCGGCCCGCTCCAGTACCACGTGCCGGGCTCCCGGGATCTGGGTGGCCAGCTTTCGTGTTGCCGCCGGGTGCACGATCCGGTCCTCGGCCCCGCTGAGGATCGTGGTCGGGGCGCCGATCTGCGGCAGGGCGCGCTCCAGCGCCGGCATGTCGTGCACCAGCCAGCGCTGCTCGGCGAGGAACGATCGCCGCGCCCAGGGGGTCAGCAACGTCCGTCCGGCCACCATCAGGTAACGATCCGAGATCCCCGATGCGGCGGCGATCCGGCGACGCAACCCCGGCACCGCCAGTGCCACGCCAAGCCCGGTGAGCGACGCTGCACTGGTCAGATCTCCAACCACCGGCGCCGCCAGTAACCGGTCCACAGCATCGATCGCGGCCAGGTTGGCGGCCGGCGAGACCAGGACCAGCCCGGCCACCCGGGAGCGGTGGTGGGCCGCCAGCCAGGCCGCGATCGCCGCGCCGAGGCTGTGGCCGACCACGGTCGCGCGCTCGACTCGACAACGGTCCAGCGTCGCCACCGCCGCGCGGACGTTGCCCTGGAGGTCCGCCGGTGGGCTGTGGCCGTCCCAGCCGGGACGGTCGATCGCGATCGCCCGGACGCGGCCGGCGAGCTCCGCCGTCACCCGCGACCAGTCCTGGGCCCCGCCGGGCTGCCCGTGCAAGAGCAGCACCGGGGCGCCGCCGGGGCTCAGCTCGTCGACGTCAGGCCCCGCCCGGCGGACCGCCGCGCGGGTCAGCGCCCACGGCCTGCCCGTCTCGGCCCACGTAACCGTCCTTGCCGCCGGCCACCAGCACGACGGCCTGGCCGTCGCCGACGTTGCTCATGCCGCGATGGGTGGAGGCGTCGACGCGAGCGATGCCGCCGGGACCGACCACATGGCGGCTGCCGTCTCCGAAGCGAAACTCGACCTGGCCCTGGTGGACGAAGTAGGTCTCCTCCTGCTGGTCGTGGTAGTGGGTGCCGGTGGAATACCCGTTCGGCAGGACGATCGCGTTGATCCCGAAGGCGGTCACCCCGAGCTCGCGGCGGACCTTGCGAAACCCCGGGCCGTCGCCCATGTGCTCAAGGCTGGAGACCGCGTAGCCCGGTCCTTGCGTCGGCTCACCCATCGCAGGATGAATGCTACTTCCCAAGCGCCCGCCGGAGCGCGAACGGTTGCCCCGACCGGGCATACTAGAACCGTGACGTCAGCGCTCATCTCAGAGGCGCTCGCGCCTCTCCGAGCCAACCCCTCAAGCGCCGCGATCCTCCTCGACATCGACGGCACCCTGTCGCCGATCGTCGAGCACGCCTCCGACGCCCACGTTCCCGAGACGACGCGCCAGCTGCTGATCGGGGTCGCCAACCGGTACGCGCTGGTGGCCTGCGTGAGCGGCCGCCGCGCGTCCGAGGCGCGGGCCATGGTCTCGATCGGGACGATCTCCTACCTGGGATCCCACGGGGTCGAGCTGCTGCGGGCGGGCTGGACCGAGGCCGTGCTCGATGCCGGCGTCGAGGACTGGGTGCGCCGGATCCGCGAGTTCGGGCGCGAGGCCGATACCGCCGATGTTCGCAAGCGGCGCGTGCGGATGGAGGACAAGGGCGCGATCGTGGCCTTCCACTGGCGCGGGGCCCGCGACGAGGAGGCGGCGCGGGCGGCGATCGACGCGATCGCGGAGCGCGCCCAGGCCGCGGGCTTGCGCACCCACTGGGGCCGCAAGGTGCTCGAGGTCCGACCGCCGATCAAGATCGACAAGGGGGCGGGCATCACGAGGTTCCTGTCCGAGGCCGGGGAGGGGATCGACACCGCGCTGTACGTCGGCGACGACGCCACCGATCTGGACGCCTTCCGGGCTCTGAAGGTGCTCGAGCAGGAGGGCAAGCTGAGCCAGGCGCTCAGGGTCGGCGTGCGCTCGGAGGAGGGTCCGTCGGCGATTCCCGGCGAGGCCGACATCGTCGTAGACGGGCCGGAGGGCGTGCGGGAGCTGCTCGCCTGCCTGACCGCCGAGTGAGCGTCCGTGCGCTTCTCGGACTTCCTGCGCACGACAACCCTGATCAGCCTCGCCGCGGCCACCGTGCTGGGGGCGGTGACGCTCGCCGGCGCCGCGGACACCGCTGACGACCTGGTGGTTCCGGTCGCGGCCGGCTGGTGGGTGCTGGCCGGGCTGATCGGCCTTTGGCTCGGCCGCCGCGGCGAGACCTCGCAGCCGATCGGGTCGCTGCTGGCCAGCGCCCGCACCCAGGCCTCGCTGCCGGAGGTGGACCCCGCTCGCACCGTGCTCAACCGCCTGTGGCCGCTGCTGCTGTCAACGCTCGGGGCCGGCGCGCTCGGGATCCTGCTGCCCCAGGTCCCGGCGATCGCGGCCGGCTTCGCGATCATCTGGTCGCTGGCCTGGCGGCGCCAAGCCTCGGCGGTGACCGCGATCGAGGAACGCGACGGAGCGCGGTTCTACGTCGAGCGGACCTCGCCGCTGCGGCGGATCAAGCTGGTGCGCACGCCGGGCTTTCGCTCCAACCTGCTCGAGCTCAACGGCGCGTCGGCATCGCGCCGGGCCCGCCCGCGCGCGTAGTGCATTAAGTGGGGGTCACCAGCCAGCAGCACCGGGGAGCCAGCAGCCAGCAGCACGGCACCGACGTGCTCGTGGTCGTCACCGGCGGGACGACCGGGTGGGGCGCCGCGGCCCGCGAGCTGAGCGTCAACCTCGCCGGTGCCGGGGCCCGCGTGGAGCTGGTCAGCACCGGCCCCACGCCGCAGGTGCGGACATTCATGCTGACCGACCTGACCCAGGCCTGGATGGCCCGCGCGGCGACCCGGCGGGCCATCGCCGCGCACCACCCGGCCGCGATCGTCTACTGCTCCATTACCGCCGCCCTGCTGTGGCCGCGTCCCGGGGCGGTCTGGCTCGACGCGATCGCGGCCGAGAACCGGCCCGGGCGCCACGGGGTCTGGCAGCGGATCATGGAGCGCCGGCGGCTGGCCCAGGCGCCCCTGATCATGACCATGGCCCCCAATTCGCTGGAGTCGCTGCGGGGCCGGCCGCACGCCGACACCGTTGAGGTCCCGGTGGCGATCGAGCGCTCCGGACAGCCCGCCGGCGAGCGCGACGTCGACGTGCTCGCCTACACCGGCGATCCGGTCAAGCGCCGGCTCGACCTGATCCTGGCCGCCTGGGAGCGGGCCCGGCGCAGCGGCGAGACGCTGGTGGTGGCCGGGTTGCCGAGCGCCGAGGAGATCCCGGGGGTGCGTTTCGTCGGCCGCCTGGAGCCGGCGGCGTACCGCGAGCTGCTGCGCCGCGCCCGGGTGTTCGTGACCGCTCCCCGGCGCGAGGACTTCGGGATCGCGGCGCTGGAGGCGCTCGCCGACGGCTGTCTGCTCGTCACCACCCCGTCCCCGGGACCGTATCCGGCGCTCGGGTTGGCCCGACAGCTGGACCCGCGCCTGGTCTCAGAGGACCTGGCGCCGGCGCTGCGGACCGCGCTGGACGACCCGGCGGAGGGGTATGCGGCGCGGGCCCGGGAGCTGCTGGCACCGTTCGGCCGCGCGGCGGTGCAGGAGACCCTGGCAAGGCGCGCGCTGCCCCGATTGCTGCCAGGATGGAAACCGTGACGCCGAGCGTCCTAGTTCTCAGACCGTGACGCCGAGCGCGCCAATCCTCAGACCGTGACGCCGACCGCCTTCATCCCCAGCCCGTCATCGAACGGGTTGAGCGTCGGCCCGTTCTTCTTTCACGCCTACGGGATCGCCTACGTGTTCGCGGTGGCGGCAGCGATCTTCATCTCCCGTTGGGGTTGGCGGCGCCAGGGCGGCGACCCCGAGCTCTGCTACGAGGTGGCGATGTGGGCCTTCCCGGCCGGCCTGATCGGAGGGCGGATCTACTTCGACATCACCACGCCGAGCCAGGTGCCCGACCACTGGTGGGGCGTGTTCGCGATCTGGCAGGGCGGCCTCGGCATCTGGGGCGGGATCGCCGGCGGCGCCGCAGTCGGACTGTGGGTGGCCCACCGGCGTCTCGGCCGTGCCGACCTGCGCCGGTTCATGGACGTGGTGGCGCCATCGCTGCTGGTCGCGCAGGCGATCGGGCGGATCGGCAACTACTTCAACCAGGAGCTGTTCGGCAAGCCGACCAAGCTCCCCTGGGGCCTCGAGATCTCGCCTGCCCACCGGCCCCCCGGTTTCAGCCAGTTCGCCACCTTCCAGCCCACGTTCCTGTACGAGATCATCTGGGACCTGGGCCTGGCCGGCTTTCTGATCTGGCTGGGGCAGACCCGGCGGGTCCGCCCTCCCGGCGTGTTCGCGCTCTACGTGGCCGGCTACTCGGGCTTTCGGATCTTCGTGGAGACGCTGCGGATCGACTACTCCAACCACATCCTGGGGCTGCGGCTGAACTTCTTCGTGGCGCTGGTCCTGTGCCTGCTCGGCCTGGCCTGGTTCGTGGCCATCCAGCGGGGATGGCTGGGGCTGGGGGGCCGGCGCAAAGACGACCCGGCGAGCGACGGACGGTCGGCTCGGCGGTCGGCCACGGCGCCGGCTCGGCGGGCCAAGCGCGCGGGCAGCCGCTAGGCCCGGGCCCGCGCCCCCTGGGCAAGGCCGCTAGGCCCGGGCCCGCGCCCGGGGGCGCAGCGCCGCCACCTCATCCCAGGAACGCGTGTTGGCCACCGCCTCGGGGCCGAGCCAGGCCCGCCGGGCGGTGGCGATTCCGTAGCGCGCGACCTCGAAGCCACTCACCCGGTGGGCGTCGCAGTTGATCACGATCGGCACTCCGGCGGCGGCGGCGGCGCGGGCGTGGACGTCGTTGATGTCACGGCGGTCGGGACTGGCGTTGATCTCGAGCATTGTCCCGCCGGCGACCGCGGTCTCCAGCACGGCGGGGAAGTCGAACGCGTATGGCGCCCGGCGCTCGATCTTGCGACCCGAGAGGTGGCCGATCACGTCGACCAGCGGGTTGGAGATCGCGCTCAGGATCCGCTGGGTCATGGTGGCGCTGTCCATGGCGAACGACGAGTGCACCGAGGCCACCACCCAGTCGAGCCTGTGCAGGGTCTCGTCGTCGTAGTCCAGCGATCCGTCGGGGAGGATGTTGACCTCCGATCCCGCCAGCAGCTCCACGCCGCCTACCGCGTCTGAGCCCGACAGCTCCCGGATCCGCTCGATCTGCTCCAGCAGCCGCTCGGGCGAGACCTCGTCGCCGAACCCGAAGCTGGCCGAGTGATCGGTGATCGCGAGGTACTCGTAGCCGGCCTCGACGGCTGCCAGGGCCATCTCCTCGATCGAGGCGGTGCCGTCGGATGCGGTGGTGTGGCAGTGGAGATCGCCGCGCAGATCATCGGCCGTGATCAGCGACGGCAGGGTCCCGGACGCAGCGGCCTCGAGCTCGCCTCGGTTCTCGCGCAGCTCGGGCTCGATGTACTCGAGGCCCAGGCGGGCGTAGACCTCCTCCTCACGGGCGCAACGGTGGGTCTCGCCGGTGGCGTCGTCGAGGACCCCGTACTCGGATACGTGAAGGCCCCGGCGCACGGCGGCCTCCCGCAGCGCCATGTTGTGCTGCTTGGAGCCCGTGAAGTGCTGCATCAGGTTGCCGAACTGGTCCGGGGCGACGATCCTGACGTCGACCTTGAGCCCGGTGTGGGTGCGCAGCCGCACGCCCGCCTCGCCGGGGGTCTGGGCGGTCTCCACCAGCTCCAGCTCCGCCGCTGCCCTGGCCAGGGCCAGCGGGTCAGTGGCGGTGGCGATCACGTCGAGGTCCTTGACGCTGTCGGTCAGCCGTCGCGCCGAGCCGGCCATCTCGACCCGTTCGGAGGCCGGGTGAGCGCGCAGCGCCTGCACCAGCTGCTCGCCGACCGCCAGCGCGCGGCTGAGCACGACTCGCCCCGAGCCGCCTTCCTCGCCGCCGTCGGCGGCAGCCTCGGCGGCCAGCACGGCCGCCAGCAGGCTCTGCTCGGCCTTGGGGCCGAACCCCTTCAGGGATCGGATCTCCTGCGTCTCGGCGGCTACCCGGAGCTTCTCCAGGGAGTCGATCGAGAGCTCCTCGTACAACCGCCGGGCCCGCTTGGGCCCCAGGCCCGGCAACCGAGTCATCTCCAGCAGGCCGGGAGGGAACTTCGCCCGCAGCTTGGCGGCCGCCGGGATCACGCCGTCGTCGGCCAGCGCCAGCACCTTGTCCTGGATCGTGGAACCGATCCCCGGCAGCTCGGTGGCCTTGCCCTGCCGGGCCAGGGCGGTCACCGAGACGGGCGCGTCGCGGACCGCCTTGGCGGCGTTGCGGTAGGCCACGATGCGGTGGATGATCGCGCCGTCGAGCTCGTATAGATCCCCGAGCTCGTCCAGCGCCGTGGCGATCTCGGTGTTGGTCGGCTCGGCCATCTTGACGGGCTGGTGCTGCCCCACCGGCGGGGAAGCACTCAGAACACGATAGACAGCCGGGCCGCGACTACTCCGCCTCAGGCTCCTCTTCGCCCGGCCACGTGCCGGTCATCCGCGTGTAGGCGTGCCGCGCGCCGTGGTCGACCAGGCCGCGGATCAGCGCGAACAGGGCCCCCTCCAGTGTCAGCGCCACCGCCAGCTTCCACAACGGCACACGCTCGTGCTCGGCCCTGGGCGGCTCCTCGTCGTCGATCAGACCCCAGATCACGCCGAAGATGCGTCGGGCCAGGATCCCGGCCACCAGCCCGGAGCCGATGCTGAACGGCTTGAACATCAACTTCATGCGATCCTCCTCGTTCTCAGGTCTTTGGCTGGCCGCGGAGCGGAAGATACGGCTCCCGGTCAGCGGGGTGACCACGCTCGATCTGGCGGCCTCGCTCGAGCTCGGCGTTGAGCTCGGCTCCGAACAGGATCGCCAGGTTGGTGATCCACAGCCAGACCAGGAAGATGATCACTGAGGAAAGCGCGCCGTATGTCTTGTTGTAGGACGAGAAGGCCGCCACGTATAGGGCAAATCCCGCCGAGGCCAGGACCCAGATCACGACCGCCACCACGCCCCCAGGAGTGACCCAGCGAAAGCCCGGCTGGCGGACGTTGGGAGAGGCGTAGTAGAGGATCGCCAGGATCACCAGCACCACCACCAGCAGCACCGGCCATTTGGCGATGTCCCACACGGTCACGGCGGTGTGACCGACCCCGATCACGTCGCCGACGTTCCTGGCCAGCGAGCCGGTGAGGACGACGGCCAGCGCGCTCACCGTCAGCAGGACCACCGCCAGCAGCGTGACGCCGAGGCGGATCGGGATCGTCTTGTAGATCGGGCGCCCCTCCTCAACGTCCCAGACGATGTTCGAGGCCCGCATGAACGCGGCGATGTAGCCCGAGGCCGACCACAGCGCCACCAGCAGGCCGACCACGAACACGACCCCGGCCGTCCCGGGACGCGACTGGATGTTGTGCACCGCACTGGTGAAGATCTGGCGCGCCGAGCCCGGAGCCAGCTTGGCCAGGTTGTTGACCAGCGAGTCGGTGACCGAGTGGCCGAGCAGCCCCAGGATCGACACGATCACGATCAGCGCCGGGAAGATCGCCAGCACGCCGTAGTAGGTCAGCGCGGCCGCGAGGTCGGTGAGATTGTCCGCCTTGAACTCCTTGAACGTGCGCTTGATCACGCCGCCCCAGGCCGGCCACGGGAGATCGGTCGGCTGGTCGTCGGCGTTCTCGACGTCGGGCGGCTCGACGTGGCCGCGCTCGGTACGGGGCGGCGTCTGAGACTCGGTCATCGCTGCCTATCTCCGTCCGAGCAGCCAGCCGACCAGCAACCCGGCGACGAAGGCCCCTCCCGCCGAGAACGGGACTGGCTTGCGCTTGACCGTGTCGGCCACCTGCTGGGCTCCCCCGGCGGCGGAGTCGGGAACCCCCTGCTTGGCCTGGTCGATCCGCTGCGCAGCATCGTGGCGGATCTCCTGCACGCGATCGGACACCTGAGCCTTGACGTCGGTCTTGGCGGCCAGCGCCTCCACGGTGTCCCCAAGTTCCTCGCGGGTCTCCTCGATCTCCCGGCGGATCTCCTCGGGCGACTTGGGATCGCCCCCGGTTCCGGATGGGGTGGCGGTCATCGGCGTCCCTCCATCGCTCGCCGCTTGGTCGTTTTCACGTCTTCTTTGACCGTCTCGACTGTGTGCTCGGGCACCGGCGGGACCCCCCGTTGGACGCGGCTGCGCCCGGTCAGCGCCAGAAGCCCCGCGATCGCGCCGTAGACGGCGGTCACAATCAACGCGGCCACCCACGGGTCGACCGCCTTGCTGAGCAGCAGGATCAGGGTCGCGGTCAGTCCACCGACCGCAAACAGGGCGACGATCCCCGCCGCGCCGAACATCCCGATCCCGATTCCCGCCTGCTTGCCCTTGTCCGTCAATTCGGCTCGGGCCAGCTCCAGCTCCTGGCGCACCAGGGTGCTCGTCTGCTCGGAGAGCTGACGCATCAGGTCCGCCATCGAACGGTCCGCGGCGGCCCGGTTGGTTCTCTGATCGTCGGCTTGGGCCATCGACTCCTCCTTGCTCGAGCCGGTGCGCTCGACGTCCCGGCTCCCTGTGGGGGAAGAATTACCCCGGTTGGGCCACGGAAACCAAGCTGAAACTGCGATCCCGACGCGTTTGACCGGTGTCGCTATACTTTATGAAGTAATTCGATAAGGAGAGCGAAATGCCAGGCCCGGTCGCAGAAGTAACCGACAACAATTTCCAGTCCGAGGTCATCGAGGCCGAGGTCCCGGTGCTGGTCGACTTCTGGGCTCCGTGGTGCGGGCCGTGCCGCCGTGTCTCCCCGATCGTCGAGGAGATCGCCTCCGAGCGCGGCGAGGACCTCAAGGTGGTCAAGCTCAACATCGACGAGAACCAGCAGGTCGCCCAGCAGTTCAACGTGATGTCGATCCCGACCCTGATGCTGTTCCGGCACGGCGAGGTCAAGAAGACAGTCATCGGCGCCTACCCCAAGCGGAAGCTGGAAGCGGAGCTCGAGCCGGCGCTGGCCTAAGCCAGGGCCACACCGATCTTCAAAGCGCGCCCGTCGATCGTGACGGGCGCGACGCCCTCGAGCCAGCCGCCCGCTCGGCATCCGGCCTCGCCCGAATCGGCGGCGCTCGAGTCATCCGGCGAGGACTCGAAGCCGATCTGCGTCGCCAGGGTCTCGCCGGCGATGTATCCCTGGTGGGTCCGGGCGGCGCCGAGCAGAGACTCGTCGCCGTCCAGCGTGAGCACGATCCGGTCCGAGACCTCGAGGCCGGCGGCCTGCCGGGCACTCTGAACCGCGCGAACGATCTCGCGCGCCCATCCCTCGATCCGCAGGGACTCGTCGATCTCGAGCGCCAGCGCGACCGCGTGGGAGCCCTCGCGCTCGACCTGATAGCCCGCCAACGGCTTCATTGTGACCAGCAGGTCGTCGGCTCCGAGTTCGTGCTCGGTGCCCGAGACCGAGATCGCCACCGACTGGCCGGTGCGTAACGCGGCCGCCGCATGGGCCGCGTCCAGACCGGCTACCGCGGCCGCGACCAGCGGCATCTGCTTGCCGAACCGCGGACCGAGGGACCGGTAGTTGGGCCTGATCTCGACCTGTCCGAGCTCGTCGGCCTCGGAGACGAACCGCAGCTCGCGCACGTTGAGCTCTTCGCGCACCAGCTCGGCCATCCGCTCGATCGCCTGGCGCTCGAGCCCGGTGGCGACCACGACCGCGGTCTGCAGCGGCTGGCGAACCTTCAGCTTGGCCTGTCCGCGGGCGGCGTGGCCCAGCCGCACGGTCTCCCGCGCCACCGCCATGGCCCGCTCCAGCTCCAGGTCGCGCACGCCGGCGACCGGGAAATCGCACAGGTGGACGCTCGGCTCGGAGCCGTCGAGGTTGTCGTAGATCTCGTCGGCGATGAACGGAGTGAACGGCGCGATTAGCTTGGCGACCGTGACCAGGCACTCGCGCAGGGTGGCGAACGCGGCCGGCTCGCCCTCCCAGAAGCGCCGGCGCGACCGGCGCACATACCAGTTGGAGAGCTCGTCGACGAACGCCTGCACCGCGCGCCCGGCGGCGGTGGCGTCGAAGTCGTCCATCCGCTCGCGGACCGTCTCGACAGTTGCCTGCAGGCGCGACAGCGCCCAGCGATCGAGGTCTGAGAGATGGCCGCCGCTGTCGCGCTCCACGCCGGCGGCGTTCGCATACAGGACGTAGAAGCCGTAGGTGTTCCACAGCTGCAGCAGGAACTGGCGCACCGCCTCGCCGATCGTCTGCAGCGAGAACCGGTAGCCGTCCCAGGGCAGCTTGGAGGTGAAGAAGTACCAGCGCAGCGCGTCGGCGCCGTAGCGCTCGATCACCTCCCACGGCTCGACCGTGTTGCCCAGCGACTTGGACATCTTGCGTCCCTGCTCGTCGAGGATCAGCCCCAGGCAGACCACGTTGCGAAAAGACGCCCTGTCGAACAGCAGCGTCGACACCGCCAGCAGCGAGTAGAACCAGCCCCGGGTCTGGTCCAGCGCCTCGCAGATGAAGTCGGCCGGAAAGCGCTCCTGGAAGTGGTCGTTGTTGGCGTGCGGGGCGTGGAACTGAGCGAACGGCATCGAGCCCGAGTCAAACCAGACGTCGATCACCTCGGGGACGCGGTGCATGGGGCCGCCACAGTTCTGACACGGGAACGTGACCTCGTCCACGAACGGCCGGTGGGGGTCGGTCAGCCGGACCCCGGAGAGCTGCTCCAGTTCGGTGAACGACCCGATCACCCGCAGGCAGCCCTGGGCGCAGCGCCACACCGGGAGCGGGGTGCCCCAGTAGCGCTCTCGGGAAAGCGCCCAGTCCACGTTGCCCTCCAGCCAGTTGCCAAACCGCCCGTGCTTGACGTGATCGGGGTACCAGTTGACGGTCTCGTTGGCGGCCAGCAACCGGTCCTTGATCTGGCTGGTGGCGATGTACCAGGACGGCTTGGCGTAGTAGAGCAGCGGCGTGCCACAGCGCCAGCAGTGCGGGTAGGCGTGCTCGTAGCGCTCGGCTCGCAGCAGCCGGCCCCGGGCGCGCAGGTCCTCGATCAAATCCGGATCGGCCTCCTTGACCCAGCGCCCCGCGTAGGGACCGATCCGCTCGTCGTAGGTCCCGTCGGTGCGAACCGGATTGACCACCGTCAGGCCCTGCTGCTCACCGAGCCGGAAGTCGTCCTCGCCGAAGGCGATGGCGGTGTGAACCAGACCGGTCCCGTCCTCGGCGGTTACGAAGTCCGCCGGCAGCACCGTGTGACCCTTGGGCCCGTAGGCGTCGCCGGGGATGAAGTCAAACGGCGGCGCGTAGGCGGCTCCGACCAGGTCGCGGCCGGGGAACCGGTCCAGGATCTCGGCGTCCTCGCCCAGGACCCGCGCCACGAGCGCCTCAGCCAGGATCTGCACAGCGCCGTGGTTCACGCGCGCCCGCACGTAGGTGAGCTCGGGGTCGACCGCGACCGCAGCGTTGGAGACCAAGGTCCACGGGGTGGTGGTCCACACCAGCAGCTCGTCGCCGGGCTGGGCGCCGGTGCTCGGCTTGGTGATCGGCAACCGCACGTACACCGACGGATCGACCACGTCCTGGTAGACCCCGGGCTGCCCCAGCTCGTGGCTGGACAGCGCTGTGCCGCAGCGCGGGCAGTACGGCACCACCTTGAGCTTCTCGTACAGCAGCCCTTTGTCGTGGATCGACTTCAGCGCCCACCACACCGACTCGATGTAGTCGGCGTCCAGCGTCCGGTAGGCGTCAGAGAGATCGATCCAGAACCCGATCCGCTCGGTCAGCCGGTTCCAGTCCTCGACGTGGCTGAGCACCTTCTGACGGCAGCGGGCGTTGAACTCGGCGATCCCGTAGCGCTCGATGTCCTCCTTTGACTGCATGCCGAGCTCGGCCTCGACCGCGAGCTCGACCGGCAGACCGTGGCAGTCCCAGCCCCCCTTTCGCTCGACGTAGTAGCCGCACATCGTCCGGTAGCGGGGAAAGATGTCCTTGAACACGCGGCTCAGGACGTGGTGGGTGGCGGGAGGGCCGTTGGCGGTCGGCGGCCCCTCGTAGAAGCCCCACTGCGGCGCGCCGGCGCGGCGGCGGATCGACTCCGCGAACACCTCGCGCTCGCGCCAGCGCTCGAGCACCGACTGCTCGACCGCGGGGAACGAAGGGCGTGTATCTACGGGGCGATGCGGGTTAGCCATGGGCGGGGCATTCTAGGAACCCCCCGCGCTGCAAAGCGCCTACGCGCCTGCGTTTCCCACCCGGGTGGAGCGCGTGGCGGTGACCGGTGAAACGCCCACCGCCACCGGCTCCGGGGCCAGCTTGGCCAGCAGCGTGTCGCGCGCGGCCACCGGCATCTCGCCCAGCCGGTGAACCGTGCTGGCGCCGGTGTCCGGGACCGCGCCTCGATAATCGAACACCGTCACCTCGCGGACCACCGAGCGCACGGCGTAGACCAGCCGCCCGATCGAGTCCAGCGATACGCGCCGGCCGGTCAGGATCACGGCCTTGGGGTCGAGCGCGCGCAGCGCCCGGCCCAGCCGGTGCAGGTCGACCGCCGGGGTGAGCGACAGGGTCCGCAGACCGGCCCGCCGCAGCACCACCTCGAGCGCCTGGGCGTGCAGGGCGTCGAGGTCGCAGGGGGCCGAGGCGTCGAAGATCATCACGCCCTCGGCCCGGGTGGCGGGCGGGGCGAGCCGGCGCTGGGCCGACAGCCAGCCGGTGGCGTGGCGCCAGCCGAACTCGTACTCCGCGGTGTTGGTGCCGGGGTCGTACTGGGCGGTCACCGCCTCCAGCAGCACCTCCTCGATGGTGCGCTCGACCGAGCGCAGGCCGAGGCTCTCCTCGAGCAGCCGGTTGGCGGTCTCCTCCTCGAACGCCGCGAAGGCCGAGATCAGCCGCGAGTGCGTCGAGGGCCCTTCCCCGCGCTCGCGGGCCAGCGAGATCGCCGAGGACACGTTGTGGGTCTCGGCCAGGGTCAGCCGTAGCGCGTCGATCTCGGTCAGCGAGTACTGGCGGTGGCCGCCCGGGGAGCGAAGCGGCTGCGGAAAGCCGTATCGCCGCTCCCAGCTGCGCAGGGTGTTGGGGCTGATCCCCAGCATGACCGCGGCCGCGTTTGTCCGGATTCCGTGCACTGCAGGCGATTTATCGCTGGCTGCGGGCAGATCCGCAAGTTCCGCAACCGGATCTGCACGCTGGCCGCATGCCTGCGATTGAAGGAGATTCTCGGTCGACGTCGGTAGACGTGGCGGTTTGCCCGGATTAGCATCCCGTCATGGGAGCATGGCGTAACGCGATCGCAGCGCTGGGGGGTGTCCTGGCCTTGGCGGCCGCGACGGCTCCCAGCGCCTGGGCCGAGGACAGCGTTGCGGTCACCCCAACCGGCGCGGGCGCGCTGTCCTCCGGTGGCACCTACTTTCGCACCGCCGACGCCCAGCCCACCTTCTCGATCCAGGCACCGGAGGGAGTCAGTGCTACCTGCACGGTGAGTCCCTGGGACGGGGTCGGCACCGCGTCCCCGTGTGGACCGCCGTTGCCGGGGTGCGCGGCTCCCTTCTGCGCCAGCTTCCGCCCCGGCGCCCCGGTCGGCGGGGCGTACCAGCTGACCGTGCAGGTCTACGACAGCTTCGGGACCGAGCTGGGCATCGGCGGACTGGTCTTCGCCGTCGATACGACCGCTCCGAACACCTCGGCGCAGTTCGCATCCGAGGTCGGCGATCTGCGGCCGACGTTCCAGGTCTCGGCGATCGACGACGACCCGTTGAACGCCAACGTCGACAGTTTGCAGTGCTCGCTCGAGCAACTCGGCGCGCCGCCGAGCTGGTACCCCTGCGCCCCCGCCCTGGACGGGACGCTCCAGGCTCCGCACGCCGTCCCGCGCCGGCACATCGACTGGCAGATGCAGGCACGCGCCGTCGACGACCTGGGCCGGGTCGACCCCACCCCGGCGAGCGCCTACTTCGATCCTGTGCCCTGCCTGGTCAAGGCCAGGGGCGTCTCGATCGCGCGGTTGATCTCATCCGGCGTCCCGATCAAGCTGACCTGCTCGTACTTCCGGCACGTCGCGGTCGACATGTACTCGCTCGGCGCCAACGGCCACCGGGTCTCGGTCAAGTACGCCCTGAGCCACCGCATTCCGCTGGGTTTCCAGGCGGTGACCGGGCACCAGGCTCGGTTCACGGTGTCCAAGCGGCTGCGCCTCTACAAGCACTACGACCGCTACTACCGCTCGTATCGCTTCGCCTACATAGTGGTCCACGTGTTCGATCCCGAGGACCTCGCTCCGGTCGCCGGCACCTCGGTGATTCGCGTCTCGCGCTGAGCGGCTGCCCTACATGGAGGCGCTGCGCGGCGTCCTGCCGGCCTGGCCCGGGAGCGGCATCGCCACCCGCGGGTCCTCCACCAGGTCGAGGATCCGCCGGTGCGCCTCGCGGGCTCCCGAGGGCAGGATCCTGGTGCCGGTGCTCCGCATGCGGACACGCTGCCCGCCACGGCGATAGACCGCGACCGGCATCGGTCCCGCGGCGAGGCGGATCGCGTACGCCCACCGCGCGACCGTGTCGTCGTCGAGGTGTGAGCCGGCGACCACGACCAGATTGGGGCGGTGGATCGCGACCGCGTCGCCGATCCCGGCGACGCCGCGCGCCGAAAGGCTGAGCACGTTGATCCCGGCGCGGACGCAGAACAGCTCCAGGGCCCGGATGTACGGGGAGTCGGGATCGAGCTCGTCGCGGGCAGCGTCGCCGACCACGATCGACGCCGGGCGCACCGGCGGGGGAGCCAGCCGCGTCGCCCGGCGCAGCCAGTCGCCGGCCCAGTGCGCCGCGAACGCCCAGGCCGCGGACTCCATGCCGTAGCGGCGGGTGATCTCCTCGAGCGTCGGGAGCAATACCTCCTCCACCGACCGATCCACCGAGCGCAGCGCCAGTGCCGCCTCGATCGCGGCGTCGGCCCGCTCGCGCTCGTAGGAGACGAGCGCGCCGACGAGGGAATTTGCGTCAGCGGCCAGACCTTCCCGGGCCCGGGAGACGGCCGAGGAAATCGACAACCCCTCCTGCAGCGCATCGCGCAGCGCGGCGATCTCTCCGTGCGTGAACAGCCGGTGCTTTCCGGGGGAACGCTGGGGCTTTGGGAACCCGAATCTGCGCTCCCAGGCCCGGAGCGTATTCGGGCTCACATTCAGCAAAGCGGCAGCTTCACTTGTTTTTAAGTAACGCATTCGTCCAAAAAGGTCACGGCCAACGTTGCCAGTGGGACCACGTGGCATTAAAATTGCACGGGTTACATACAAAAAAACTGTGCAAAGCTTGGCAGCTTTAAGCAGGGTCGCCTCGCGACCGAGCTCTGAGTTGTTGGCGAAGCCAGGACCGACGCGACCTGCGAAGACCGCTTCTAGGTCTTGCCGGTGCCCGCTTAAAGGGTACATGAAGGACACGGCTCGATCTGCACGTCGAGTGAACGGCGACTTTGGAGGGAGGCAAGAATGAGCTGGCGCAGCGGCCGCTGATCGGGACCACTAAATGTTGGTAGCCGTCGGTAAATGGCGCTACCTTCCATAGATGCTCCGCCGAAGCGCGGAAGACGACGCACGCCTTGTTGTTGGGCGCGATGCTGTTGCCCCTGTTGTAACGATCTTGATCTTCATCGCGTGCGCGGTCGCGATCGCGCTGAGTCCCCCGGATCGCGTCAACGGACTGTCGGTGATTCTCGGCTTCGCGGCCGTCGGGGCCGGGATTCTCGTCGTCGGCGAGAAGGGTGGGCTGTCGGTTTCGTCCGGATTCATCATCAACGTCCTGGCCGCTGCGTTCCTGGGCCCGGCGTCCGCCGCCATCGCGGCCATCATCACCGAGTTCACGGCCGCCTTCAGGTTGAAGACTCCGTGGCGTTCGGTCATGTGGATCAATCTGCCGGCCGGGGTCGCCCCTGCCGTCGCGGCGGCAGTCCTGATTCGTGCCCTGGCCTCCGCACCCAGCGACGCGGCCGCTTTCTACCTTGCCGTGGCCCTGGCAAGCCTGGTGGCCTGGCTGCTCAGCTTCGCCATCTTCGCGTCGCTGCGCCGGTTGGTGGAGCGCGGCGCCGAGCAGTTCGGCCCCCGAACGCTGATCGACTTCATGCCGAGCGCGGCACTCAGCATCCTCGTGGTGCTGGCCGGCGTGAGCATCACGCTCAAGGTGGGTTATGGCGGGATCGCGTTTGCGCTTGCCGGGGTGTACGCGTTCTCTTATATGGCCTATCTCCTCGAGCAGTCCCGCCGGCGAGCACAGCAGTACGTCTCGCTGTCGTGGGGAGTGCTGGCCGGGCTGATGCGCTCGCTGGACATCCGCGACCAGCGGGCGGCCCGCCACGCCGCGGCGGTGGCTCGCTTTGCGCGGGACATCGCTGAGGCGGTCGGCTGCACCGAGGCCGAGTGCGAGCTCGCCCACACCGCGGGGCTGCTGCACGACATCGGAACCTTCGCCCTCTCGGACCGCGTGGCCGAGCGGGGCCGCACCCTCACCGAGGAGGACTGGCTGGCGATCCAGCGCCATCCCGAGCTCGGCGCCGACATGCTGCGCGACCTGGGCATGTATGGCCCGGTGGCGGAGATCATCCTCGCCCACCACGAGCGGATCGACGGTCGCGGCTATCCCAGCGGGTTGGCCGAGGACGAGATCCCGGAGATCGCCAAGATCATCTCGGTGGCGGAGGTGTACGACACGCTGACCGCCAGCGACACCTACCGGACCCAGATGAGCTCATTCGAAGCCCTGACCGAGCTGCGGCGCGTCGCCGGGACGCAGCTGGACGCGCACTACGTCGAGGTGCTGGCCGGACTGCTGACCGGAGTCGGGGTCGAGTACCGCCACGCGGACATGGCCGACTTCGACGCCGAGCTCGCGATGGAGCGGCGGATCAAGGAGGCGGGCGCGGGGGGCTGAGCCGCCCGGCTTCAGCTGACTCTGCGCTCGGCTACGGGGTCCGACGTCTGTTGCGCGAGCGAGCCGAGGAACTGATCGATCTGATCCTGGCTGAACCTACGCTGACCGCCAGGCGTGCGGTAGGAC
Organism: Solirubrobacteraceae bacterium; assembly: GCA_036502145.1. Classification (GTDB taxonomy): domain Bacteria; phylum Actinomycetota; class Thermoleophilia; order Solirubrobacterales; family Solirubrobacteraceae; genus Palsa-465. The sequence continues at coordinate 5,268 of DASXZB010000004.1, read as the reverse complement.
TGGAGATAGCCCATGTCCGACCAGCGGCGGATGGTCCCGAGCGAGACACCGAGCGCTTGCGCGGCCTGCGAAGTCGACAGGCCGAGCGGGCTCCGATTGTTTTGCTTCATGAATCGCAATTCAGCGCGTTTGCAGAGCCTTCGTCAAGCTCGTACAGCAATTGCACAACCTTGGACGCTCAAGGCCACGTAGAGGCGGCGCCGATCCTCCAAACGTTGGACTGGTGATGTTTGGGCAGCAAACCCTGCGCGTCAGGGTCCGCGCTGGGGCGTTGGCCCCGGTGATCGTGGCGCCCCGGTCAGCCGGAACGGCGCGGGATGAGACGATCCCGGTATGCGGCTTCGCCTCTATCACCACCATGACGGCGCCCGCGTGGCCTACCGGGAGACCGGCACCGGTCCGGCGCTGGTCTTGCTGCACTCGCTGGGACTCTCGCACCGGGAGTGGGAGCCGATCGTGGCGCCGCTGTCCGGACGCTTCCGTGTCGTGCTCCCGGACCTGCCGCTGCATGGCGATTCCGAGGACCGGCCGCGCCATCCCTACAGCCCTGACTGGTTTGCCGATGTGATCGCCGGTTTCTGCCGTGAGGTCGGCGGCCCGCGAGCGATGGTCGCGGGCCATGATGTGGGCGCCGAGATCGTCCTGCTGGCGGTGAGCACCGGTCGGCTGGAGCCGGTCCGGCTGGTCCTGATGCCCAACCGGCTGCACCGTCGCGACGAGTTCGTGGCCAAGCGAGCGGCCTGGCGCGCGGCCTGCCGAGTGGCGGCGCTGCCGGGGCTCGACCGCCTGCTCTCGCACGGAGCCAAGCTGGTCTTCCGCCCCGCGGTCGGCGAGCGTCTCTCGGTCCAGGGCGACCGCGCCGCCCGCGACCTCGTGCGCCACGCCTTCGCCGACGTCGGCGGCAACGGCAACCGCGCCCGCTCCTGGGCCAAGTTCGCGCGCCGGTGGCCGGTGGACGCCCAGCTCCAGCTGCTGGACGCCTACCCGCAGATGACGATGCCGGTGCTCCTGCTGTGGGCCGAGGAGGACCCCGCGCACCCGCCCGCCGCCGCTCGCGAGGCCCTGGACCTGATCCCCAACGCGCAGCTTCGCACCCTCCCCGGGACCGGCTTTCTGATCGCCTACGACGACCCGGTGGGGGCTGCGCGGGAGCTGATCGCGTTCTGCGGATGATCCGGTGGCGGTGAAGTAGCTTTGAGAGCAGAACCAGCGACGTGAAAGGAAAACCATGACCGTGCAGGCGAGCGAGCAGCTTTGGGGCGGTGAGACGACCAAGGCGGTAGGCAACTTCCCGATCTCCGGCGAGACGGTCCCGGTGGCGGTGCTGCACTGGCTGGGGCGGATCAAGGGGGCGGCCGCGCGCGTCAACGCCGAGCTCGGGCTGCTCGATGCGGATGTCGCGGAGCGAATCGCCACCGCGGGCGACCGCGTGGCGGCCGGGGAATTCGACGACCAGTTCCCGATCGACGTCTTTCAGACCGGCTCCGGGACCTCCACCAACATGAACGCCAACGAGGTGATCGCCAGCCTGTCCGGCGAGGAGGCGCACCCCAACGACCACGTCAACCTGGGCCAGTCGTCAAACGACGTGTTCCCCTCGGCGGTCCACCTCGCGGCGCTGGACGAAACCACTCGCCATCTGCTGCCGGCGCTCGAACGGCTCGAGCAGGCGTTCCAGCGTAAGGCCGAGGAGTTCGAGGACGTCGTCAAGTCCGGGCGCACCCATCTCATGGATGCCGTCCCGGTGACCCTCGGGCAGGAGTTCTCAGGCTACGCCGCGCAGGTGCGCCTGGGTGGGCGGCGGGTCCGAAATGCGCTGCCGCAGGTGGCCCAGATCCCGCTCGGCGGCACCGCCACCGGCACCGGCCTGAACACCCACCGCGAGTTCGCCCCCCGGGTCCGCGCCAGGTTGACCGAATCAAGCGGCCTGGAGATCCGGGGTCCGGAAGATCCCTTCGAGGCCCAGGGCAACCGCGATGCGCTGGTCGAGCTCTCGGGCGCGCTGAAGGTCGTCGCGGTCTCGTTCACCAAGATCGCCAACGACCTGGCGCTGCTGGGGTCCGGGCCGCGCGCCGGGATCGCTGAGCTGTACCTGCCTGAGCTCCAGAAGGGGTCCTCGATCATGCCCGGCAAGGTCAACCCGGTGATCCCGGAAGTCGTGCTCCAGGTCGCCGCCCAGGTGATCGGCAACGACACCGCGATCGCGATCGGTGGCATGCAGGGCAACTTCGAGCTCAACGTCCGAGTGCCACTGATCGCTCGCAACCTGCTCGAGTCGATCACCTTCCTGGCCACCACCGCCCGCGTCTTCGCCGAGAAGTGCGTCGACGGGATACGCGCCAACGAAGAGGGGTGCCACCACTCGGCCGAGGCGACCCTCGCCGCGGCCACCGCGCTCAATCCCTACATCGGCTACGACCGGGCGACCGAGATCGTCAAAGAGGCAGCCGACTCCGGGCGGATGCTGAGGGAAGTGGCCCACGAGCACGGCGTCGACGAGGAGACCTACGACAAGGCGATGGACCTGCGGGAGATGGCCCGCGGAAACACCTGACGGTGACCGATCGGATCGGCTGTTCTACGTGGCGACGGTCTCGGCGCCGAGCTCCCGGGAGATCGCGACGTCGACGGAATAGTCGATCGGGACCACGATCACCGATGGCAGATCGAGCGTCAGCGCCGTCTGCAGCCGCTGGGCGAACTCCTCGGCGTTGGAGCAGCGCCAGGCCGGCATCCCGAACGAATCGGCGAGCTTGCAGAAGTCAGGGTTGCCGAAGCCGACGTCGAAGTGACGGCCGAACTTCTTGTCCTGCTTCCAGGCGATCGAGCCGAACTGGCCGTTCTCCCAGACCACGTTGACCACCGCCGTGCGCAGGCGGACGGCCGTCTCGAGCTCCTGGCAGTTCATCAGGAACCCTCCGTCGCCGCTGACCGCGACCACCTGCCGGGTGCGGTCCACGAGCTTGGCGGCGATGGCGGTGGGCAGCGCGAACCCCATTCCCGCCAGGCCATTGGCGATCAGCACCGTGCCGGGCTCGTGGGCGGGGAAGATCCGGCCGATCCAGAGCTTGTGCAGGCCGACGTCGGAGATCAGCAGATCGGTGGGGCCGAGCGCGGCGCGGATGTCGGACAGGACCCGCGGCGGGCGCATCGGAAAGTGGGTGTCGTCCTTGGCCTCGTGCAACGCCCCCAGCGCCAGCTCGCGCAGCCGATCGCTGCCGAGCGTCGCCGACGGCTGGCGGTTGCAGCCCGCAGCCAGTCGCGCCAGCACGTGGGCGATGTCCCCTACGAGCTCGACCTCGGGGATGAAGAACTCGTCGATCTCGGCCGCCACCGTGTCGATCATCACGATCCGCTTGTCGGCGTCGGGGTTCCAGTGCTCGGGCGCGTGCTCGACGAGGTCGTAGCCGACGGCGATCACGACGTCGGCGTCGTCGAAGCCGGCCATCGCATAGTCGCGCGCCTGCAGCCCGACCGTGCCCAGCGCGTGGGGATCCTCGTAGTCGAGCAGGCCCTTGGCCATGAAGGTCTCGGCGACCGGGATCCCGGTGGTGTGCACGAACGCCCGCAGCGCCCGGCCGGCGTGCGTGCGGATCGCCCCGTTGCCGGCCAGGATGATCGGACGTTCGGCGTTCATGATGATCTCGGTGGCCTGCTGGAGCTCGCGCATCCCGGGCTCGGGTCGCACCGGGGCGTGGCCGGGCAGCGGCTCGGCATCGAGCGGACGGGCCATGACGTCCTCGGGCAGCTCGAGGTGCGTCGAGCCGGGCTTCTCTGACTCCGCGACCTTGAACGCCTTGCGGACCACCTCGGGCACGATCTCCGGGCTGGAGACCCGAGCGCTCCACTTCACCACCGGGCGCAGGATCCCGATCAGATCGATGTACTGGTGCGACTCCTTGTGCATCCGCTCCAGATCGGACTGTCCGGTCAGCGCCACCAGCGGGGAGCGATCCAGGAACGCGTCGGCGACCGCGGTCACCAGATTGGTCGCCCCCGGCCCCAGCGTCCCCAGGCACACCCCGGCCCGGCCGGTCAGCCGACCGTACGCGTCGGCCATATAGGCCCCGCCCTGTTCATGGCGGACCGGGATGAAGTCGACCGACGAATCGGCCAGCGACTGGTTGAGGTCGAGCGTCTCCTCCCCCGGGATCCCGAACACGTACTGAACGCCCTCGGCCTCCAGGCACTCGACAAAAACGTCTGAAGCCTTTCGCTCCGTCACGCGGGCCACCCTATCTCAAGCGCGGCCGTGCGCTCGCAGTGCCCGCCCGGAGCGCGTACCGTCCAGCTGGCCGCGCCGGGACGGGCGGGACCCACCGGGACGGGCGGGGTCCGCCGGAGCGGGCGGGGTCCGCCGGAACGGGCGGGGTCCGCCGGAGCGGGCGGGATCCACCGGGACGGGCGGGATCCACGGGAACTGGGCGGGATCCACGGAACGGACGGGAGGGATCCGCCGGAAACGGACGGGATCCGCCGGAACGGGCGGGATCCACCGGACCGGGGGGACCCACTAGGCTGGCCGCACGTGCCCGGCCCCCTGCTCGCGATCGACGGACCGTTCGTGCTTTACCGCTCGTTCTTCGCGCTCCCCGACTCGATCCACGGTCCCGACGACCGGCCCGTCAACGCGCTTCTCGGCGCCGTCAACCTGATCCTGCGGATTGCCGCCGACCGCCGGCCGCGGGCGATCGTGGTCTGCTTCGGCGCCGAGGCGGCCAAGTACCGGGTCGAGCTGTATCCGGGCTATCACGCTCAGCGACCTGCGGTGCCGGATGCGCTCGACTGGCAGTTCCAGCAGGCCCCGGAGCTGTTTGAGGCGTTCGGCTGGCTGACCGCTGGTTCCCCCGATCTCGAGGCCGACGACCTGCTCGGCTCACTGGCCAAGTCCGAGGTGGCTGCCGGTGGCCACGCGCTGATCATGACCGGCGACCGCGACATGTACCAGTGCGCCGGGGAACGCGTCAGCGTGGTGTACCTCAAACAGCGCTCGAGCGGGTTTGAGGAGGTCGATCCGGCGGAGGTCCGCAAGCGCTACGGGATTGGGCCTGAGCTGGTGCCGGACTTCATCGCGCTGCGAGGCGACCCCTCCGATGGCCTCCCGGGCGCGCCCGGGATCGGCCCCAAGACTGCGGCCGACCTGCTGCAGCGCTACGGCTCGCTGGAGGGGGCGATCGCCAAGGCCTGGCAGGAGCGCCCCCGGGTCACCGCGGCGCTGACCGAGGGGGCCGACGAGCTGCGGGCCTATCGGGAGATCGCCACCCTGCG
>DASXZB010000003.1:0-9783 GCA_036502145.1 Solirubrobacteraceae bacterium | reverse complement strand
TTTCTCGGCCAGGATCGCTGGTCAGGCGGTGAGCGGCCTCGCAGCCCGTCCTCGATCCGAACTTCAGTCCCGAGCAGCTGGCTCACGGTTGTCAACTCGTGATAGCCAAACACACTCCGGCGGGTTTGCGCGACAACCACCGTGAGCGAAATCCGACACGACCCGGCGCCTTGAGCGGGGTGTGGCGAGTACCGCTCACCTGCCGTGGCCGTCAGCGCCCACCTGCTCAAACACGGCCGGTCGGGCGCTGAACACCACGCCCGGGGAGCCGGTCCGGTCCATCGGATCGCGCTCCGCTCCGACCAACCTCCACAGGGGCTAGCGCTCGGGCTCGCAGCTTGAGTGCGGCGAACCGGGCCCACGCCTTTGCGCTGCGGTAGGCGTAGGTCCAGTCGCCCCGCAGCCGGTCGCTGCGCGTGATGGCGAACCGGATCAGCGACGCCGGCTGGACGCGCGGCGCCAGACCGTCGCGCTCCAGCACCGCCAGGGCCCGCTCGGCGATCGCGATCTGGCCGAACGCCGTGGGATGGACCCGGTCGGCCATCACGAAGTTGCGCGCCCCGAACGAACCCAGATCGACCAGCAGAGCTCCTTGCGCGGACGCCACGCGGGTGACGATTGCGTTGAGCTCGGGCACCTTCGGTCCCGCCGAGGGCAGCCCCAGGCGCCGCGGCGCCGTCAAGGCCAGGGTGCGGTCGCAGCGCTCCGCGATGAACGAGAGCGCCGCCGCGAAGTCGGTCTCGAACGCCGGCGGATCCCAGTCGAGCGCTCGCACGTCGTTGACGCCGATGTACAGGCAGCCCACGTCGTATCGCGCCTCGTGATGCGGCGAGCGGGCTCGGAAGGCGGGAATCTGCTGGCCGACCACGTCGGACACCCGCGCGGCGTCGACCGCGTAGCCGGTATACGGCAGCCCCAGGGACCGCGCCGTCCACAGCGCCCAGGACTGCAGCGCGACGCCCCACTGCAGCTCGCCGCCGCCGTTGGTGATCGAATCGCCGAAGGCCAGCACGCCCAGCCGGCACCGGCGATCGGCGTGGGGAGGATAACTCAAGGGACCGCGAGCCTAACGGGCCTCTCCGGGCCACCGTCCGTGGGAATGCTCGCCGCGGCCAACTAGTCGATAATCCGCGACCCTTGCACGACGCCACCGCCACGCAGCACGACGGCCGGGAGGACATCCACTGCGCGGCCGGGGACCTGGCCGAGCGGCTGCCGTCCGCGCTGGCGCCCCTGGCCCGGCTGGCCTACAACTACCGCTGGGCCTGGCTGCCGGGCGGACCGGAGCTGTTCAGGGCCGTCGACGCTGAGCGATTCGCGCGCTGCCTGGACAATCCAGTCCGGCTCCTGCAGGAGTCGCCAAGCCGGGTCCTGAGCCGCGCCGCCCGCGACGACGAGCTGCTCCGACGCGCCGCCGAGCTCGAGGCACAGGTCCGCAGCGACCTGGAGCGCCCGCCGCTGGCCTGCTCGGTCGATCCGGCGCGTCCGGTCGGCTTTCTGTGCGCCGAGTACGGGGTGCACGTCTCGCTGCCGGTCTACTCCGGAGGCCTCGGCGCGCTGGCAGGAGATCTCCTCAAGGAGGCCTCCGATCAGGCCTTGCCGCTGACCGCGGTCGGGCTGATGTACCGCAAGGGCTACTTCCGCCAGCGAGTGGACGCCTCGGGCTGGCAGCACGAGTACTGGATCGACACCGATCCGGACCGGCTCCCGGCGGCGCTGGTCACCGGGCCCGACGGCCGGCCCCTGACGATCACCGTCCCGATCGGCGAGGTCGACGTGCAGGCCCGCATCTGGCGGGTCGAGGTCGGCCGGGTGCCGCTGTTTCTGCTCGACACCGACTGCCCGGGCAACGGCCCGCTCGAGCGTTGGATCACCGGTCGCCTCTACGACGGCGATCCCCAGACCCGGCTGGCCCAGTACGCGCTGCTGGGGGCCGGCGGGGTGCGGGCGATGCGCGCGATGGGCTACGAGCCCGGGGTCATCCACCTCAACGAGGGCCACGCCGCGCTGGCGCCACTGGAGCTGGCCCGCGAGCGAAATGGCGACTCGCTCGAGGAGACGTTGCAGCGCTCACGCGAGCGCACCGTGTTCACCACTCACACGCCCGTGCCGGCCGGCAACGACTCCTATCCACCCGATCAGATCGAGGCCGCGGTTGGCCGGCTGGCGGACCAGCTGGGCGGATCGGCCCAGCTGATCGCGCTGGGCGGCGACAACTCAGGCGAGCCGTCGACCTCGTTCGGGGTCACCCAGGCGGCGCTGCGGATGAGCCGGGCCGCCAACGCGGTCAGCCGCCGGCACGGCGAGGTGGCGCGCGAGATGTGGAGCTGGCTGTGGCCCGGGCGGCCGGTCGACGAGGTGCCGATCGGCTACGTCACCAACGGCGTCCACGTCCCCACCTGGCTGGGGGCGCCGATGCGGGAGGTCTTCGACCGCCATCTCGCCGACCAGTGGTGCCCGCACGCCGACGATCCGGTCATCTGGGAAGGCGTCGCCAGCATTCCGGAAGCTGAGCTGTGGGAGGCCCGCCGCCGGCAGCGTGCCGAGCTGGTCGAGTTCGTGGCCGGCCGCAGCGTCGCCGATCGACTCGCCCGCGGCGATCTGCGTGGCTACGTCGACGCCGCCGCTCGCTGCTTCGATCCCGACCTGCTGACGCTGGGCTTCGCCCGCCGCGTGGCCACCTATAAGCGTCTTGATCTGCTGACCCATGATCCCGAGTGGACGCTGGCGCTGCTGGCGGGCGACCGCCCGGTCCAAGTGGTGCTGGCCGGCAAGGCCCACCCTCGCGACGACGAGGCCAAGCGCGCCCTGCAGAGCCTGTTCGGCCTCAAGTCGGCGCAGATCATCGGCGAGCGGGTGGTGTTCCTCGACGACTACGACCTGCGCTCTGCGGCCCATCTGGTGCGCGGCTGCGACGTGTGGCTGAACCTGCCGCGCCCGCCGCTGGAGGCCAGCGGCACCAGTGGGATGAAGTCGGCATTCAACGGCGGGCTGCAGCTGAGCGTGCTCGACGGCTGGTGGGCCGAGGCCTACGACGGCACCAATGGGTGGGCGATCTCCGGCGAGGTGGACTCAGATCACGGCGCCCAGGACGAGCGCGACGCCGCGGCGTTTCACCAGCTGCTCGGCGGCGAGGTGGTGCCGGCCTTCTACGAGCGCGACGAGCGTGGCATCCCGCTGCGGTGGATCGAGCTGATGCGCAATTCGCTGCGCACGCTGGGCCCGAAGTTCTGTGCCACCCGGATGCTGGCCCAGTACATCGAGGGCCCCTACCGCGCCTAGCGCGTCGGCGCCTACTGGAGCTCGGACAGGGCGCGTGGGCCGGGACCGACGTACTTGGCCGTCGGCCGGATCAGCTTGCCCTCGCGCTTCTGCTCCATGATGTGCGCCGACCAGCCGGCCGTCCGCGCGCAGGTGAACATCGGCGTGAACAGCGGCGGCGGAACCTCGGCGAAGTCCAGCACCACCGCCGACCAGAACTCGACGTTGGTCGCCAGAACCCGGTCGGGCTTGCGCGCCTGAAGCTCGGCCAGGGCGGCCTTCTCGAGCGCCTCGGCGACCTCGACGCGCGGAGCGTTGAGCTCGTGGGCGGTCCGGCGCAGCACCCGGGCCCGGGGATCCTCGGCTCGGTACACGCGGTGACCGAAGCCCATCAGCCGCTCGCCGCGGTCGAGCAGGTCCTTGACGTAGCTCTCGGCATCGCCGGCGGCGGCCACGTCGTCGAGCATCTTCAGCACGCGCAACGGCGCGCCGCCGTGCAGCGGGCCTGAGAGCGCTCCGACCGCTGCCGACAGCGCCGCGGCGACGTCGGCGCCCGTGGAGGCGACCACCCGGGCGGTGAACGTAGAAGCGTTCATCCCGTGCTCGGCGGCCGAGTTCCAGTAGGCGTCGATCGCGGCCACGTGCCGGGGATCGGCCTCCCCGCGCCAGCGGATCAGGAAGCGCTCGGGGATCGAGCCGGCCTTGTCGATCTCCCGCTGGGACACCGGCGGCTTGCCGATCCCACGCGCCGACTGGGCGACGAACGAGAGCGCCATCACCGACGCGCGGGCCAGGTTGGAGCGCGTCTCCTCGTCGGAGATGTCGATCAGCTGCCCGAACCCCCACTGCGGCCCCAGCATCGCCAGCGCCGACTGCACGTCGACGCGAGGATCGCCGGAGCGCACGCTGAGGGGGTGCGGCTCGGCGGGCGGCAGTCCCGGCTTCAGCGAGCCATCGACCAGCAGTCCCCACACCTGCTCGAACGGGACGTTGCCGACCAGCTCCTCGATGTCCACGCCCCGATAGCGCAGCGCGCCGCCTTCGCGGTCGGGCTCGGCGATCTCGGTGGCAAAGGCGACTACGCCTTCGAGACCGGACTGGACATCGATCGTTGCGCTCATGAAGGGTGTTGCTCCTACAAGTGCTCGGGGGGCCTGATGCACAGGCTAGCTGGGTAGCCTTGGCGCCCGTGCCTGAGGTCCTGGAGCTCTCGGCGATCGAGCTTGCCGCACTGGTCCGCTCCGGCGAGCTTGGCGCCAGCGATCTGGTGGAGGCTTCGCTGCGCCGGATCGAGGAGCTCGAGCCGCGGTTGAACGCGTTCACGTTCGTCGACCGCGACGGAGCCCTGTCGGCAGCCGGCGCGATCGCTCCGGGCGATCCGCGACCGTTTGCGGGGGTTCCGATCGCGATCAAGGACAACCGGCCCGTCGCCGGGATGCCGATCACGATGTGCAGCGACCTGTTCGGCGACTTCGTCGTCGGACACGATGCCTTCTCGGTCCGCCGGCTGCGCGAGGCGGGGTTCGTGATCGTCGGCAAGACCGCGCTGCCGGAGATGGGGATCCTGCCGACCACCGAGTCGCGGCGCTTCGGCCCGACCCACAACCCCTGGGCCTTTGATCGCACCCCCGGGGGGTCCAGCGGCGGTTCGGCGGCGGCGGTGGCGGCGGGGATGGTGCCGATCGCCCACGGCAACGACGGTGGCGGCTCGCTGCGAATCCCGGCGGCGTGCTGCGGACTGGTCGGCCTCAAGCCGGCGCGCGGCCGGGTCTCGGTCGGCCCCGACGGCGGCCACTCGTTCCTGGTCACCGACGGTGTCTTGACCCGGACCATCGCCGACACCGCCGCCAGTCTCGACGTCCTGGCCGGCTATGAGCCGGGCGACGCCACCTGGGCGCCGCCGCCCCCGGCCCCCTATGCCGAGCTCGCCAGCCACGATCCGGGACGGCTGCGGATCGGGCTGGCGCTGAACCCGCCGCTGGACGGCGCCACCCTGGATCCCATGCTCGAGACGGCCACGCGCGACGCCGCCGGCCTGCTCGAGTCGCTCGGCCACGACGTGGACGAGGTCTCGCCACCGTGGTCGGGGCTGAACCTGCTGCCCGAGTTCACCGGCGCCTTCGGTCCCGGCATCGCCTTGGTCGCCTACATCGGCTTCAAGCTTGCCCGCCGCGAGCCGACCGAGGCCGACGTCGAGCCCCTGACCTGGGAGATGTGGAAGCTGGCCACCGGCAGCGACACGCTGTCGCTGCTCAACGCCCAGGGCCGCCTCGAGGCCGTGGCCCGCTCGGTGGTGGCCTTCTGCGCCGACTACGACGCGCTCCTAACCCCGGCCCTGGCCCGGCGCCCGGTCGCGACCGGCGAGATCCACGGCCGCGGCCCCGACCCGTGGGAGCACTACAACCGCTCGGCGCACTTCACTCCCTACACGGCGATTGTGAATGTGACCGGCCAGCCGGCGATCTCGCTGCCTTTGTACCACGGCCACGATGGGCTGCCGATCGGCGTCCAGCTGGTCGCGCCGCCGGCCCGCGAGGAGGTGCTGCTGCAGCTCGGCAGCCAGCTCGAGCAGGTGGCGCCGTGGGCGGGGCGCACCCCCGCGCTCACGGCCGGTTGAACGCGGGCGCCTCAGCCCACCCCGAGCACGGCGCGCATCGGCTTGGGGACTACCCCCAGTCGCACGGCGTCGGCGGTGCCGTGGCGGCTGATCAGTGGCACCTCCAGCAGCTCGGCCTCGTCCCACGTGGCGAAGGCCGTGGGGCCCCCGAGCAGCTCGACCAGCTTCAGCAGGCGCTTCGTGACGCGCGCCGGGACGTGCACGATCGCCCGCTGGCGGTGAAACGAGCGCAGCGCGGTCTCGACGATCTCCTGATGGGTGAGCGCCTCCGGTCCCGCGAGCTCGTAGCGTGCGCCGGCGGCGTCGGCGTGGGCGGCCCCGCCCGGCAGGGCGGCCAGCACGCAGTCGGCGACGTCCTCGGCCCACACGGGCTGAAACCGGGCCCGCCCGGAGCCGGGGATCGGCATCACCGGCAGCCAGGACATCCGCTGCAGCAGCGTCAGGTACGGGTCACTGGGGGAGTAGATGATGGAGGGGACAAAGACCGTGTGGTCCAACGTGGACTCCACCACGGCCCGCTCGGCGATCGCCTTGGCCCGCATCAGCCGGGCTCGGCTGCGGGTCGAGGCGCCGAGGGTCGAGAAGAACACGAACCGCTGCACACCGGCCCGCTCGGCGGCTCCGACCAGCCGCCAGGTGGCCACGCCCGCCAGCTCCTCGATCGAGCCATTGGGCTGGTCGCGGATCACCGAGGCCAGGTGGACCACGGTGTCCACGCCGCGCAGGGCGTGGCGAAAGGAGAGGTGGTCACCGAGGTCGCCGAGCGCGATCTGGACCCGCACCCGCTCGACGCCGAGACGGCGCGGATCGCGGACCAGACATCGCACCGGCGTGCCGGTGGCCGTCAACCGTCGCAGGACCGCTCGCCCAACCGTCCCCGTGGCGCCTGTCAGCAGCAGCACCGGCGGGAGGCTACCGGCAGGGCGTGGTCCCTAGAATGCGGCCTTGCGCCGGCCTCGCCCGGCACCCGGAAACGAACCCAAGAGGACCCGACACACATGGCCTATGTAATCGCCGAGCCCTGCATCGGTACTAAGGACAACTCGTGCGTGGAGGTGTGCCCGGTCGACTGCATCCATCCCACCCCGGACGAGCCGGACTACGACGCCGTCGAGATGCTCTACATCGACCCCGAGGAGTGCATCGACTGCGACGCCTGCGTCGAAGCGTGCCCAGTGGATGCGTGTTTTGCCGAGGATCAGCTTCCGGACGAGTGGCAGAAGTACATCCAGATCAACTCGCAGTACTACACCAAGTAGCTCGCGGGCTCTGAACCTCCGAGGCGCTGGTTGGGCACCGGCCGGGATTGGCTGGGAAAAGGGCGGGTCCTTGCAGCGTTTGCCCTGGGCCTCGGCCCGGGCGGCCCGAACACACGCAACCCCTCGGTTGCAGTCGATATTTTGTCCGTATAGCGTCCCAAATCCGGCACGCAACCATCGGGTTGCGCTTCCGCTTCCTTCCCAAGCCCTTCAAAACGCCGCGCACCCAGGCCAATGACCTCGGAGGGGGACGCACCTCGGAGGTGGACGCACCTCGGAGGTGGACGCCCCTCGGAGGCGGACGCCCCTAGGCCAACGACGTCGGAGGCGGACGCCGCTAGGCCATCGGCAGCGACATGCCCGCCGGCTTGGGCGCCGCCGCGGCAGCTGGCTCCTGCATCACCGGCAGCTCGATCGGCGACAGCGCAATCAGCCCGCGCGCGCCCTGCTGCAGCGCCTGGGCGGCCGGATCGTCGGGGTCGGCGAGGACCAGCGGGATGCCGGCGTCGGACTGCTGGCGGAGCGCCATCGTCAGCGGCACCTTGGCCAGCAGCGGGACCTCGAGCTCCTCGGCCAGCAGCTGGCCGCCGCCCTCGCCGAAGATCTGGAAGCGCTCGCCGCCGGGGGTGACGAAGCCCGACATGTTCTCGATCACGCCGGCGATCTCGAGCTTGAGCTTGGCCGCCATTTCGGCCGACCGGCGGGCCACCTTCTGGGCCACCGGCTGGGGCGTGGTGACGATCAGGAACTTGGCCTGGGGGAGCAACTGGGCGAGCGTCATCGAGACGTCGCCGGTCCCGGGCGGAAGGTCGATCAGCAGGTAGTCGAGCTCGCCCCAGTCCACGTCCTCTAGGAACTGCTGAAGCGCCTTGTGGAGCATCGGTCCCCGCCACACCACGGCGGCGTCCTGGTCGACGAAGAAACCGATCGACATCACGCCGATGCCGTCATGAGCGGCGATCGGGATCAGCTTGCGCTCGGCGTTGACCTGCGGGCGCTCGGCCCCCAGGCCCAGCATCCGTGGTTGCGAGTAGCCCCAGACGTCGGCATCGAGCACCCCCACCTGCTTGCCGTCGGCGGCCAGCGCGGCGGCCAGGTTGGCGGTCACACTGGACTTGCCGACCCCGCCCTTGCCGGAGCCGATGCAGATCACGTTCTTGACCTGGGCCAGCGCACCCTCCGGCAGTGCCCCGCGACCCAGCTTGCGACCGAGCGCGGTCTTCTCCTTGTCGGACAGCACGTCGAAGCTCACGTTGACACCGGAGACGCCCTCGACTCCGCGTACCGCGGTCGCGACGCCGGTCTGGAAGTGGTTGCGGATCGGGCACCCGGCGGTGGTCAGCGAGATCATCACGTCGACGACGCCGGTGGGGTGGATCTCGATCGAGCGCACCATTTCGAGCTCGACGATGTCGCGGCGCAGCTCGGGATCGATCACGGCGCGTAGGGCTTGCGTTACCTGGTCTTTGGTCGGCATGAGATTCATTCAAGCAGACACGATCGGCCGGTCGGCCGGGTCCCGGGCCACAGCCGCGGAGCCCGCATCGATCGCGGCCTCAGCCGCCGAGTCCGCGTTCGTCAAAGAAGCGCCGCGCCGCCGCGATCAGCGCCCGCGCGGCGGGGCTGATCGGCCCTGAGGCCCGCCACACCAGCTCGATCCGCCCCCGCAGCTGCGGCCGCACGATCTCGAGCCCGTGCAGCGAGCCCGGGTCGTCGCCGATCATCGACGCGGCGAGGATGGCGACCCCCAGCCCGCGCCGGGCGAGCTCGGCCAGGATCTTGGGGTCCGCCGCCTCGAACGCGATCGTCGGCTGCAGACCCGCCGCCGCACAGGCCTCGTCGAGCGCGGTGCGCAGCCCCGTGCCTCGTGGCAGGCTGATCAGCGGCAGCTTTGCCAGCTCGGAGAGGCCTACAGCCGAGCGATCGGACAGCGGGTGACCGGGCTGCACCGCCGCCACGAGCGCGTCGTCGATGACGATCTGGCGGTCCAGGCGCGCCAGCGCCGGGCCACTGCGGCCGATCAGCGCCACGTCCAGAGTGCCTCCGGTGACCGCGGCGGCGAGCCGGTCGGAGGCGTCCTCGACGAGGCTGATCTCGATCGCCGGATGCTCGCCGTGAAATGCCGCCAGCAGGTCGGGGACGCCGATCCCGCCGCAGCCCGTGACCATCCCAAAGGCGGCCTCCCCGCGCCGCAGCTCGGCCAGCTCGTCGGCCACCTGGCGCACGCCACCGGCCGCGTCCAGCGCAGCCCGGGCGTACGGCAGCACGGCGGAGCCGGCCGGGGTGAGGCGGACCTTGCGTCCCGAGCGGTCGAGCAGCTCCTGGCCGAGCTCGCGCTCGAGCTGGCGCATCTGTGCGCTGACGCCCGGCTGGGCCACGTGCAGGAGCCTCGCCGCGCGGGTGAAGCTGGCCTGATCGGCGACTGCGACGAAGTACTCGAGCTGTCGCAGCTCCATAACTGACCATTCTACGTCACATAGAAACTATGTCTTTGACTTATGCGGGTCTCGACCGCAGACTTGATCGCAGCAACCGACTCAGGAGGAACCGACCATGCCTGCAGATCCCAAGGCTCTGGCCGCGACGTACTTCGCGGCCTGGCGGGCGAAGGACCCCGAGCTTCTGCGCTCCGCGCTCGCCGATGAC
>DASXZB010000002.1:0-1631 GCA_036502145.1 Solirubrobacteraceae bacterium | reverse complement strand
GTCCCGATCGCCGGCCCGAACGTGGGCACGACCTTCCCGCCCGAGGACTACGTCGCCCTGCCCATCGGCAACCACCAGCTGTACATCACCTGGCTCGATCCCAAGACCTTCGCGATCGTCGACGTGTTCGTGATGAACTTCTCGACCCGCACCGTGTACGACTACGCACCGGGCAGCGCGCACCCAGAGAGCGCGGGCACGATCACCGTCGTCAAGTGCGGCAAGGAGCCGCTCCCGTAACCGCGCGCAAACTCCGGTGCGCCGTCACGTTCAGCTGCGAACGCCGACGGCCCATCGCGGTGAATAGCCGCCCGGAATGTCAGCGCCCGCCCCTACCATGTTGCCCGTGGCAAGCGGGGTAAGTTTCGACGAAATCGCGTGGCTGCGCGCCAACAGTCCCGCCTGGCGGCTGCTGCGTGCGGACAACGCACCCCTGGTGCTCAGCTTCCTGGATCAGGTGTTCGTTGAGGAGAATGTCCGCTCCATTCCCGCTACGGAACTGGCCGGCCGCCTCGACGATGAACTGTACGCGCTGAACCAGGGGACGCCGAAGAGCTTCCCCAAGCCCGCGAAGGCCTACCTCGACGACTGGGCGAGCCCCGAATCCGGCTGGCTGCGCAAGTATTACCCGGAAGGCACCGACGAGCCGCATTTCGACGCGACTCCCGCCGTGGAGAAGGCCCTGCAGTGGGTCCGCGCGCTCGGCGAGCGCGACTTCGTGGGCACCGAGTCCCGGCTCAACACGATCTTCGACCTGCTCCGCCAGATCGTGTTCGGTACCGAGACCGACCCCCGGGCGCGGATCGAAGAACTCAAACGCCAGCAGCGACAGCTCGACGAGGAGATCGCCCGCATCGGGGCAGGTGACCTCGGTCTGCTCGACGCCAGCGGCGTCCGTGACCGCTATCAGCAGTTCGCCGCGACCGCCCGCGAGCTGCTGAGTGACTTCCGCGAGGTGGAGGAGAACTTCCGCAAGCTCGACCGGCAGCTGCGTGAGAAGATCACCGGCTGGCAGGGCGGCAAGGGCGAGCTACTTGATGACGTCCTCGGCAGCCGCGAGTCGATCGCCGACTCCGACCAGGGGCGCTCGTTCCAGGCATTCCACGACTTCCTGCTATCGGCAGCCCGGCAGGAGGAACTGGCCAGTCTGCTGGCCAAGGTCCACGACCTCGCCGCGGCCACGGCCGAGCGGGATCCGAGGCTGAACCATGTCCACTACGACTGGCTGGACGCCGCGAGGAGCACACAGGCAACGGTTAGGCAGCTCAGCGAGCAGCTCAGGCGGTTCCTTGACGATCAGGTGTGGTTTGAGAACCGGCGGGTGATCGATCTGCTGCGCGATATCGAGGCCCGCGCGCTCAAGCTCAGGGGCGAGGGTACGACGGGGCTCACGATGGAAATCGACGACGACGCCCCCGCCATCAAGCTGCCGATGGAGCGGCCGCTTTACGCCCCGATCAACAAGCCCCGCATCGACAGCAGCGGCATCTGTCCCGCCGCCGACGCCGACGAGACCGACCCTGCCGTCCTGTTCGAGCAGGTCTACGTGGATCCCGGACCACTGCGGGACAATGTCCGCGCCGCGCTTCGCCGCGACAGCCAGGTCGGGCTGGCCACCCTCGTCCGGGCGG
>DASXZB010000001.1:0-3572 GCA_036502145.1 Solirubrobacteraceae bacterium | reverse complement strand
ACGGCGCACGGCCACCTCGTGGCGCAGCACGAGGATCTCCGCGTTCTTCGATTGTGCGCTGCGGGCCAGCAGTCCCAGCCAAGCCATGACCTGCCAGAAGATCAGATACAACAGTCGTACCGCCACGACCGACGATCATGCACGACCGCCACTGCCGTGGATGAGCAGTTCGGCACCCACACGGTCAGCGCAGACCGGTCAGGTCAGCAGGTGGTGGCGTGTACCGGCTGGCACCCACCGCTGGGTGGCGTTGGCCGTGATGATACCGGTGCCGGGGACTGCGAGCATCGGCGATGCGGATACCACCCCGTCGCATACCGACGGACCTGTCGGGTCGCAGAACGAGGGCATCCCCATGGTCGAGAGCAATCCGTTCCTCGAAGGGCCGTTCGCTTCGGGGATCGAGGAGGTCGCGGCGTTCATGTGCACCTGCGTCCAGAGATGGGGGCCGTCATGCTGTGGCCAAGCGCGAGTGCCGTCGGATGGCTGCTGATGATGACCGCGTTGATCGTTCTCGCCAGAAGCGGTACTGCCCGCTGGGAACGGGAGCAGGAGCGGGGAGCGGGAACCGGTGCAACAAGACCCTGTTCGGAGCCGACGACGGGACCCGCTCCATCTCCAGGTTCACCGGCACGATGACTGCCCCGATGGTGGGCACTGACGGCAGCGTGCTCCCGATCGACAGGACTGAGCCGATGCAGGTCCCCGACGTCGTCCTCTTCGCCCACCCGCACTCCCTCGCTAGCAGGGGGCCGTACCAGCCGGTGACGGGAACGGTCCTTGACCGTCGTGCGCTGTTCGATCGGCTCGCCGGAGCAAGCCGGGTCACGCAGATCACCGCGCCGCCGGGCAGTGGAAAGACCATGCTGCTGCGCTCGTGGATCGGCGAGGCGGGTCTCGCGGGGCGCGCCGGCTGGGTGTGGGTGCAGCGGCAGGAGCGCGATGCTCAGCGGTTCTGGATCTCGGTGATCGAGGCGCTGGGTGCCACCGCTGCCGGTTCGACGCGGGTGCGGAGCTTGACGCCGGCACCGGATCTGGACGGCTGGGCGATCGTCGAGCGGCTGCTGGAGGATCTGGGCTCGCTCGAGAGCCCGGTCTGGCTGGTGATCGACGACCTGCACGAGCTGCGGTCAACCGAGGCGCTGTCCCAGCTTGAGCTGCTGCTCATGCGTTCACCGGCGCAGCTGCGGTTCGTGCTCGCGACCCGCCACGATCAGCGGCTAGGCCTGCACCGCCTGCGCCTAGAAGGCGGGCTCACCGAGATCCGCGCCGCAGACCTTCGCTTCACGCTCGCCGAGGCACGCGCGCTGTTGGACGGGGCCGGGGTGAGACTGTCGGAGGCGGCGTTGGCGCAGCTGGTGGAGCGGACCGAGGGCTGGGCGGCGGGGCTGCGACTGGCCGCCCTCTCGCTGACCGGTCACCCCGAGCCGGACCGGTTCGCCGCCGAGTTCTCCGGCAGCGAACGCACCGTCGCCGAATACCTGCTCGCCGAGGTGCTCGACCGCCAGCCCGAGCCGGTCCGGCGGCTGCTGCTGAGGACCTCGGTGCTCGAGCGGGTGAACGGTCCGCTCGCCGACGTCCTGACCGAAGCCGTGGGCGGGGAGCGGATCTTGCAGGACCTGGAGGAGGCCAACGCGTTCATCGTCTCGCTGGATGCGCGCCGGTCGTGGTTCCGGTATCACCGGCTGTTCGCCGACCTGCTGCAGCTGGAGCTGCGGCGCACCGCGCCGGCCGAGCTCCCCGCGCTGCACGCCGCCGCCGCCACGTGGTACGCCGAGCACGGACAACCCGTGGACGCCGTCCGGCACGCGCAGAAAGGAGGGCACTGGCGTCAGGCTGTCGCCCTGCTCGCCGACCACTGGTTCGGCCTCTATCTCGACGGACGAGCAGCAACCTTGCACGATCTCCTCACCGGATTCCCGGCCGGTGTCGTGACGTCGGATGCGGAGTTCGCCGGGCTGATGGGGGCCGACCAGGTGATTCGGGGATCGATCGAGGCGGCCGAGGGGTACCTCGCGCTCGCCACGCGAGAGGCGGCGTCGGTGAGTGCCGACCGGCGCGGACGCTTGAAGATCCGGCTCGCGATCCTGCGGCTCACCGTGGCCCGTCAGCGCAGCGACCTGCCGGCCGTGGTCGAGGAGACACAGGCGTTGCTGGCGCTGGCCGAGGCTCAGGACACAGCACAACTGGGACAGGGTGACCAACTGCGCGCGCTGGCACTGATCAGCCTCGGCGCCGCACAGCTGTGGACCGCCCGACTCGACGAGGCAGAGCGACACCTCGAACAGGGCCTCGCGCTGGCGCATCGGATCGAGCGGCCCTTCCTCGAGATTGCCGGCCTTGGGCTCTGGGCGATGGTCGCGGGCATTCGGTCGTCGTTTACCCTGGCAGCGGAGCGGTGCAGGCAGGCGATCGAGTTGGCCCGACGGCACGGCTGGGCCGAGGAGCCGACCGTCGCTGTTGCCTATGCGGTACAGGCTTACGCGATGGTCGGCCAGGGACGGCTAGAGGAGGCCGAGCCGTGGCTCGATCGCGCCGAACGCGCGCTTCGGGTGGAGGTAGAACCAGCGGCCGGGCTCCTGCTCCGCTGCGCTCGCGGCGGCCTCGAGCTGGCTCGCGGCCGCGATCAGGCGGCGCTGCGTGCTTTCCGGGCGGCCGAGGCGCTCGCCGAGCTGCTCGTCGTCCCGCACGCGCTCGCGACGGGGATGCGAGGACACCTGTTGCAATTGCTCGTGCGGGTGGGCGAGACCGACCGCGCCGAACGGGTCTTCGCAGAGCTGGACGACCAAGGCCGGGAGTCCGGTGAGATGCGTACCGCCCTTGCGGCACTGCGACTCGCCCAGGACGACCCCGAAGCGGCGACGGTCGCGCTCGCGCCCGTCCTCGACCACACCGCCCCTGTTGCCATCCCGCACTGGCTGGTGCAGGCCTTCGTGCTCGAGGCCATCGCGCGCGATTCCCTCGGCGAGACCCGGACCGCCGAGAGCGCCCTCGAGCGCGGGCTGGATCTCGCCGAACCTGACGGCGTCCTCTACCCGTTCCTGTTCCACCCCGCGCCCGGGCTGCTCGAGCGCCATTCCCGGCACCACACGTCGCACGCCTCCCTGGTCGCCGAGATCCTGAACCTGCTGGCCGGCGGGAGCCCAGCGCCATCGCCGGGCGAACCGGAAGCGCTACGCGAGTCGCTCAGCGAGAGCGAGAAGCGCATCCTGCGCTACCTGCCGACCCATCTGTCCGCACCCGAGATCGCCCGGGAGCTCTACCTGTCCGTGCACACCGTCAAGTCACACATGTACCACCTCTACGCCAAGCTCGGGACACACAAACGCGCGGAGACCGTCGCGCGGGCCCGCGCCCTGGGCCTGCTCGCACCGTCGTCGCGTCAGCGCTGAGAAACGCGTTCTCGAACCTCTGGAAGCCCGGGGCTGAAGGTCACGGGCGTTCCAAGATCATGATGTGAGTTTGAGGATCTTGAATGGTCGGTCCATGACGCGGGTCGCCCATCGGGTTGCTTCGGTGATGTCGCGTCTGCCGAGTAGGTGTAGGGCGCCGATGGCGAGGTTGCGCAGGGC